>CAPQSW010000004.1:100038-110010 GCA_948688495.1 uncultured Lachnospiraceae bacterium | reverse complement strand
CCGCAAGAACAACTTTTTTCCCCTGGTCTTTTAACTTGCCTGCAAGTTTTCCCACAGAAGTAGTCTTTCCCACACCATTGACACCGATAATCAATACCACAGATTTCTCCTGCTCAAAACGATACGCCATCTGCCCCACATCCATCTGCTCTTTGATACTGGAAATCAGCAGTTCCTTGCATTGTGCAGGCTCTTTGATATGTTCCTCTTTTACCTTCTGCTTCAAATTCTCGATAATCTCTGTTGTCGCATGGACACCCAGATCCCCCATGATAAGGATTTCTTCTATCTCCTCATAGAAATCCTCGTCGATACTGGAAAATCCGCTGAATATGGAGTCTATTCCAGAGACAATATTATCCCTTGTTTTGGTCAATCCCTGTACAAGACGCTTAAAAAAACCTTTTTTTTCCTCTGCCATCGTTACCAGCCCTTTCTTTTTAATTATTATAATTTCAGGTATCCAGGTCGTCTTCAATGAGATTCACAGATACCAGCGTGGAAACACCTTTTTCCTGCATGGTGATTCCGTAGAGGCGGTCCGCCGCCGCCATAGTTCCCCTTCTGTGGGTAATCACAATAAACTGTGTATTTCTTGTTAATTTATGTAAATATTTTGCAAAACGGCCTACGTTGGAGTCATCCAGAGCTGCCTCAATCTCATCTAAGAGGCAAAACGGGGATGGTTTCAGGTTCTGGATTGCGAACAGGAGTGAAATGGCTGTCAGGGCTTTCTCCCCACCGGACATCTGCATCATATTCTGCAGTTTCTTCCCTGGAGGCTGGGCACTGATGCGGATTCCACACTCCAAAATATCCTCATCCTCCACCAACTCCAAGGTACCCTTTCCGCCGCCAAACAGTTCCTTAAATACTTTGTTAAATTCTATCTGGATTTCCGCAAACTTCTCCAGGAACTGCTTGCGCATTCCTGCATCCAATTCCTCAATAATGCCAAGCAAGGTCTGCTCGGCCTCCACCAGATCGTCATGCTGGGTCTTCATAAACACATAACGCTCAGACAGGCTCTTATAATCCTCAATGGCATTGACATTAACATCCCCGAGTTTTCGGATTTCATCTTTAATCTCTGTAATCAGCTTTTTTAATTCAGCGGGATTGTCATACGTCTCACTGCGCAGTTCCATCGCATTGTGTAATGTCAGCTCATATTCTTCCCACATATAGTTCGTCTGGAGCTCCGCTGATTCCTGAAGCTTTTCTTTCTGATTGTTCAGACGGTACAGCTCCTTGTCCAAATCATTCATACGTTTGGACATTTCCTCCTGCTTCTTAAAAAATCCCCGGTAAGACTGGGACATTTCCTCCCTCTGCCTCTGTCCTTCTTCTATCTTTTTCTCCAGCTCATCATGCGCTGTATCAGATGCTTCCATTGTCGCACGGATTTTATCAATATCTGCCTGCTTTTTCTCAATGTCTGCCTGGGAATCATCCTTCTCCCGTCTTGCTGCAAGAAGATCTGCCTCCAACTTCATAAGCTCTCCTTCAATACGCGAGATGTTTTCCTGAAGGAAATTTACCTTCTGCATGAGATTTGCTTCCTCTAACTGTACGTTCGAAACGGATTCCTGGCTTTCTTCCGCAAGATGGTTCTGCCTGTCCAAAATTTCCTGGAAATTACGGTTTTCTTCCTCAATTTCTTTTTCCCGCTGATCAGCCGCTTTGATCTCCTGCTGAATGATATTACGGCTTTCACTGATTTCTTTCAACTGATATTCTAACTGCCGGCTCTCTGTCTGCAAATCCGTAAACTGGCTGTCGTTTTCCTCCTTCTGCTCCCGGATACGGTCCAGATTCATCTTCTCTGTATTCTGCAAGAGCATGGCCTCTTTTAAATCTTCGCGGATCTGAAGAATGTCCTCTTTTAACAGCTCCCGTGCCGTCTGAATTTCTTCCAAACGATTCCTGTGTTTTGATATTACATCTGCAAGCTCTTTCGTCAGTTTCTGTAAATCTTCAATTTCACGTTTCCTGCCCAGAAGATTGCTGGTATTTTTAAATGCTCCTCCTGCCATGGAACCGCCTGGATTCAAGGATTCACCCTCCAGCGTTACGATTCTAAGGCTGTACTGGTATTTTTGCGCAAGTAAAATGGCATGGTCAATCGTATCTACCACATAAGTCCTTCCCAAAAGATACGTCTTCAATCCGTCAAAACGGCTGTCCGTATGGACCAGTTCACTGCCAATTCCAATTACACCTGGTTCTTTCAGCGCTGACGCGTTTACCTGTGTCTTTTTCTTTCCAACACTCGTCAGCGGAAGGAATGTTGCACGTCCGTAGCGGTTCTTTTTCAGGTATTCAATCATTTTTTTTGCCGTTGCCTCATCACTGGTGACAATATTTTGAATGGTACCGCCCAGCGCCGTCTCAATGGCAATCTCATATTTTTTATCGACCTCAATCAAGTCTGCCACAACTCCTAAAAGTCCCGGCTCATCCTCTTTCTTCTCCATCACCCGGCGAATAGAATTTCCATAACCATCGTAACGCTCCGCAATGTTAACCAAAGATTCCAGACGGGATTTTTCCCTGTGGTAACGTGCCGTGTCCTGTTCTAATTCGTGGGAAGTCTGTGCCTGTTTCGACTGCCACTGCCGGCCTTTCTGCTCTAATTCCTGTTCCTGCCCCAGCAGTCCTAAATACCGTTCTTTGGCATCTTCATATTTCTTTTCACACTCCTCTACCATGAGCATGAGGCTTTCGTCCTCGCTCTTTTGCTCTAACAGGCGCTTGCTGAGCTCTGCTTTACGGATATTGACCTGCTCCTGCATCGTATCATAGCGCTGGCGTCTTGCCTTCGTGGATGCCTTATTATTCAAAAGTTCAATGATCTCATTCTTGCCGTTTTCGATTCCCCGGCTGCAACGGGCAATCTCCTCCTGGATTTCCTGATACTGCGCCATAACCTGAATCTTTTGCTGCTCCACCGAGGAAAGCCGCCGCCTAAACTGATCCATTTCCTTTTGAAATTCTGCCTTCTGCTCTATGCGCTCCGCCCTATCTTTATCAATTTCCTCCTGGCGCATCTTAAAATGTTCTTCACTCTGCTCGGCTGCATGAATCTGTTCGCGCAGGACATTGATTTCACCCTCCAGCTTGCCTTTGCGCACAGTTGTATTGCTCAATTCTTCCCTGAGGGATGCAAGGTCTGCATCCGCCTGCTCCATATCGCGCCCCATCTGTTCGTATTCTGCTTTGATGTTATCGTAGGAACTGCCTGCATCCTTTAAATCCTGATCTGCAATTTTAATTTTTTCTTCCAGCTGCGCAGACTGCTCCCCGATACGTTCCATATCCATTAAAAACATATTTACATCATATGTCTTTAATTCTTCCTTCTTTTTGAGATAGGTCTTTGCTTTCTCGGCCTGTTTCTCCAGCGGCCCTACCTGCTTTTCCAACTCTGAAAGAATATCATTCACACGCAGAAGATTCTGTCTTTCATCCTCCAGTTTCTTCTGTGCTGCCGACTTTCTCCGCTTATATTTCACAATGCCTGCAGCCTCGTCAAACAATTCCCGGCGTTCTTCCGGCTTTCCGCTCAAAATACGCTCAATCTGCCCCTGGCCGATAATAGAATAACCCTCCTTACCGATTCCTGTATCGTAAAACAGCTCGTTTACATCCTTCAGGCGGCATGTGGTTCCATTGATGAGATATTCGCTCTCACCAGAACGGTAAACCCGTCTGGCCACAGTTACTTCATTATAATCCACATTCAACTGCCTGTCGCTGTTATCCAGGGTAATCGCCACATAGGCGTAACTTAAAGGCTTTCGGTTCTCCGTACCGGAAAAAATAACATCCTGCATACTTGAGCCGCGCAACTGTTTGATGCGCTGCTCACCAAGCACCCAGCGCACTGCATCTGCAACGTTGCTCTTTCCGCTTCCATTCGGTCCCACAATTCCGGTAATACCGTTGTGAAATTCAAACAGAATCTTATTGGCAAAAGACTTGAAGCCATGAACTTCTATACTCTTTAAATACATGTATTTCCTCCATTATCCCAAAAGCCCTGCTGCCTTAACTGCAATAATGTATGGTAAGCAGCATCCTGCTCTGCAGCTTTTTTCGTTCTCCCTTCCCCCTGTCCATAGGCACGTGCGCCGATCCTCGCCTCCACAACAAATCTCTTGTTGTGATCGGGTCCTTCCTCCCGAATCAGTTCGTAGTGCAGCAAATCACTGCAATTTCCCTGTACAATCTCCTGCAGGATAGTCTTGCTATCAAAAAAGAGCTGCTTATGCTCAATATCATTCAGTATAAAACGGAAAACAAACTCTTTTGCGCTAGTAAAACCACCGTCCAGATAAATGGCCCCAATCACTGCCTCCATGGCATCAGAGAGAATGGAATCCCGCTTTCTTCCTCCCATCTGATCCTCGCCTTTGCCAAGCAGAAGGTATTTCCCAAGTTCAAGCTCCCTGGTACAAAATGACAATGTGGGCTCGCACACAATACTGGCGCGCAGCCTGGTAAGTTCGCCTTCGGGATTTTTAGGATATTTGTGAAATAAAAAATCACTGGATATAACTTCCAGTACCGCATCTCCTAAAAATTCCAAACGCTCATTATCTGCCTGTTTGCCCAGATGTCGCTCATTTGCATAAGAACTATGGGTCAATGCCTGTGACAACAACTTCTTGTCCTGAAACTGATAGCCAATTCTCTCTTCAAATTCTCTTTGTAAATTCATAAACATTCCTCTCAGATATAATTTCTTATGAACAAGGATAGCCCGGCAGAAATCAGACACAATTTCTTCCAGGCATCCTTGTTCCTTATTGAATCAATAATAGTTCCTATACATTCCGTTAATTTACTGCCTTCTTAATCTGTTCTACTGCATCGCCTACCGTTACAATCTTCTCAGCTTCCTCATTGGCAATCTCCATATCAAATTCCTCTTCAAGCCCCATAATAATCTGAAAAATATCCAAAGAATCTGCGCCCAGATCATCTACGAAAGTAGTTTCCATTGTAATTTCTTCTACATCGACATTTAATACCTCTGAAATGATTTTTTTAAGCTTTTCAAATTCCATGATTTCCTCCAATATTTCTTTTGATTTTCTCATTGATTTCCTGCTCTTTAAAAGTAACACACTGAATGATAGAATTGGTTACTTCTTTTGCTTTGGAACTTCCATGCGTCTTGACAACCAACCCATTCAAACCGAGGAGCGGCGCTCCTCCATACTCGCTGGCATCAAAGGACTTCATCGTCTTTTTCAATGCCGGTTTCACCAAAAGCGCTCCGATTTTGCTTTGCAATGTCTCCATCAATCCTGCCTTTACCATGCCAAGCATCGTGGCCCCTACACCTTCATACAGCTTGAGGATTACATTCCCCACAAAGGCTTCACAGACAATCACGTCGGCTTCCCCCCGTGGAATATCCCGTGCCTCAATACTTCCTACAAAATTGATATCCGGACAATTCTTCAGGAGAGGAAATGTCTCCTTTACCAATGCATTTCCCTTTTCCTCCTCTGCACCGATATTGACAATAGCAACTCTGGGATTTGGAATATTAAGTACATTTTCCATATATATGGAACCCATCTTGGCAAACTGCACCAGATGCGAAGATCTGGCATCGACATTGGCGCCACAGTCAACCAGCAAAGAAACCCCCTTTTGCGTAGGGATGAGCGGTGCCAGCGGCGGACGCTCCACGCCCTTAATCCTGCCAACAATAACTTGTCCTCCTACCAGTACAGCGCCGGAACTCCCAGCAGAGACAAAAGCATCTGCTTCCTTGTCCTTTACCATATGCATCCCCACCACAATGGATGACTGCTTCTTTTTGCGGATTGCAAGCACCGGAGGCTCTGCTGTCTCAATCACTTCCGGCGCATGGATAATTTCAATCTGTGAGTCCTGATAGGAATTCTTTGCCAGTTCTTCCTTTACGATCTCCTGTCTGCCAATCAGATATACTTTGATATCCCGGCGCAGTGTAACAGCATCAATTGCGCCTTTTACCACCTCTGCCGGCGCATGATCGCCGCCCATGGCATCTACTGCTACTTTTATCATTTCCTCCATGAAACATCCTCCTTATGACATGACATAAACAGGAAATTCCCTTTCTTCTCCAAAGGAGATTTCCTTATTTTGCTAATGCCTCTTTAAGAATATACTATAAGTATTATAAGAAGTCAATAATTCTGATACATAGTCGGGTGTTTGACACATCAGTAATCAAAAAAGTACCTTTAAGCCTTGTAATAGGCTTATTTTTTTGTCAACTTTTTTGTTTTACTATCTAGTAATATTTAGTGATTTGTGGTATACTGATAACAGAGGTGATTATCATGCGGGTGACAACATCTAAATCCAAAAATTCGGAATCCTTTTATATTACCCAGTCGTATACAAATGCGCAGGGAAAAAGCACTTCAAAAACTATACGCAAGCTTGGCACTCTGGCTGAATTGTCAAAGCGTCTCCATACTGACAGGGACGGGGTCTTGGCCTGGGCTAATGAACAGGCCCGCCTTGAAACGGCGAGATACAAAAGCGAAAAGGAAGATGCTCTTGTCATGGTTCCTTTTCATTCCAATAAACTCATGGACTATCATAAGCAGAAACTTTTCACCGGCGGCTATCTTTTCCTCCAGTCCGTTTACTATGGCCTCAAGATGGATTCCATATGCCGGAAGATCAAAAGCCGCTATAAGTTCGAATATGATCTAAATGCAATCCTGTCAGATCTGATCTATACCAGGGTGCTGGTGCCTTCCAGCAAAAGTTCTTCTTTGCGCACTGCAGAACAATTCCTTGAGCCGCCAACTTACAGGCTGCATGATGTATACCGTGCACTTTCGGTCCTTGCCAGGGAAATGGATTTTATCCAGGCGGAAGTTTACAAAAACAGCTTTTTCCTGGGCAGTAGAAATGATCGGATTCTTTATTACGATTGTACGAACTACTATTTTGAGATTGAACAGGAGGACGGAGATAAAAAATATGGCAAGAGTAAAGAACACCGGCCTAACCCGATTATTCAGATGGGGCTTTTTACGGACGGTGATGGACTACCGTTAGCTTTTTCCCTTTTTCCAGGGAACCAAAATGAGCAAAAGTCACTAAAGCCCCTGGAGACCAAGATCCTTCAGCAGTTCGGATGTGAAAAGTTTATTTATTGCAGTGATGCGGGCCTTGCGTCCGAAGACAACCGGGCATTCAACCACATGGGGCAGCGCTCATTTATTGTAACCCAATCGATTAAAAAACTCCCTGCCGAGGATCGGACATGGGCACTGAGCAGGAGCG
This sequence comes from uncultured Lachnospiraceae bacterium, assembly GCA_948688495.1. Lineage (GTDB taxonomy): Bacteria > Bacillota > Clostridia > Lachnospirales > Lachnospiraceae > Petralouisia. The sequence continues at coordinate 102,702 of CAPQSW010000004.1, read as the reverse complement.
GTTTCAAGCGTCTGTCAGATGATGCGTCTGTGGATATCACGAAACTGTCAGAAGATGATAAAGACCAACTCTATTACAAAGATGAACCGTTTACAACAAAAAAACTACACCAACGGCTGATCATCACATATTCCCCAAAGTATGCTGCCTATCAGAAGGCGGTCCGTGCGGAGCAGATCGCCAGGGCAGAAAAGATGGTTGCCAATGGCACTTTGAAAAAGCAACGCAAAAACCCGAATGACCCTGCAAGATTTGTAAATAAAATCGCTGCGACTGAAGAAGGCGAGAAAGCGAAAATCCACTACTATCTCGATCTGGATAAGATTGCCGAAGAAGAAATGTATGACGGGCTTTACGCCGTCTGTACAGACCTTCTGGATGATGATGTTGCAGATATATTAAAGGTCAGCGAGGGAAGATGGCAGATTGAGGATTGTTTCAGGACTATGAAAACAGATTTTGAAGCAAGGCCGGTCTATCTGACCCGTGAAGACCGTATCAAAGCGCATTTTCTCACATGTTTTCTATCTCTGCTTCATTTTCGGTTATTAAAGCGTTCTCTGAAGGACGCTTATACCACGGAACAGTTACTTCAAACCTTAAGAAACATAAAATTTGCAGATGTAGAAGAACAGGGATTTATGCCTGTATATGAGCGCCAGAAGATAACGGATGACCTTCATGAGACATGTGGATTCCGGACGGACTATCAGTTTATAACAAAACGGAAAATGAAAGGAATTCAGAAAAAAAGTAAGCGAAGATAAAACATTACTATATTTCATGCATACAGCATAAAGTGCCACCGTCCCAGTATTTATAAGGGATTGTGGCACTTACTTGATTCTTAAAGTGTCAAAAACGAGAATATACTATAAGTATTATAAGAAGTCAATAATTCTGATACATAGTCAATAATCTGCCAAATACTATATTATGGATACTTCTTAATTTTACCTTTCAAAGCTGTCGAAAGCCTTAATTATAAGCGTCCGCTAAACTCAATTCTTTCAACCTTATCATCTGTGCTGTTAAAATTTATCTGCACAGAATAATGGTTATCTTTGCTCCTGATCAGGATATATTTTATCCCATTCATATCTACAGCTTCTTCCTCGGTAGGATGATAAGCCTCCTTTGCCTCATCAAAGGTGCTGTCCCATGTAATACCTCCAGGAAGTATGACGGTAACACCATCCGACTTGGAGAAAACGACATTGTAAAGCATGGATTCTTCCAGGGAAATTTCCGAAGTTCCTTTATTTACCGGCTGCACCGCACAGGATGTTGCGGCGTACCCATCCGCTGCATTTTTTCTCATCGTAACTGCCGGAGCTACAAGCGTATTCCCAGGAATGCTTTCGAGGTTCTTTTTCACATCATTGTCAAAATACCAGCCATTGTCGATCATATCGCCTGTATTCATGGGAAACTGGCAGACAACTCCATCAACAGAAACACTCAGGCTTCTGATGTCATCACCTAATGCAGCAGATGCAATAGAGAGCTGCTCCTCAGTGGGAATACCTCCATTGGATGATACACCCATACTGCCGCATGATGTAATCATCATACCCAGCGCCATCGTACATACCATAAAAAATACGTGTTTTAATAATTTTTTTCTCATAGGAACCTCCATAAGTAAATTTTTTAGTAAATTTTTTAGTGAATATCCCGGCAGTTTCTCTCGTCTTCCGCTGCCCGTTCTTCTTCTGTCATGTATTTACGGAACACCCTCTCTAAGATATAGCTCTGGATCCAGCTGTATAATGCCGGGAGAATCACAATCAAAAAGGGAAAAACATAAAACACAGCCCCTATCACTGCTGCTAACACTATCATTAAAACTGTCATCGGGAGATGTATGACAGGAAATAAAATGGCATTTTTCATGGACTGCTTTCCGGTATTCTCAAACCTTGCCATGTAGGGAAACAGGTAGGAAATCCAGACAAACCACACAATCATTCCCACAAGAAACACACCGCCCAAAACTGCTGCTATCTTCCCTTCTCTGGCATAAAAACCCATAATATAACCATCAGCGCCTAAGATGCCTCCCAGAAGAAGCGCCAGCAGCCATACAGGCGTTGTCTGTTTAAAATTCTCCCGGAATGATTCGATATAATCCCGAAATACATACCCCCTGTCGTGGTGCAGTACCTTATACGCGGTATGGTACATTGCCGCCATCGCTGTCCCCATTGTAAATATTGGGATGCAGCTTACCAAAAACAAAAGGCTTAAACCAATGCAGTCTGTAAATTTGGAAATGCTTCTCATAACCCCGCCGTCATAGTTAAATAATCTCATTTTCTTTCCTTTCTTAAAACAAAAACCTCGCTTAGGGCGCTCTCCAAAGAGAAAGCGCCCCCATAAGCAGGTTGACAGTAAGCAAAACGCCTGATATTTCTTATATCATAGTGAATATATGCCTGTCAAGGCTTTTGATAAATTTTTCCTCCTTCGTGATGCAGCAAATCCCCTGTCTTTCAAAGATAGAATATAAAATGTTCTATTAAGTCCTGATTCTGACATAATATCTTTTCTGTGATTTCAATTTTTTTACAGTCAGCTTTGTGATTGTGTTCTTTTTCATGGTCTTTGTCACAGTTGTTTTCTTCGTAAACTTTTTACCGGTTGAATATTGAATCTGGTATC
>CAPQSW010000004.1:64937-100028 GCA_948688495.1 uncultured Lachnospiraceae bacterium | reverse complement strand
ATCCGCTTGTTTGCTTCGCCTTTTTTTCCATTTTACGGTAAATCCACTGACCTTTTTATAATTTTATCTTATCATCATTTTGGCTTAAATTCAGGCAACCACCAGTATTTGTCAAAAAAATCAGGACAATTATGCAAATTTTACGCATAATTACCCTGATTCTCTTTTCCTGACAATGTTAACTCTGACTACTCCTGAGGGATAATCTCTTTTTTGTTATAACTTCCGCAGCTCTTGCAAACCCTGTGAGGCATCATCAGCTCCCCACACTTACTGCATTTTACTAAAGTCGGAGCAGACATTTTCCAGTTTGCTCTCCTCTTATCTCTCCTCGCTTTGGAAGATTTATTCTTCGGACATATAGACATGATCACACCTCCTTAAATTGGTTAAAAATATCCTGGATTGCCGCCATTCTTGGATCCGGCTCTGTCTTCTGGCACTGACATTCTGCCTCATTCAGATTGGCCCCGCATCGCTTACAGATGCCCTTACAATCCTCCCGGCACAGAACCTTCATTGGCCAGCTCACCAAAATTTCTCCAAAAATAAGTTGATCCACATCCAGATTTGTTCCTGTCATAAAATTAGATTCTTCCATGCCCCGTCCATCATCGCTTCCGGTAAGGTCTATATCCTTATCCATCCGTAAGTGGAAACCTTTGTCCACTTCTTCAAGACAACGGTCGCATGGAATCGCAATTGTAACCTCTGTCTCACCCCGGATAAGCAGCCGCTTATTATTCTCATTGGTGAACGTCAGTACAAAAGGCATGCTCTTTACAATGGGAAACTGCCCCAGCTTAGAGTCAAAAGCTTTCATTTCAATTGCTGCCTGCTTCGACATTTCCTTATTCTCGCTGGAAATAATATCTGATAAATCAATTCTCATTACAGTCTCCTATCCACACTTGATATATTATACCCACCAGCATCCGGTTTGTCAACAAGAAATTTTAATCTTCCCGCGGATGCGCTGCAGTGCATTGTCAATCGCCTTGGGTTCTTTCTCAAGCAGCTCTGCAATCTGCCTGTAATTAAGCCCCTGTAAATAAAGCTGCATCACCTGCTGCTCAAATTTGCTGAGATCTTTCTTTAGCTTTTCCTCAATTGCCCGAATATTTTCTTCTTCAATCAGAAGCTGCTCCGGGTTAGGATTTGCAAACGATTCCAGCAAATCCAGAAAGGTTTCTTCCCCCTCCTGCCCCATTTCAGCATTAAGGGAAAGATAGGTGTTCAATGGGATGTGTTTTTTTCTTCTGGATGCCTCCACCGCGTGATAAATCTGCCTGGTAATGCACAAATCTGCAAAATGGTAAAACGATGCTTCCATATCACCCCTGAAATCCCGGATTGCCTTAAAAAGCCCAATCATTCCCTCTTGAATCAAATCATCTGTATCACCGCCAATCAGGAACATGGCATTTGCCCGCTTACGCACCAGATTTTTATATTTGTCCATAATATAGTCGGTGATTTCCTCCTGTCCACCGCGAAGCTGTTCAATCAATCGTTCATCCGTCTGATTCTCATATTCTTTCTCTTTGTGCACGTTTGTCCCCTCACTGTATTCTCTGTCTCACAATTTCATATGCCAGCACTCCCGTCGCCACGGAAGCATTCAGGGAATCAATCTCCCCTGCCACGGGAATGGAAGCGGTAAAATCACAACTTTCTTTTACCAGCCTGCTGACCCCCTCTCCCTCACTGCCAACCACCAGTCCAATGGGACCTTTCAAATCCAGACGGTACATGGTCTCACCGTCCATATCTGCACAGACAAACCAAATGCCCCGCTCTTTCAATTCCTTGATCGTCTGTGAAATGTTCGTCACCTTTGCCACCGGCGTATAATTCAGCGCTCCGGCGGATGCCTTTGCTACCGTCGCCGTAAGCCCTGCTGCCCTGCGCTTGGGAATAATCACCCCATGCGCCCCTGCAAGATTGGCCGTACGGATAATAGCGCCCAGATTATGTGGATCCTCAATATTATCAAGCAAAATCAGAAACGGATCCTCCTGCCTGTCCTTAGCCGCTTTTAGCATGTCCTCCACCTGCGCATATTCATAGGCCGCCGCAAAGGCAATGACTCCCTGATGCTTTTTTGTTTCAGAGAGCTGGTCTAACCGCTCCTTTTCCACATAATCAAGGATGGTGTCATGCTTCTTCGCCTCCCGGATAATTGTCCTGACGGGTCCATCCTGACATCCCTTTAACACAAACAGCCTGTCTATCGTCTTTCCGGAACGAAATGCCTCCAGGACAGCATTTCTTCCCTCAATGGTCAACTCCTCGTACCTCAATCCCGTACTCCTTTCCCGGTTTTCTTTAGTCCGGTTAAAATCAACTCCATCATGCGTTCCGTCTTATCTTCCAGATACAGATACCCCATCAATGCTTCAAAACCAGTCGCCCTGCGGTAATCCCCCACAGTGGCATTTTTCGCCATAGTAGCTGACTTGGCATTCCTGCCGCGTTTATACACTGCAACTTCTTCCTCCGTCAGCTCTGGGAGCAGCTTCTCAATCATCTCTGACTGTGCGTGGGCTTTCACAATCTGACTGGTATGGCGGTGCAGGTCATTGACGTGGGTATTACCCTCCCCCACGACCATGGAACGGATCACCAAATCATATATCCCATCCCCGATATAGGCAAGTGTTAAAGGGGAATAGCTGCGGACATCCTTCATTTCTATATCAAATTTTTTTAAGATGTATGAATTTATGCCCTTTTCCATTTTACTCCTTCTCTGGTATCCTCCAAAATAATTCCTTTCTCTAACAGTATGGCACGGATTTCATCCGCCCGGGCAAAATTCTTCTCTTTTCTCGCCGTCTGACGTTCTGCTATCAGATTCTCAATCTCCTCGTCCAGCATTACTTCTTTCTTCGCAAGAATAATTCCTAAGACATCACAAAGCCCCTCGAGGCGTTCATACAGCTTTCCTGCAAACTCCCCGGAACTTCCTTCTCCCGCATTTGTATTGCAGTATTTGACCAGCTCAAACACCGAAGAAATAGCGTCCGCCGTATTGAAATCGTCATCCATCGCCTTTTCAAACTTCTCCACAAAGATGCTGCTGCCTGAAAAAATCTCTGCTTCCTGAGCGCTCATCGATTTCTCCTTTGCATTTTTCTCAAGATGCTGCAGGGCCTGTGTCGCATTTAAAATCCGTTCCAGCCCGTTCTTCGCCGCCTCCATCAAATCTGCGCTGAAATTCAGGGGACTTCTGTAATGGGCACTGAGCATAAAGAAGCGCAATACCTGCAAATCGTATTTTTCCCCGATTTCCCGAACGGTAAAGAAATTGCCCTCTGACTTGGACATCTTCTTATTGTCAATATTCAAAAATCCGTTGTGAATCCAGTATTTTGCAAAAATTTTTCCGTTACACGCCTCACTCTGGGCAATTTCGTTCTCATGGTGCGGAAAAATCAAATCCTCTCCCCCGGCGTGGATGTCGATTTCCTCTCCAAGATATTTTTTTGCCATGACCGAACATTCAATGTGCCATCCCGGCCTGCCCTTGCACCAGGGAGATTCCCAGAAAGGCTCTCCCTCCTTCTTGGGCTTCCACAATACAAAATCCAAGGAATCCTCCTTATCCTCTCCGGTCACCTTGATGTCCCGGTGTCCTGCCTGCAAATCATCCAGGTTCTTGTGGGACAGTTTCCCATAATCCTTAAACTTCCTGGTGCGGAAATAAACGGTCCCGTCTTCCACGGCATAGGCAAAGCCTTTTTCCATCAGGGTGGAAATCATCTCAAGCATTCCGTCAATCTCTTGTGTCGCCAGTGGATGTGTCGTGGCAGGCCTCACATTCATGTCGGACATATCCTTTTTGCATTCTTCAATATAGCGCTGGGAAATCTCCTGTGCCGAAATGCCTTCCTCCACAGCTTTCTTAATAATCTTGTCATCCACATCCGTAAAATTAGACACATAATTCACTTCATACCCCTTGTATTCCATATAACGGCGCACGGTATCAAACACAATCATTGGCCGGGCATTGCCTATATGAATGAGGTTATACACGGTGGGACCGCACACATACATTTTTACTTTTCCTTCCTCTAAGGGTACAAATTCTTCTTTCTTCCTGCTTAAGGTATTGTATACTTTCATATCTTTTCTCCTTCCAGCCTCCTGACTTTCGTTTCCAAATCTATAATCTTATTACACAATGCAGAATTTTCATGCTGCAGCACTGTAATGTCCTCCATCACCGGGTCGGGTAAATGTACCTGGTCCATATCGCTTCTCGGCACTTTCACATTATCCCGCTTTACAATCCTTCCTGGCACGCCTACCACCGTGCAGTTTGGGGGAACTTCTTCCAAAACTACACTTCCTGCACCAATTTTACTGTTCTCCCCTATGGTAAAAGAACCGATAATCTTCGCTCCTGCACTCACCATTACATTATCGCAGAGGGTAGGATGCCGCTTGCCGCTCTCCTTGCCCGTGCCACCCAGCGTAACACCCTGGTACAGCGTCACATTATCTCCAATAATCGTTGTCTCTCCGATGATCACGCCACTGCCATGGTCTATAAAGAATCCTTTGCCTATCACCGCTCCCGGATGAATCTCAATCCCGGTCTTTCGCGCAGCCTTCTGCGAAATTCTCCGCGCCCGGAAATACTGGCCTTTTAAATATTTCTTATGCGCCTTCCGGTAACTGAGCATTACCCGAAAGCTGGGATAAAGCAGTACTTCCATAGGTGACTTGATTGCCGGGTCCCTCTCCCGGATTACCTCATATTCTTCTTTTATCTGTTGAAACAGTCCCATTTGTGAACGCTTCCCTTCTAACCAATGCCAACATATGAAAATGACATTCCTATTCGTGTTAGTTTATGCAGAAATCTCGAATTTGTCAATACCTGTTTTCCAGTTCAGCCAGACGGGATAAATCGGGGAAAATCGTGCTCGCACGAATTTTACACCCACTCATGGAGATATACCGCTGTCCCCTGAAACAATCCATCTGCCAATCCTGCAATATCCATCTGCTGCCTGACGTCCTTTTCTTCTATTATACAGATATTCCCTTCTCGTTTGCCTATCTCAATTCTGAAACAGCCGTTATTCTCCTCAATAACAGAATCTGTCACCTTTACTTCGTATAACACAGGCTTTTCACTCCGCAAAAGAGGTACAAGTGCAGCAAGATTTATCAGGCGCACCATCATCCGCGAGGTGGTGAATCTGACATTGTCCACCGCACAGCCCAATCCTCTTAGAGCATCCTGGCAAATTTGCCCTGCCTCCTCTTTTGAGACATCATTACCTGACAGAAATTCTTTAATTTCTGCCGTCACTTTACCATCCTTGCTGCTTATACTGTAAGAAATCATTGCCCGAATCTTTTCTTTCGTTCCTGAAATAAGCACGCCTCCATGTTCCGCTTTTAACTCCTCCAACAGGCGATAATAATAATCACTGTCCCTATTTATATAGACCCCGCATCTTGACTCTAATATCTGATTGGCAAAGACCGCCATTGCCAAAGCATCTCCTGTATCCGCATATCTCCACTGCTTTTGGAATAACTCTTTTACGGGCTTATAGGAAGGTTCTTCCAAAAGACAGATTCCTCCTGCCTTTCGATAGTCCTGGCGGGGAAAATACACAAATCCCTGTCCCCTGTAATATGCTGCATCCGCCGGGAGAAGAAAAGTAAACGGAAGTTTCTTCTGCCACATATCCCGTATGGCCTTTTCCATAACCCGCCGCATTTTTCCCTGCCTGCGGTAATGTGAATCTGTGGCCACTGCTACAATATAAGGAATTTCCATAACCGTCCCATTGATACAGAGGGTATACGGATTCATCTGAATCATAACATGGAAGGAGCTGCCTCCCTCAGCGCCTTCCATTACGATAATCTCATTGTCTTTCGTTTTCCAATTATAATAATAGTCCACAAACTCCCTGGAATCTTCAGAAAAAGCAGCCTCATACAGAGGTCTGGTTGCCTGTTTCTCCCACTGTTTCAGATAACGTACCATGCTGCCCGTCATTACTATTCCTCTCACTGTTACTTCATACATCCGCTGCAGTTTAGGCAGTTCCTCTCACTGTCATAAACCGCCGCACTACCCTCATACAGGCTCATCAAAGAACAAATCGCCTGGGCAGAAATCCCTTCCTGGCTTCCGGTAAATCCCATGCCCTCCTCTGTAGTAGCCTTAATATTGACCTGCCCTTCTGCAATTGCCAGCACCTGTGCAATATTCTGTTCCATCTGCGCAATAAAAGGCTGCAGCTTAGGTTTCTGAGCAATAATCGTCGCATCAATATTTCCGACTACATATCCCTGCTGCTGCAAAAGCTCCCCTACATGCGCAAGAAGCTTCATGCTGGAAATTCCTTTATACGCATCATCCGTATCTGGAAAATGCCTGCCTATGTCACCCAGAGATGCAGCTCCCAGCAGCGCATCCATAACCGCATGCAGCAGCACATCCGCATCTGAATGTCCCAAAAGCCCTAACGTATGTGCGATCTCAACGCCGCCAAGAATCAGCTTCCTGTCCTTTGTAAGCCTGTGTACATCATATCCAATTCCAACTCTCATCTTCTACTTTCCTTCATATGTAATGAGGCTGTCCACATCATAACCTGCAAGTCTCTCCCTGCCCTTTAATCCAGCAAGCTCCATTACAAAACAAATTTTTACCACTTCACCGCCAAGCTGCTCGACCAGTTTAATAATCGCCTCTATCGTGCCGCCTGTGGCAATAAGATCATCTACAATAACCACTTTCTGCCCTGGTGTAATCGAATCCTTATGCATCTCAATCACAGCGCTTCCATATTCCAAATCATATTCTGCTGAAATAATTTCACAAGGCAGCTTTCCTTTCTTCCGAACAGGTACAAATCCCTTGCGTGCCTCATACGCTACCGGCACACCAAAAATAAATCCTCTTGATTCCGGTCCTACCACAACATCATAGTCTACATCTTTAAGGCTGTCTAACAACCCATCAATGGCCAGATGCAGACCATCCGCATCCTGCAGGATACTTGTCACATCCCTGAAAATAATTCCCGGTTCCGGAAAATCCGGAATACTTCTGACATATTCTTCTAGTTTCTTCATTGCTTATCCTCCTATTTTATCATCTCTGGTACGAGCCCTAAAACATCTGCCGAGCCTTTCGTTCATTATATCTACAGTATAGTATAACCGTTTTTCTTATACAAGCTGTTTTTCAAAAGATATTGTCCTGTCTTCTTCGACGGCAGACCACAGTTTTCTACACAAAAAACCAGTATTCTTCCCGGATTTTTTCCGCTATCTTAGCACCCTTTTTCCGGGGATTTTGATATAATATTGTTAGTAATCATATGCGCCAAATGCGCTCACTGCCATACATTAAAATACCGAGGTGGATATATGAATGCCAACAACACAATATCGGACAATACGATGGATTCATTGGAAAGACTGCGGATGGAAAATGTTCTACTGATTGAGGAAAATAAAAAATTATCAGAAACTGTTGACTGGATGCATGACACCATCTGGCGTCTTGTACGCAGTACACAGCGCCCGAAAAATTAATTATTTAATCCTCTCTTTTACGCACCAGTACGATTTTGGTGATTCCATTACTAGAATCGTCTTTTCTGGTCTGCAATTCCGGAAAAGATTCAATCAGTTTGCCAAACTTTGCAAATCCATAATTCCGGCAGTCAAAATCTGAATACATTCTCTGAATCATATTCCCCAATTCCGACAGATACATCCAGCCATCCTCGTCTGAATTCTCATCCAGCAAAGAAATTACCATTTCCTTGATCGCACCAAGATTTGTAATTGGCTGTGCATCTTTCGCCTGCCCCCCTGTAAAAAGCGCCTTTTCCGCCGGCACACATTTAATCTCCTGCCTTCTCGTCCGCTCCACTGTACTTGTATTACTTTTCTGAGACGGATGATGGTTTTTATAAAGCACGTCCAGAGTCTTAAATTGTTCACACGCCCTTACAAAAGGCGTCGGCGTCTTGCTTTCTCCCATTCCAATCACACGTTTTCCTGATTCTCTAAGTCGCATGGCAAGCTTGGTAAAATCACTGTCCGAGGAAACGATAATAAAACCGTCCACATCATTCGTATAGAGAATATCCATAGCATCAATAATCATGGCAGAATCCGAGGAATTTTTACCCACAGTATAACTATACTGCTGGATTGGCGATAACGAATTTTCCAAAAGTGAATCTTTCCAGGAATTCTTGGCAGTTGCAGTCCAGTCACCGTAAATTCTGCGAATTGTGATATTGCCAAGAGACTGTGCTTCCTTTGCTACAATTCCAATATACTTTGACGAGACATTTTCCGCGTCAATCAATAAAGCATATTTGTTTTCATCTCTCATTTTGTCACTCCTTTCAACATTACCAATTATTGGCCTTCGAAACAATTATAATACTTTCCATTTGTGAAAACAACAAAAGAATCATTAAGAATTTTTCTTCTTTTTCTGAACATACTAAATACAGAATAAAAAGCTTTTACAGAAAGGAGACGTTTCTATGAGCGATAAAAAAACACCTCGCCAGCCTGGAAACACCTATGATGATGGAAATATCCCAGAAATTGATCTGCCTGGAAAGTCAGATAATCCATCTGGAAAGAGCCATTACGGAGAGGAACCCATTGGGGACCCTGACAGCAATACCAACCCCACCGGAGAGGATCATCTGGTATGGGTTACACCCCCGGTACTATTGGCAGAGGCCGAAAACGCTGCTCTCAATACAGCAGGCAGTATTTAGGAGGAAGGCAAAATGGAACAAATATTAGAAGAATTAGAAAAAAAGCGAATTATACCAGTGGTCATGCTACGTAACATTGCGGATGCCAAACCGCTGGCACAAGCACTCTGCGACGGCGGACTGCCCTGCGCAGAAATTACATTCCGCACAGAAACTGCTGCTGACTGTATAAAGATTATATCCGAAGAATTCCCCAAAATGCTTGTGGGCGCCGGAACAGTCCTTACCACCGCACAGGCAGACCAGGCAATGAAAGCCGGCGCAAAATTTATTGTCAGCCCTGGGCTCAACCCTACCGTGGTAAAGCATTGCATCAAAAAGAAATATCCTGTCATCCCAGGAGTAAATAATCCAAGCGATATTGAAGCCGCACTTTCTTTCGGACTGACGCTGTTAAAGTTTTTCCCGGCAGAGGCATCCGGGGGGCTTGAAATGATAAAAGCCCTGTCTGCACCCTATCCGCAAGTGCGCTTCATGCCTACCGGCGGGATCACCCCGGAAAATCTCCACACATATCTTGCCTGTGAAAAAGTTGTTGCCTGTGGGGGAACCTGGATGGTAAAGGATGATTATATCAAATTACAAAATTTTGAGGAAATAAAACGGTTGACCAAGGATGCTGTAAGAACCATCCGAAACTAACATCCGTATGTTTGAAAAAGGAGAATCACTATGACTGGAAAAAAAGTAGTCACTTTTGGTGAACTTATGCTGCGGCTTGCCCCGGATGGCTATTATCGTTTTGTGCAGGCAGATACAATGGGCGCAACCTTTGGCGGAGGTGAAGCAAATGTCTGTGTATCACTGGCAAATTATGGATTTCACGCAGTATTTGTGTCACGTCTGCCCGCCCATGAAATTGGACAGGCAGGTGTTAATTCACTTAGAAAATACGGTGTAGACACCTCTTATATAGCAAGGGGCGGTGAGCGCGTCGGTATCTATTATCTGGAAAAGGGGGCTTCACAGAGACCCTCGAAAGTCATTTATGACCGTTTGGGTTCCTCACTTTATACTGCTTCCGCTGAGGATTTCTGCTGGAAAGAAATCTTTAAAGATGCAGATTGGTTCCATTTTACCGGAATCACCCCTGCCTTAAACGATGAACTTGCCGACCTGTGCCTGACAGCGTGTCAGGCGGCAAAGGAAGCCGGTGTCACAATCTCCTGTGATTTAAATTACCGAAATAAATTATGGAGCAGAGAGAAAGCCGGACGGGTGATGGGAAACCTCTGCCAATATGTAGATATCTGCATTGCCAATGAGGAAGACGCCGCTGATGTGTTTGATATCAAATCATCCGGCACCGACGTCACAGCCGGAACCGTCAACCATGAGGGCTATAAGGACGTAGCAAGGCAATTGAAGGAACGTTTTGCCTTCTCCAAAGTTGCCATTACCCTGCGTGAATCCATCTCAGCAAACGACAACGACTGGTCCGCCATGCTCTATGACGGGGCTGATTATTATTTCAGCCGAAAATACCATATGCATATTGTAGACCGCGTAGGCGGCGGCGACAGTTTTGGCGGCGGTCTCATTGCCGCCTCCCTGATGGGCTATGATCCACAGAAAACAATTGACTTTGCTGTAGCAGCTTCCTGCCTGAAACATTCCATTGAAGGCGATTTTAACCTTGTCTCACTGGACGAAGTCCTAAAACTGGCAGGGGGTGACGCCTCCGGCCGGGTACAGCGGTAATATCCGTTATACGGGTACTAACTCACCATGCCGCCAATCATGCCGGATGCCGTACAAAGGATCAGGGTTGTGAAAAAACGGGACAGTTCCATATTAATTCCCTTTTGGAACAGAATGGAGCCTAGGACCAGAATCAGGAAATAGGCTCCACCCATAACCATGCCCCAGAAAAACCTCCTTGTTTTCATCACTTTTCCGCTTAAAAATCCCCCCAAAAATCCTGAAAGCACATAAATAATCACAATCCCGACAGATACTGTAGTCTCACTCAGTTGCATTTTATAGAGCATGGCAGACAATGCAAGCAGCAAAACACCGGTTAAAAGATACATTGCCAGCAGGATTTTTAAGATTGTCAGGGCTGACACCCGTATTTTCTTTTCCCCCTGTGCCTGAACAGGTTTCTTTCTCGTACGATTCTTTTCCATTTCCAATTCCTCCCTCTGGGCTGTATGTGATTTGTAGAATGCCCTGTCATTGCAAAACAATTCATGGCTCTATGTCCATCCTAACACATTCTATTCCTTTTAATGGAAAACTATTCCTTGCAAAATTTGCATTCATCATTTAATATTGTAATTATTAAGAAACATATAGAAAAAGATCTCGAATAATTATCAAAAGAGTAAAAATTTAACACTTACCGAAAGGAGCGATATTCTTGGACTCAGGCGAAGTCGTACAGCTATTTATTGTAATTATCCTATTATTTTTATCTGCTTTTTTTTCCTCTGCGGAGACTGCATTGACAACATTCAATAAAATACGCATCCGCTCTCTTGCAGACGAAGGAGATAAACGTGCCGGGCGGGTAATGGAAATTGCCAGTGATTCCGGCAAGATGCTGAGCGCCATTTTAATTGGGAACAATATTGTAAATCTTTCTGCTTCATCCATTGCAACGGCACTTGCCATACAAATTTTTGGAAATGCCGGCGCTGGAATTGCCACTGGAGCCCTCACTGTGCTTGTGCTGATTTTCGGCGAGATTTCTCCCAAGACACTTGCCACCATCCATGCGGATAAAATTGCACTTTCCTATTCCCGCATTATTATCCTGCTTATGAAGGTTTTGACACCTGTAATCTTTATCATCAATAAACTGTCTATGGGCTTTCTGATACTGCTGCGGGTCAATGTCGCAGACGGGCAAAACGCCCTCACAGAAGAAGAACTGCGGACCATCATGGATGTCGGGCACAAAGAAGGCGTTACCACACCAGAAGAACATGCAATGATTAACAACGTGTTTGATTTTGGGGACTCCCAGGCAAAAGAAATCATGGTTCCCCGCATCGACATGACATTTGCTGATATTAACAGCAGTTATGAGGAACTTATCGAAATCTTCCGGACAGATAAATATACCCGGCTGCCAATTTATGAGGAATCTACCGACAATGTAATCGGCACGGTAAATATGAAAGACCTGCTTCTCTATGAAAACCGCGAACACTTTTCGGTACGGGACATCCTGCGTAAGCCATATTATACTTACGAACATAAGAAAACCATAGATCTTTTAATCGAAATGAAAAAATCATCTTTCAATATTGCCATTGTACTGGATGAATATGGTGTCACCGCTGGACTTATCACCCTGGAAGATATTCTGGAAGAAATCGTCGGAGAAATCCGGGATGAATACGATATGGATGAAGAAGACCCCATCCAGAAGGTGGGAGAACGGGAATACCTGATACAAGGTACCATGAATCTGGAAGATCTGTGCGACTTGCTGGATTTATCACTGTCCTCTGAGGATTACGACACTGTAGGCGGCTATATGATTGAACTCCTAGACCATCTTCCCCAGACTGGAGAATCAATTGTCACACCGGAAAATGTATTTCTGCGGGTGGAAAATACGGATAAGAACCGTATCAATAAATTATATCTGCGGTTACCGGAAGATACGGAATAGATAGCATAAACGGAGGACATCCAATAACTTACAATTGGATGTCCCCATTTCATTCTGATTCTAATCTAAGCCCCAAATATCCTTGTTGTATTCTGCAATCGTCCGGTCTGAGGAAAAGAATCCTGCTTTCGCCGTATTCACGAGCATCTTTTTCGCCCACGCCATGCGGTCTTCATAATCCTTGTAGATTTCCTCTTTCTTCGCTGCATAGTCCTTATAATCGAGCAGCGTCATAAACCAGTCTTTATTCAAAAGCTCTTTGTAAAGACGTTCCAGGTTCTCCTTCTGACCGACCTTCATCATCTCGTCGCTGATGATAAAATCAACAGCTTCCTTGATGTCCTCGTCCTCGTCATAGTAATCTTTGGAAACGTAGTCTGCTTTCTCATAATGCTCAATGACGGTATCCGAACTCTCGCCAAAAATATAAATATTGTTCTCCCCTACCAGGTCCGCAATCTCCACATTAGCGCCGTCCATCGTTCCTAAGGTCACGGCCCCATTCAGCATAAATTTCATGTTTCCGGTTCCAGAAGCTTCCTTGCTTGCCAGGGATATCTGTTCGGAAATATCGCATGCCGGAATCAGCTTTTCTGCCTTGGTCACGTTATAATTCTCCACCATAACCACTTTCAGATACGGGCTTACCTCGGGATCCTTGTTAATAATCTCCTGCAGGCAGAGGATCAAATGGATGATGTCTTTCGCAATCACATATGCCGGAGCTGCTTTCGCACCAAAAATGACAGTAATTGGCGTGGAGACTTTCTTTCCCTTCTTAATCTCCAAATATTTATGGATCACATACAAAGCGTTCAATTGCTGGCGTTTGTACTCATGGAGACGCTTAATCTGTATGTCAAAAATAGAATTTTCGTCAATCTCCACACCCTGGGTTGTTTTTAAATATGCCGCAAGCACACGTTTATTTTCCTGCTTAATCTCCAGCAGTTTCTTCAAAATCTTTCCATCATCCGCATATTTGAGCAGCTTTTCAAGCTCATCGGCATCCTTGTGCCATCCTGTTCCAATCACCTCATCGAGATAATGGGAAAGGCCCTTATTACAGTGCATCAGCCAGCGGCGGAAGGTCACTCCATTTGTCTTATTGTTGAATTTCTCTGGATAAATTTTATAAAAATTGTTGAGCTCATTTTTCTTTAAAATTTCCGTATGCAGATATGCCACACCGTTTACGCTGTAACCGTAATGGATATCCATATGCGCCATGTGTACACGGTCTGTCTCATCAATAATCGCAACAGACGGATCCTCATATTTCTCTTTCACAATCGTATCAAGCTCCCGGATAATCGGCATAAGCTGTGGAACCACTTGATTCAGGTAATCCATCGGCCACTTCTCCAATGCCTCGGCGAGAATCGTATGATTGGTATACGCACAGGTCTTAGACACAATGTCAATTGCCTTTTCCATACGGATACCCTTCTCCATCAACAGGCGGATCAATTCTGGAATCACCATGCTGGGATGGGTATCATTAATCTGAATCGCAGCATATTCCGGCAAATCATACAGCTTGCAGCCCTTCTCCTCACATTCTTTCAGAATCAGGCGTGCCGCATTGCTTACCATAAAATACTGCTGGTAGACACGCAGCAGACGTCCTGCGTCATCCGAATCATCTGGATACAGGAACAGGGTAAGGTTTTTGGCAATATCCTCTTTATCAAAATCAATACCATTTTTTACAAGACTTTCATCTATGGTCTCAATGTCAAACAGATGCAGCTTATTTGTGCGGTTATCAAAACCTGTCACATCCAAATCATACATTCTTGACTGTACCGTAAACCCTCCAAACTGAACCGGATATGTTACATCTGTCTTTGTGAGCCAGCTTTCTTTCTCTATCCAGGGATTTTTGTTTTCCTGCTGAAGACGATTCTCAAAGGTCTGCAGAAACAGTCCAAAATGGTAATTTAATCCGATTCCATCTCCATTCAGTCCCAGTGTTGCCATAGAATCCAAAAAACATGCAGCCAGACGTCCAAGACCTCCATTTCCGAGGGAAGGTTCCGGCTCTATCTGCTCAATCAGGTTAATATCTTTGCCGTACTGTGCCAACATATCCGCCACTTCATCATATATTCCCAAATTGATTAAATTGTTGGACAGCAGCTTTCCAATCAAAAATTCCGCTGAAATATAATAGATTTTCTTTTTGCCCTTGCTGCTCTCTTTTTCTTTGGCAAGGTCCTTGACAATTCCCAGCAATCCATAATAGAGCTGCTCGTCGGTACAGGCTGCAATATTATTACAGCATTTCTTTTCCAGTAACTCTCTTACATTAACGCTCATTTTTTCCTCCTTTTTATCTTACCATTATAGTTAGCGTTCCCTCTTTTTCTTATAGTTATCCTATTATCATAAGTATAGGAATTATTTCCATAATTTTCTTGCAATATTATAGCAAAAAGTAGTACAATACTATCATATTATAGTATTGAAAGGAACCCTTACATGAATATTCTGGAATATGAACGCTCCCAGGAAACGAAGCCGCACGGACATGACAACTTCCCTTTTAATATTTATCTATGCAGCATTCCTTTGGATTTTACAACTGTACCCGCACACTGGCACAATGATATGGAGATTATTTATATCAAAAAGGGACGCGGTACAATCACCGTGGATTTAGTTCCGTTTCAGGTATCAAAAGGTGACATTATTGTCGTACCGCCCGGACAGCTTCATACGATTGAGCAATTTTCGGATTATTCTATGGAATACGAAAATATTATATTTAAACTCTCTATGCTGATGGCCCCTCAGGGGGATATATGCACAGAAGATTTTTTTCAGCCGTTAAAACATGGCAAACTTCTGCCTGACACGCGTTATACAAAAGAATCTCCCCTGTACCCTGACTTATCCATCTGCCTGGACAGAATAGACGTTATCTGCCAGGATTTCTCCCCTGGGTATCAATTGGCCGTGAAGGGACAGTTATTTTCTTTTTTTTATGCCCTCTCCAAATCCCTGCACAGTGAAATGAATCACAAAAACAATAAATCCCTTGACCGATTGAAAGGGCTTTTGAAATATGTGGAGACAAATTACCAGGAGAAGATTTCCATCGCGGATGCTGCAAGAATCTGCAGCTTCAGCCAGTCTCATTTTATGAAATTTTTCAAAACAAGCATGGGGATGCCTTTTACCGATTACCTGAACGATTACCGCATTACTATGGCGTCGAGACTCCTAATCTCATCTTCCGAGACGGTTGCCAACATTGCCGTTGAAACCGGATTTGAGAATCTGTCTTATTTTAACCGGGTGTTTAAGAGAAAATACCGGTGTACGCCTACGGAGTTTCGGAGGCGGTAACACAATAAAAATCCAACAATTATATACACCCCGCACCTTTCATGGAAATTCCATGATATGGCGCAGGGTGTATATTTTCATGAATATTTCAAAAAGTCTTATTCATTCTCAAAAACTTACAGCCATTATTTATAACACACAATCTTGCCAAAGTCAGCTTTCAGGGAAGCTCCTCCAACGAGTCCTCCATCAATATCCGGTTTGGAGAACAGTTCTGCTGCATTTCCAGCATTTACAGATCCACCGTACTGGATACGGATAGATTCTGCCGTAGCCTCATCATATACTTCTTTGATGCAGGCACGGATTGCTGCGCATACTTCCTCTGCCTGGTCAGATGTTGCAGTCTCGCCTGTTCCGATTGCCCAAATCGGCTCATAAGCGATTACTGCTGTCTTTGCCTGCTCAGCAGTCACATTCTGGAATGCAATCTTAATCTGCATACGAATCCAGTCAATGTAAATTCCCTGCTTTCTCTGAGTCAAAGATTCTCCACAGCAGATAATCGGTGTAATACCATGCTCAAATGCCTTTAACACTTTCTTATTTACCGTTTCATCTGTCTCTGCGAAATATTCCCTTCTCTCGGAATGTCCGATAATTACATATTTTACGCCAGCATCTGTCAGCATATTGGGAGCAATTTCTCCTGTGTATGCACCGCTTTCTTCATAATACATATTCTCAGCGCCAATGTTGATGTTTGTGCCTTTTGCAGCATCCATTGCCGGAATAATATCAATTGCCGGTACACAGAATACTACGTCCACTTCATCATTTGCAACTAAAGGTTTTAACTCGTTCACCAGAGCTACTGCTTCGCTCGGTGTCTTATTCATTTTCCAGTTTCCTGCGATAATTTTCTTTCTTGCCATAATCTTATCCTCTTTTTCTTGTTTTATATTTTTGATTATAAGTGCGCATCTCAAGCAACAAACAAATAACTGGAAGTTATTTGTTTGTTGCTGCTGCTACTCCCGGAAGCTCCTTGCCCTCTAAAAATTCCAGAGAAGCTCCGCCTCCAGTAGAAATATGGCTCATCTTATCGCCAAATCCTAACTGGTTCACTGCTGCTGCAGAATCGCCGCCGCCAATAATCGTAGTCGCATCTGTCTCTGCAAGAGCCTTTGCAACTGCAATCGTTCCTTCTGCAAGCGTCGGGTTTTCAAATACACCCATCGGTCCATTCCATACTACCGTCTTAGCGGATTTTACAGCCTCTGCAAACATTTCTGAAGTCTTAGGTCCAATATCACAACCTTCACGGTCTGCCGGCATCTTATCAGAATCACAAACTACTACTTCTACCGGTGCATCAATTGGATTCGGGAACTCTGTAATTGTTGCAGAATCAACTGGCAGTAATAATTTTTTGCCAAGCTTCTCTGCCTTTGCAATCATTTCCTTACAGTAGTCAAGCTTACTGTCATCTACCAAAGACTTTCCAATCTCATTGCCCTGTGCTTTTAAGAATGTATAAGCCATACCTCCGCCAATAATCAGGGTATCGCATTTCTCCAGCAGGTTAGAGATAACATTTAACTTATCAGCAACCTTTGCTCCGCCTAAAATAGCAACAAATGGCCGAACCGGATTCTCTACCGCATTGCCAAGGAAATCAATTTCCTTCTGCATCAGATATCCAACTGCCGCTGTATCTACCAGCTCAGAAACCCCAACATTTGAGCAATGCGCTCTGTGGGCCGTTCCAAATGCATCATTTACAAAAATATCACAAAGAGAAGCTAAATCTTTGGAGAAAGCCTCTCCATTCTTGGTTTCCTCAACTCTGTAACGTGTATTTTCAAGCAGGATAACCTCTCCGTCCTTCATAGCTTCAACCGCAGCCTTAGCGTTGGGTCCTACCACCTCAGGATCTGCTGCAAATTTCACTTCCTGACCCAAAAGCTCTGTCAGCCTCGCTGCAACAGGAGCAAGAGATAATTCCGGCTTAGGCTCTCCCTTCGGTTTGCCAAGATGGGAGCAGAGAATTACCTTGCCGCCGTCTGCAATCAACTTCTTAATTGTCGGCAATGCTGCAACCAGACGATTCTCGTCCGTAATCTTGCCATCTTTCAAAGGTACGTTAAAATCACATCTGCAAAGTACGCGCTTTCCGCTTACATTAATATCATCTACTGAAACTTTATTTAAAGCCATCTTCATTTCCTCCTAAAAATAATATGTTTTGTTCTGAGTATGGGGCTGTTAAATTGAAAAAAGGTCCGGTCCATAAAAGACCGGACCCTTTCTGAGTCTTATCTGCACTCTGGCAGCCTGTCGCCTTAAAGGTAGTCTACCGTGCAGTTGTTATACATACTATAATAAGGTAGTTCCAATCGACTAACACGCCAGCATCGCCTACGGCTTGCTGCCGCCAAGTCTCGGGAACGGCTTTCGCACTAACCTTGAACTGCGCCCGCGGCTTGTTCGCGCTAAGTGCTCAATGCCTATGCTAACTCACTGAAATACTTGATTGTACGAACCATCTGGCTGGTGTAGCTGTTCTCATTGTCATACCAGGAAACAACCTGTACTTCATATAAATCATCAGATACCTTGGAAACCATGGTCTGTGTTGCATCGAACAGAGAACCAAATCTCATTCCTACGATATCGGAAGAAACGATCTCATCCTCATTGTATCCAAAGGACTCATTTGCTGCTGCCTTCATAGCTGCATTGATTCCATCAACAGTTACATCATTGCCCTTAACAACTGCTGTTAAAATAGTGGTGGATCCTGTCGGGGTCGGTACACGCTGTGCAGAACCGATTAATTTACCGTTCAACTCAGGAATAACCAGACCGATTGCCTTAGCTGCACCTGTGCTGTTTGGAACAATGTTTACTGCTGCTGCACGTGATCTTCTCAGATCGCCTTTTCTCTGAGGTCCGTCAAGAGTCATCTGATCGCCTGTGTATGCGTGAATTGTGCACATGATACCAGACTGGATTGCTGCATATTTGTTCAATGCGTCAGCCATAGGCGCCAAGCAGTTTGTTGTACAGGAAGCTGCAGAAATGATCGTATCCTCAGCCTTCAGTGTATTGTGGTTTGTATTGAAAACAATAGTAGGAAGGTCGTTGCCTGCTGGAGCAGAAATAACAACTTTACGAGCACCAGCATTGATGTGAGCCTGTGCTTTATCCTTGGAAGTATAGAATCCAGAACACTCTAAAACAACGTCAACCTTTAAGTCTCCCCATGGGCAGTTATTTGCATCCGGGAAAGCGTAGATTTTGATTTCTTTTCCATCAACTGTAATGGAATCTTCTCCTGCTGTTACCTTGTCTGCTAACTCATATTTACCCTGAGATGAGTCATACTTCAACAGATGAGCTAACATTTTCGGGCTTGTTAAATCGTTGATTGCTACTACTTCGTATCCCTCTGCACCAAACATCTGTCTGAATGCCAAACGTCCGATACGTCCAAAACCATTGATTGCTACTCTTACTGACATGATAATTCCTCCTAATTTTGAATGAATTTTGTATTTCTTTGGATAAACTACCCAACTTGTCTTTATTCTAACTAATTTTGGCAAAAAATTCAAGAGGCTTTTTTAACTTTGTTAAAATTTTGTCACCATCCTGTGCAGCCAAAGAATATTTTCCCTTTGACAACATCAAAAATCTGTCCTATGATAGTCTGTAACCATTTTGAATTACCATTTAATTAAATTCACCGACTGGGAGGTAAATCATGCTCTGGGATACACATATGCACACGCATTTTTCTGTTGACAGCGAAGCTGACACTTTAGAAATGATACAAGCTTCCATAAAGGCAGGGCTTGACGGCATCTGCTTTACCGATCATCTGGATTTGGAGGAGACGCAGACGACTCCTGATCGTTTCCCCCTTGACATCCCTGGATATTTCAGGGAGATGAAATCTTTCCAGGAACAATTTGATGAACAATTTCCTATATACCTTGGTGTGGAAACCGGCCTGCAGACATATCTTAAAAGCCTGCTGCCTGAAATTATCCAGGAATACCCTTTTGACTTTGTCATCGGTTCTTCCCACTGGGTCAACGGCGAAGATCCCTATTATCCTGAATATTTCGTCGGCAGGGTGGAAGACGAGGCATACCGGGAATATTTTGAATCCATCCTGGAAAATCTGGCGGTATTTGACTGTTTTGACGTTTATGGGCATCTGGACTACATTGTACGTTACGGCCCAAATACCAATCAATACTACACGTATGAAAAATTTGCAGATGTGATAGATGAAATCTTACGGACCCTCATTCAGAGAGGCAAGGGCATTGAGATCAATACTGGAGGGTTTAAGTACGGTCTCGGACATCCAAATCCCACAGAAGATATTCTCAGACGTTACCGTGCGCTGGGCGGTGAAATCATCACTATAGGGGCCGACGCCCACAAACCGGAACATGTGGCATACGATTTTCATAAAATACCCAAGATTCTGACAGACTGTGGTTTTCGCTACTACACGGTATTCCGGGAACGAAAACCCATATTTTATCCCCTGCCGGCAATATGACATTATTTTATCCAGAATGACATTATTTGCCATTCGGCATTGATATGCTTGAAACACTGATAAACATTGCGCCAAGCCGGCCTGTATTTATCTTTGAAGCTCCAGGCATTGGAAAAGCTTGGAAAATGGTTCGATGAGCAGTTTCCGCCATTAGAAAAACACAGGACATATGCCAGGCCCAGCAGACGGCAGGGCTTCACACCAGATATTCCCAGGCCCAGCTATGTATTTCAGGAAAAAGATTTCGAGAGCAGAACATTTGGCGTTGTGATTGATACGTCTGGTTCCATGTGTTCTGCCCAAATCGGCCCTGCGCTGGGTGCAATTGCAAGTTACGCCGTATCAAAGAAAGACTTTCCCGTTACTGGTCCAATCCTCATAATAATAGTAACAGCCTTAAACTGAAATTACTTCTTGCATTTCTTATTTGAGCATGTTATAATAAATCCGTTCTTGCAGATATGGTTCATCGGTAGAACACCAGCTTCCCAAGCTGGAAAGGCGGGTTCGACTCCCGTTATCTGCTTTTAAATTGTGTTACATCACAGTTTCAATAAATACTCCGTTACAGATAACGGAGTATTTGATTCTTTTGGCAGTCGCCAAATTCAGTTCAAAATTTTATCTTGACAATTCCATAGACTTTATACCCTATACGTGCTATAATTTTCACAATATCAGTGACGAATACAAATCACTGTAACAGAATACATAATCGCTTTTTATCTGCAAAGGAGATGATTTCATGGCATTGACAAATGCTGACCTGCAGGCAATTGCACAGCTCATTCAGCCAGTAAAGGATGACATGCAGAGCATGAAGAATGACATGCAGAGCATGAAGGATGACATGCAGGTTTTAAAAAACCGTACAACAAACATTGAATTGACGCTCGAGAATCAGACCAACCATAATATCCAGCTGCTTGCTGAGAACCACCTGAATCTTGTGGACAAGCTGAACGCAGCCATCAGGGTACAGGATAAGTCTATTTTATGCGAGGTGCAGGTTTCTGGTCTGAGGTATAGAGTCGAGGCCCTCGAAAAAGCATTCTCTGAGCTCAAAGCACAGACAGTTTAAACCTCTGGGTATAAAGTCTATGGAATTGCCAGGATGCAGAGATTTATACAACTTCACCAGAATACACTTCTTCCTATGAAAAGCGGGAATCCTCTAAAAAGAAGGCTCCCGCTTTTCCAGTTAAATACCCCGGCTGTGCTTCTATTCCATCGTTAGCTCCCCGGTCTTATGCCCGTCTGCCAGACTGTATTCCTCAACCAGCCCATTATCTGCCATTAAGAAAAATCTGTCTCCGATATAAGTTCCCCGGACATCCAACCCATAACGTTCACTATCCCCGCAGTCAATGTCCATCACTTTTTGAAACTCACCATTTTCATACGTAAACAAAATATAAGCATATTTACTTTCATAATCGTCCCCATACCCCGTCACTGCAAACCCAAAAAGATTCTTTCTGGTGTCAATTAGTACTGCTTTGTAATTATAAAGCACGTCTGATTCTTCATACTCTGATAATTCAAGTTTAGACTGCTCTTTCACATCTGCCGGATTGGAAATATCAAACATGGACAGTTTCAGGCAGTCTGTGCTTCCATTATCCTCATCTGCCTCCATGCCAATTCCAAGCAGCAGGTTATCCGCGTAAAAATGAAGATATTCAGAGAATCCGCTAATTTTTAACTCTCCTAGAATCTCAGGCTTTCTGGGATTGGTCAAGTCTACGGAAAACAGCGGATCTGTCTCCCGGAAAGTAACAAAATAACCTGTATTTCCCATAAACCTTGCAGAATATATCCTCTCGTCTTTGGCAAGTCCTTCAATGCTTCCAACCGTATTTAAATTTGAATCCAGCACATACAGGCTATTCGTCATCTGATAATCGCTGCTGTCATAGCCAAGAATTTCTCCCGAAATATCATCTATAATCTTTGAGACTTCTTCCGATTCCACAGTCGTAACCAGACGCAGGTAACCCTGGTATTCATTCATCGCCATGTCATCCCGCAGCGTTCCCTTAACTTTTCCCTCTGCCTCCCTGCGCATCTTTCCGTCCTTATAGGAATAACGGTAAATCGTTGTGCTGTCGGTTCTGCTGCCCTCATCTTCATAAGAAATATACTGCATATCCGCCACATAAATACTTTCCTGGCTGACATAAAACTGATCTGCCTTAGTAACCAACGCCCGTGTATCCGTAAATTTATCGGGATGTTCCATGTCTACGGATGCCATTACAAGATAAGATGCCGCTTTGTTCCCATTTGGAAGTGTAATTCTGTCTTCCGTCATAGGTTTTCCCTCCAGCACCGGCACATATTTCCTTAAATCCTCCGCGTCCTTTGGCCTTTGTGTATCACAGGAAGCAAAGAAATACAGATAGCCATCAGAAATCCTGGAATCCATATAGTCCCCTTTGACTGTAAATGTATGATATTCCTTGGGATTGGCGCGGTCAGATATATCATAAACATAAGCCTTGAAATAAGAATAACCACTCCCTCCAAAGCTGTCTTCTGTCATGTTATCCGCCAAATCATTCCTATCTGCCCATCCCTGTTCAATTACCACCAGGGTATCTTGCCATACATACATATCCTGTATATTCTCAAAATCACCAACCAGCGCCGCTTCCTTTAATCTGCCCCGGGTATCCACAATCCTTACAGCATATTTATAATGATTATCCCACCGGTAAATAACCCGATAAAGATACCTTCCATCATTCTTAATGATGTCTGCTTCCTCTACCTCCTTCTCCTGCTGGTTTGTCTTTCCATAATCCTCTTTGCTGTCTTTCACCATACCACTTTCTGTTTCAGCCGATTCTATATCCATTGCATCTTCCTTCCATGCACCATCTAACGTCCCTGCATCATCCACCGCAGCATCGTCCACTTCTGTGGCGCCGTCTACTGCATCATCCACCGCAGCATCGTCCACTTCTGCGGCACCGTCTACTGCATACTCACGTGAAAGTTCTTCCTGTTCCTGCCAATGTCTGTCAAACGACTGATATAACCTTGCATACGTTGTCCCCTCCGCGGATTTGGATTCCTCCCCTTCATTGGCAGCCGCTCCATCCAAAACTTCCATATGATCTGCCACCTCCGGGGCCGCACCGTCATTCGGTTCTATTCCCCAATCCATATTTCTTCCCGCCGCAAACAATACCACCGCAAGACATGCCGCCACTGCCAGCGTGCACCACCGCCAATCTACATGTGTTGCGATTTTCTGCCATCCCTTTTGTGGCTTCTGTCTTAGATTAATATCCTCCTCTGTATGATTCTTAAGCCTCAGCCATTCTTTCATTTGTTCAGGCTTAAGGCTCTCTGGAATCATTTCCTTCTCGGTGCTTTTCAGCAAAAACTGTCTGATACTTTCTTCATCTAATCTATCTTTCATCTCGCTCTTGCGCATACTCACACCTCCAGCTTTTTTCTCATTTTTTGTAGCGCCCTCCGATATCTGGAACGGACAGTACTGTGATTCTTATCAAGAATCCCGGCAATCTCCTCACTGGTATATCCGCCAAATACAGACAAACCAACAATAAGCCGTTCTTCTTCCTTCAATTCCCAAAACACCTGCTTGACCGCTGATGCCATGGCAAAATCCGGTTCATGGGATACAGAGAGATCTTCAATATCACTCTCCCTGCGAAACCACTCCCGCATCCTCCGCTTGCAGCGGTTTACCAGAATCTGCATAATCCAGGGAGCAAATTTTTCTTTATCCCTGAGCTGGCAGAACTTTTCATAGGCAATCAACACAGCATCCTGTACAGCATCTTCTGCCTCCTGACAATTCCTCATATAGTACAGAGCAGTCCGATACATCTGTGGATAAACTTTTTCATAATATTGCATAAACTCATCCATATCATCCTCAACCTCCCTTTGAAATGCATTTCAATCTATTAGAGTCTCTTTATTATCAAAATGTTGCAACAAAACTTTACAAAATTGCAGTCAAAGACTATTTTTCTTTCCTGCAGACAAAACGGCAGGAAACCACATCCAAAAGATACCTTTGAAACTTTCAAAGATATAGCCTCTGAATGAAAATCTCCTGCCGTTTCGCCTCTTTTTCAAACCATTCCTGCAGTAACTTTACTTATATTTCTTTCTGTTCATCCATAAAATCCATAATCTGCATTTCCATCTCTCGGGTTCTCGCCAACTGGGAAATTGCGTGGATTCCAACGGAATTGACCTCCTTGCCTACCTGCTGCACAGACAGGTCAATCTCCTGGAAAGAATCACTGTTATCATCAGAAACGCTTATCAAAGACTGTGTAACATCCCCTACACTTGTAATAATCTCTGCAAAAGAAGTTACCATATCATTCACAGATCGTATCGTCTCCCCAATTTCGTCATCACGCTCCGCCAGCCGAGTCTCCTTCTGGGAAAGTATTTCATCTGCAATCTGACCTAAATTTTCCACAAGGTTATGAAGCCTGCGCAATAATTGCCTTATCATAAAAAATGATACCATAAAAACAACCACCAGGACAAATGTCAGACACAGTGTTCCGGCAAATACCGGCATCCTGCCTTTTTCTACAAGCTTAAGTACCACAGATGATATAATTCCAGCTAACACAAGCGGCACCGCCAGTACCAGCAACGCTGCCAGCAACATTCTCCTGTTTTTTTGTTTTTTATTCACATCAAGCTCCTCCTTATTAATCTGAAAACATTATACGACACTTTGCTTTCCTTTACTACTACTTTTTGGAGTCTGAGTGGTTGTCAGCAGCAGTTCAGCCATCAAGCCCAGGTGTCCTTCCTGTATAGAGCTGATAATATTTCCCCTGTTCCCGAATTAGTTCTTCATGCGTTCCCCGCTCAATCACACGCCCCTGTTCCAACACCATAATACAATCGCTGTTACGAACCGTAGAAAGACGATGTGCAATCACAAACGTGGTCCTTCCTTTCATCAGCTTATCCATCCCATCCTGCACCAGCCGCTCCGTCCTGGTATCAATGGAACTGGTAGCTTCGTCTAAAATAAGCACCGGGGGATCTGCGATCGCTGCTCTGGCAATCGCAAGAAGCTGCCTTTGTCCCTGGCTAAGGTTCGCACCATCCCCGGTAAGCATCGTCTGATAACCTTCCGGGAGCCTGCGTATAAATCCGTCTGCATTCGCAAGCTTTGCTGCTGCCAGTACTTCCTCGTCTGTGGCATCCAGCTTACCATAACGGATATTTTCCATCACAGTATCTGTAAAGAGATGGGTATCCTGTAACACAATCCCAAGAGACCGCCTGAGGTCCGCCTTCTTTATCTTATTGACATTAATCCCATCGTAGCGGATTTTTCCATCCTGAATATCATAAAAACGATTAATAAGGTTTGTAATCGTAGTCTTCCCTGCACCGGTAGATCCGACAAAGGCAATCTTCTGACCCGCATTGGCAAACATTTTGACGTTATGGAGCACAATTTTTTCTGGATTGTAACCAAAATCCACATCATCAAAAACCACATCTCCGGTAAGTTCTATATAATCTGTCGTCCCTTCCGCCTGATGGTGGTGTTTCCATGCCCAGAGCCCGGTGCGCTCTTTCGTCTCCGCAAGCTTCCCATTTTCTTTGCGGGCATTGACAAGCGTGACATATCCCTCGTCCGCCTCCGGCTGCTCATCCATCAGGTCAAATACACGCTTGGCGCCTGCCATTGCCATGACCACACTGTTAAGCTGCTGGCTTACCTGGCTGATTGGCATATTAAAACTCCGATTAAATGTAAGAAAGCTTGCCAGCCCTCCAAGTGTAAAACCACCAACATTACCAAGGGCAAGGATTCCGCCAACCATCGCGCAAAGTACATAGCTCAAATTTCCAAGCTGTGCATTGACCGGGCCTAGCATATTGGCAAACTTATTTGCCTCATTTGCACTGGCATACAATTCATCGTTGAGCTTATGAAACTGTTCCATGCTTTCTTTTTCATGACAGAACACCTTCACTACCTTCTGCCCTTCCATCATTTCTTCAATATAACCATTCACCTTGCCAATTTCCCGTTGTTGGGCGATAAAATATTTTCCGCTCCTCCCAGCAAAAGTTTTAGTGGCAAACATCATAATTCCAACCATCACAAGGGTAACAAACGTCAAGGGCACATTCAGTACCAGCATACTCACAAGCACGCTGATAATCGTAATGACACTGAAAAAAATCTGCGGCATGCTTTGGCTGATCATCTGCCGCAGCGTATCAATATCGTTGGTATAGACCGACATAATATCCCCATGTGAATGGGTATCAAAATATCGAATCGGCAGACTTTCCATATGGGTAAACAAATCGTCTCTCAAGTCTCTAAGCGTTCCCTGGGTTACGCGCACCATAATCCGATTATATATAAAGGTAAAGGCAGCACCGATTCCATAGAAACTCCCTACCCGCAAAATTGCATGGAGAAGCGGCCCAAAATCAGGACTTTCCTCACCAATCATGGGAAGGATATACACATCGATCAATGTCTGCATAAACAAGGTTCCCTGTACATTTGCCAGCACACCAGCAAAAATACCAATCACAACTAGAATCAAATGGTATTTGTAACGTGCGAGGATATATTTCATCAACCGGAAAAACACGTTCCAGTCCATGCTTTTTCCAGGAGAATGCGGCATCTGTCTTGGTCTCGGCATTATTTCTTACCTCCCTTTACATGTGGTAGCGCCCCCTCGCTTTCGCTTCGGCGGCATCTCGTCGGAAGGCATTCCAGAAATGCTTCGCATTTGCCTTCCTCCTCGTCAAAATCCCCGCCTCCATTGGTCTGGGATTCATATACATCACGGTAAATCTCACTGCCCGCAAGCAGTTGTTCATGGGTGCCGAAATCTGCCACCCTGCCATTATCCATCACTATAATACGGTCTGCATTCTGGACACTGGAAATCCGCTGCGCAATAATTAACTTTGTTGTGTCTGGAATCTCTGTGGCAAACGCTTTGCGGATACGGCTGTCTGTGGCAGTATCTACCGCACTTGTAGAATCGTCCAGAATCAGGATTTTAGGCTTTTTCAGCAGTGCCCTGGCAATGCAGAGACGTTGCTTCTGTCCGCCGGACACATTACTGCCGCCCTGCTCAATATAGGTATGATATTGATCCGGAAACTGCTTGATAAACTCATCCGCACATGCCATCTGACAGACACGGATACATTCTTCCTCTGTGGCATTCTTGTCACCCCACCGGAGATTGTCAAGAATTGTTCCAGAAAACAGCACATTTTTCTGAAGCACAACAGATACCTGATTTCTGAGCACTTCCATATCATAGGCACGGACATCAATTCCGCCTACCTTCACACTGCCATTTGTCACATCATACAGGCGGCTGATCAGGCTTACCAGACTGGATTTTGCGCTTCCGGTTCCTCCAATAATGCCAATGGTCTCTCCCGCATGGATTTCCAGGTTGATGTCCTTTAATACGGCCTCCTCACTGCCCTTTGCATAGGCAAAATCGACATGTTCAAAAACAATCCTTCCATCTGCTACCTCCATTACCGGATTCTCTGGGTTCGTAAGGCTGCTCTTTTCTTCCAAGACCTCTGCAATACGCTCTGCACTCGCCGTGCTCATTGTAACCATGACAAAAATCATAGAAAGCATCATCAGACTCATCAAAATATTCATGCAGTATGCCAAAAGACTCATCAACTGTCCGGTAGTAAGAACCTCCGTAACAATCATCTGTGCCCCCATCCAGCTAATGGCAAGGATGCAGCCATAAACCGTGACCTGCATCAGAGGCGCGTTCCATGTAAGGATATTTTCTGCCTTGCTGAACATGCGAAAAATGTTACCACTGGCTTTCGTAAACCGCTCGTTTTCATAATCTTCCCGTACATATGCCTTTACCACGCGGATTGCCGATACATTTTCCTGCACGCTTGCATTCAGATCATCATATTTCGGAAAAATCTGCTTGAAATAACGGGTCGCCCTTCCCATGATGAGCAAAAGACAGGCCCCCAGTGCAAAGACAGCAATCAGATAAATACTCGCCAGCCTCGAATTAATCATAAATGCCATAATCATTGCCGTAATCATGGAAAAAGGCGCACGGACACACATGCGCAGAATCATCTGGTAGGCATTCTGAATATTTGTCACATCTGTGGTGAGTCTTGTCACCAGTCCTGCAGTAGAAAATTTGTCTATATTCGCAAAAGAGAAGCCCTGAATATTTTCAAACATGCTTCCCCGTAAATTCTTTGCCAGTCCTGTCGCTGCATTGGCCGCAGTTTTTGCACCCATCATACCGGCAATCAATCCAAGCAGCGCTACCACTGTCATCACCAGTCCTGTCTCATATATGTATTTCATATTCCCTTTATTGACACCATTGTCAATAATTGCTGCCATCAGAAGCGGAATCACCATTTCCATAATGACTTCCAGAATCATAAAGACAGGCGTCAGCAATGAGTCCCGCCAGAACTCTTTTACCTGGCCTAAGATTGTTTTCAGCATCCCTGACCTCCTTTTATATTTTTATTATTGTTCCTCCGCCAACCACCAGATCCCCATCATAGAACACTGCCGCCTGTCCCGGCGTGATGGCGCGCACCGGCTCATGGAACTGACAAATAACCCTGTCCTTACCCGTCTTGCGGACCGTACAGGGCGCTCCTTTATGGTTGTAACGAATTTTAGCCGTCACCTTCATCTCCCCCTCTAACTCAGGGATTGACATGAAATTCAGGCTGTCCGCACAGAGCGTATCACCAAACACATCTTCATTGCTGCCCAGCACGACTTCATCCGTCTCTGGGCGTATTTCCGTAACAAAAACAGGGCTTCCCAAGGCAATGCCAAGCCCCTTGCGCTGTCCAATCGTATAATGGGTAATCCCCTTATGCCGCCCTAGAATCTGACCATCTGCTGTTACAAAATTTCCGGCAGGCGGTACCTTGCCTTTCGCCTCGCGCTCAATAAATCCAGCGTAATCATGATCCGGGATAAAGCAGATTTCCTGACTGTCCGGCTTATCTGCCGTACGAAGCCCGATTTGCCCCGCTATCGCACGGATTTCCTCCTTGGTATAATCTCCCACTGGCATCAATGTGTGCGCAAGCTGGTACTGTGTCAGGTTATATAACGCATATGTCTGGTCTTTGGCCGCAGTGGCAGATGTACGCAGCGTATATCTGCCGTTTGGAAGCTGTACAATCCTTGCATAATGCCCGGTAGCAATATAATCTGCCCCGATGTCCATGCTGCGCTTTAAAAGCGATTCCCATTTTACATAACGGTTACAGGCGATACAGGGATTGGGCGTACGCCCGCGGAGATATTCCGCCGCAAAGTAATCCATGACATTTTTCTTAAATTCTGATTTGAAATTCATAACATAATAAGGAATGTCAAGCATTGATGCCACGCGTCTGGCGTCCTCCACCGCTGACAGCCCACAGCATCCGCCGTTTTCTTCCAGAACAGTTTCCTCCTCATCCTGCCAGATTTGCATCGTGACCCCAATAACATCATACCCCTGCTCCTTTAAGAGCCATGCTGCTACTGAGGAATCCACGCCGCCAGACATTCCTACTACTACTTTTATTTTATTCATAATTTTACTTCTTTGGCCTCTCCAAGAGCCCTAAGGCATCCTCCCAGCTATGCTGGGTCCCTCCTTAGGTCAACTAGTATTCTTCCTCTTCTTCTTCCTCACTAATATCGTTCACGGGCTTCTTTAGGCCCTCAATCTTGATTCCATTCTTTTCTGCGTAATCCCAGAGCGCTGCATGAATCGCCTCCTCTGCCAGAAGGGAACAATGTACCTTCACTGGCGGAAGTCCGTCCAGCGCCTCCATGACTGCTTTGTTGGTAACCTGTAATGCCTCCTGTATGGTCTTTCCCTTTACCAGCTCCGTTGCCATGGAACTAGTTGCCACGGCGGCGCCACAGCCAAATGTCTTAAATTTTACATCCTTTATAATTCCATCCGCATCAATATCCAGAAAAATCCGCATGATGTCGCCGCATTTCGCATTTCCTACGGTGCCTACGCCGCTGGCATTTTCAATTTCCCCTACATTCCTCGGGTTTTTAAAATGATCCATTACTTTTTCACTATACATTTGTCTTCCTCCAATTTCTATCAGTATATCTCTATAAATTTTCTAATGGCTGCGTTTCATAAAGTCCTCATACAAGGGGGACATTTCCCGAAGCTGGGTGACAATCTCCTTCACTGCATCTACCGTATAGTCAATATCTTCCATCGTAGTGTCCGCCCCCAGAGTCAACCGCAGAGAGCCGTGGGCAATCTCATGAGGCAGCCCGATGGCAAGCAGCACGTGGGATGGGTCCAGGGAACCAGAGGTACAGGCAGATCCTGAGGAACCGCAGATACCTTTCATATCGAGCATAATCAATAGGGATTCTCCCTCTACAAATTGAAAGCAGAGATTCACATTGTTCGGCAAACGGTTCGTCCGGTCACCGTTGACCCTGGTGAAAGGAATTTCTTTTAGCACGCGGTTCATAAGATGATCCCGCAGCTCTATCTCCCTGGAGGTACGCTCCTGCATCGTGGCGAGGGCGAGCTCCACCGCTTTTCCAAAGCCGACAATTCCCGGAACATTTTCAGTCCCTGCACGGCGTTTTCGCTCCTGTGCCCCTCCATGCAGGAAAGAACGGATTTTTATTCCTTTACGGATATAGAGAAATCCAATCCCTTTCGGACCATTTAACTTATGGCCGCTGCTGCTTAACATGTCAATATTCAATTCGTCTACATTGATAGGCACCTGACCGAACGCCTGCACGGCATCTGTATGAAACAGCACGCCATGCTCTCTGGCAATCTTCCCAATCTCAGCTACCGGCTCAATCGTACCGATCTCATTATTGGCAAACATAATGGAAATGAGAATAGTATCCGGCCGAATGGCTTTCTTCAATTCTTCCAGCTTCACCACACCGAACTCATCCACATCCAGATAAGTTACCTCAAAACCATTTTTCTCAAGCCACTCACAGGTGTGCAGAATTGCATGGTGCTCAATCTTACTGGTAATAATATGCTTTCCTTTGTCCCTATAGGCTTCAGCTGTCGCCTTCAATGCCCAGTTGTCCGATTCGCTTCCACCTGCCGTAAAATAAATTTCATTGTCTTTCGCCCCTATGGCGTGTGCAATCGTCTCGCGTGCCTTAGAAACTGCTTCCTTGCTCTTCCCACCGAACTCATACACCGTGGAAGCGTTTCCATATAATTCACTAAAATATGGAAGCATCGCCTCCACAACCTCTGGCGCTGTCCTGGTTGTCGCTGCATTATCCAAATATATCATTTTCTTCATAATCTTTACACCTCTGCTATGTTTGTTGTTTTGCTCTCCCGCACGAGTTCGCCGATATAAATATTATCCACCGTATTATTGATGCTGTCGTTAATCCGTTTCCAGACAATCTTACTGACGCATTGTGAAGACCCGTTACAATGTGCCTTTCCGCCGTTGTCAATCCCTGCACACTCTACAGGGGCCAGATCCCCTTCTAACGCCCTGAGCACATCTCCCACCGAAATCTCATCTGCCGGCCTTGCAATACTGTAACCACCATTGACACCGCGGACACTCCTTACAAGCCCAGCTTTTTTCAGCTTTGCCATCAGTTGTTCCAGATAACTGACAGATATTTCCTGCCTCTGCGCTATACTGGTCAGAGACACTGGCTCACGCTCTCCACAGACCGCCAAATCAATAAATGCACGCAAGCCATATCTTCCCTTTGTAGATAATTTCAAATTTCCACCTTCTATCTGCTGTCTCAAATACCCGAGTATTTTAGTCGGGTTTTAATACAAACGCATAGTATCATGGTTTTATTCTGCTGTCAAGTTAAATTTTTTATGCATGATGGGTTTTTTCTTTACATATGTTTTAAGTAACTCTTTTGATTACTTTGGAGCATTTATGAAATCTGATTCTTTACGCAATCACCCACTCATTGCAGGCACGATGCTTTTAACCCTGGCTGGAATTCTCTCCCGGGTTATCGGCTTTTTCTATAGAATATTCCTTTCACAGAGAATTGGTGCCGAAGGTATGGGGATTTACCAGCTTACCATACCAATTTATATCCTAACCATCTCCGTGACCTCGTCCGCCATACAGACTGCCATTTCACGTTTTGTGGCGCAGGCCGCTGTCTCCACTGCCGTTTCCGGCAGCCATTCTTCCGCCAGCAGGGAAATACCATCCGAAAGGGCCAGGTTTTCTATGCGCAGGCATACGGAAGATGTCTTTTGCAATGAGAGCTGTTATCTGCGCGCAGGACTAATTCTCTCCCTCTCACTTTCATTCCTCTGTACGGTGCTCTTATTCCGTTTTGCCGAACCGATCGCCGTACACTTCCTGGAGGAAAAACGTTGCGCATCGCTCCTTCAGATTATTGCACTCTCTATTCCATTTGGAGCTGTCCACTCCTGCATCAACGGATATTTCTACGGGCTCAAAAAAACATTTGTCCCGGCTGTTTCCCAACTGATGGAGCAGTTTGTCCGTGTAGCAAGCGTATGGCTGTTCTTTCAAATATCTATGGAAAAATACCAGGCAATTTCCTTAAACCTTGTAGTCTGGGGGACGGTTGCCGGGGAAGTAGCCGCTATGCTCTTTTCCATCAGTTTTGTACGGCTGAAAAAAAGCCATGGCAATCACTTCAGGGCAATGCGGCAGATTTTCTCCCTCTCGCTGCCTTTAACCGCCAACCGGGTAATGGTAAATCTTTTGCAAAGCTTAGAGGCTGTGATGCTTCCAGGACAGCTTCGGCTGTACGGCTATTCTGCCTCCGAGGCATTAAGCGTCTATGGCATCCTCACAGGAATGGCATTGCCTATGGTTCTATTTCCATCTGTGCTGACCAATTCCGTCTCTGTCATGCTGCTTCCCCTCATCGCAGAAGCACAGGAAAAACAGGAAAAACGCTATATCATAAATGCTATCAAAAAAACCTGTTTCTACAGCCTCCTTCTCGGATTCTTATGCACTGCAGTGTTTTTAGTAACTGGAAGATGGATTGGCTCTGTACTTTTCTCCAATGAACTGGCCGGCACCTTCATCGTAACATTGGGGTGGATTTGTCCTTTCCTTTACCTGTCCACAACACTGCACAGCATTTTAAACGGGCTTGGCAAAACAACTTCCACATTTTTCTTAAATATTTTAGGACTTGGCATCCGTATTGCCTTTGTGTTGTTCGTCATCCCGATTACCGGGATCAGGGGCTACCTGTGGGGAACGCTGCTATCCCAGATTAGTATGGCTGGCGGCGCGCTGTTGCTGCTCATACGTTCCAGGAACATAAGAAAACATCCATAAATAGAATCGGAGGAATTGTGTGATGGATATTTTACAATTCCTCCGATTCTATTTGACTGACCCTAACGTCCGCAAACCACTTTTTTGCTTTCTATCAAGTAAGGCCATTCAAATTATTTAATTCTTTTTTAACGCTCTTTCTGCGCTTTGCTTTCGCCTGATACAACAGCTCGTCGGATTTCTGGATCAGCTCATTGAGATCTGTGTCACTGTTACAGCAGAACTCATATATTCCAATAGAGATTTCTACATAATACGGTTTCTTACTGGAACGATTGAAACGCTCACTAACCTTCTGCAGATCTTCCAGCGTTGCGGCCTTGAAATCCTCCTTATCGGAAAATACAAATGAAATAAACTCATCTCCACCAATACGCGCTGTAATTGCATCCGGCGGAAGGATTTCCCGAAGCTGGTTCGCCACCCCGCGGATTGCAAAATCCCCGGCCGCATGGCCATAACAGTCATTGATTTCTTTCAGATGATCTAAATCCCCAAAAATCAGATATGCCTTTTTGCCATCACTTTGCTGGCAGCAGCGGATGGAACGCTCCATAAATCCCCTGCGATTCAAGAGCTGTGTCAATTCATCATACTCTGATACAAAGCTTAAAATATCATTCTGCTCCTGAATCGTGCGCAATGATTTCTGCAGTTCCTTCTGAGATTCCCTTTCCATCTGGTTCAGTTCCAGGAACCGGAGTAAAGGACCTACCTGCAGGCTGCAGAGCTGCAAAAATGGAATATCCTGCTGTGCAGCCTCACACAACATCATCCCGTACTGTTTATCTCCCGAAAAAAGCACAACTGCTGTCAATGCCATAGGGTCTTTCGAACTGATAAAAGATGCAAACCCCTTATCCATCGTTACACGAGGACGGTCTTCCTTGCCATAACAGACCATATCCTCTCCAATAAACCAGGAACTAAGATAAATCTCATTGGGAAATTCTGGATCCATACCTCCTTTGTGGATAATCGGTTTATCATACAGATAGATATAACAGCTCTTAATCTGCACC
This sequence comes from uncultured Lachnospiraceae bacterium, assembly GCA_948688495.1. Taxonomy (GTDB): domain Bacteria; phylum Bacillota; class Clostridia; order Lachnospirales; family Lachnospiraceae; genus Petralouisia. The sequence goes on along the minus strand of CAPQSW010000004.1, from coordinate 65,327 downwards.
GTCCGAAAACGCTTCATGATATAGATAAGCGCCTTCGTATATCCGTCCTCTGTCGCAATACCCGTCAGATCCTGCACCAAAGTAGGCACAAACCAGTTCTTGCGGTTGGAGTCTACAACCTCCTGCTCCAGCTTGGAAACATTGGCAAAATGTATGTACTGCCTTGTGGCGTCCAGCACTGTCACGAGTTGCTCCTGTTCCTGTGCGCTTTCTGCATTGAAGATAAGCACCTGCATAAGATTCGTCAGGTTTTCCAGAAGCAGTGAAATTGACATATGATCGTAACTGGTAAGCTCCTCCAAAATATCCATAAGATATTCCAGACTCACATCTTCCCCGCTCTGGCAGCAAATATGTTTATAAATATAATTAAAGTAATCTAAAATAAGT
>CAPQSW010000004.1:50129-64917 GCA_948688495.1 uncultured Lachnospiraceae bacterium | reverse complement strand
CGAATAATGATTGCGTTCTTCCTGGTAAGGAATCGAAGATAACAGCTCCGTAGATATCGTTCCCATCGCCTTGATAATATACTGCTGCTTCTCCCCGCGGTCTTTGATTACATAAGACTGCTTCTTTCCATAATCGCACCCGCAGGACGCCCTGATATGTAAGTCAACCGGCAGCCGCTGTTCAAACATGATCCGTTTCTCGCACAGAACAATCGCATTGCGCAATGCCATATAACTAAATTTAAATCCATTCTGGGAAACACTCGTAAGCAAAGGATCCATTGTCCGCGCAAGCTCCACATCATCAAAGCCTGTTACAGCAATATCCTTGCCTACTCTCAGGCTCCTAGCAGAGCATACCCGGTAACAGCAGTTTGCCATATTATCATTTGCGCATACAATCGCCTCAAGCCCTGGGTTATTATCCAGAAGATATTTCACCTGACGTTTTACATGCGCAGAAAAATCCCCATAAGCAATCATGGTATCGCTCACCGGCAGATTATGTTCCTCCATCACATCACAGTAAGCCTTAAGCCTCTCAACGGCATCCATATTCGTCTTAGGCCCGCTCAAAAATGCAACCTTTTTATAACCATGATCTTCTACCAGATGCTCGATACAGGCACACATCCCCTTATAATTATCCGACATCATATAGGGGGCATTGTAACCCTCCAGCCTCTCCCCAATCATCAGGTACGGTATGTCGGCATATTGATTTAAAAAAGCCTCCTTCTCCTCCCTTGTCGGATAATAAGCAAGCGCTGCATAGGAGATGATCAGTGCATCCGGTTTTGTAAAATGTGCATAAGAATATACGGTATCAAACTGGTAGCTGTAATTTTCCTCTGAATCGGTCGTAAACACATCCATACAGTACTGCGGAATTCGAGGACCCATCAAAAATATAATATTCACATCTTCTTTTTGCGCACAAGTATAAAAACCTCTTAAAAGATCACCTGAATAGTCAGACTGCATATCGCCCAACATAATTGCAATTGTATACCGTTTCTTATGATGCTCCCTCATAACAGCTATCCTTTCCGACAATTCCTACATCATCCACAACCACTTTTATTTTATACTTATTTCACCTTCATTACAAGTTGTTCTTTTTGTACATTTTTTACGAAATAATTGCGAAAAAAATAGTGATTTTCACCACAGCGTCCGACAAGATTTTTCAAACGAAATCTTCTCTAAAATTTGCGGAACTCATTAATGTCTGCCACCAGTTCTTTCACACAGCGAATTTGGTTATCAAAGATACCAGCTTTAAAAAGATTAATTAAAATCATCCCTACCGGCACCGCAATAATCATACCAATCACACTGCTGATCTTATAACCGATATACATAAAGATAAGCGTAGCCAGTGGATTCATGCCAATCGTATCACCTACAATCTTGGGCTGGATGACCTGGCGTACTACCTGGGTGACCGCATACAGGATCACAAGACCAACAGCTATCTCATAATCCGAAGACAAAAGCTTAATGATTGCCCACGGAATTAACACTGTGCCTGTCCCAAAAAAGGGCAGCGCATCCAAAAAGGCAACTGCAAATGCTACAAGCGGCGCATAACCGACCCTCATAATTAACAGTCCTATTACCAAAATTACATAAACCACACCCATAATCTTGAACTGTGCCTTAAAATAACCTCCAACCACACGCTTGAGCTCTGCAATCACGCCCGATACCCTTTCCCAGATTCCCCTGGGAACATACTTCTTCATTCCCTGCAATATCTCATGCCGCTCCGCTGTAAAAAAGTAAGCAGAAAGGATACACATGATAATTGCTATCAGCGTACCCGGAACATTCTTTGCAAAATTTCCAGCGGCTGCAACCGTAGGTTCGCCAATCGTCTGAACCAGCCCGCCCACATATCCAGTAAGGTTAGAGGTGACATTCGAAATACTTTTCTGAGTATCTTTTGGCAGCCTGTTATATACAATCTCAAGATTTTCACCGATTTCCTCAAAATCCTCCTGCCAGTTTTCATAAATCTGGGGCATATTCTCAATGAGGTTTCCCACTTCGACTACAATCCTGCTGATACCAAGATACCCCAATAAAATCACAACTGCAAGAACACCAATGATAATCATCATAGAACCATGTTTACGCACAATCTTTAACTTTTTTTCCAACAGGCGGACCAACGGATTTGCAACCATAGAAATCAGCCAGCCAATCACAAATGGCATAAAAAACGTAATCATTCTGGGAAAAATAAAGCATAGAAATACAAAAACAAGTACTGCAACCAGCAGATTTACCAATATCTTCAGATACTTCGTAGATTGTTTCAAAATTCATTCCTCCTATCTTATGTTCTTGCAAAGTAAGTCACAAAATAAATCACAGACGCAAGAATTGCAATTGTTGGTCCTGTCGCCACGTTGACATAATAGGAAACTGCCAGTCCCAAAACTCCTGAAAACATGGAAAAAAGAATTGCAAAAAAATGATATTCCCGCATATTTTCAGAAATATTCCTTGCGGCTGCCGCTGGAAGGATCAAAAGCGCATTGATAATGAGAATCCCGACCCATTTAATTGATACTGTCACAATCAGGGCCGTCAGCACTGCAAAAAGATTTTCCATCCACCCGACAGAAATATGAAGGCTCTTTGCCAGCGTGCGGTTCAGGCTCACGGCTAGAAGCCTGTTAAACCCAAACAGCCAGAACACGAGCGTAATGATGAGAATCACCACAAGATACCCAATTTCCTCTGGCGTGATACTCAAAATATCACCTACCAACAGGCTGGAATATCTGCTAAAATTCCCTCCCTGGGATAAAATGGCAAGCCCAAGAGCAATACTGCAGGATGAAAACACCGATATGACCGTATCTGTAGAAGATGACACCCTGCTGCCAATGAGGTTGAGCAAAAGCGCAAATATCACTGCAAACACTACCATAGAAATATCGGTATCATTCACGCCAAATACCACGCCTACCGCTATACCCGTCAGTGCAGAATGTCCCAGTGCATCTGAGAAAAAAGCCATTTTACGGTTGACAATCATCGTTCCCATCAAGCCAAACAACGGCGTAATAATCAGTATGGCAAGAAATGCATACCTCATAAAATCATACTGCAGCCAAGAGAAAACATCCATCTACCCTTCCTCCATCCTTAAGGTAACGGCACGCGCCGCTTCCCGTCACCTGCCAAATCGTCGCAAGACATTCCTAAAATGCTTCGCATTTGTCTTCCTCCTCCAAAAACCTGGGCAAATTCCGGACTCTGGAACACCTCCCGGACACTTCCCTGCTTGCGGACGCTTCCATCCAAAAGCACTACCCGGTCCGCAAACTGCTTCACATACTCTAAATCATGAGAAATGAGGATTATGGCCAAATCGTAATTCTTCTTCAGATGATAGATTGTCTTATAAAACAGTTCCATGCCATTTTTATCAATCCCAGACACAGGCTCATCTAGCAACAGCAGATTCGGGGAATGAAGAAGCGCCATCGACAAAAGCACACGCTGCTGTTCCCCGCCAGACAAATTACACACCTGCTTATCTATCAGATAATCAGCCTCAAAAATTTTCAAATGATCTATAATCTTTTGACGGATTTTCTTTCCACGCATCAAAAATACTGGAACATTGCTCTGATAAGATGCGATCATGTCATAAACGCTTAAAGGTGTCTGTTTTTCCACATTCATGGACTGGGGCACATATCCAATTTTCAGCTTCTGTATATGCCCATTCTCCCCGTCCTTGAACTCGATATTCCCAGTATGGGGAATATCCCCCAGGATGGCACGGATTAACGTTGATTTCCCTGCACCATTGCGACCAATGACGACGTTCAAGCTGCCGCAGTGAATATGAAGATTGACATCTTTTAGGATCTCCTGTCCACCCAGGACGACGCCTAAATGATTAATTTTTATACAATGCAGCCCACAGGGCATGATAATTTTCCGCAAATAAATCCTTCCTTTTCCCACCATAATTTACATATTATGGTGCTTCCAACGCCTGTTTTAATATATTAATATTGTTTTGGACAGCCAAAAAATAACTGTCGGCCTCATAATCTCCCCGCACCAGCGTATCCAGATAACAGACTTTCGCCCGCGTCTCTGCTTCCACGGTATTTCCCATATCGCTGCCATAAAGCTCCTCCGCAAAAACTACGGATACCCTGTTATCTGAAATTTCGTCCATAACCCTGGCTACTTCATGGGCGCTGACCTGCCGCTCCTCGTCCAAATCCATACAATATACGGTATTCATACCAAGCTGCCCGGCCACATACTCATATGCCTCATGAAAAATCACTACCGGTTTCCCGGCTGCTGTTTCCCGAAGCTTCCTTATCTCATCTGTCAGTTCCTGGATCTTGTGACAATAAGAATCCGCATTCCTCTGATAAACCTGTGCATACTGGGGATCTGCCTCAGCAAAAGCCTCTGCGATATTCTGTACCATCTTTGCATAATACTCTGTGTTCATCCATACATGAGCATTTTCTCCCCCCTGCAGTCCCAGGTCTTTGGAAGCATAAGAAACTGCAAGGCTGGGATATTCCTGACCGATATCAGCAAGAAAACTCTCGATTCCACCACCGTTTACCAGGAATAGGTCTGCCTTGGACAAAAGAATCATGTCCTGCGGCGTAAGCTGGTAATCATGCATGCATCCAGTCTGCGGCTCGCTTAAATTTTCCAGAATAATACCTGGACTGTCACCAGCCACATTGAGGGCCGCTATATATATCGGATAAAACGAGGTTACCACATGTATCTTCTGTTTTTCAGATTCATATCCTTCCCTGCTGACATATACTCTTGTGAATATCACGCATATAAGCGTAATCGTAAACAACATAGAAAACACAAACAGATATTTATGTTTCTTCATTCTTTTCTCCCCGGGAATCCCTGGAAACATCCTGTGCAAACCCCAGCAATTCGTCTATCACACTCCAGATTTCCTCCCGCCCCTGCTTTGTCTGGGCAGAATACGGAAGAACAATGGTATCTGGTTTCACATCAAGTCCTGTTTTTATCATTTTGACGTGCTTTGCGATCTGGCTTCTCTTAATCTTGTCCAGTTTTGTTGCAATAATTATAGGATTATAACCTTGATAGACAATCCAATCGTACATCTGCTTATCGTTGGAAGACGGCTCATGGCGTATATCAATCAGCAAAAATACTGCCTGCAGCTTCTTAGATGTATGAAGGTAATTTTCAATCATCTTCCCCCATTTTTCTTTCTCTTTGACACTTGCCCTGGCATAACCGTAACCAGGAAGATCTACCAGATACATACATTGATTAATATTATAATAATTGATTGTCTGTGTCTTCCCTGGCTGCGAAGATGTCCGTGCCAATGCCTTCCGATTCATCAACCCATTAATCAGCGAAGACTTGCCTACATTAGATTTCCCCGCAAATGCAACTTCCGGCTTATCCGTATCCGGCAGCTTACTGGTGACACCACAGACGATTTCCAATTCTACTGATTTGATTACCATATTGTTTGCTCCTTAATTCGTGCGGATTATACCAGCGCCGTCTCTAATACCTGTTCCATATTTTCAACAAATATAATCTCAAGGCCTTTTTTGATTTCCTGGGATATTTCTTCAATATCCGGCTCATTTTTCTTTGGCACGCAGATAGTCTTAATTCCGGCATTTTTTGCTGCCAATGTTTTCTCTTTCAGGCCGCCAATCGGCAACACTCTCCCACGGAGTGTAATTTCTCCCGTCATCGCTACATCCTTACGCACTTTACGCTTGGTGATTGCCGACAACATTGCCGTCGCCATTGTAATTCCCGCAGATGGGCCATCCTTGGGCACTGCCCCTTCCGGTATATGGATATGGATATCGTATTCCTTAAAGAAATCTTTATCAATCTGATACTGCTCACTGACAGAACGGATATAGCTGATTCCCGCCTGGGCAGATTCTTTCATTACATCTCCAAGCTGCCCTGTAAGCTGGAACTCTCCCTTTCCGGGCATAATATTGACTTCAATCTGCAATGTATCTCCGCCTACACTTGTCCAGGCAAGCCCGCGTACAATGCCGACCTCATCATTCTCATTGATAACATCATAATTATATTTTTCTTTTCCAAGCAGCTTCTCCAATCTGTTTTCCGTAACCTTAATACTCTTTTTCTTCTTGCGCGGATTATCCTGATTTTCAACCACAGATTCCCCTTGTTTTGCTGAAAACTCCTCGTTATACAGCTCCCTTGCTGCTTTCCGGCAAATCTCACCGATCTTGCGCTCCAGATTACGGACCCCTGCCTCTCTTGTATAGCCACGGATCAATTTTTCTAATGCACGGTCACTGATGGACAATTGCCCCGGCTTTAAGCCGTTCTTCTCCATCTGTTTTGCTATGAGATGTTCCCTGGCGATATGCGCCTTCTCATTCTCAGTATAACTGCTGACCTCAATAATCTCCATCCGGTCTAACAGCGGCCTTTGGATATCCTGTAAGGAATTGGCGGTAGCAATAAACAACACTTCCGACAAATCAATCGGAAGCTCCACATAATGATCCCGGAATCTGCTGTTTTGTTCACTGTCCAAAACCTCTAACAGCGCAGATGCTGTATCTCCTTTGTAATCACTGCTAATCTTGTCTATCTCATCCAGAAGCATCAACGGATTTTTCACACCGGAATATTTAAGTCCATTCGCAATACGTCCCGGCATCGCGCCGACATAAGTCTTTCTGTGACCGCGGATTTCCGCCTCATCCCGGACACCGCCCAGACTGATCCTGACATATTTTTTATCTAAAGCACGGGCTACAGAACGGGCGATACTGGTCTTACCCGTCCCGGGAGGTCCTACAAGGCAAATGATAGGACTATCCCCCTTCTCCGTCAAATTGCGTACCGCAAGAAACTCCAGCATGCGCTCCTTGACCTTTTCCATGCCATAATGGTCCTCATCCAAAATACGCTCCGCATCAGATAGATTTTTATTGTCCTTGGACGCCTTGTTCCAGGGAAGCTCCAACAATGTTTCAATATATCCCCGGATGACCGCGCTCTCGGAAGAATTGCTGGATACATTTTTAAACCGGTCGATTTCCTTCTTCAGCTTATCCTTTACTTCCTGGTCAGCCTCAAGTTTTTCTGTCTCCTCCAGAAAATGATCTGCCTCCGATACCGTATTGTCCTCTCCCAGCTCCTCACGGATTAACCGCATCTGCTCACGCAGAATATACTCTTTCTGATTCTTGTCAACCTTTTCCTTGACCTTGCTTTGAAACTCCGTCTTAATCTGAATAATGTTGGTTTCATTCATCAGGATAATCATCAGGGTCTCATAGCGTTCCTGAAGTGTCCCTGCCTCCAGTATCCTCTGTTTTTCTTCAAAAGGCAGCGGAAGGTTATTCCCAATATCATCTAAAAGCCTGCCGAGATCATGGATATCCTGTATCTGTTTTGCAAGTTCCTTGCCTGGCTTTGGATTCAACACGCAGTAACGCCCAAAAGTCTCTTTCATACCACGTATCATTGCCTCTTTAATATCCTCAGACAATTCCTCTTTCTTCTCCCTTAAAACCTCGATCTCTGCAAAAAGTGAATCCTCTATAATCAGTTTCACCAGCCTCGCCCGCTGTTCTCCCTCAATCAGTACTCGGACAACATTATTCTGAAGCTTGATTACCTGCTTTATCACCGCAAGCACTCCGACCTCAAACAAATCTTCTGCCATCGGGTCTTCCTTGTTGATATTCTTCTGTGTCACCAGAAATATGGTCTGGTCTTCCACCATAGCATTCTCAATTGCCCGGATGGACTTGTTTCTGCTTACGTCAAAATGCGCCACCATTCCAGGAAGAATTGTCATACCTCTCAGTGCCACTGCTGGAATTCTTCTATACTCTTCACACATATGTTATCTCTCCTCAGGCAGATTTACTCTCACTGTTGTGATATATGATTTCTACATCATCTTCATCCTCAACGACAGATTTTGTAATCCTGCAGCTTGAAATCGTCTCATCAGAAGGCACACGGTACATCAGATCCATTAATACCTTTTCTACAATAGCACGCAGGCCCCTGGCACCGGTCTTACGCTTCAACGTCTTTTCAGCAATTGCACCCACTGCCTCCTCATCAAAAAGGAGCTCTACGCCGTCCAGCTCAAACAACGCCTGATACTGGCGGATCAGGGAATTTTTAGGTTCTTTCAGTATACGCACCAAAGCATCCTTATCCAAAGAATCAAGCGAAACTGTTACCGGCACACGACCGACAAATTCTGGTATCAATCCAAACTTCACAAGATCCTGGGGAAGTACATTCTTCAAAACCACTCCAACATCCTTCTCTCGTTTATCCGCAATCTCTGCACCAAATCCCATAGATTTCTGATCCATTCTCGTCTCCACAATTTTATCCAGACCCTCAAAAGCACCGCCGCAGATAAAGAGAATGTTCGTGGTATCAATCTGAATTAATTCCTGCTGGGGATGTTTTCTGCCGCCCTGTGGTGGAACACTGGCCACCGTTCCCTCAAGAATTTTCAGAAGCGCCTGCTGTACACCCTCTCCTGACACGTCCCGCGTAATGGAAGGATTCTCCGACTTTCTTGTAATCTTATCAATCTCATCTACATAAATAATTCCCATCTGGGCACGCCCAATATCATATTCTGCCGCCTGAATGATCTTCAACAGAATATTCTCTACATCCTCGCCCACATACCCAGCCTCTGTCAATGCAGTAGCATCCGCGATGGCAAACGGAACATTCAGGATACGTGCCAGCGTCTGCGCTAACAATGTTTTCCCGCATCCGGTAGGCCCTAACATCAGTATATTGCTTTTCTGTAATTCCACACCCAGATTTGCCGGTGCAAGAATCCTTTTATAATGATTATAGACGGCAACAGAAAGTACTTTCTTTGCTTCCTCCTGGCCAATGACATATTCATCCAAAAAGCTCTTTAACTCCTCCGGCTTTAACAAATTGATTTCTTCTGTCTCCGGTTGTATGGATTCTTCCTCCTCCATCAGTTCCTCTTCAATAATCTCTGCACATATATCTACACATTCATCACAAATATATGCGTCGGGGCCTGCAATCATTTTGCGCACCTGGCCATCTGTCTTGCCGCAGAAAGAGCAGCGTATTTTCTCCTCAAATCTTCCAGCCATAATCCTGTTCTCACCTTTCACATGAAATTTTTCAAAAGGGACAGTGGCATATGCTCGCTGTCCCTAACTCTTACTTTCTGTTTGTAATCACGCCATCTATTAAACCATATTCTTTTGCCTCGTCTGCAGACATGTAATTATCACGCTCCGTGTCCGCTGCAATCACATCATATGGCTGTCCTGTATTCTCTGCCAAAATCGTATTTAAACGTTTCTTTGTTTTTAAAATATTGTCTGCAACAATCTGGATGTCTGTTGCCTGTCCTTTGGCTCCGCCAGAAGGCTGATGAATCATAATTTCTGCATTGGGAAGCGCAAAACGCTTGCCTTTCGTTCCACCTGCCAGCAGAAAGGCCCCCATGCTCGCTGCAAGTCCGATGCAAATGGTCTCCACATCGCACTTGATGTAATTCATCGTATCATAAATTGCCAGGCCCGCCGTCACCACGCCGCCCGGGGAATTGATATATAAATGGATATCCTTGCCAGGATCCTCAGATTCCAAAAACAGAAGCTGAGCCACCACAAGACCTGCTGTTGTCTCGTTTACTTCTTCTCCCAAAAATATAATCCTGTCCTTTAACAGTCTGGAATAAATATCGTAAGACCGCTCTCCCCTGCTGGTCTGCTCAACGACATAAGGTACTAAACTCATTTACCTTCCTCCTTTACATGCTCCATTATCAAATCTATCGCTTTCTGGACTGCAATCTCCATCTTCATGGATTCTTTCTCAGACTCTCCCATATACTCTTTTAACTGTTCTGCCTGCATGCCATACATACCCGCCATTTTCTGAATCTCCGCATCCACATCTTCCTCAGACACTTGAATATCCTCTTTCTTGGCAATTTCTTCCAGCACCAGCGTAGACTGGATACGCTTTAACGCCTCCGGCTGCATCTGCTCCAACATCTGCTCCATGTTTGTTCCGCTGAACTGCATATACTGCTCCATGGATAATCCCTGCTGGGAAATCCTGTTCGCAAAATCATCTACCATAGAACGCGCCTGACTGTCTACCATCACATCCGGTATCTCCATCTTTGAAGTTTCTACAATCTTATCAATTGCTTCATTCTCCTGCGCACGCTTTCCTTCTGCCTCTTTGCGTTCCACAAGCTTCTTCTCCACGTCCTTCTTGTATTCTTCCAGAGTATCAAACTCAGACACATCCTGTGCAAACTCATCATCAAGCTCTGGCAATTCCTCTGTCTTAATTTCATTAATTTTTACTTTAAATACTGCCGGCTTGCCTGCCAGTTCTTCTGCATGATATTCCTCCGGGAATGTAACATTCACATCAAACTCATCCCCGCTGTTCTTTCCGATCAACTGCTCCTCAAATCCCTCAATGAAGGAATGGGAACCGATTACCAGGGAGTGATTCTCACTCTTTCCTCCCTCGAATGCAATGCCGTCAACAAATCCTTCAAAATCAATAACCGCCGTATCACCGTCTGCAACCGCACGGTCCTCTACGGTAATCGTTCTTGCATTGCTCTTTCTCTCTTTGTCAATTTCTTCATTCAGTTCTTCCTCTGTTACGGTAATATCCGTCTTTGTGACAGAAATTCCCTTATATTCTCCAAGCGTCACTTCCGGTCTCACAGCAACCTCCGCCGTAAAGATGAAAGGCTTTCCTTTTTCAATCTGTGTTACATCAATTTCCGGCCTGGATACAATGTCTGCACCTGACTCCTCCACTGCTTTGGGATATTCCTGGGTAATGAGCATATTTGCTGCATCCTCGAAGAAAATCTCCGGTCCATACATTTTCTCAATCATTGCCCTTGGCACCTTGCCCTTACGGAAACCTGGAAGGCTGATTCTGCTTTTCTCTTTCAAATAAGCTGCCTGCATTGCTTTTTCCAGTTCTTCTGCCGGCACCTCAATCGTCAGCTTTACCATGTTCTTTTCTAAATTTTCTACCTGTACACTCATTTCCAATAATTTCCTCCTTAAATATATATCATCCAGTATTACGTTTCTTAAAGAATTTTTGTGATTTAATTCCAAATTACACAATCATCTTGTGATTATAGCACACTCCTTGCAAAAATACCAGCATTTTTTTACAGTTGGAATCTTGAGGTAATATCCGATGATTACAACCTCCAGTTTCTATGCTTTCATACGTACAGCGGTTTCCTAATATAATAATAACACAGGAGGCGGAATAGCTTCAATATATTAGTTGTAAGCACATAAATGATATGCTATTATTACAATAAAATACCGCATATCCTCGCGGCTATAAAATATTATATTAAAACATATAAAATTCAGGAGGTTACACTATGACAAAAGAAGCATTTTACCACAAACACAGACTATATCAGATTGCGCTCCTTGTGCTGCTATTTCTCCCTTTATCATACATGATACCAGGAAGAACCGCACAGGCTGCTGACCGCCAGTCTAACATTGAAAACCCCATATATACCCTCACATCCACAAACGGTACCGCTGTTTCCACAAAAGCGAATCCAAATGAAACAACTGTCCTGATTTTCGGCCACACGGGATGCAGTTATACAAGATCCACCTTAAACAGCATCTCCACCTGCGACTGGGTGAAGCGTTCCGATATTCGGGTAATTTTCGCTGACTGTAACCTGCACACCCAGGAGGAGGTCCTGGCTTATGAGCAAGGCTACCAGTGTCCTGACATGACATTCTGCTATCATGACGATTCTGACCTGATTCCTAGAATCATGTACAATTATAAACAACTGACGGGTCTTGACAGCAACAAGCTTCCTATGATTGTACTGATTGACAAGAATAATAAGATACAGGATATTTTAACAAATCAAAAGACTGCTGATGAAATTTTAACTGAAATCAAGAAATTTGCAGATATAAGCAGTGGAGGAAGTACAACACCCCCTTCCGGTTCGGATTCTGGCCTCGAAAACTTTGCATATGGCCTGAACAGCATAGATAACACCATTGTTTCCACAAAAGCAGATCCCAATAAAATCACTGTCCTGCTGTTCGGTAATGTAAACTGTAATTTCACAAAAGCAACATTAAAAGAAATATGTGACAGCAGCTGGATCAACGACAAAGATATACGTGTGATTTTCGCGGACGTGATGGGCAATTCCTTGTCTGACACCAAAACTTTTGCGGGTAATTTCCCAGATAAGGGCATTCTATTCTGCCACGATGAGGCTATGCTCAATTATAAATTCGCATTAAGTTACTTAAAACTTTATGGACACGACGGCGGAACTTTTCCATATATCGTATTGATTGATAAGAATAATAAAATACAGAACCTCACCTTAGGCTATCAGCCTGCAGCAGATATATACAAAGAAATAGAAAAAATCAAATCAAATGAACCCATAACAAACGAGCCCACGATAGAAGCTCCCACTATATCTAATGTTTCCGGGCTGAAAACTTCTGCCTGCACCGCTAAAACCGTCAAACTAACCTGGAAAAAGATTCCAGGGGCAAAGGGATATATCATTTATCAATATAACAGTGCCGGGAAAAAATGGATTGCAAAAACAACACTGACAAGCAATACCAATTCCTATACCATAAAAAAACTTACCCCCGGCAATACTTACCGTTTTGCTGTGAAAGCTTACATAAAATCCCAGACCGGGAAGCAGATAACGAGCAAATCCTACACATCTTTGTATACGGCAACAGCTCCGAACAAAGTAAGTTTCAAAGTAACACCTGGAAGAAAAAAAGCCACTATAAAATGGAATAAGGTAAAAGGAGCAACCGGCTATACCGTTTACTATAAGACCAAAACACAGAAAAACTGGAAAAAAATAAAAAGCCTCAAGGGCCTTAAATATACAAAGACACGACTGAAATCAGGGACAACATATACGTTCACCGTAAAAGCCTATAAGACTTACAAAGGAAAGACCTATACCAGCGCCTTCCAATCCAAAAAGGTCAAAATAAAATAAACTGTTTTGGATTAATACAAACCCCTTAGACAATCTTCATCCACATTACTACAGATTGTCTAAGGGGCTTTCTGTCTTCCTATTCAAGATCCATCAGTTCCTGCATCAGTCTTGTGTAATCCGTTCTATTATCTTTAATAAATTTGATAGCTGTCGATGGATGGCTGTTTAAAATCCCGGTCAGCAGATAGGGGATGTCGTAGCCCCAGACTACACCTTCTTCCTTCAGCTTGAGCATATGTTTTTCCACAAACCTTATGATGGGTATTTCATCATACTTCGGATTCTTTAGGAAGCTGAGAAGCGCTTCTAAGAAACAATTCCCTGCTCCGCGCCCCATGCCGTTTACCGTTGCATCCAGAAGGCATACTCCCATACGGCAGGCCTCTATCGTATTGGCAAATGCAAGCTGCTGGTTGTTGTGTGCATGGATTCCGACTATTTTCCCGGAAGTATCCGCAATCTCCACATATTTCCTCGAGAGCTTCGTAACCTGTTCCGGGTAAAACGAGCCAAAACTATCTACGAGATAAATGGCATCCACAGAACTCTGTGCAAGGATCTGTAAGGCTGCATCCAGGTCATCACTGTTGACTTTGGACACCGCCATGATATTTACCGTCACCTCATATCCCTTTTTCTTGATATCCTCTATCATCTTAACGGCGGCTGGAATCTGGTGTATGTAAGTCGCCACCCGCACAAGATCTATGACACTGTCTTTTCTTGGCAGAATATCTTTCTTGTAATCGCAACGCCCAACATCCGCCATGACAGAAATCTTTAAGGCAGACTTATTGTCACCTACAGCAGCACGGATATCCTTCTCTTCACAGAATTTCCATTTTCCAAATTCCTTAGGGTCAAATAATTCTTTAGATGCCTTATAGCCAAACTCCATATAATCAACGCCTGCTTTTATGTTGGCCTCGTATAAATCGCGGACAAATTCCTCGGAAAACGCAAAGTTATTTACAAGCCCTCCGTCCCTCATCGTGCAGTCCAGCACTTTAATGTCCGGGCTGTAATCCATAAGCGTCCTGTTATTGTAATTTTCCATTGACATTTTTATATCCTCCATTCCATGTAGCTTTCAAATTAGATAGAACAAATATTTTTACTTTGGATTTTCAAACTTTAAATCGTTAAAGTAACTGTATCATACATAAAATGGCCGTGTTTGTCAATACAAATTCTTGACATATACAGTTGAACTGTATATAATTCAATTATATAGTTTAACTGTATATTTTAACTGTACACTTTAAAATACAAAGGAAAGGAGACAACGCATGAATTTAAGCAGCTATCTGCCCCTTACGGAAACTACCTGGTATATCCTGGTGGCACTGCTGGAACCGGGCCATGGTTATTACATTATGCAGAAGGTAGAAGCATTGAGCGACGGGAATGTGCGGATTGCAGCCGGAACCATGTACGGTGCAATTGAAAATCTGCAAAAACAAAAGCTCATCCGCTCTGTGAAAAGTGAAGATAAGAGGAGAAAAGTCTACCAGACCACCGAGTTGGGCCGGGAGGTATTAGGCCTGGAAGCAAAACGCCTTCGCTATCTGGTACAGGTGGCGGAAAACCATGATCTATAGAAAAGACATTCCCACCACGCAATTTCTGACTTATAGAAAGGAGCCA
>CAPQSW010000004.1:39878-50119 GCA_948688495.1 uncultured Lachnospiraceae bacterium | reverse complement strand
TTCAAAATATTTATAAATATTGACAAAGAAGAAGCATGGATTAACGCCATCATCGCCCAGGGCTACCGCCTGAAACATGTATCATCCCTGGGACAATATGTATTTGAGGAACTTCCTTCTGCCGCAAACGCAGAACAACACCTGCCTCTGGTGCGGATGGATTTCCGTACCTTTTCCAAAAGGGAAGATTTCATGGATTACCTGACCTTATTTGAAGATTACGGCTGGCATCATGTCGCCGGTAAGAAATCAGAAGGGAACCAGTATTTTGAGAGAACGCGCCCGGACTGCCAGGAAGAAATCTTCTCCGATTCCCCTTCCAAGGCAGCCCGCTACCGCCGGATTTCCAGCTACTGGTTAATGATGTTTGCTATATATCTTCCGCTGTTTATTGCATATTGGAACAATTTCCATTTCCCTTCCCCCACCGGCTGGAAAAATCTGTTCTACACGCCGGGACTTTGGGAACTAAACGGCTTAAAGTTCCTGATGGCATTCCTGTTTGAACTGCCTTTTGCGCTAGGCAGAATGATTGGCGGCATCTTCCCTCTTATGCTGCTTGTGATTGCAATCGGTTATGGCTATTTCAGCCTGAAAGCACTTTACTGGTATCGCAAAGAAACGAAACGTTGCGACCTCAACCCGCCATCTCCTCCAGGGATTTGAAGGTGTATCCAAGCTCCTCCCATTTTGTCAGAAGTTCGTCAAGAATCTCTCCATTGGTCTTTGACGTATTATGTAAAAGGACAATCGCTCCTGGATGCACCCGGCCCATCAGCTTATCAAAAGCTTCTTCATGGCTGGGCTGGCTGTCCTGATTCCAGTCCACATAGGCAAGGCTCCAGAAAAAAGTCTTATAACCCAAATCCTTGGCAATCTGCAGGCTGCTGTCACTGTATTTCCCTTGGGGAGGACGGTAATATTTCGTCATAGGCGTTCCAACGGTCTGCTCATACAAAGACTCCAGTTCCCCCAACTCTGCTGCAAATTCCTCCTTGCCCATTGTAGACATATCTGGATGATGATAGCTATGGTTTCCCACAATATGTCCTTCCTCCACCATGCGTTTCACAAGATCCGGGCTGGTACTGAGATAATTCCCCACAATAAAAAATGTGGCCTTGGCATTGTGCTTTTTCAGTGCATCCAGGATAGGCGGTGTATTTCCATTTTCATACCCACAGTCAAAGGTAAGATAAAGCACTTTGTCCTGGGTATCCTGTGCATAGAAGGCGTTATATTTCGCTAATTCCTCAAATGTAGCATTAGCAACTGGCGGCTGGCCTTCCTCCTGAAAACTCAGGCCCCAGTTGCCATCCGCCCCAGACTGGACTGCCGTGACTGCCACTGGTACCACCTGAGCCGCAAAACGTCCCAGAAAAAAAGCCCCCACAAATATACCCAATACCAAGATGAACGATGTTACTTTAAGATTTTTCAACATAATCATCACTCCTGCCCTTATTACAAACGGGCATTTTTCTTTTGTATCATGTATATTTATTAGAGAGGCTTTTCATTCCCTAAAATTATTGCTTGTAAATTATTTTTTCCGCAAGCTCGTTTGCCTTATCTTCCCCAGCCAGATATGCCGTAATCCGAAGTGCAAAAGCAATGGTCGTGCCCATGCCCCGGCTTGTAATGATATTTCCAGCTACTGCCACCTCGTCATACACTACCTCAGCCCCGGCAAGCTTATCCTCATACCCCGGATAGCATGTCGCCTTCTTTCCATGCAGAAGGCCTGCCTGTCCTAAGACACTTGGCGCTGCGCAGACCGCTGCCACCAGCTTTTCCTCTGACGCAAAAGATTTGATTACTTCATTTACTCCAGCATGTTCTCCCAGATTGATCGTTCCCGGCATACCACCCGGCAGGACAACTCCATCCAACTCTGCAAAATCCACGTTCTCAAAGAGCTCATCTGCCCCTACATTGATCTTATGGGAACCGCAGATTTCCTTCCTGCCCATAATGGAAATCATCTTTGCTTCCATTCCGGCGCGGCGCAGAATATCCACGACCGTCAACCCCTCAATTTCCTCAAATCCATCTGCCAGAAAAATTCCAATTTTTTTCATGTTTTTACCTCCGTTTTTATTTTGCCAAATAACTGGTCAATACCTCAAAATTTTATTTTGTTTGGGAATGTTTTCGCCTTCCCTTTTTATACGCCCTGATTTCCTCCTCAATCTTCGTATAGTCCCGTTCAAAAAGCTCCTGGCTGATCTGCTGGTACAGCTTGTCCTTTGGGACTTTCAAAAGAATTTTCTCTATTACAAACTGCTTGCTTTTGTCCTTATATCTGGGCATCTGGTTCAATTCCTGGATATGTACAAGCTCCGGCCTCCACAGCAGGCTCATTTTCTTCTTCCAGTCCACCTTGGGATTCTGCTGTGGACTGCGCAGGCAGTAGAAATCCGGCCTGCCATCTTCCATCTCCACCGTGATAATCCCCCACCAGCCCGGCACATGCTCTGCCACATGATGGGCATGGCTGGTTCCTGCCACAATATAATTATAATCGTAATACTGGTCGTAATCCTTCACCTGTCGGCTCAATCTGGCATAGGTATCGGCATCGCTTTTAATCTCCAGTCCGCAGACAGCACTCGGCAATACCATCACCACATCAGCCCGGGACCTGCCCATCTTCTTTTCCTCTATAATGCGTACTTTTCCATAGTATTCCTCCAGGAACTCAAACAGCGGTTCCCGAATGTCTTTGTCATACATCATCTTCTGTAATCCTGCCAATTATTTTATCTCTATCGCGGAAAAATCAATTTTCAAATCTTCAAATTTTCTGCATCCATGGAACCATGCTCCTCTTGCATTTTATTATATACGATAAGTCCATATATAACAAGGTCGCATTTCACCATAAATTTCCATTCATAATTTATTTTTCTTGACAAATAATAACACCATGATAAGCGACGGAATTTCGGAACGGACATCATTCCATAGAATGAACCATTTCGGAATGATGTCCTTATCAGTAAAACAAAAAAAGAATAACATTTGGAGGTGAATCAAATGACAAGCAATTCTGGATCTAACACCAGCAAGATGGCAGTACCTCAGGCAAAAGAGGCTATGAACCGTTTTAAACAGGAAGTTGCATCTGAAATCGGAGTACCTTTAAAGGAAGGCTACAACGGTGACTTAACTTCTGCCCAGGCTGGTTCTATCGGCGGTGAGATGGTTAAGAAGATGATCATGAAACAGGAACAGCAGATGTCTGGCGGACAGCAGTAATCGAGTGTCCAAAATACAGGAATTTGTAATATAGAAATCCCCCTGCTCAGGATTATGCCGGGCGGGGGGATTTATTTTTGTCTTATAGAAAAATAGCCGCAAAGCAACCATTCCCCCCAAAGTGAGGGTAAGGCGGTTAAAGTGGGCTTGCACACTTTGTTCTAAGAAAAACCTATCAATCAATATCAAATTTCTCGAGCCACTCTTTTTCCTTAAAGCCGGTAAGTACCATATCATCCCCAACAATGAGCGGTCGTTTTACCAGCATTCCATTCGTGGCAAGCAGCTTTAGCATTTCTTCCTCGCTCATGCCGGGAAGTTTTTCTTTTAATTGCATTTCCCGGTACAAAATCCCGCTGGTATTAAAAAATCTTTTTAAGGGAAGCCCGCTCTTTTCGTACCACTCTTTTAACTCGTCATAGGAGGGATGATCCTCAACAATATGACGGTCCGTATATTCCAGGTTATGTGCATCCAGCCATTTTTTTGCTTTCTGACAGGTAGAGCATTTTGGGTATTCTACAAACAACATCATTATTACCTCCATTTTAATAAGTCTGTCCCCCAAAAAACTTCATACTTTGGTGGGATATCCGTCTATTATCATAATACTCCTGCTGCCAAAAATCAAGATTCGCCGATTCTTTTGCGCCACCTGTATTCCCTAGCTAACCGTCTGTCGCAAAACTATTGAACGCCATAATTTTTTTTCCTATAATGATGTCACACAAGGAGGTGAACCCATGCAGGTAGAAATAAAAATTGACAGTTCCTGCACCGAGCCAAGGGTCCTTATTCTGACCTCTGCGGTGACGGACGAAGTCAATCATATGCTAAAGAAATTATCCGAGGATACATCGCAGATTATTTCCGGCAGTAAGAACGGTAAAATTAAAATACTGGATCAGGCAGATCTCATTCGAATTTACGCCGGCGACAAGAAAGTCTTTGCCGTGACCACAGAAGGCGAATACATCCTGCGCCAGAGACTGTATGAGTTGGAGGAACGTTTGGACGCACGCTGGTTTGTGCGGATTTCTAATTCAGAGATTATCAATCTGAAAAAAGTCAGCCACTTTGATTTCAACTTTACCGGCACCATCTGCGTCAGGCTGTCAGACAGCACAGTCACATACGTCTCCCGGCGTTATGTATCCAAAATCAAAAAACTATTAGGAATATGAGGTGATAACTATGAAAAAGAAAGTTATGTTACGCCTGGCCATGGGCTTTCCCATCGGTATCACCATTGGACAGACGATTTCCATTATTATTTCCCTAATCTGGGCACAGGGATATTACACGCCGTTCGTACCCGAATTGGCTACTGCCGCAGGCAGTGAAATCAATGCCGTTATTTTACAGACAATCCTCTGCGGCGTGCTGGGCATGGGGTTCTCTGCAAGCTCCGCCATCTGGGAAATTGAACATTGGGGTATCTCGAAACAGACCGGCATTTATTTTCTGATTGTCTCCGCCATCATGATGCCGATAGCATATTTTACTTATTGGATGGAACACAGCATTGTCGGGTTTTTAAGTTATTTTGGAATTTTTGCACTCATTTTTGCAATTGTGTGGATCATACAGTTTACCATCGGCAGAAAGAATGTCAGAAAAATGAATGAGAATTTACAAACGCTAAAGAAAGATTTAAAATAAAAGAAAAATCACCAGAGCAGAAACAAGGAAACACCTGGCCCAGTTTCATCTTTCGTGTGAACTGTTAAAAGCGATCAACCGTTTTTTCCCGGTCTGCTGTCCCTGCTGAAGCAGATCCGGGAAGAAGGTGAATTCCGGCTCAGATAACTATAAAAAAAGTTTACTCGTCAGAGCTGGTCAATGACTTTCATCCTTTACAATCTACACATTCTGCCTTATAATAATTTATATTTTCTGCTTTCATTATGATTCTGGAAGCATATAAAAATTGTAAAACAGGAGAATCCTCAATGGAAATTGAACGCAAATTTTTAGTAAAATCCCTGCCTGACAATCTGAATGATTATCCCTTCCACCAGATTGAACAGGGCTATCTGTGTACTGACCCGGTCGTACGCATCCGCAGACAGGATGAAGAATATTATCTGACCTACAAATCCAGAGGGCTTATGGTACGGGAAGAATACAACCTTCCGCTTACCAGGGAAGCTTACGAACATTTACTGCCCAAAATAGACAGTATCTTGATTTCCAAAAAGAGATACCTGATTCCCATGGATTCAGGGTTTACGGTTGAACTGGATATCTTTGAAGGGGAACTTGCACCCCTCATTCTTGCAGAAGTAGAGTTTCCCACAGAGGAAGATGCCAATGCCTTCACTCCTCTGGAATGGTTTGGCGAGGATGTCACTTATTCCATGGATTACCATAACAGCATACTCAGCAAAAGAAAATCAGAACCACCAGCTTAGCCGGTGGTTTGCTCACGCCCTATAAGGGCTCATTACCGGCTCTGGAGTCTAAAGACTCATCGAAAAGTTCGCCAGCCGCAACATCATTCTGTACTAAGTCCTAAAGGACTTTTACTATTTGTTCTTTTTTACTAGCTCACCCGTAACATTGGAGGTTTTTTTACTGTAAGCTAAAGCCTGACAAACAGACGGCGCACCGTCTGGTGGTGTGCCGCCATTGTTCTGTAAGAACCGGATTAACTCATCGGATAGCTTTAGTTTGATGGAGCCTATCTAAATCGCAAGGAAAATATTGGTTATAATCATCTGTATAAATCACTGGCAAAAAGAAAATATCTGCACTTTCGCCCCTACTTGTGATATGGCTCCTTCATCATAATCTTATACCCCCGGTAAACCTGCTCCAGCAGGATTACACGCATCAACTGATGTGGAAATGTCATCTTGGAAAAGCTGAGTTTATAATCCGCCCGCTTTAAAATAAAATCGGAAAGCCCCAAAGACCCTCCGATTACAAACTGAATGTGACTGATACCGGAAATGCCTAGCTGTTCAAGCTGCATAGACAACTCCACGGAATCTAACATTTTTCCATCAATGGCAAGGGCACAGACCCATGCATCCTCTCTCAGATACTTGGATAGGCGCAGACCCTCTTTCTCAAGAATCTGCATCTTTTGCACCCTGCTGGCACCATCCGGCGTCTTTTCATCCGCCACTTCAATAATCTCAAGCTTACAGTAACGGCCAAGCCTCTTTTCAAATTCCTCGATTGCCTGCCTGTAAAAACCTTCTTTTACCTTTCCAACTGCCAATATCGTTATCTTCATTTGTTCTCACTCCATCACTGCATTTTTGTCTTCTGCGTTTTTTGGAAAACATATCTCTGCTGAATATGGTAACTGACAAAAAACAAGACGGTATCTACAACAATCTTCACCAATACTTCCGGCATAAATCTCAGATACCGGATACCGAGTGTGACAAACAAAGCGCTCATTGACATTTGAATAATTGCCAGCAGCCCATATTTTAATCCAGAAGAACTAACCCTCTCCCCACTTTTAAATACGACTTTATAATTCATACAATAATTGTAAACGGCCGAAATTATTCTGGCAAGCACCGTTGCCACAGCCGCATAGGAAACTGTAATGTCCCTTAAAAAATGGCAGAAAAGCGTGAAAAGAGCAACATCAATCACACTGGACGAACCGGATGCAAAAATATATTTTATAAATTTCTTTCCAAGAATCCTGTATATTTTTATGGAATCTGTAACGGGGTTAAAATGTGTCTGATGGTTTTCTTCTGAGTCGTAGATTGTTTGAATCTTAACTTCACGGATGGGATATTTCCCAGCGCTTTCAAGAAGCATCTGCATTTCAAATTCAAACCGTTCACCCTTAACATGCAATAACTGCTCCATAAAAGACAATGGTATGCCACGGAGCCCTGTCTGCGTATCGCTGACATGAACCCCCGCCACATAGGCAAATACTTTCTCGGTAAGTGTATTTCCAAACCGGCTTTTCCAGGGTATCCCCTCCCCGCTAAAATCTCTCACACCAAGTATCAGTTCCTTTGGATTTTCCGTCAACGCTGTAAGGATTTTCTTCATGCATGCGACCGTATGCTGTCCGTCAGAATCCGCAGTTACAACGCCAATTGCATCGGGATATGTGCTGCGTACATAATCAAATGCCGTCTTTAATGCCCTGCCCTTGCCTCTGTTTACCTCATGGACAAGCAAACTTCCCCCGCTTTGTTCTGCCAGAATCTTCGCCTGTTCAAAAAGTTCATGGTATTGCCCGCCGCTTCCATCATTCACGACTATGATAGGATGTATGTTATTTTCATTTAAATCTTCCAGCAGTGAAATCAACCGCTGATCCGGCTCGTATGCCGGTATTATAATTGGGATCATATATTTACCTCGTCAGATATAGTCTTAACATGTAGTAGATGCATAGGCACGATAAAATGGCAAATACCCGAAAGCAACTGCTCTTTATCTCTAATGCATGTTCCTCGGTAACATTTTCTGCTCCATCATGGAGCTTGTACTTTGTTAAAATCAAAAGAATCAGCGGCAACACAGGCAGATAATACCTCCCCTGCAGCCCCATTACATAAGTTGAGCCAACGACCGTCGAACTCATTAACATAATTGGCGTTAGGACACACTCAAGCAGTACAATGAGGCCAAACACCCATTTTTCCCTTTGTCCAAGACGAATATCATCCTTCTCAAAAATGCAGTATACCCCGGTAATCAACATAAGACTGGTAATTACTGCCGCTGGAATGGTCTGCTCCAGCCAGGCCAAAGCCGTACCTCCCATATTGATCATCAGTGAATCTACAGATAATAGATAGGTATCTGTGCTCATGTGCAGGTATTCTATTGGATTTGCCAGGGCATAAGCTGAAGATAATGCGCCTGATTCTGCCTCTCCAAATTGGAATAAGGAAGACCCGGACGGTAACACCACATCAAAAAGCACAACAGAAACAATACCGGCAAGCACTATCAACCCACCGTTTTTGAACGGCCGCTGTTTCTCCCTCCTGGAAAAGATAAAAACCAGTGGCAGGAAGATTAAGTATCCACCGCCTTTTACAGCTCCAATTAAAAATGCCCATACCATACATTCCATAAGTGTAGTTTTTGATTCCGGCTCCCTGGACAATTTCAGGGAACATGCCAGAAAATTAAGCGTAGAAAGCAATACCATCGGATCATAAGAGATGGCTGTTCCCATCATTAACGACATGGGAAGAAGCGGAACTGCAGCGAATATAAATTTCCCGACAGGCGCTTTTTTTATCGCATGATAGCATCCCAGAACATAAACAATACTTATAAATAAACGGGCCAGATATACCATCAGCACGCTTCCCAATCCTAAGATCCTTGCCAGGCATATGCCAAGAACCTGTGGCAGATAACAGAATATGGAATAATATTCCATAGGCCTGTCCGGGGAAGACCATGGTATTAACTCCGTATCATGGGCCTTCAGGGACTTATAATCCAAGATTGTCTCCACATCCTTAATCATTGGGTTGCCCGGCACCTGGAAGGCAGCGTCAAAAAATTCAGCGTCATCCTTTCTTATGACCCACTCCTCTTTCCCCAAAAGCATATTTGACTGACGGTACGCCGCCTTAAAATGCCTGTTTGTATCAGGCGCGCTCCAAGGCATCATCAATGCAAGATATATTATCATCAATGGAATCGCAGAGACAAGAAAGAACTTTTCTACTGCAAACTCCTTTTTTTTGCTGTACAAATACACTACCAAAAGGTAGAGCACCACCAAATCCAAAACAAGCCATGCAAGCTTGCGCCCTTGCCACTCTCCCCTTACTTCACTAAAAATCCTGTTCAGAACATTCTCAAGCATAACCATGATACCTAAGGTGATGAGCAATGCCCGCCCTATCCGGAAACTGGAAAAATCCAGTTTGAACAATAAAATAATACCTATAAGAATCACAAAAAATATCTGTGCAAAGAGCATCTTATTTTTAAAGGATGAGAACATAAAAATCATCCTGCAGCACAGGCTTGTATCCTCTACAGGCTTACCGTCTGCCAGTAAACCGTCTCCCTCACTCTGCGACTGTATGGAAATCACATCCTCAGGATTCGTATAGCTGGCTGTCATCGTAAAGCCATAAACACTTTCATTTTTAATATTCACCGGGGTGTCGAAATAGAACTTCTGATATACATTATCTGCAAAATATGCTATATTGGATGTCATTTCACGGATAGGAATACCGTCTTCATTGAACGTCACCGTAAGTTCCCCCTGGTTGACCTGTTCATGTGTGTCAAACAGGAAGGACATGCCAAACATCGTTTCATCTTTGATATCTAATTTTTGATTATAAGATACCTTATGTTGTAAATCATAGGACAGCGCGCCTTTCGTATCCATTGAGTCTATCCTGTATTCAAAGGCTGTATC
The DNA here is from genome assembly GCA_948688495.1 of uncultured Lachnospiraceae bacterium. Classification (GTDB taxonomy): domain Bacteria; phylum Bacillota; class Clostridia; order Lachnospirales; family Lachnospiraceae; genus Petralouisia. The sequence goes on along the minus strand of CAPQSW010000004.1, from coordinate 40,464 downwards.
CATACGAAGACATAAGAAAAGCAAAATGGCAAACAGCATCATAAGCAATGCAACTGCCTGTTTCCTGTGCTCCTTCATCTGGTACGCCAGACGGTCCCGTCCAGCCATTAATGTTTTCCCAAGAAATTTTACCACATTCATCTCGTACGCTCTCCCATTTTCCCTGTAATTGTACATTTTCAATGACTTAAAACAAATTACTTATGAGATTATATAATAATTGATGCCTGTTTGCAAGCTGATTCTTTTAAAATGATTGTAATATCTGTCTGTTTCATTTATAATAGAAGTATTGACGTTACGATTCATGGCGGATAATGCCTGGGGACAAACGGAGGTAAGTATATGGCAGATAAAACAGCAAGACCGAAGCATCATTATATAGAGGCAGGCAGAAAAATAGAAGATGCGTCCTCTACCGCCTGGGCATTTATGTTTTTGGGGATTCTGGGTTATACTGCCCTTATTCTTGTTTGGACAGGAATTCTTTCCTTAGATATCCCTTATGCTACATTGATAGCAGCGACAATCGTGCTGGGTATTTTGTTTTTTATTTTTATTGTTGTAAGTATCCAGGCTTTTTATA
>CAPQSW010000004.1:29086-39868 GCA_948688495.1 uncultured Lachnospiraceae bacterium | reverse complement strand
GGAAAAGGCTCTTTTCTGTCAAAACAAAAGAAGATGCCGACATCTGCCGGGTTCGTAACTGGTTTCAACAGCATTATTCCGCAGACGCCATCTCCCATGGCGTGGATGAAGGAGATATCTCCATAGAAGAATTATATTATCTGCGTTCGGAAAACATCGACCGTCTGCTCGCAGAGGAATTTCCAGAATTAGAGGAATCTTTCCTGGAATATCTTCTGGACAATATTTATGAGATGTATTTTCCAGATGAAAAAACGCTCTCGTAACGCATAACATTACAAGTAATAGATACAGAGGTGATTAAATGAAATTATTAGAAGATAAAATCAAACAGGATGGAATTGCCGTAAATGAACATATTTTGAAAGTAGACAGTTTTATTAACCACCAGATTGATCCTGTACTTATGCAGGAAATGGGGAAAGATATTGCCGATCATTTTCGCGATAAAGGAATCACAAAAATTGCAACCATTGAGAGCTCCGGCATCGCTCCGGCGCTTATGACCTCGGCTGCCATGAATGTTCCGCTGATTCTCCTCAAAAAACAGCCCTCCAAGATTCTCAATCAGTATCTATACCAGACGGTGGTCACTTCCTTTACAAAAGAAACCAACTATGAACTAACACTTTCCAAGAAATATATTAATGATCAGGATCATGTATTGATTGTAGATGATTTTCTGGCAAATGGAGAGGCTGCTACAGCGGCACTTCGACTGCTGCGCATGTCCCATGCCACAATTGCAGGTCTTGCCGTCCTCATTGAGAAATCTTTCCAGCCAGGGCGTGAAAAACTTACCAGCCAGGGAATTGAAGTATATGCACTGGCTAGAATTGAAAAAATGGCAGAAAATTATATTAAATTCATTTAATATACCATTCAGAACCCTAAGGCGTGCCGGCAAAGGCGTCAAATGCCCTTAGGATTCTGAATTATTAGTCAAAGAGTGACAACTGGTTGGACTCCGGCAGCCCGCTCAGGATTCCAAGATCATCCATCAAATCGATAACAGTCTTGGACACTTTCGTGCGCTGGCGAAAATCGTCTTTCGACAGAAAGGGACCATCTTTTGTCGCTTCCACAACGGCGTCTGCTGCTTTATCACCAAGGCCTTCCACACTGTCTAAAGCTGGCATCAGCTTTCCATCAATAATCTGGAATGTATGTGCCTGTGCTTTAAATATATCCATTGGCATAAAAGTAAAGCCCCTGGCATACATTTCCTGGACAATTTTCATGTCTTTTATGGTATCCTGCTCTTTCTTTGTCAGGGTATCTTTTCTTCGCTCATAATCAGCCAGGAAATAATTCAGTTTGTCCTTTCCCTGGCACATCAGCTCATAATTAAATGAAGTAGCGCGGATACTGAAAAATGCTGCGTAATAGGCAAGCGGATAGAATACCTTGCAATAAGCAATGCGCCACGCCATCATAACGTATGCCGCCGCATGCGCTTTGGGAAACATATATTTAATTTTCTTGCAGGACCAGATATACCAGTCTGGTACGTTATGCTCTAACATAACATCTTCCCATTCAGGTTTTAAGCCCTTTCCCTTACGCACACTCTCCATAATCGTAAAGCTCAGCTCACTCTCAATCCCCATGCCAATCAGGTACGTCATAATATCATCGCGCGTACAGATTGCTGTGGATATGGTTGCCTTTCCCTCTTGGATCAATGTCTGCGCATTTCCAAGCCATACGTCCGTCCCATGGGATAATCCTGAAATACGCACCAGATCCGAGAACGACTGTGGATTGGTGTCAATCAGCATCTGAATGACAAAATCCGTTCCAAACTCTGGGATTCCCAGGGAACCAAGCTTACAGCCGCCAATGTCATCAGGCTCAATTCCCAGAGCCTTCGTACTCTGAAACAGCGACATAACATCTGGATCGTCAAGGCGGATGTTTCTGGCATCAATCCCGGTCAAATCCTCCAGCATACGGATCATGGTAGGATCGTCGTGTCCCAGAATATCCAGTTTTAAAAGGTTATGGTCAATCGAATGGTAATCAAAATGGGTTGTGATAATATCTGTGGACATATCATTTGCCGGATGCTGGATGGGGGTAAACGAATGAATTTCCTCCCCCAACGGCAGTACAATGATACCGCCCGGATGCTGTCCGGTCGTCCGGCGGATACCGACACAGCCCTTAACAATCCGGTCAATCTCGCAGTTTCGTTTGTGTATTCCCCGTTCTCCGTAATAATTCTTAATATATCCAAAAGCAGTTTTATCCGCAAGCGTACCTATCGTCCCTGCACGGAACGTCTGTCCATAGCCAAAAATAACCTCACAGTAGGCATGCGCCTTACTCTGATATTCCCCTGAGAAATTCAAATCAATATCCGGCTCCTTATTCCCTTTAAATCCCAGAAATGTCTCAAATGGAATGTCAAATCCTTCCTTCTCTAAGGGCTCTCCACAAACCGGGCAATTCTTATCCGGCATATCGCACCCTGCACGCCCGGCATACGCCCTCACCTCTTTGGATTCAAAATCACTGTAATGGCAATGCTTACAGTAATAATGCGGAGATAAGGGATTTACCTCCGTAATTCCCGACATCGTAGCAACAAAAGAAGAACCCACCGAACCCCGGGAACCCACCAGATAACCATCTTCATTGGATTTCCATACCAGCTTCTGGGCAATGATATACATCACGGCATAACCGTTGGAAATAATGGAATTCAATTCGCGCTCCAAACGCTCTTTCACTATTTCCGGCAGGTTTTCCCCATAAATTTCGTGCGCACGGTTATAACAGATATCTCTGAGCATCTGATCCGAATTTTCAATGACCGGCGGACACTTGTCCGGTCTTACGGGTGCGATTTTTTCACACATATCCGCAATCTTATTTGTGTTGGTGATGACGATTTCTTCTGCTTTCTCGTCCCCAAGATAGGCAAATTCTTCTAGCATTTCTTCTGTCGTGCGAAGATAAAGCGGTGCCTGGTCATCTGCATCCGTAAATCCCTTCCCTGCCATGATTATCCTGCGGTATACCTCATCCTCCGGATCCAGGAAATGCACGTCACAAGTCGCGACCACTGGCTTATGAAATTCCTCCCCCAGCTTCACAATCCGGCGATTGATATCCTTTAACTCATCTTCGGAACCCACGATCGCTTTGTCCGGGTGCAGCATAAATGCATTGTTGCCCAACGGCTGGATTTCCAGATAATCATAGAACCGCACCAGCCGTGCAATCTCCTCCTCAGAGCTTCCACGCAGGATTGCCTGATACAATTCCCCGGCTTCACACGCAGATCCAATCAAAAGCCCTTCCCTGTGCTTTAAAAACTCACTCTTTGGAATCCTTGGCTGCCGGTAAAAATACGTCAAGTGCGCGTCAGAGACCAGACGGTATAGATTGATGCGCCCGGTATCATTCGTAGCAAGAATAATGGCATGATGGCTGTGCATCTTCTTGATATTATCTACAGACGCATTTCCCATCTCATTCACCTGATCTAAATTCTCAATCCCCCGTGCTTTCATCATGTCAATGAATTTAACAAAAATCTCCGCTGTACATGCCGCATCATCCACAGCACGGTGATGGTTCTCCAGAGAAACTTTTAACACTTTCGCCACATTGTTCAGCTTAAATCTGTTAAGCTGCGGCAACAGTACACGGGCCAGAGCTACCGTGTCTACAACCGTATATTTGCAGGGAATCCCTTGACGCCCACAGTTTTTACTGATAAAGCTCATGTCAAATTCTGCATTATGCGCCACCATAACCGCGCCCTCACAAAACTTCATGAAATCAGAAAGGATATCCTCGATTTTGGGCGCATCCAATACCATATCATCCCGGATGTGCGTCAATTCCTCCACCTTAAAAGGAATCGGCACCTCTGGGTTGACAAAGGTAGAAAAACGCTCCGTAATCTTTCCATCAGCCACTTTTACCGCGCCAATCTCAATAATCCTGTCATTGATGGGGGAAAATCCCGTAGTCTCCAGATCAAATACCACATAGGTATCCGTCAACTTCTGCCCCTTGGCATGCTCCACAATATTCTTCAAATCATCTACAAGATATGCCTCCACGCCATAGATGACCTTGAAATCATCTTCCGGGGAAACTGCATGGTTGGCATCCGGAAATGCCTGCACATCCCCATGATCTGTGATTGCAAGCGCCGGATGTCCCCATTTTCTGGCACGGCTTATAATATCTTTTACTTCTGAAACACCGTCCATATCACTCATTTTAGTGTGACAATGCAGCTCCACGCGTTTTTGGGGGCTGTTATCCATACGGCTGCTGGTAAAATCTGCAATCTTTTTAATTCCAGTGATTGAGCCAATGGTGAGCTCTCCATCAAATTTATCGATTGTGGTAACGCCCTTGATTTTTAAGAAAGCTCCCTTTTTCACTTCCGCCGTAATCTCTGGCACAAACTCATTCTTGGCAAACATTTTCACCATGATGGTATCGGTAAAATCTGTTATGGCAAACATGATAATGGTCTTTTCATTGCGGATTTCCCTTGTCTCTAAATTCAGTACATTTCCGCGGATTACAACTTCGCCCATCTCCCCCATAATCTGTTCTATGGGGATGGCGTCTTCCTCAAAATCACGTCCATAAACCACATCAGGGTTATCCGAACGCTTAAAGCCGGTATAGGATTCTTTTCTGCCTCTGTTATTTTGAAAGCTGTCCTTTTTCCCATGTCCGGTTTCTTTCGCCGGCTTTTTATCCATACTGCTTGATGCCACAGCGCTGGGAGTACTGCTTTCTACGGATCCCAAATCTAAGGTTCCCGATTCTGCCATTCCTGCATCCTGGACTGGCATTTCTCCCAAAGGCCGGGGAGCATCTGTCACCTGAGCGGCCTCGCCCAACGAAGACTGGGCAATAATGGCCTGTACTTCATTCTGGATACGGATATTGCTGTTCTTCTTATGTTTTGTCTCCACAGGTTCTATGTATTCCACCTTAATATCTATATCCATGCCACAGCGCTCACAGATAATTTTCTCCAATATCTGTACAATCTCCTCTGATTTCTGCCGTGCAATTACGGAATCCACAAAAACAATCTGCATATTATTTTCCCCGGGAAACTGAATCTGGGAAGATTTGAGGATACTGTATTCCAGATGGCTGTATGCACGAAATTCCTCCAAAATACTGTCCCGGTAAATAGCCATCAGCTTCTTAGGCGTATACTGCCCGGATAGATTGTATTTTTCAATAATCTTTACGAGAAGTTCCTGATTTGGAAAAAGCTGCCTTTTGATGTCCTTCTCCAAATGAAAAATCCGACTTTTCTCAATCAATCTGGAACTTTTAAGATACACCCTGAGGTAATCCCGGCTGCGGTTGGTTGCAACTTTTGTCACCTCCACATCACTCATCAGCCGTTCCATTTCTGAAGGGATTTTTAAATCTGGAAATACGTCAAAAAACAGCTTACTCATATTTTATTCACTCCAATGTAACAGTTCATAGCGGAGAGCTGAAAGCAGCTCATCCTCCTTTACTTTCTTATAGATTTCACCGTGCTTGATAATCAGTCCTTCCCCGATACCGCCTGCTATACCAATGTCAGCCTCCTTGGCTTCCCCTGGACCGTTTACCACGCATCCCATAACGGCCACTTTTAGATTCAGGGGAATATCGCTTACCATATTTTCCACCTGATTTGCCAAATTAATCAAATCTATCTGGGTTCTTCCACAGGTCGGGCAGGAAACAACCTCAATGCCACCGCTTCGTATGCCAAGGGTGCGCAGGATAATTTTTGCCGATTTAATCTCCTCCAATGGATCCCCAGTTAAAGATACGCGAATGGTATCTCCGATTCCCTGGCTTAAAATCAACCCCAGACCCATTGCCGACTTGATATTGCCGCTGATAAGGGTCCCAGACTCGGTAATTCCGACGTGTAATGGATAGTCTGTCTCATTTGCAATCAATTCATGTGCCCTGACGCACATCATCACATCGGAGGACTTAATGCTGATAACCAAGTTGTCATATCCCATATCCTCAATCATATGCACCTTATCCAAGGCGCTCTCCACAATTCCCTCTGCAGTCACACCGCTGTACTTCTCCACAAGCTCCTTCTCTAAGGAACCGCTGTTGACACCGACACGAATGGGAATGTTTTGTTCCTTCGCGGCATCAATTACGGCTTGAATATGCTCCTTTGTCCCGATATTGCCTGGATTAATGCGAATCTTATCTGCCCCGTGCTCCATAGCAGCAATCGCAAGCCGGTAATCAAAATGGATGTCTGCCACCAATGGAATCGTAATGCCCTTTTTGATTTCTCCAATTGCCTCGGCTGCCTCCATTGTAGGTACTGCACAACGGATGATGTCACAGCCTGCCGCCGTTAGTGCCTGGATCTGTGCAATTGTCCCCTTGATATCCTCTGTCCTTGTATTTGTCATGGACTGGATTAAAATCGGATTGCCGCCGCCAATCATGCGGTTGCCGATTTGTACTTCGCGTGTATGTTTTCTGGTAATTTTATTTTTCATTTTTCTTTCCCTTTTAAAATCTGCCTGCAAGCAGCCAATTTGTCTCTCGCAATTTTGGCACTGCCCAAAGCTAAAAAATATTTCTAATATCGTTGAACATTACAAATACCATCAATGCCATGAGTGCCACCAGCCCTACAAAGTGTACCATGCCCTCCTTCTCAGGAGAAATCTTCTTTCTGCGGATTGCTTCAATAATTAGAAATACCAGCCTCCCGCCATCCAAAGCCGGAAGCGGCAGAAGATTCATAATCCCTAAGTTTGCCGACAGAAAAATTGAGAAATTTATCATACTCAAAATGGCAAGCCCTACTCCTCCGGCAGACTCATTGGTATCATAAGTTTCTCCCATAACTTTCACAATTCCTACAGGACCAGATAAATCCTTTAACCCTACTTTGCCGCTTACCAGCATTTTTAAACTTTCTACGGTATTGCAGATCCAATATCGAACCTCATAAAAGCTATGTGTAATTGTCTGTAGAACGGTTCCCCTCTGACGCATGGAACTTCCATTCATTCCAAATAACTCCCTGCCGCTTTCTTTGTCCAGCTTAGGGGATAATACTGTCTCGTAGCGCTCGCCGTCACGTTTGTAGACTATTTTTGCATCCTCCCCCGGATGGAAAATAGAAAACTGGCTGACTTCCCGGAAGAAATGCGTCCTTGAGCCATTCATGGAAATAATCTCATCGCCCTCCATAAGACCTGCCTCCGCTGCCGGGAATCCCTCCCGCACACTGCTTAATACCGGACGGTCATATCCTACGCCTGCAAGCACAATTAACGCAAACACCCATGCCATTATAAAATTAAACACGGGTCCTGCAGCAACTACGCTGATACGCGCCCAGACGGATTTACTGTTAAAAGCTTTTTCATCCTGGCTCTCACCGTCTTCCCCTTCCATCATGCAAGCTCCGCCAAAGGGAAACAGCTTTAAGGAATATTTGGTCTCACCTTTTGTAAATCCCACCAGTGTCGGCCCAAGTCCGAGAGAAAACTCATTTACCTTAATACCATTTGCTTTGGCAAGGAGAAAATGTCCAAGCTCATGGAATAGAATAATGACGCTGAAAATAATAAGTGCAATTATAATATTCAATCTCACCACCTGCTTTCTATAAAGGCATAAACTTCTGCTTCCGTCTCAAGTATCTTTCCCACATCCGGATTCTTCTCATACACACAATGTTCCATGCACGCCTGAATAATCTCTGGAATCTGTAAAAAGGAAATCTGCCCATCTAAAAATAGGGATACCGCCTTTTCATTTGCCGCATTATAAGCCGTAGGAATATTGCCTCCCTGCTCCATTGCCGAAAATGCAAGGCCAAGCCCCGAAAAGGTCTCAAAATCCGGTTCCTCAAAAGTCAGGCTGGCAAGCTGAAAGAAATCCAGCCGCTTTCCAGACAAACTTCGCCGTTTCGGATAATATAACGCATATTGGATGGGAAGCCGCATATCTGGTGTCCCAAGCTGTGCAATAACCGCACCGTCCTCATATTCTACCATGGAATGAATGACACTCTGCGGATGCACTACTACCTGGACCTGATCCAGTTTTACATCAAAAAGCCATTTTGCCTCCATGACTTCCAGTCCTTTATTCACCATCGTAGCTGAATCAATCGTAATCTTTGGTCCCATAGACCAGTTAGGATGACGCAATGCATCTTCCACACGGATATTATTTAGATCCTTACGTTTTTTCCCACGAAAAGGCCCGCCAGAGGCTGTCAAGAGTATTTTGTGTATCGTATTTTTGCGTTCTCCATTCAAAGATTGGAAAATTGCACTATGCTCACTGTCCACTGGCAAAATGGGCGCATGATGTTCCTTTGCCAGCGGCATTATGATATGTCCTGCCGTTACAAGTGTTTCCTTGTTCGCAAGTGCTATTGTTTTCCCTGCTTTTATGGCAGCAATCGTAGGACGGATTCCCAGCATACCCACAATTGCAGTCACCAGTATCTCCGACTCAGGCATTACTGCAATCTCTAATAAACCATCCATCCCAGACAACACGTTTACTGAGAGGTCCCTTACCCTTTCCCGCAAGTCTGCAGCATCTTTTTCCTCCCATAGAACTGCTGTCTTAGGGTGAAATTCCCGAATCTGCGTTTCCAGAAGATTTACATTTTTACCTGCTGCCAAAGCTACAACTGTAAGATCCTTCTGCTCACGGACAATTTCAAGCGTCTGCGTTCCAATGGAACCTGTGGAACCCAGTAATGCAATTTTCTTCATCTTTCTCTCCTTATAATATAAAAGTTACATTAACAATCTCGCCAGAAAACAGATCATAGGAGCTGTAAAAATAACGCTGTCAAACCTATCCAGGATGCCTCCATGTCCCGGAATTATTTTCCCATAATCCTTAATATTATAATTCCGCTTTATCGCAGAGGCTGCCAAATCCCCAATCATGGAAACCATAGCGCCAACTCCACTGATTCCGGCAAGAATAAAAACATATTCCAATGTAAGGTTCATTTCCGTTCGGAAAATCCATCCATATAATATAGTCAGAAGCACAGTCCCTAATACGCCTCCCACAGCACCCTCTATCGACTTTTTGGGACTTAGGACGGGCGCCATCTTATGTTTGCCAAAAAGCACACCGACACAGTATGCACAGGTATCACTGCCCCAGGAACACAGGAAAATCAGCCATACCAGATATGCACCACCTATAAGCATCCGTGTTTGATAGATACATGAGAGCATTACCGCCACATAAAACACACCTGCAAACCCTGTAAATACCTGGTCTGCTTTGTAATCTGGAAATTTCAGGACATAAACTGCCATCACCAATACCAGAAAACCCAATACAAACATTTCCGTTTCTGGAATAAATGGGAATCCTAGATTTAGATAGTAGACTGCCGCTGCCAGATAGCCAGATTTGCCCAACAGGGATTTCTCAATATGAAAGACCCGGTATAACTCGAACAAACCAATCATTGATATAACAAAAAGCCCCGCCAATAATATATTTCCGCCCAGTATAACCAGCGCAAGCGCCGCTGTCACCAATACAATACCACTCAGTAATCGTGTCCGGAACAATCTTATGCCTCCTTTATCCCGCCATAGCGCCTATCTCTTTTATTATAGTCCTCAACAGCTTTTACTAATTCCTCTTTTGTAAAATCAGGCCAGGGAACATCTGTAAAATAAAGTTCACTATACGCAAGCTGCCATAATAAATAATTGGACAGACGCAATTCCCCGCTGGTCCGGATTAATAAGTCTGGAGACGGAATATCTCTGGTATCAAGATAGCTCTCAAACTTTTCTTCACTGAGTTCCTCCAATGTGAACATCCCATCTTTAAAATCTGTCAGCATCTTTTTCATACCACGCAGCATTTCATCACGACTGCCATAATTGATAGCAATCTGGAAGTTGAGTCCATCCTGTTCCTTGGAAAAATCCTCCAGCCTATGTATACTCTCCTGAATATCTAAATCTAATTTAGAAATATCTCCGATAACACGCACGCGCATATGGTTCTTTTCTGCTGTTTTTATACAATTCTTCATATAACTGCGCAAAAGTCTCATAAGTGCATTGACCTCATCCCGTGGACGCGCCCAGTTCTCTGTGGAAAATGCATACACAGTCAGATATTTTATTCCAAGATTCCACGCTTCCCTGCAGATTATCTCTACATTCTTTGCACCCTGGGTATGCCCATAGTTCCTCGGCATGCCATGCTGCTTTGCCCATCTGCCATTTCCATCTAAAATAATTGCTACATGCTGTGGAATATTCATAATTCCCTCCTAATGCTTCGCATTTGCCTTCTCTCAAGGTATCGGCACGCGCCGCTTCGCATTTGCCTTCCTCTCAAGGTATCGGCACGCTCCGCTTCGCGTCACCTGCCAAATCGTCGGAAGGCATGTATGAAATGCTTCGCATTTGCCTTCCTCCTAAAAAAAGGTCAGGCACAAGCCTGGCCCTTTTATTCATAATGTATTGCCTTCCTTCTCAAACAGTGAGGATCTCCTTGGTTTTCTCCTCTACTGCTTTATCAACTTTAGCAATGTATTTATCCGTCAACTTCTGTACTTCATCCTCTAACTGCTTAACCTCATCTTCGGAGACATCGTTGGACTTTGACAACTTCTTCAATGAGTCATTGGCGTCTCTGCGGATGTTACGAACTGCAACTTTTGCATTCTCGCCTTTTTATCAAGTAGGGGATATCGGCGGGAACGGTTGGAGCGTAGTGATTGCATTG
>CAPQSW010000004.1:0-29076 GCA_948688495.1 uncultured Lachnospiraceae bacterium | reverse complement strand
CGTCAGTTCTGGGAATGTCAGTCGGATAACTTTTCCGTCATTCGTAGGATTAATCCCCAAATCTGACGTCTGTATTGCCTTCTCGATTTCACGGACCATACTCGGCTCCCACGGCTGAATAAGGAGCATACGTGGCTCTGGAACAGAAATATTTGCCACCTGCTGAAGCGCAGTAGGCGCTCCATAATAATCCACCCTTATCTTATCCAATACATGGGGATTTGCACGCCCTGCACGGATTGAACCAAATTCCTCCTGCAGATTTTCAAATGATTTCTGCATTTTATTATCATATCGCTGTAATCTCTCGTCCATATAAAAAATCCTCCCACTTTGCTTTGACGACTCCAGTACAAGGCATCCGGTCAAACTACCACTTTTGTTCCCGAAAAATTTCCATTTATTGCATTTACAATACTATTTTCTTCGTTTAAGCCAAACACATACATGGGCATTTTATTTTCCATGCACATAATAGATGCTGTCAAATCCACTACTGCAAGCTTTTTATCTATTACTTCCTGAATGGAAACCTCATCGTATTTCACGGCATCTGCATTTGTCTTTGGGTCTTTGTCATAAACACCGTCAATTGCTTTCGCCAACAGGATTCCATCTGCCTCAATCTCAACAGCCCGCAAAACGGTCGCCGTATCCGTTGAAAAATATGGATGACCAGTCCCTCCTGCAAAAAAACATACCATTCCTTTTGCAAAATATTTATTTGCGCGGTCTTTCGAAAAAAGCTTTGTGAAAGAACCACAGGCAAATGGCGTCAGAATCTGTGTCATCATACCAACAGAACGAAAAATCTCAGAGACGTAAATACAATTCATTACCGTGGCAAGCATTCCAATCTGATCCGCCTTCGTACGGTCTATTGTCTCGCTTGTCCTGCCTCTCCAGAAATTGCCGCCCCCGATAACAATTCCTACTTCTGTACCTGCATCCACCAATTGCTTTACCTGTCTGGCAACTACAGTAACCGTCGGCTCATCAAACCCAACATGCTTTTGACCCGCTAATGCTTCTCCACTCAGTTTTAATAATATTCTTTTCATGCTTTGCCTTTCTATTTTGTTTCAAACAGGCTTTCCATATCTACCTCTGCATAGCACTGAGAGCAGAATCCTTCAATTACTGCACCATTATTAATCTGTACAGAACGAGATTTGATATTTCCCATAACAACTGCAGAAGTATCTACAACAACAGGACCATGGACGTCAATGTCGCCTTTGATCGCACCGGCAATCACTGCACTGCTTGCATTGATGTTACCCACTACAACGGAACCAAGACCTATCTTTACCGTTCCGGTAGTAGTAATCTCCCCCTCAATCTTCGCAGAATCTGCAAAAAACTCTGCTGACTGGGAGTTACCTTTTACAGTTCCTGTTACAGTCATTTTGCCGTTACAGGTTACATTACCTTCAATTCTTCCCTTTAACTCAAAAGAACCTGTGGACTGCAAATCACCTCTGAGAGATGTTCCCTCTGTAATCACGGTCACCTCATCCGATACATCCGCTGGTAATGTATTTGTTGTCTCCATAGTTACTGTATTTTCTGTGTTCTCTGTGCTCAAAGCTGTATCCTCCTTCTTTTCGGGCGCTTCTGGCTCGATTATACTTTGTTTTTGTTCTGGTGCTTTTACATTTTTCTCTGGTGCTTTTCCACTTTCTTTCTTTACAGCCTGTACTACAGGCTCTGATTCTGTCGGTTGTTCTGGAGTTAGAATCAACGGTTCTTCCTTGACATCTTCCTTTCCCACCTTTTCAAAAAGATTTTCCATCTTTTTCAATTCAGACTTTACATCTACTTCCTGCTCTAACGTATTTACAACCAATTCAGGCTGCATCTGCGCTGCTTCTTCCTTCAATTCCGCTTCTCCCGGAAGCAGTTCATTTACTGCCTGGGACAAGTCCTCCTTGAAATCTTTAAAAAAGCTCATACATGTACCTCCATAAATTATTTTCATGTAAAACATACCGCATACTTTATTCTACATCTTCCGCCTTAATATGCTGTATGGGTTTTGTGTTGTCATCAATTGGTAATAGATCTGCACCAAGCGCCTGAAGCTGCTCTATCATAGGCTGCAGTGCATCAACAGTACTTGCTTTTGCAGAAGTATCATGCATCAGGACGACAGAAGTGTCATATTTTACAACATCGTTCATAACATTTTCCACCAGCTCGTCCGGTGTATATACCTGGCTGGTAGCATCGCCGCTCACCACGTTCCAGTCAAAATAAGTGATACCTTGTTCATTTACATACTGGATTAACTCTTTAATATCTACATTGCTTACCTTATTACTGCTGCCACCTGGGAAACGCATGATTGTCGGCGTTACGCCCGTGACTTCTTTCAGATAGGACTGCAAATGCTCCATATCCTCTTTAAACGCATCCAATGATTTGTAAATCACATCATACTTATGAGAAAAGGAATGCATGCCCAGGGTATGCCCCTCCGCCACAATTCTTCGGTAGAGAGCTTTAGATTCCTCATCTTCTTGTCCAATCACAAAAAATGTCGCCTTAATATTCTGTTCCTTTAAGATATCCAGAATCTTGGCCGTGTTCTCGCTGGGCCCATCATCAAAAGTCAAATACACTTTCGGATGTTCTCCATCTTCTAAAGAATTATCTTCTCCCGCAGTTTCATCTTCTGGCGCATTCTCCATCAACTGATCTTCTGATGTTTTTTTTATCAACTGATCTTCCGATGTTTTTACAGTATCCGCAGAATCCTCTGATTCCCCGGTATCCTCTTTTGATCTATCTGTTTGCGGTATGTCACCCTCCGGTATATCCGCTGTTGAATCATCATTCCCCAAAATAATATCTGAAGAACTCTCCTTCGGAGACTCTGCATTTTTTTGATCATGCTCCTGTGTGACTTCTTCCCTTGAAACCAGTTCTTCATTCAGTTTCTGCTCCAAAAAAAACACTTTCATTAACAAAGTGACCAATAATACAGTCAATGCTATAATCCAAATTAGCATTCCGGCGACCATGGACATTTTGATTCTGTTGACTCGTTTACGCCTGGCTTGTTGTTCTCCTAATCCGCTCGCCTTTTTTTCTTCCATGTATGGACCTCCTCGGTCATTTAAAACATCACTACGATTATTGTAACACATTTTTTTGAAAACGCATTAATAATTTTCAAAAAATATGTACTATTTTTTTGGATTTTTCTGTTATTTCAAGGTTTGAGTCCCTTTTTTTTGAAAATTCATGAAATAAAATCAAAAATAGGATACCCTGGCGGAGAATTATCATACGCTACTCTATGGAAAGCACTTTGTAATCCTTGTCTTCCACCGCCTTTTTCAGAGTATCGTCTGCAACTGTGCCGTTGCTTAAAGTTACAACGGCTGTACCAGATTCATGGCTCACTTTTGCATGCTCCACACCATCCAGGGATTCTAAACATTTTTTTACTGCTGCCTCACAGTGTCCACACATCATACCTTCAATTTTAATTGTTTTTTCCATTTGTTTTCCTCCTTTTCCGGTAACGCCCCCTCGCTTTCGCTTCGGCTTGTCTTTTCCGGTATTATATATATTCTGCATATTCAGGCGCAATGCATTCGTCACCACACAGAAACTGGACAAACTCATGGCAAGTGCACCGAACATGGGATTTAACTGCCAGCCAAAAATCGGAATCCAAATTCCGGCTGCCAGCGGGATACCAATAATGTTGTAAATAAATGCCCAAAACAGGTTTTCATGGATATTTTTCAGTGCGGCACGGCTTAACCGTATTGCCGCCGAAACATCACTAAGACGGTTCTTCATCAGCACAATATCAGCCGCATCAATGGCGACATCTGCCCCTGCACCAATGGCAATTCCGATATCCGCCCTAGTCAGTGCTGGGGCGTCGTTGATCCCGTCGCCTGCCATGGCGACACGCCCATTCTTCCTAAGTTCACGGATAACAGCTTCTTTTCCATCCGGCAATACGCCTGCAATGACCTGATCCACCCCGGCCTGTCTGCCAATGGCATTTGCTGTTTTTTCATTATCTCCAGTTAACATAACAACACGAAGTTCAAGATTCTTGAGTTCCCGGATTGCCTTTGGGCTGTCTTCCTTCATAATATCAGCCACGGCGATCATTCCGCACAGCCTGCCGTCTCTTGCAAAAAACAGCGGGGTCTTCCCCTCCTCTGCCAAATGCATGGCATGTGATTCAACTCCTTCTGGAATAGCCGCATGTTTGAGGATAAAAGCTTTATTTCCTCCACTGAAGAGAACACCGTCGCATTTTCCAGTCAGCCCATTCCCAGGCATAACCTGAAATTCTGTCACTTCCCCGGAAGCCATATGGCAGTCTTTTGCATAGGAAAGTATCGCTTTAGCCAGCGGATGCTCGCTTTTTTGTTCCAGTGTCAGAGCTGTAAACAGCAACTCCTCCCTGGAGATACCCTCCATGGGAATCACATCGGTAACTTTAGGTTCCCCTCTGGTAATTGTTCCTGTTTTATCCAACGCTATGATGTCCATCTTCCCGGTTTCTTCCAGGGAAACAGCCGTTTTAAAAAGAATACCATTTCTTGCACCAATCCCGCTTCCTACCATGATTGCCACCGGCGTTGCCAGGCCCAGGGCACACGGACAGCTAATGACCAGCACGGAAATTCCCCTCGCCAGTGCAAAACCAGCTCCATATCCTAAAAGCAGCCAGATTATGGTTGTTACCAATCCAATCCCAATAACAGCAGGAACGAATACCCCGGATACTTTGTCTGCAACCTTTGCAATCGGCGCTTTCGTGGCTGCCGCATCGCTGACCATACGGATAATCTGTGATAAAGTCGTATCTTCCCCTACCCTGGACGCCTCACATTTTATAAATCCTGATTGATTTGTTGTCGCTGCTGACACCAAATCTCCTTCTGCCTTGTCTACAGGGATGCTCTCCCCGGTTAGTGCCGCTTCATTCACGGCGCTGCTGCCCTCTAAGACAATTCCGTCTACTGGAATATTTTCTCCTGGACGAACTACAAAAACATCACCCTTTTTCAGCTGTTCAATGGGAATCTCTGTTTCCCTGCCATCCTTTACTATTACAGCAGTCTTTGGTGCAAGCTTCATCAGGCTTTTCAATGCATCTGTTGTCTTTCCCTTAGAGCGCGCCTCTAACATCTTTCCCACAGTTATCAGGGTCAGTATCATTGCTGCAGATTCAAAATAAAACTCATGCATATATGACATAACCTGACTCATATCGCCGTTTACCTGTGCATCTGTCATTGCAAAAAGCGCATATGTGCTGTATACAAAGGCCGCCCCAGCTCCCATAGCCACCAGAGTATCCATATTGGGCGCCCCATGACAGAAGCTTTTCCACCCGCTGATGAAAAACTTCTGATTTATAACCATAATAATCATCGTCAGAAGAAGCTGGAGGATGCCTATTGCCACATGGTTTTTTGATAAAAATTCCGGCAGGGGCCAGTTCCACATCATATGCCCCATAGAAAGATACATTAAAACCAAAAGAAACCCCAGGGAATAGAGAAGCCTCCGTTTTAACTGCGGAGTATCCTTGTCCTGTAAAGCTTCTCCCGCATCCGCTGTTTTCATCATCTGTGCTGATTTACCGCCCTTTTTGGATGCCCCATATCCGGCTTCCTGTACTGCACGGATAATCTCATCCTCCCTGGCATTTCCTTCCACGCCCATAGAGTTTGTCAACAGGCTGACAGAACAGGAACTTACCCCGTCCACCTTAGAAACTGCTTTCTCCACTCTCGCACTGCAGGCCGCACAGCTCATACCGGTTACTGTATATTGTTCCATTCAAAATGCCTCCATTACTTCATTAATTTTTGCAGAGTTGCCACCAGCTCATCCACGGCGTCCTCCCTGCCCTCCTGTATATCTTTGGCCACACAGGTCTTGATGTGGTTTGCAAGCAGTTTCTTATTAAAGCTGTTCAATGCTGCGTTCACCGCCGCAACCTGTACCAGAATATCAATACAGTACACATCGCGTTCTACCATTCCCCGAATCCCCCGCACCTGTCCTTCGATACGACTCAACCGGTTAATCAAATCCTTATACTCTTTTTCTGAACGTTCCTTTGTCTTATGGCAATTACAGTCTGTCTGTTCCGGCATTTACCTTCCTCCTTTTAATCGCTCAAACTATATTATTTCCTCAACCAAGGATATTATATACCCTTTAGGGGTATATTGCAAGTATATCTGGAAAATTTTTATAATATATGATAAACTATTGTAACAATTCAGCCAGCCGGAAAAGCCGGGAAAAACTTTACGAATGGCGTGGGCTGAACGGTTACAAACTACTACACCTACGGAGGAATACCATGAAAATATGGCAAAACGAAGCTGCATTCACAGCGGACCATCCCATCTCAGAAAAAATCTTTACTGAATCCGTACTATTTTTTGATATTGAGACGACCGGATTTTCTCCGACAAATACACAGGTTTATCTGATTGGGTGTGCGGCAAGAAGAGGTAACTTTATCTGTGTCACACAATTTTTTGCAGAGAAACCGCAGGAAGAAAAGTCTGTACTAACCGCATTCTTGAAGTTGGCAAATCAATATGACAGCCTGATTTCTTTTAATGGGATTGGTTTTGATATTCCATATCTCAAAAAACGTTTCGAGCTTTATAAACTGAATGATACGCTGCCGCTCTCCAATCTTGATATTTTTCACAGGATATCTAAATTCAAGCCTATTCTGAGACTCTCTAATATGAAGCAGAAATCCTTAGAAGCTTTTCTTGGAATTGCAAGAAAAGACAGTTATACTGGTGGAGAGTTGATCAATATTTATCAGGATTATGTAAAGAAACCAAATGCAGACAGCGCATCTTTGCTGCAGATGCATAACTATGATGATTTACTTGGAATGCCCGGACTTTTACCAATTCTTGCTTACCCGGAACTGTTTGAAGGAAAATTTGAGATTGTCTCCTGTGAGAAAAACACATATAAAACATACGAGAATGAGCAGAAACTGGAATTAATTCTGACATTTGCACTTAACAGTCCTCTGCCAAAGCGTTTTTCATTTGGCAGACAGCAGATTTATCTGACAGGATATGACAGACAGGCAAAGCTCAAAGTCTCAATTTATCAGGGAGAATTAAAGTATTTCTATTCCAATTACAAAGATTACTACTTTCTTCCGGAAGAAAACCGTGCCATCCATAAGAGCGTTGCTTTCTATGTAGACAAAAATTTCAGGACACAGGCGAAAGCCGCCACATGCTACAGCAGGAAAACGGGATGCTTCCTCCCACAATACGAAGAAATCGTTACACCATATTTCAAATTGGAATATCATGATAAAGTTACCTGGTTTGAAATGACAAAAGATTTCACAGAGGCAGAAGATCTCCAGAAAAAATATGCCTGCCATCTCCTTCAACACCTAAAAGAACAGGCACGTACATAAACGTAACAGAGCGGGTACTCCCTTCTATCTTGTGGAAATTACCCGCTCTTTGCATATCATCTAATTCTTCTGAAAGAAAAATGACTGATGCCGTTGATAGTTTAATTCTTTATAGTTCATAATCTGCTCTGTGCTTCCGATGAAAAGTATTCCCTTTGATACCAGGGCGGAGTTAAATTTCTTATAAATCTCCTCCTTGGCTTCTTCGGTAAAATAAATCAGAACATTCCGGCAAACAATCAAATTGCAGGCTTTGAGGTATTCATCCCTCAATAGATTGTGCTCTTTAAATTCTACCTGACGTTTGATTTCATTTGAAATCTGATAGGAACTTCCTACTTTGGTAAAATATTTCTTCTTAAAATCCGCCGGCACAGCGGCAATACTCTTTTCATTGTAAAGCCCCATCCGCGCTTTATCAAGTACCTGCTTGTCAATATCTGTGGCCGTAATGTGAATCTGATTAAGCGGCAAATGCCTGGACAGTGCCATTACCAGAGAATACGGCTCATCCCCGGTAGAACAGGCAGCACTCCAAATCTTAAGATTCTTGCCGAACTGTTTAATCAATGCCGGAAATACTGTCTTATCCAATATCTCCCACTGCTCTGGATTACGGTAAAACTCAGATACATTGATCGTGAGAAAATTCACAAACTGCTCAAACTTCTCAGAATCCTTCTTTATTAGCGCCACATATTCTTTGTAACTATTAATATTGTTCTTAGCAATCAGCGTATCTATCCGGCGCTTCATCTGTTTTTCTTTGTATGAATCCAAATCAATCTTTGTCAATGCAAAAATATCTTTTTTGAAATCCTCATAACCAACCATGAAAAATTCCCCTATTCTTATTCTTCTGCTGCTTCTTCGACAGCTTCCTCTGCTGCTTCCTCCACAACATCCTCTACAGGAGCTTCCTCATATTCCTCTGCTGTTTCTTCCACTGGAGCAAGCAACGCTTTCAGGCTGAGGCTGATTTTCTTTTCTTCTTCATTGAAGTCAACAATTTTAGCTTCAATCTCCTGACCAATCTTCAATACGTCTGACGGCTTATCTACATGTTCCCTGGAAATTTGGGATACATGCAACAGTGCATCTACGCCTGGCGCCAGCTCTACAAATGCCCCAAAGTCTGTCATTCTTGCAACTACTCCTTTGATGATTGTGCCGGCTGCATATTTCTCAGAAGCATCCTTCCAAGGGTTCTCATCCTCAAACTTCATGCTGAGTGCAATCTTCTTGTCATTGATGTCTTTGATAAATACCTTTACGACGTCTCCTATCTTAAACACTTTCTTAGGATTTTCAACCCTTCCCCAGGACATCTCAGAGATATGAAGCAGACCATCTGCGCCGCCTAAATCAATAAATGCACCGAACTCCGTTACATTCTTAACGGTTCCTTCCAAGACATCCCCTACATTGATCCTCTCGAATAAAGCTCTCTGCAGTTCTTCTTTCTCAGCTAATAATAACTGCTTCCTGTCACCAATAATTCTTCTTCTGCGGGGATTAAACTCTGTAATAACAAATTCAATCTCCTGATCTTTGTATTTGCCAAGGTCTTTTTCATATGTATCAGAGACCAGGCTTGCAGGAATAAAGATTCTTGCCTCGTCAATGACAACACTTAAACCGCCCTCTAATACCTGTACAACTTTTGCTTTCAATACTTCCTGGGTATTAAATGCTTCTTCCAGTTTCTTGCTGCCTCTCTCGGCTGCAAGACGTTTGTAGGTCAAAAGTACCTGACCCTCGCCGTCGTTCACCTTCAAAACCTTGGATTCCATGGTGTCCCCTACGGAAACTACGGTAGTCAAGTCAACATTGGGTTCGTTTGTATATTCATTCCGGCTAATGATTCCATCGGATTTGTAACCAATATTCAAGATGATCTCGTCTGGTTTCACATCAATAACGGTACCTTCGACTACCTCTCCATTCCTAATTGTTTTAATTGATTCTTCCAGCATTTGTTCAAAACTCATTTCTGACATTTCTTTGAACCTCCTCAATAATTTTGTTTGGGGTGGAAGCCCCTGCGGTAATACCTACGCTATTAATGGACCATAATTTAGACAAATCCAAATCCTCGAGTGTCTGTATATAGCAAGTATTTTCACATTCTTTTTTACATATTTCAAATAACTTTTGCGTGTTGGAACTGTTCTTTCCCCCGACCACAATCATGGCGTCCACCTTAGCGGCAATTCTTTTTGCTTCTGACTGCCTCTCCTGGGTCGCATTGCAAATTGTATTTAAAACAACTATATCATAACCTTTTTTTTGAATAATTTCAACTAGTTCTTGAAAATTCTTGTTGTTAAATGTCGTCTGCGAGACAATACAGACTTTTTTTCCCTCTCCCGGAGCAAAGTCATAAGCCTCCGAAACTGTCCCAATTACACTTGTTTCCGCCGGATTTGAGCTCCATCCTTTGATTCCTTCCACCTCCGGGTGGTTCTCATTGCCAATTATTAACACATGGCAGCCCTCGCGGCTGTATTTATCCACAATCTGGTGGATTTTTTTTACATAGGGGCAGGTAGCATCTACGTAGGGGATGTGCTCTGCTTCAAGCAGAGCGTAGACTGCCCTACCTACCCCATGAGAACGAATGATAACCGTTCCGTCGCTGCAGTTTCTTAGTTCTTCTTCCGTCTCTACGACACAGACCCCCCGCTTTTGCAAATCTGTCACAACTTCCTCATTGTGTATGATGGGACCGTATGTGTAAATTTTCCCTTTTTTTGCATCCACCTGTTCATAGACGGTATCCACTGCACGCTTGACGCCAAAACAGAATCCGGCGCTTTTTGCTAAAATCACTTCCATATTCAGACCAGCTTTTCCTTTACAATATTTATGATCCTATCCACGACTTCTTCAATAGTCATCTTGGAGCTATCCACCAAAACAGCATCCTTGGCCTGCTTTAAGGGGGAAATCTCCCTGGTCATATCCTGATAGTCGCGCTGCTTAATATCCTTGCAGATTTCTTCAAGGCTGCATGCTTCACCCTTTTCCTGCAACTCCAAAAACCTTCGCCTGCCACGGGTTTCAACACTCGCTGTCAGATAAATCTTTACCTGTGCCTCTGGCAGTACACAGGTCCCTATATCCCTGCCATCCATAATCAGGTCTGTCGTGCGTGCCATTTCTCGCTGAAGCTGGGTCAGCTTTTGACGCACCGGCGCATACACACTGAATGAAGACGTCATCTTGCTGACTTCTTCCGTTCGGATAAACCCATTGACATTCTCACCATTCAAAAAAACCTGCTGCTCCCCATTCTCATTAGAGAGAACTACGGTAATATTATCACACGCGGCTGTAATCGCCGCCTCATCATCCAGCGATATTCCTGCACGTAGGAAATACAACGTCATTGCCCGGTACATTGCCCCGGTGTCAACGTAAATATAAGAAAGTTCTTTTGCCACTCGTTTTGCAATCGTACTTTTTCCGGCTCCGGCCGGTCCATCAATCGCAATATTAAATGCCATACCGGCTCCTCCATTTCTATTTTATACTCATGACCGATAAAACCTGACGCCTCATATAAGCTGTCAGATACTATTTCCTGCAAGATAACCGGTAGACCATGCAATCTGCAGATTAAATCCTCCGGTCAAGGCATCCAAATCCAACACTTCCCCGGCAAAATACAGCCCTGACACCAGCTTAGACTCCATGGTAGAAGGGTTCACTTCTTTCATGCAGATGCCCCCGCGGGTAATGATTGCCTCATCAAATCCCCGAAACCGCTGTAAGGTCAGTGGAAAATGCTTGATGATACGTACAAAATCCATCCGCTGCCCTTTTGTGATGGCGTTTACTTTCGCATCCGCCTCTATGCCGCTTAAACGTATGATGACCGGAATCAGCTTTGCCGGAAACAGTTTAGAAAGGGCATTCTTGAACTGACGGTTCAAATTTTCCTCAAAATCCCTAAGAACACGCTTATGAAGCTGTTCTTCCGTCAGTGCCGGCTTTAAATCAATTTCCATGTCAAGAGGCATGTCCTTCATGGAATCATTGATGAGGCTGCTGGCGCTTAAAATCAGCGGACCACTGACACCATAATGCGTAAAAAGCATCTCGCCAAAATCTTCGAAAAGAAGTTTATTGCCATTTTTAATCCGTACAAGAACATTCCTTAAGGATAACCCCTGTAAATCCAAAACCCATTCCTCCGCCGTCTCAAAGGGGACCAGTGACGGCCTAGGCTCTGTCACAGTATGCCCCAGCTTCTTTGCAAAACGGTGACCGTCTCCAGAAGAACCAGTGGATTGATACGAGCAGCCCCCAGTCGCAAGAATAACCTTGTCTGCATTAAGCTTCTTCCCATCAAGAAGTCCTACCCCTGCTACAGTCTTTGTCTTATTATCCTCAACAAGAATATCGGCAACCTGGGCGCGAAGCTGTACCTTAACTTCTTCCTGTTGCAAAATTTTTTGGAGTGTTCTTATAACATCTGAGGAATGGTCAGACTGCGGGAATACGCGCCCTCCACGCTCTGTTTTAATGGCAAGTCCATGGTTTTCAAAAAATTTCATTACCATATGGCTGTCAAACGTATAAAATGCACTATAGAGAAACTTCCGGTTGCGGATGGTATTTTTCAGTAAATCATCCGTCTCACAGTCATTGGTGATGTTGCATCTCCCTTTCCCGGTAATGTATAATTTTTTCCCAAGCTTTTCATTTTGCTCTAACAGTACTACCTGATGGCCGCCCCTGGCTGCCTGTATCGCCGCCATCATTCCAGCCGGACCGCCGCCAATCACGATTACTTTACTCATATTAGTTGTCTTCCTGTTCTGTGTTTGTATAACGCATCCGTACAGAATCCCCGATATAATTGATCTCGTCACTGCCGTATACCTGATATTCCTCCCAGATCTGCTCCAACATTTCCAGATTCTTTACCACCTTTTTCTGGCGTTTCATACAAAGCGCCATAATCAATGCATTGATTACGCTTAAGGGCGCTACCAGAGAATCTACAATGGAGGACATATCACTGTGGGCAACCAGATTGCAGGAAGAATACAGATTCATCGGGGAATGCACGCTGTCCGTAAGCGTAATCACCCGGGCATTTCGGTTGTTTGCAAATTCCATTGCCTTTAGCACACGCATAGAATATCGCGGAAAGCTGATTCCTATAATCACATCCTCCCTGCCAACATAAAGCATCTGCTCAAACAGCTCACTGGCGCTATTGGTATGTAACAGCCTTACATTATCAAACATCATATTCAGGTAAAAAGCCAGAAATTCTGCAATGGACGCACAGCTGCGGATTCCAATTACATAGATATGTCTGGCATGAAGAATAACATCCACAGCCAAATCAAAGGCATGTCCATCAATGGTCTCTAAAGTATCCTGAATACGCTTTGCATCCGTCTTTAACACGGTCGTTAAAATCTCTGATTGGGAAATCCTGCCATATACATTTTCCATCCGCTGTACAGAATCCAGTTTCCCGCGCACCAGCTCTGCCAGTGACTGCTGGAACTGTGGATAACCCTTATACCCCAGATGTGTGGCAAAACGGACAACCGTAGATTCACTGACCCCGACCACCTCTCCAAGCTTTGCAGCCGTCAAAAATACAGCTTTATCGTAATAATCCGTAATATAAGCTGCAATCAGTTTTTGTCCCTTGCTCATCGTGCCATAGCGTTCATTGATTCGGTTCATCAGATCGTTACCGCCGGTCATGTCATTCTCCTATTGCGCGAGCTGCGCATCATATTATGCTGAGTGGCAGTTTTATCTGACACTCAGTATAAGAGAAGATACTGCTCAATGGAACAGTATCTTCTCTTTTCTATACAATATCATCTCAGACTGGATACGCTCCGTTCTTGGTATCTGCAACAGCTGCATCAACCTTTGTCTGCTGTGCTTCCCTGTATTTGAAGAACTCTGTTGCAACCTGCGGGAACAGTGCATAAGACAAAACATCCTCATCCTGCTGCTTCCACTGTTTCATTTCAGCCTCAATCTTATGAAGTTCGGGCTCTAAAAGGTCTGCATAACGGCAGGTAATGGCATTCTTCTTCTCGTCACCCAGTACTTTGTCAATAACTTCCGGATTGAACGGCTTTACAGTCTGTCCATATTTTCCAAGCAGTACATCCTTAGTCTCTTTGGTGGCAACCTTATAACGCTCACCCATCAGCACATTAAATACTGCCTGTGTGCCGACAATCTGGGAAGACGGTGTAACAAGCGGCGGCTCGCCTAAATCCTTACGCACACGCGGAATCTCTTCTAACACATCCATGTATTTGTCTTCTGCATTCTGCTCTTTCAACTGGGATACCATGTTGCTCAGCATACCGCCCGGTACCTGATACAGCAATGTCTGGATGTCCACGCCAAGCACCTTTGGATTCAACAGACCGCTCTTTAATGCTTCTTCCCTCATTGGACGGAAGTAATCTGCAATCTCTTTTAACAGCATCTGATCAAACTCAGGATCCATGTCAGTACCACGGAATGCCTCAGCCATAACCTCCGTTGCCGGCTGGCTGGTTCCAAGTGCAAAAGGCGACATAGCGGTGTCAATAATATCACAGCCTGCCTCTACAGCTTTCAGATAAGTCATGGAAGCAACACCGGAAGTGTAATGCGTATGTAACTCAATCGGAAGCGTAGTTGCACTCTTTAAGGATTTTACTAATTCCTCTGCCTTATACGGCGTCAACAAACCAGCCATATCCTTGATACAGATGGAGTTTGCACCCATCTCTTCAATCTTTTTCGCCATGTCTGTCCAATATTCAAGTGTATAAGCGTCTCCAAGTGTATAGGAAAGCGCAACCTGAGCATGTCCTTTTTCCTTATTGGTAGCAGTTACGGCTGTCTGTAAATTCCTCAAATCATTGAGACAGTCGAAAATACGGATAATATCAATTCCGTTAGCAATAGATTTCTGTACAAAATACTCTACCACATCGTCTGCATAGGGACGGTATCCCAAGATATTCTGTCCGCGGAACAACATCTGTAATTTGGTATTCTTAAATCCAGCTTTTAACTTCCGAAGGCGATCCCACGGATCTTCCTTCAGGAAACGCAGGGATGCGTCAAAAGTAGCTCCACCCCAGCACTCTACGGCATTGTAGCCGACTTTGTCCATTTTGTCAATAATAGGCAGCATCTGCTCTGTTGTCATACGGGTAGCAATCAGAGACTGATGTGCGTCACGTAATATGGTCTCCGTAATCTTAACGGGTTTTCTTTTCTGTTCAGCCATAATTTCCTCCATTCTTTTATATCTGTATTAAAGTTCAGCCCCCGCCATTCGCAAAGACTTTTATATCCCAAAAATTGCCATAAATACACCAGCCGCTACAGCCGTACCGATAACACCCGCAACGTTGGGACCCATCGCATGCATCAGCAGGAAGTTGGTAGGATCTTCTTCCGCACCCACCTTCTGGGATACACGGGCTGCCATGGGCACCGCAGATACACCGGCAGAACCAATCAGAGGATTGATCTTGCCTCCGGTAATCTTGCAGAGCAGTTTACCAAACAAGGTTCCTGCTGCCGTACCAAACATAAATGCTACCAATCCCAGGAACACAATCTTTAATGTAGTAATATTCAAAAATGCTTCTGCACTGGTTGTTGCACCTACAGATGTTCCAAGCAAAATAACTACGATGTACATCATCGCATTGGAAGCTGTCTCTGACAACTGGCGTACCACGCCGGATTCACGGAACAGGTTACCAAGCATCAGCATACCAACCAAAGGTGCTGTAGTCGGCAGGATAACGCATACTACCGAAGTAACTACAATAGGGAATAAAATCTTCTCCAGTTTCGATACCGGACGTAAATTCTCCATCTTGATGGCACGCTCTTTCTTCGATGTAAAGAGCTTCATAATTGGCGGCTGGATAATCGGCACCAACGCCATATAGGAATACGCGGCCACCGCAATCGGACCCATGAGTCCGGTCTGCCCCAATTTTCCTGCAAGGAAGATGGATGTCGGTCCGTCTGCCCCTCCGATGATGGATACAGCCGCTGCCGCTTTGTCATTAAATCCAAGCAGGATCGCCAGGAAATATGCACCAAATATACCAAACTGTGCTGCAGCACCTAACAGGAAACTGATAGGATTTGCAATCAGTGGACCAAAGTCCGTCATCGCCCCAACACCCATGAAAATCAAGGATGGGAGGATAGACCATTCATCCAGAGAATAGAAATAATAAAGTAAACCACCTACGCCATTGCTGGTTTCTTCCGGAGAAGCGATAATATCCGGATAGATATTTACCAACAGCATACCAAACGCAATCGGAACCAGTAACAGGGGTTCAAATCCTTTCTTGATTGCAAGGAAAAGGAAGACAAATGCAACTAATATCATTACATAGTTACCCCAGGTCAGGTTGAAAAATGCTGTCTGATGCAGGAGGTTTGATAAAGTTTCTCCTACGTAACTCATATTTTACCTCCAAATAATTAGTTGTTCATAGTTGCCAGTAATGCGCCTGCTTCTACTGCCTGCCCTGCGCTCACATCAATGCTTGCTACCGTTCCGTCTTCCGGAGCAACAACAGGCGTCTCCATCTTCATAACTTCCAATACCAGAATCGTATCGCCGCGTTTTACAGCATCGCCAACTTTTGCATCAATGCTGAACACTTTTCCTGCTGCACCTGCCTCAATCTTCACGCTTCCTGCGCCGCCTGCTGCTGGTGCGGGGGCTGCTGCTGGTACAGGGGCTGCTGCTGGTGCTGCTGCTCTTACAGGGGCTGCCGATGCCGCGCCTGCACCATTTTCTTCTACAGTAACATCATAAACGTTTCCATTAACAGTAATTGTATAGCTTTTCATTTTCGTTTCCTCCTGAATATTCTATATATTAGTTGCCTGCTACCTTCTTCTGATGGAACGCACTACAAAATCACTTGTAGAAGTTCCGGTAGATGCTGCAATCGCCGCTGCTATCACGGCTGTCAGTTCCAAATCATTCTGTGCTGCCACAGGCGCTGCCGGTGCTGCCGCCGGCTTCGGCGCTGCCACAGGTGCTGCCGGTGCCTGGTTCGCTTTTTTCTTATTCTCAAGATATGGGAATATCTTAAAGCAATAGATAATTAAACTAATCAATATCAGAACGACAAACACGATTCCCATGCCCATCAAAGTATTCAAAGCGGCATTCGTCATCTTTTCGCCTAATGTCTGTACTGCCTCTACTCCAATATCCTCCAGCTCCATATTATGGTACTTGTACACATAACTTAAAATAACCGGACGGTCTGTAAAAGTAATTTCCTGCTTACATTCTAAAGTCTTACCGGACTTGGTAATGGTGAATTCACCCATCTCCACATATTCGCCCGCCTGTTCAACTGCCTCATCCCAGCGGATAATCATATTCGCCTGCTGCAGAATATTTGCGATGTCATCTTCCGTTGCACCTGGGGCAACAGACTTGATATAATTGTTTCTCTCAATATCAGACATATCCTTCATGACGGTATAGGGCTCTTTCTGTTCGTCTGCCATCTCCAGGAGTGATGTAACCGTTCCCTCACACGTACTCTTTAACTGGTCATAACTGTAACCGTTATAACTCATTGTGGTAGGATCCGTTTCTCCACATGCTGCCAGCCCAAGTGCGATAAGACACATACTGATTATCAGCAATATTTTCTTTTTCATAAACTTCACCTTTCTATTTCGCTGTATGTTTTCTGACCGGCTCGCCGGAACCCTTCGTATAGAGCATCTCAAATGCTGCTACCGCATACTTTCTGGTATCCTCCGGCACAATAATCAGGTCAACCTGTCCGCGTCTTGCTGCTGTCTGTACGGAAGACTGCAATTCCTCGTAAGCTTTTGCCTTCTCAGTAATTACATCTGCAGACTCACCATCATACATGATCTTCGCTGCCTGTTTGGCATCCATCATACCGACCTTGCTTGTCTCCCATGCATAGACAAGATCTGCGCCGATAGACTTACTGTTCATCATGACATATGCGCTGCCGTAAGCGTTGCCAATGATGATATTTACCTTGGGAACCGTTGCGCCTGCAAATGCAGATGTCATACGTGCCATTGCCTTTGCCAGCGTCTTCTCGGAACACTCGCTTGCCGCAAATCCTTCTACATTCGTCAGTGACAAGACTGGAATGTCAAATGCATCACAGAAATTGATAAATTCTGCCGCTTTGTTACAGCCTCTTGCAGTCAGGGCAGCCTCAAAACTCTCTGCCTTCTCACCGTTTTCATTATACACTGCCGTGCTGTTAGCAACTGCACCGACAGTAGCGCCATTAAGCTTAATAAAGCCAGTTACCATATTCTTTGCAAAATCTTTCTTCGTCTCAATAAACAGATTGCTGTCAGAAATCTGTGCCAGTACCAGCCTTGCATCTTCCTTACAGCCTGCGAGATTCTCGCATACACGGTTCAAATCGTCTACACATTCGTCTTCCCTGCCGCATTCCGCATTATTGCCTGGAAGCACGCATACCAGCTCACGGATGGCGGAAAGGATCTCCTCTGTTGTGCCAATGCCGTCAATGCATCCGTTATTGCTTCCCTGATACTCTGCGCTTGCCGTGTCGCATTTACCTACATGGTTACCTGCTATCGCATTGGGGGAATTTACAAACATCCTGCCATTTTCCTTCTCTACAAAAGCAAAATCGCTAAGAGCCGGAACCACGGAAAGTCCGCCGCCACATGCGCCAAAAATTGCAGAAATCTGCGGAATCACGCCGCTCGCTGCCACCTGTTTTGCATAAATCTCGCCAAAACCATTAAGCGCATCTACAGATTCCTGTAAACGCATACCTGCACAGTCAATCAGGCCGATCACAGGCGCTCCCATCTTCATTGCCATATCATAGACAGTGGCAATTTTCTTGCTGTGCATCTCACCAATCGTTCCGTTCAACACGGAAGCATCCTGGCTATACACATACACCAGATTCCCATCAATCAAACCATAGCCGGTGATAACGCCGTCCGACGGTGTCTTTGACTGACTCAGGTCAAAATCTGTACTTCTTGCAGTTACCAGAGCGCCGATTTCCATGAAGCTTTTTTCATCCAGAAGCCCGGCAATTCTCTGTCTTGCTGAGTTGGTAGAATTACTCATCGTTTAAACCTCCATATGTATTTTGAAATTTTTATAAAATTTTCTTCCGAGTGTAATTGTATCGCTTTTACATTAATTTTTCAATAGATAATTATAGAAAATAAAAATTCTTTTTCATAAAAAAAAGTTTCAGAAGATAATCCTCATACCAGGAGGGTTCCAGCTTCTTTACAGACTTCCCGGCACAGATGGGAATTTCTGCAATCTGCCGTTCTCCCAGATAATAGGTAACGCTTCCAACCTTCTGCCCCTCCATGACCGGCGCCTTTAGATTCTTTGGAACATCATAAATCGTCTTTACCTGTTCATCCTCCCGCTTTAAAACGATAACCGCTTCCTCCTTTATCCTTAAAGGGATCGTGATTTTATCGTAAAGCCTGCCATTTTGTGGCTCCGCATCTACAGCTGCCACTGGAGGGATTTTTTCTCCATACTCGCAGACATCCACGTTCTGATACCGCTCCAGCCCATAATTCATCAAAGCCGTAGTGTCTGCCCATTTGTAACTTTTGTTATTTGGCCAGCCGCAGGCAAGCAGGGCCACAACAAAAGTCCTTCCTTCACGCTCAAGGGCGCCCACATAACAATAGCCGGCATTTCCAGTAAACCCGGTCTTTCCCGATAATGCTCCATCCATCATCTGTAAAAATGCGTTGTGGTTATTACAATTATAAGACTTCGTGCCTGACAAATTCGTAAACTGGTGGTTCTGCGTCCTGGTAATCTCAAGGAATGTCTCATTCTGGATGCAATAACTCATAATCTTTGCCAAATCCTCCGCCGTTGTTCCATGCACCCCCGTTTCATCCTGCGCATCCAGTCCATTCGGTGTAATGAAGTACGTATCTTTGCACCCCAGCTCTTTTGCCTTTTGATTCATCTTTTGCGCGAATCCCTCCACACTCCCCGCAATATGTTCTGCAATTGCCACTGCGGAGTCATTATGGGACTCTAACATCAGTGAATACAGCAAATCCCGCAGACGAAACGTATCATCCGTGCTCATGCCAAGCCGCACTTTTGGCATAGATGCCGCATAGCTGCTGACCCTGACTTCATCCTCCAGATTCCCAAGCTCAAGCGTCAGGATACAGGTCATGATTTTTGTGGTGCTGGCATTCGGCATGTGCTCATAGCCGTTCTTTTCATACAGGACCCTGCCGCTTGCTGCATCCATCAGAACCGCAGATTTTGAATAAAGCGTGATATTCGGCTGCGTGCCTGTGTCCGCCTCCATCACCAGTTCTTCCCGGGATGCTGCAATTACTGTTTCATGCATTCCCAAAGCAAGACACAGAGTAAAAAGCAGGATAATTCCTGCCTTTTTCCGGTGGTTATGTACATGTTTCATGCTGCACAATTTCCATATTTTCATAATAAGGCTCTCACATCTGATTTCCTTTCATTATATGAAAAAGCCTTCGTTTTATGTCTTACACGTCCATTTTTACATTCATTTCTTCTTCTGCCTGATGCCTAAACTCCTCTAACTGATCTGTATCCAGTGTCGGAAGCTCCTCAATCGACTGTACGCCAAAGCTCCGCAGAAATTCCTCCGTCGTCCCAAACAAAAGCGGCCGCCCTGGTGCGTCTAACCGTCCAAGCTCACAGACAAGATTATATTCTACCAGCTTGCTGACAGCGTGGGAACAGGAGACCCCGCGGATCTTCTCAATCTCCAGACGGGTAATGGGCTGCTTATATGCAATAATTGACAGCGTTTCCAAAAGCACATCTGTAAGCACATGGCGTTTGGGCTGCTTTGCAATCTTAATCAGATATTCATAGAGCTCCTTCTTTGTACACATCTGAACACGGTCCTCAATCTCCATCAGTTGAATCCCCCGGTCTTCCTGTTCATAGCGCTCCATCATACGGTGAATCATCTCCCGCACCTGATCTGTATCCAATTCCAATGCTGTGGCAATCCTCGCGATCTCTACGGATTCTCCCATCGTAAAAAGGATTCCTTCTATAATTGCTTCATACTGTCCTGGATTCATATAATCTCCATTTCTATCTTCCTATTCTCATGCTGCAATCTTTGACTCCACGAGAATGTCGTCAAATATGTGCTCTTGCGATATCTGTATTTTCCCAGTTTTCATCAACTCCAAAATGGACAAAAATGTGACAATAATTTCCATTTTGCTGCTCTGTGCTTCCAAAAGCCCGCGAAAACTGAACCGACGATGCGTTAAAGCATACTGTTCCAGAAAACCCATACGCTCCTCCAAAGACACTTCCTCTTTCTCTATCCTGCCGAAACGGGAACGGATAGGATCCACCTTGTCCTCTCTTTTACGCATCACGGACTTAAAAATATCGTTGAGGCGCTTTAAGCTCACGTCTGCCATCAATTCCTGCAAATCCACTGGTTCCTCATATTGACTGACTTCTTTCGGGATCGTAGGCATCTTAAACAGTACCTTCTGTGCATCAATCTGACGGTCCTTCAGCTCATAGGACATACATTTGTACATCTTGTATTCCAAAAGCTTCTGCACCAGCTCCTCTCTGGGATCATCAACTTCCTCCTCCAACTCCTCCTTTGGAAGAAGCATCCGTGACTTGATATCCAAAAGGGTTGCCGCCATTACCAGAAACTCGCTGACAACATTCAAATCCTGGCGTTTCATCTCATTTATGTATTCCATATACTGATTGGTAATCTCCACAATCGGAATATCATAAATATTTACTTTATTTTTCTCCAACAGGTGCAAAAGCAGGTCCAACGGACCCTCAAATACCTGCAGCTTTACTTTTAAATCCATTCCAATTTCCCCCGAAAAATCACACTGCCTATTATTCTAACCGCATTGGCAGATTTTTTCAAGAAATATTTTACAGAATTGGTTTGTTTGGGCAGCCGTTCAACAATTTCCCACAAACACGTGTTTCAAATATCTGCGCGCCACATCCGCAAGCAGATACACCCTCCGTGTATCTGTGGCTGCCACATCCAGCATATGATATCTTGGGAAAAACCGGGTAATATGAAGCGGAATTTCTTCATCTATAGACGCAATCCAACGTGCTTCGGCTTCCATATCTGCAATACTGTCATTCTTTCCCGGCACAATCAGCGTCGTCAGCTCCACATGGCATCCATGGGAAGAATGCGCGATAAACTCCTTCACAACCTGCAGATTCCCGCCAAGTTTCTGATAATATGCTTCCTGAAAGCCCTTCAAATCAATATTCATTGCATCCATAAACGGCAAAATTTCATCTAAAATCTCCAGTGAGGCTGAGCCATTCGTAACAAGCACATTTTTCATGCCTGCCGCTCTGACCAGTTTGGCGCTGTCGCGCACATATTCCCAGCCTGTTAACGGTTCATTATAGGTAAACGCCACGCCAATATTCCCAAGTCTTCTTGCGTCCAACGCCCTGCCTGCTAAGTCTTCCGGGGAAAGATACACCGTATCCGCCGCATCCTGGCCGGCCATGGAAATTTCATGATTCTGGCAGAAAGGACAGCGCAGATTGCAGCCGTAACTTCCCACAGACAACACCATCTTTCCCGGGAAAAACATCCGGAGCGGTTTCTTTTCTATGGGATCCAGTGCAAGAGCGGTTACCTGTCCATAATTAGAACATATAACCGTACCACCCTGATTCTTCCTTGCCCGGCAGAATCCAGTCTGACCGGATTCCAGATTACACCGGTGCATACACACCTGACATTTGATTCCCATAAGTTTGTTCATACTCCTTTCTGAGTCCATAACCTGGCCTGTCATATAACTCGCCTGCATCATGCGGCTGGATTAATAGTGGCGCACTACCTCAAACCGTTCCAGTTCTGCCTGCTCCTGGATGGCGATACCTGCCTTTTTCTTTGCGATCGCAATCTGCTGCTCGACCGTATCTACCCCGTCCAGATTTGGAAGCAGCAGCCCGCGCTTACTTCCTTTCGTCACAATCACTCCATAACGTTTGACATCCAGTTTATCCGGGGAATCTACCTTCTGACGTTCTCCCAATATGTCCACACTGATTGTCAGCTTATCAAGTTCTTTTGCCTCAATCGGGGGAAAGCGGTAATCCCTTGAGGATGCACTGATGGCATTGCCTATAATTTCCTCTGCTATGGACGGCTGCGTTGCCTGAATGGTGCCGATGCATCCCCGAAGACTGCCGTTTTCCTTGATGGAAACAAATGCACCGGCCCTTTCTGCGTACATCTCCCCCGGCAGATCCTGTGGAACATCCAAAACTTCCCGTTTCCGGACATACGCCTCCACTGCCTTTCGCGCCAATTGTACATAAGCATCCTCCTGTGCTCTCTGAGCCATAATCCGCGCCCTTTCCTTTTCTTCAAACTGCTCTTTGAAATTTCGTGCTGCGTCCGCTCCCCGGACCTCATAGACACAGACGCCGTATCCGACGCCGAAAGGCCCTTCATAGGAAAGCTTCTCCGGGCAGACATCCGTCCTGTCCAGGGCTCCCGACATAATTGTAAAAGAGCGGTGCCCGCATTCGCCTGCCCTTTCACAAAAATCCTCCCTAAATTCCAGCAGCTCCCCAAAGGATGCCTGTCCCATAACGCGCATAATCTCACTGTCATACATCGGGCCCTCTTTCTGATACCCATAAGGGCCGTCCTCCTTTAGCCTGTGTGATAAATCGCCGCTGGCAACCAGCACCGTCCGTCGCCCTAACTGTTCTGCCGTCTCTTTGATACACTGTCCCAGTTCATAATGCTGCGCGAGTGGAAGTCCCGACAGGCCAACCCGAACCAGGCGGTATTCTCCTAGAAATTGGTTCAGGAAATATAAAGGTACCATCGTTCCATGATCCAGCTGCTTTTTCTTTTCACCGGCTGTCCCAGCCGGAAATCCCTTCCATTCTGCCAACCAGCTCAATGTTTCCACAAATTCCGTGTCATAGGAAG
Source organism: uncultured Lachnospiraceae bacterium (assembly GCA_948688495.1). GTDB lineage: Bacteria > Bacillota > Clostridia > Lachnospirales > Lachnospiraceae > Petralouisia. The sequence goes on along the minus strand of CAPQSW010000004.1, from coordinate 5,553 downwards.
CTTCCAGCTTCACCCTGCCTGCGCCAAACTGCCCAAAATCCCCTTTGGCGCCTTTTCCCGGGGAAATGTGGAAGTAATCGGCATACATAATCTGATGTGGCGACATCAGAACAACCGTCTCTGGCTTAAGCTCACCAATCCTGCGCGCAGCCTCGTGATAAGCATCAATGGTACACTGAATCTTTTTTTCTTCTCCTTTTCCCACATCCGGTATAATCAACGGCGGATGCGGAACCATAACTGCTGCTAAAATTCCCATACATTTTCCTCGCTTTCTATATAGGTATCGGCACGCGCCGCTCTGTGCGGCCTACCATGTCATTTATAATTCCGGCAGAAAATCTACCGCAATAAGCTCCGCACGGTTAAAAACCCTCACATGGAAGGTATGGGTGCCGAGACCGCGGCTGACAATCACATAACGCCCATCGATTTCAAATTTCCCCGCATCATACCGTGGGAAGAAGGTCAACTGCGGGGAAATCAGGCTTCCAATCCCGGGAATCCGGATGAGCCCTCCGTGGTTATGCCCGCAAAATGTCACATCCGCCCCCCACGCGGCATAGTTCCTTGCATAAGCCGGGTTATGGGCGAGCAGGATTTGAAACCGTTCCGGGCACCTGAGCGGCAGATGTTCCCGCATATAAGATTCCTCCATCGGCACAATCTGTCCCTTTTCGTAATAGTCAAGCTCCAGTTCCAACGCGGACAGCACGGCCGGGTTCCCCCCAAGCGAAATGCTGCGGTTCTCCGTGTCCATCACCGTCACGCCGAGGGCGCGTACTTTTTCCATATATTCCTGAAACTGCAGGTAGTGAATCCGTTCAGGGTCCCGCAGACGGCTCTCATGGTTGCCATAGCTGTAATAGACAGGGGCAATCTTCACAAGCTCCCGTAACGTCTCATACGCAGTCTCATAGGTGTCCGGATATTTGCTTACCAACATATCCCCCGGAATTAAAATTGCCTGGGGCTTTAACTGTGCAGTCTCTGCCACAAGCGTTTCATTTTTACTGCCATAGGAGAATCCGTGTAAATCTGCAATCACCGCAACCGTGACCGGCGTTTTGATTTTCGGGGACTTTATCTGATACCGTGTAACCCCAAATTTTCCAAGCTCACGTCTCTGCCACAGGATATAAAATACCACAATTAATATCACCAAAATTATCATATCGTCCATGCCCTTTGCTTACACTGTAATATATTATGATGTACTATTTATAGTTACATATTCGGAGGTTATGCCATGCGCTGTATTTTATCATTGCTGTTATCAATTACATTACTGTTCACGCCTTTGCTGCCTTCCTCACCGCCCGGGGATGGAAGTGACGCCGCAGCCCAGAATGAGACCGGAACTGAATCCCAGACAGAAACGGAGGCGCCTAACGCAGAAGGGATTTCTGTCTCCGCCCCTTCCGTGGTATTGATGGAGGCATCCACCGGCCAGGTTGTCTATGAAAAAGAACCTGATATGCTAAGGCATCCCGCCAGCATTACTAAGATCATGACATTGATTTTGATTTTCGATGCGCTGCAGGAAGGAAAAATTTCTTTGGACGACACGGTAACTGTCTCAGAATACGCCGCCAGCATGGGCGGTTCCCAGGTCTTCTTGGAGCCGGGCGAGACCCAGACCGTGGACACCATGATTAAATGTATTTCCGTTGCGAGCGCCAACGACGCATGTGCTGCATATAGAAAAGGAAGACACATCTTCAATTCTGACAGGGATTCCTGAATTTATAATAAACAGCCAGCTCCCCATCCTTCCCAACCTCTATCTTATCTATCAGCCCTACGACAGTCCTCCTGTCCAGTTTCTCAATATTGATATAATTCTTAAAATTCTCCATCCATGCAGATTCTGCCAGTTCAGAAATACCCCCTCCCGGCTGTCTGTCCGTATCATCCGCTGGAACAAGCCTGTCCGCTGTCCCCGACAATGCCTGGATATGACGTTCCAGTTCCATGATCTGCCTGTCGTACTGTTCTGTATACTGCTTAAAATCTGATTCCATTATAACATTATCAAGGTATTTTTCAAAAGCCCCTTTCTTATATTTCTGTATGTTATCCACCTGCCTGCGTAATATGTCCAATTGTTCTGCCAGGTCTTCCTGATGTTCTGATACTGTTTCAAACTGCTGCAGTTCCTGAATATCATTCTCCGTCAGGATTCTTCCAGCCTCTTCTTTCAGGGAGCTTAAAACTGCCTGCTCCAATTCCTCATTTAAAATACTGTGGCTTTCACAGAACCGTCTCCCTTGTTTCTTATAGGTTTTGCAGATGTAACCGATGAAGCCTCTGTCTCCGCGCCTTGCGTACTGCCGTTCCATGGATTTCTTACAGTCTGCGCAGAACAGTTTCCCGGAAAAAATACCGTTTGCTGCAGCATGGACACTTTTTGTCCGCTGTCCCTGCAGTTCCTGCACCAGTTTAAAGGTATGCTTATCTATAATCGGTTCATGGGTATTTTCCACGACAATCCAGTCCTCTTTGGGCATCTTTACTTTTCTCTTGTCCTTATAAGACATTTTATTGTATTTGTTCTGGACAAGGGTTCCTGTGTAGACTGGATTTCTGAGAATGGTATGTACGGTCTGGTAAGACCACGCTTTTGTCTCTGGAAGCAGCCTGCTGTTCTTATAGGAAGTTCCAAGCACCTCCTGCTTATAGTGTGTAGGAATCAGCACACCCTCCGCGGAGAGCATGGAAGCAATCTTTCCTTTTCCATATCCGTCCAGGTATAAGGCGTAAATCCGCCGGACTATGGAGGCGGCATAATGATCAATAAGCAGATGATTGTGGTCTTCCGGATCCTTCCGGTAACCATAGGGGCAGGAGGAACCCAGAAATTGCCCGTCCCTCATTTTCGCTTTGAACACAGAACGGATGTTTATGGACAAGTCCTCACAATACCACTCATTGACCAGTCCATTGATCTGCCTCGCCTTCTTATTCCCCATATTTTCCGTATCAGCATGATCCGCAACACCGATAAAACGGATGCCCAGCAGCGGGAAATCATGGTGCAGATATTTCTCAATATGTTCCATATTTCTGGAAAACCGGGACTGGCTCTTCGCAATAACAACATCAAATTTTTTAAGCTTTGCATCCTCCATCATCTGTTCAAATCCCGGTCGATCATCATACAACCCGCTCTCATCATCATCCGAATAAACATCTGCAATCCGATAACCCTGGGACAATGCGTACTCTGTGAGCAGCAGCCTCTGATTCTTAATACTGGCGCTGTCATCCCCCTCCTGTATCTTATGCAGATCTTCTTTGGAAAGTCTTAAATATAATACCGCATTTTTTCCGTCCATAGTGTAAGCATCTCCTGATCTTATTTTCATTATAATCACATTTATATTTTGTTACAACCACAATTGCCTTTATTTTAATCTGGTTTTTTCTTTCATTACATTTTTCATACATTCAACAAGTGACATTTCCCCATAGACTGCATTCACCTTTAACTGGCGCACACTGCTTCCTTTTTTTGTATCAGGATTTTTCTTTGATCTCTCCAAACTCGCTGTATCCTTTGGCATTATTCCTTTTATTCTATGAAGGAAATGGCTTGTATATGCGAAAAAGGCAGCATCCATAAACGGATACTGCCTTTTTCCACTAGCAAAACTAATTCATTTCTGCTAGCAGTTTCCACCCCTTCTTAGGCACAATTTTTATCTTCTCTTTTTTATCCTTCTTTTGATTATTTAAGTTGTAATGCCCTGATTTCTCAAAATAACAAGTTTAGTAATATCCGTTGTACTAGATATATGAATTCATATAGAAAACTCAACTGCCACCGATTGAAGCTAATAGTGGTAGTTGAGTTTTGGGAAATTTCATTATTCTTTTATCTTGTCAATATCCGTAAGATTCACACCTGCGATGTTAAGTATTGCTTTTAACGACAAATAATCATCTTTCAAACTTTCATATGTTCTTGTTGCATTCTCTTCTTTTGCTATTAACATATGTTTTTGTACTTTTTGAAACTGTTCAATCGCATCTTTTGCTACTTCAAGAGTATTTGGCATTTTATCACCTCCCAATTACGGAAACATCTATTCGCTTTTAAGCGGCGGCTGCTGGTAGAGTTTACGATTGATTTCTTTCTTTAATATCTCAATTTCAGTCTTTACCGCCTCTGCACCGCCATTTTCTAACTGACGTTCTATTCTTTCAACTAATGTAAGCTGATCAAAAAGATTAGCGTTTAATTCTTTTTCATTTGTCGGCATACCGTTCACCTCCTCAAAAAAGATCTTCTAGCCATGAGCAAAACTCTACACATGCAGTATTTATGCAGATTTGCAAGGCATGGCAAACCTCTTTATCACTCCAAATTTATGGATACGAACTATCTGGTAACCAATTTCATTATAGCAACCAATCCCCAAAGTGTAAAGCCTATTCAACCATTCTATTATCCATTTGACTTAAACAGCCAATCTGTTATAATTTATAGAAAACAGATATATAACATAAGGAGGAGGGAAATTGATGAAGAAAATAACAGCCCTATTATTAACAGCGTTCCTATTGATAAGCGCCATACAGCCAGCAGGTGCAGCATATGCCACTGACAATGTACCTTTCGTCTCGCCAGGGCAGGCTCCAAAAAGCACGGCTGAGCAGACAGAGGAGCTCACGTTTGAATTTGTTTCAGACGAACCATATAACACAGCATATTACGGTCCTGACTATGTAGACAATACCAGCTCCGTGGCCTACGCCGGACAAAATACATCCAGCAGCCCCATTACCGTATCTGTCTCCAGTTCCAACACAAATGTACTGAAAATCACGTCAGGTCAAAAAACAACTTTACGTGCCGGCGCCTATTATTGGGAATCAGTCAAATTTGAGTGTTTCAAGGCCGGCTACGCAGATATCATTGTTTCAACCGGAACGACATCTTACAAACAACGCATTTATGTAGTGCCGGCGGGAGCTTCGCTTTTGTCTCTCAAACAGACGGATTTCAACCACATTACCCTGAAATGGAAAAAAATTCCCGGCAGCAGCGGCTACTATGTGCAGCGTGCAAGAAGCGATGGCAAATATAAAACAATTCACACAGCAGGCGCAGGCACAAACAGCGTTACCTTACCCGCAAAATGGAACGTGGAATATTATTACCGAATTGTCGGTTATGTAAAAGATGATGTGCGCACCATAACAGGAGAGAATTGGACGCCAGCCCCAGAGCCTTTTACTGCCCGGAAAATGGCGGGTTCCTCCATTACCTCCGTGAAAAAATCCGGCAGCAGCAGTCTGCAGGTCAACTGGAACGCTTTCGAGGGAGCAACGGGATACATGCTTTATCGTTCCACCCGGGAAAATGGAACATATAAGTGTATTTACACTGCAAAAAGCGGCAATATAACTTCCTATAAACAGAAAGTCAGCAAGGGCATCCCATATTACTACAAATTGGTTACAATAGATGCAATAGGTAAAAGTGATTACTCCCCATCCGTGTCCGAGATGATTCCTGTAAAAAGCAAGGTCAAGAAAGTAACATGC
>CAPQSW010000003.1:30677-150062 GCA_948688495.1 uncultured Lachnospiraceae bacterium | reverse complement strand
CCATATAACTTATAGTGTTGGCTTATTCGAAGGCAAAAGTCATAATCTTGACGAGCTTTAAACTTTGGATCAAAACCTTGAATTCGAAAAAAACATTCTCTCCTTATCATTATTTGCGAAGTGGTTCCTATATAGTTTTTAACGAGCAAATCTTCAAAACATGGAGTTTGCATAAAATTATCATTATTTCCATAAGGTGTTATTCTTTCTGTTACATTAGTATAAATATTTACCCCTTTACTAAATACAAGCCCATATCCTTTCTTTAATACTTCAATTTGTTCACAAGCTTTTGAAGGAAGCCATTCATCATCGTCATCAAGAAATGCTATATATTCTTTTTTAGAGTATCTTTTGATTTCTTCTGAAAGATGGGAATGGTTTTTATTGTCATCAATTATTAGTAATTCTATATATGGATAAGTTTGCTTTTTTACACTTTCAACTGCACGATTGATAATTGATAATTTTCGATTAAATGTTGGAATTATCACACTCAATAAATTTTTTTTCATTAGTTTCCCCTTTGCTATTCAATTGAATAATGAATAACTATAAATTATCTATTCTTCTCCTGTCCATCCAAACCAACGGATAACATTGGATTATCCTCCACTCCCATCCAACCTCTCCCCTTCTATATTATCTTATCCTACCACATCCAAATATCAAATTTCTCCATTTTTCTTCAATTTTAGCGAAATCTTAGCACAATTTCCCATAAAGGCAAAGCTGCCTGGATCATTGCTCGCGAGAATAAACCGACACCACCTCGTGAATATTGTAAATTCTTTTAAACAATATATCTTTTTTGTTCTCCTGATGTGATAAGCATTGAACTGACAGATTCAGCAGAAAATATTTTTGACCGTTTGATTTTCAGCGACGAAAACGACGTTAGCTACAAAGATGATGCTTATAAAAATCTGCACAGGAATCATTACCTTGAAGAAACCCAGGCAGATCTCGACTGGCATGGTTTAATTTATTCTGACATAAAAAACAAATATAACATTTCGGGAATGCCCCCGGCAGAAGCTGTGGCAAAAATGATAGACCAGTTTCAGGCGCTCCAGTATATTCTAAGAAATACAAAAAAACCAGGGATATGAATTACGTTGCCACTCTCGCCATATTTTATCCCTGGTTTTTCCTTCTGTGTGATTTTTTGCATAAATCAGATTCTTTAATATACATTTATTAGTCCCAGACAATGGCAAAGCAATGATAACCATCCGGGACAGGCGGCCTGCCGGAAAATAAAAAGTCTATTGAAGATACATCATATTCCTCGACTCCGCCCGAATGGAGCCATTCACATCTTGCAAGCGTTCCCAATTCCGACGCTGAGAGGGAAGTGCATATGATAGGCGATTCTCCCGCAAGAACCAATTGCTCTTTCCCGTCATGTTCCACAACTTCCGTGTCATTGTGCAATTCTACCCGGACCCATGCCACATCCGGACTTTTCTCAAGTTCCTGCATCAGTTCCCATATTTCGGCAATGGGTGGGCGTCCTAAGTCACAGTCGTTCGGTGCAATGGAATCCTCCTCCATATTGCCCTCAAAAAATTCATCAAGGGTAAGAAGCGGAAGGCGGTCGTCATTTTCTTCCATTCGCTTTTTAAATGCATCTAGTCCAATCATAATCTATTCCCTCTTATATTGTATTTTTTCTTTCCATGTGTCCCTTATATTGATAGAAATCATTTCCTTCTGTATTTTTTCAATATCAATTTTTAATTTCCTGTTAAACCGCTTGAAGAATAATACATAGATCCCATTCTGAAGAAAGTCAGAAAATGGATTTCCGATATAGATCATATATATCAATATTGGCTCTCACAAAGGCATCTAGTAATTTTTCATAACCATTTTCTGACATATACGCATATTCGTTTTCGGATATAGGGTTTAACATTAGCCATGTTATAACACGATCATCTGTTTCTATTACCCCTAACTCATGGTTGAGCGAAAAAGGCGGGATTAAAAGAATATGTTTCATATCAATATTGGGTTGATACAGCGGAACAATATTTTTGTAAACTTCATATGGATGTGCTCTTACTTTTCCTTTTATCATAGCAAATGCACAAGTGGATAAGAGTCCGTCAAACCAATTATTTTTACTATCGCAAATCCCCATAAACTCGATATTCAATTCCTTGTCATCAGCAGTCAGCAGATTTTCACACCGATATACGCCTAATGTTGAGTAAGATGTAACTCCTTCAAAAGGACTATCAGGACATTTTATGATCTCAATAGAAACCTGCTCGTCGTCCGATGTAAAAGTTATATTTTGAAGCGGATTTTCAAAAACCTTTTTTAATCGTTGCAAAACCAAATTCTTTTGTATCATATCTGAATATGTCTGTCCCATGCTGTTATCAGCCTCCTAACCCCTTTAATATCAAATATTCTTTCTTAAGGTCATTGCGAGTTGTATTCTTACAATACAAGTATACTACACCCAAGGTATAACGTCTATTTAATTATCCGGCGTCTTTCCAAATATTTCCCACAAATTATAAATGACGACCCCTACTCCACCACCCGCTCCAGCCGCTTCCCCAGGCGGCTCACGATCTCATTACTAATCGTCCCCGCCCACTGCGCCACTTCTTCTGCCGGAATTTCCAAATCTCCGGAGCGGCCAATCAGTACGGCTTCATCTCCTGCCTTTGCCCAGGGAATGTCTGTCACATCCACAAGCATCTGATCCATACAGATTCTGCCAATGATGGGCGCCATCTTCCCATTGCAAAGCACATAGCCACTGTTTGAGAGTTCTCTTGGTATGCCATCTGCATAGCCGATGGACAAGGCTGCAATCCTGCGATTGCCCCGGGCGCTGTAGGTCAGCCCATACCCCGCCCCTTCTCCATGATACAATGTCTTCACACTCTCCACGCGGGTCTTTAAGGATAACACTGGCCTTAGCTCTACGGCAGCTTTCGTATGGTCATTCTTTGCACTGTAAATGCCGTACAAGGCAATGCCGGCACGCGCGTAATCAAAACAGCATTGCGAATAGTTTAAGATTCCATAGCTTCCCTGGAGATGACATTTAAAATCCCGAAACCCCTGCCGGTAAAGTTCCTCCACCACACACTCAAAATGGTGAATCTGCTGCATGGTATACGTACGCTCCTCCTTGGACTGCCCGTCTGAAACGCATAAATGCGAAAATACGCCTGTTACTTTCAGATTAGGCATTCGGAATATTCTTACAATTTCCTTCATATTATCCCAGCGTTCCCCCAGACGGTGCATCCCTGTATCAATTCCGACATGAACCGTGAATCTGCGTCCATCATCCTGCATCTGACGCGCATAATCTCCGTCAATTACCGTCTGAATTAGGTCATAAGCAATCAAATCTGAAAACTCCGCTGGATGCGTATAGCCAAGCACCAGGATTTCCCCGGTAATTCCAGACAGACGGAGTTCTATCCCTTCTGCCAGGGAAGCCACACAAAACGCATGGATTCCTTCATTCTGCAGCGCATGTGCCACTGGCACTGCCCCATGGCCATAGGCATTTGCTTTTACCGCCGGCATCAGGGCGCAGTCAAACGGCAGCAGACTGCGGAACTGTTCAATATTATGTTTTAAATTTCCTATATTAAGCTCAATCCAAGCCCTGCCTTTTTTATACATCAGTCTAACTCCACAAAATGTTTTCTATAGATTGTTTTGCATTCCACCACCGCCAGAGACAGCAGTATGCTTGCTATTACAACGACAAAATAGTGTATCAAAGACTGCTCCACCAACAGCTTTGTCATTTTCAGCGCACCCGCTATCCCGCGCACCAGCACAATGCAAAGCGGATGCAGAATATAAATATACATGGACAAATCCCGGGCGATTCCAATTTCTTTTCCCTGCTGCAAAACTAAAAGCTCAAAGAGGTAAAACATTACTGGTATCAGTAAGAAGTACATACTGTTATGTTTCTGCCATTCAAAATAATAGGTTACAAATCCCTCCGCCAGCATGCAAACAAGAGAAATTGCAAATCCAATACCCGCCGTTCTCTTAGTCATCCTCACCTTTCCATTCGCAAGCAGCACGCCCATCCACAAAAACATCGGCGCAAAAAAGATTCCATTCCTTGTGTAAGAGCTGACAAAAAACAACCCCTCGTACACTGTTTTTAGGAAAGGTATCTGACTGATTAGATTATAATAACTGTCACCCAATACCCCTATGACATACAGTACAAACACAAGAATTGATACCGCCATCGGGCTGCAGAACTGCAAAAATCCTAAAATCAGCAGGCATCCCAGAAGTACTGCCGGAAGATACCACAGATGATAAAACGTCCCATCAAAAAAGATTTCCTTGAGCCACCCCCCGACATTGTTACTGATATTCCCTGAATAAATTTTTAATGGCAGGTACAGCAGCGTAGAAACCGCATACAAAGCAGCCGTCTTTTTTAAAAACTTTCCCACTCCCCTTGAGATAATCTCCGGTCGCCTTTTTTTCTGATAAGGACCCAACACAAAAAATCCCGTCACCATCAAAAAAAAGGGTACTCCAATCCTTCCAAGACAATAGGTCACTAAAAAATCTGCCGTCTTATCAAAGGATTCCAAAGGCGCTGTGTGGATTGCCACAATTAACAGCGCTGCAACAAGACGAAAATCATCAATTGCTGCATAATTTTTTCTTGTTCTCATATGTTTTTAATCCCTTCCAGTAATCTGGCAATAATTTCTTCAAAGGATATGCCCGCCTCCTTCATCATATTGGGAAAACGGCTGTGAGCGGTAAAACCTGGTATCGTATTGACCTCATTAAAATAAATCTCTCCTTCCGGCGTGAGAAACATATCCACCCGGGCAAAATAGCTGCACCCAAGTCCCCGGTAAATCCGAACTGCTGCATCCTTTATCTCTTTTGCCTTTTCCTGTGCAATACGCGCCGGAACGTGAATCTTAGAAGATTTTAACGTATATTTTTCTGTGTAATCAAAAAATCCCTCTGACAGCTCAATCTCATCGACTGCGCCTACGGTCAGTTCATCGACTCCTAAAACGGCGCATCCAACCTCAAAACCCTCAATCATTTCCTCCAAAATCACATGGGTATCATACGCAAATGCATGTTCCACTGCTGCCTGCAATTCCTCTTTCCCGGTAACCTTCGTAATCCCAAAAGACGAACCAGCACGTAAGGGTTTAACAAACAGAGGGTAACCCAGCATGTCCCCGTATGTTTCAATCTGTGCAATATTCTGTTTCTCGGCTTCTTTCACAATATAAGACGCTGGAACCTTAACGCCGCATTCCTTCGCCAGACGGTGCGCCGTCTCCTTATCCATGCAGATGGCAGAGCTCATAGTGTTACAGCCAATTAAAGGAATACCGGCAAGCTCGAATACACCCTGTACCGTCCCATCCTCTCCATTTTTCCCATGCAGAATGGGCAATGCCCCGTCCAGGGAAATTTCCTCCACCCCATTTTCCTTTAACAGCAATAGACCGTGCAGCCTTTTATCAGGTGAAACCACTACCGGAACGCACCTGCTCTCATCCAGCCATTTATCTTCTGGAATATCCGTAAACTCTCCCCGGTACAGATACCATGTCCCATTTTTTGCTATCCCAATGGGAAGAATCTGATATTTTTCCTCATCAATATGTGTCATCACCGCATAGGCAGACTGCAGTGACACTTCATATTCACTGGAAGCTCCCCCAAATAAAACAACAATTCTTTTTCGTTTTGTATTCATATCCATTTGTCTCCTTTTTCTTCATTTGCCTTCCTCATCAGCATACCCAGCACGAATGACAGGCTGGTGACTTTTCTATGACAGAATCGTCACAAAACCGCCTGTCCCGTATTCATTGTACGAAACAGACGGCTTTTATGTCTTAATATTCTGTTACTTCTTCCCTAAGATAATCTTAAGCATCAGTTCCATGCAGACCTTTGCGAATGGCGTGGGCTGAACCATTGTTATATCCCCTCCACAAACACCACTTTACATCTCCTTACATGACAGGCAACCCCACATTTTATAATTCTATTCATGCCATCCAAATCAAGCCCACAGTTATAACCCTTCTCCTCGATTCGCCGCATAGCCTCCTCGCCAATCGTAGCGCTCATAACCTCACGCCCCCCGGGGGCAGCTCCACAACAAAAATTACCTGTTCGTCTTCACTCTCCGCCGTTATCTCCCCTCCATGCAGCGTCACAATCTCTTTGGCAATCGCAAGTCCAAGACCCGCACCTCCGGTATTGGAAGTCCTTGCCTCATCCATGCGGTAAAACTTCTCAAAAATGGAAGACAGCTTTTCTTTTGGAATTGTTTTTCCCTGATTCTGAAATTTAATCCTGACATTCCCCGACTGCATCTTGTCTACAAATATATGAATTTCTGTATTATCGTAGCTGTAGGCAACCGCATTTTTGAGTATATTGTTAAACACACGCGCCAGCTTTATGGGATCGCCATAGACTGTCACATCCTCATCACCATGCAGTACCGCCTGATTTCCCTTCTGGCTTAAAAGGGGATAAAATTCCTCAACCATCTGCAACAGCATGTAGTATAAATCAATCTGCTCTTTCTCCAGAACAATCTGCTGGATATTGTAGCGGGTAATCTCAAAAAACTCATTGATCAGCTTCTCCAGGCGATTTGCCTTTTCAAGGGTAATATGGACGTATTTTGCCTTCTGCTCTGAGGGCATATCCGGCGCTTCCTCAAGCAGACTCAGATAACCGATTACTGAGGTCAACGGCGTGCGGATATCATGCGCCAGATACATAACTAGATTATTCTTCCGTTCTTCGGCAAGTTTTGCTTCCAGCTCCCTCCGCTCTAATGTCTGACGCAGTACATTCAGCTTCTGCTCCATGGGTTCCATTTCCTGGGACAAGACAATCTCTTTGTCCTCCCCCTGAATCAATTTTTCCAGACCTTCATCAATCTCGTTAAAATAGCGTGTAAACCAGGACAGCGAAAACCAGAACAGTAACAGGAAGCAGACCAGAACGGCAAGAAAAATAATCAGCACCATATTCTCCCGCATTCCATACTGATAAATATTTCTGGCATCAAAATAATCCAGGTGAAATACCTTCTGCAAAAACAATACAATCCAGTCCCCCACACGCCCAAACCAGAAACGGCGGTACAAAGCAAAAATAATACAGAACGCCAGTACAATCATGCCAAGCGTACGCAGAAATACCTTAAACTTCAATTTCACATAGCGGGACTTTTTTTCCCCAGCTTTTTTCTGAGAACTTCCAATATCCTTTTGTTTATTCATCTTTACTCTGTCACTTTCGGCTTTAGTTTTCAATTTTGTAACCTACTCCCCAAATCGTCTTAATATATTTGGGATGTTCCACAGAATCATTCATTTTTTCACGCAGATGGCGGATATGAACAGTGATGGTGTTATTGCTCTTGCTGTAATATTCATCCTGCCAGATTTCATGGAACAAATCTTCTGAGCTTACTACTTCTCCTTTTCTCTGGCATAGAATCTTCAAAATGGAAAATTCCGTAGGCGTTAGATTCAAAGGCTTTTCATCCAGCAAACACTCATGTGTCTTAACATTGATTACCAGACCTCCATGGATCAGCAAAGAAGAATCCACATCTTCTGCCATCTTTGATTGGTTATTATACCGCTTATACCTCCGAAGCTGTGCTTTCACCCGCGCGACAAGCTCCAACGGCCGGAAGGGCTTCGTCATGTAGTCGTCCGCCCCCAGCATCAGTCCGCGTATCTTATCTACCTCCTCGTCCTTTGCAGTCAGCATAATTACCGGATACGTATAGTTCTTTCGGATTTCTTTGCAAAGCTCCAACCCGCTCATTCCCGGCAGCATAATATCCAAAACTGCAAGATCAAACACTTCTTTTTCAACCTGCGCCAACGCATCCTTTGAAGTGTAGCAGACTGTGACATCAAAATTCTCACTTTCCAGGTAAAACGCCACCAGATCCGCAATTTCTTTCTCGTCATCTACCACTAAAATTTTATCACTCACAAATATTCCTCCCTCCTTGCATTTTATTATACATATTTTTCCATATGAAATCCTCACTTATTTCCTGTTAAAATATTAAGATTTTCCTAAGAAAAAATATACCATTGCCCCAAAGAGCCAAATCCTTTATAATTTTAGGTAACTGTTTGGAATCCTGCAAAAACATCTGCACCATCGGATTCTAAAATACATATCCAAAAGGAGATTACCATGAGAAAAGAATATGTCATGGGGAACGGCGCAATTGCACTCGGCGCCCTCACAGCCGGCGTCAATCTCGTATCCGGCTATCCAGGAACCCCCTCCTCTGAAATTATCGAGACCATCAGCAAATACCGGCAGGGTGACGTACATGTGGAATGGTCCGTAAATGAAAAAGCTGCCATGGAAGTAGCAGCCAGCGCTTCCTACTCAGGTGCAAGGACACTTGTAACAATGAAACAGGTTGGCCTCAATGTCGCATCTGACCCATTGATGTCGCTGGCGTATGTCGGTGTAAAGGGTGGAATGGTAATAGTGTCTGCAGATGACCCGGGCCCCATTTCCTCACAGACAGAACAGGACACCAGAATGTTTGCAAGTTTCTGCCGAATCCCGGTATTCGACCCCTCCTCACCGGAGGAGGCATTTACTATGATAAGAGATGCATTTGATTATTCGGAAAAATACAGCACCCCTGTCCTTTTCCGCCCCACGACAAGGGTATGCCATGCATACGCTTCCATTGAAATTCCTGAGGCAACCAGTCCCAGGCAATATGAGGGATTTCAGAAGGATTCCAAAAAATGGGTCATCTTTCCACGCCTTTCCTTCCTCAACCACGCCATGATTGAAAAGCGCAATCCTGAAATTGGCACAGAATTTTCCTCATACGCCGGCAATACTGTAACCGGAAGTGGCAAAAAGGCTGTATTTACCGGTGGAATCAGTTATTCCTATACAAAGGAATATTTAAAGAATTATCCTGATATTAGGTTATGCAAGGTTTCCACCCCTTATCCATTTCCCGAGCAGTTTGCCCTCACATGCTTGGAAGGTGTAGAGGAAGTGTTATGTATCGAAGAACTCAGCCCCTTTCTTGAATCCGAGCTCTTAAAGCTTGCAGGAAAACACCAGCTTCCCATAAAAATCTACGGCAAAATGACAGGACATGTCTCCTCCAGCGGCGAGAACTCCGCCGATTCTGTGGCAGAGATTTTAAGTGCATTTTTAGGGACGGCCCCTAAAGATGATTCTGCTGACTTATCGGATGCGCCCACGCTTCCAATGCGCCCGCCCGTGCTGTGTGCCGGCTGCCCCCACAGAGCTTCCTTCTATGCAGTAAAGAAAGCCATGGAAGGACAGAAAAGCTATTTCTGCGGTGACATTGGCTGCTATACACTTGGAAACGCCATGCCGCTTGATATGGTCGATACCTGTCTATGCATGGGCGCAGGAATCACCATGGCACAGGGATTCCACTGGACGGACAAGGAGAGCACATGTTTTGCTTTTGTCGGTGATTCCACATTCTTTGCCTCAGGCATGACAGGTGTGGTAAATGCCATCTACAACGAAGCCGACATGATACTCTGTGTGCTGGATAACTCTACGACCGCCATGACCGGTCATCAGCCGCACCCCGGAACTGGAAAGAATATGATGGGGCATATTGTGGCTAAGATTTCTATAGAGAAAATCCTGGAAGGGATGGGCGTCTCCAAAATTATAACTGTTGATCCTCTGGACCTTGATAAAAGCGTCAAAGCTGTAAAAGAGTGTGCAGCTATAAAAGGTGTAAAAGCAATTATTTTTAAATCCCCCTGCATTGCTATCAGCAAACCTGAAGCACAGATGCAGATTTCTGACAAATGCATACAATGCAAAAAATGCATCCGTGAAATCGGCTGTCCTGCCCTTATCACTGCGAATGGAAAGGTCTGTATCGACCAAAGTCTCTGTACCGGTTGCGGGCTCTGCAGCCAAATTTGCCCGGTAAATGCGATTGGAGGTGACTGCCATGCATAAAGATATTTTAGTGTGCGGCGTAGGCGGACAGGGAACGGTGCTTGCATCGAAACTCATTGCCTCTGCTGCCATGAATCTTGGACACATTGTACACTCAGCCGAAACCATCGGGATGGCTCAGCGGGGCGGCTCAGTCACAAGCCATATCCGTATCGGTGAACAGGTTTACTCACCTATGATTCCCCACGGCAATGCTGATATTATCCTTGCCTTTGAGCCAGCAGAAGCCGTCAGGAATCTCCCCTATCTTGGGAAAGACGGCATTGTAATTGTGAGCAGCGCTCCCATTCAGCCTGTGACAGAGTCCCTAAATCCCACGGGATATGACGGCAGCAATATGATTACATACCTCAAGTCAAAATGTAAATGTATCGTCGTTGACCCCCAAAAGCTCTGTGATAGTTTGGGCAGCACACGTTATTTTAATGTTGCAATTCTCGGTGTTGCCGCAGGATGCGGCAAACTGAGGCTTGATGCGCAAACACTCTTAAAGGAAATTGAAACACGCGTACCCGCTAAATTTGTCAATATCAACAAAGCTGCGTTTACAGCCGGAATGAATGTTTGCATGACTGGAGAAATATAGCTGACTTAAAAATAACATACAGATAGAAAGGAACCATAATCATTATGATATTAACCGCCACACAACTAAACCAGGTAGATGCTCAGATGAAACGATTAATTAGCACCGACAATTATTACGGAAAAATCTACCGTGAAAAAGGAATTGAAGGTATCGACAGCCAAGAGGATTTTGAAAGCCTTCCCTTTTCCAGCAAAGAGGACTTGCGAAATGCCTATCCGCTTGGCATACAGGCGGTCCCTGACGAGGAAGTGGTCCGCATTCATTCTTCTTCTGGTACAACCGGAAAACCCGTCATCATTCCCTACACAGCCAAAGATGTGGACGACTGGGCAATTATGTTTGCCAGATGCTACGAAACTGCCGGAATAACAAACAAAGACCGCATTCAAATTACACCAGGATACGGATTATGGACAGCCGGAATTGGCTTTCAGGCAGGTTGTGAAAAATTAGGCGCGATGTGCATCCCCATGGGACCAGGCAACACAGACAAACAGTTACAGATGATGATGGATTTGAAAACAACCGTTATTACCGCCACTTCTTCTTATGCGCTCCTGCTCTCAGAAGAAATAAACAAGCGCGGCATCAAGGACAAGATCTGCCTTACAAAAGGCGTCTTCGGCTCGGAACGCTGGAGCGAAAAGATGCGTAACACAATTAAGGAAAATCTTGGCATAGAACTCTATGACATATACGGCCTGACGGAAATTTACGGCCCCGGTATCGGTATCAACTGTGAGCATGAAACAGGCATGCACTACTGGGATGATTACATCTATATTGAAATTATCGACCCCAAGACCGGCAAGCCAGTACCAGACGGTGAGGAAGGCGAAATCGTCATTACCACTTTGGTAAAAGAAGGCGCGCCCCTGATCCGCTTCCGCACACATGACATTTCACGGATTATTCCGGGGGAATGCCCCTGTGGCAGACATTATCCCCGCCTTGACATTATCAAGGGCCGCAGCGACGACATGTTCAAGGTTCACGGCGTAAATATGTTTCCCAGCCAGGTAGAAGATTTACTGCAGCTGGTAGACGGCGCATCCAGTGAATACAATGTCACCATTGCACATGATGATTCCAAGAACAAAGACATCATGATTGTAACTGTAGAAGTGGAAGGACGCGTGGATTTTGAAGAAGCGGCAGATAAGATCCGCAGCCTGTTCAAATCACGCGTTGGCGTCACTCCCAAGATTACCGTTGTTCCTGTGGGAACGCTTCCAAGGAGTGAGAAAAAGACAAAGCGTGTAACCGATTACCGCTTTGAAAACCAATAAAACAAACTATAATCTCGGCAGGGCATCCTTTATATGGGGTGCCCTCCTCTCGTAGATAGCAATAACTTTGGCAATCTCCGCCATTTCTAAACGATCCCTGTCCTCTGCAAAAAGAGCAAGAAATAATTGTAGCACCCTTGTCTTCGCTATTCCAAAAAGCAAACATTTTGAGAAACTGTAGTCTTCATAAATATCCAGGAAATTTGTGAGCAGATAATACTCATAATACCTGTTAAGAAGCCTTTCAATCTCAGGAAACTTGCGGCTTAAATCCTGCTGCAGCAAAACCCGCTTCTGCTCGGCAGCTCTTATATTCATGCGACGAAATATATGAAAATGCCTGATATATTTTTTACACAATTTATACAGAACAGGGGACATTACCCAAAGATTCGGGTGATAGAATCCATGAAACAGCAGTTTGTCCATCATTTCAACATTAATCTGGTAACGCTCCAAAGACATATAATTCAAAGGACTTGGAAGCTTATTCCCCCGAATACAGGCATTCTGTGCATCACGACCATAGTCAAGGATTGCCATACTGTCAAATCCCATGCCCGTTCTTAGCATAGCTGCCAGATCGTCTCGTGCATTCACCAGATAATTCAGAAATGATTCGTCATCATTTGTCGTATTTACCTTGTAACTGACCTCCCCCTCCATGATCACATAATCAAAAGGTCCATCCTTATCCAGATATTGCAAAAAGAGCTTTACCGCCTCAGGGCAGGCAAGATAAAGTGTTTCCTCACAGAAAAAGCCGAGATTGTACAGCTGCCTCGGAAACTGTACGCACACGGCTGGCATATATTCTATTCCATGTTTCTTCTGTATCTCGCAAAGGTGATCGCTGCCCCAAAATGGACATCTGGCAAATGCACTTCGAAAAGCGGCTGTCTCCTCACCTCTTTTTGTAAAATACCTGAGCTTTTTGCCGAAATAACCTTTTGCATTCAAATATTTCATATAAGTATCATAGTCAAGGGGTATCTTCCAACCCTGGCAGCAATTGGCAGGGCATGCAGCGCCTATACACTTGAACTCGTCACAGATGGAAATTCTTTTACGCCTCATCTATCGCTTTTCCTATATCATGACGCATATACTTATTATCAAATGCTGCCCATTCTGTTGCCTTATAGGCATTGGCACGCGCCTCTTTCAAATCCTTTCCTTTGGCAGTAATTCCCAGGACACGTCCCCCATTTGTTACAATTTTACCATCCTTTAAGGCCGTCCCCGCATGGAAGCAGTAATATCCCTCCTGGGTATCAAATTTCTCTATGCCCGTAATCTCATAGCCCTTCTCATAAGACACTGGATAACCATCAGATGCAAGCACCACGCAAACTGCAGCATTATCCTCAAACTGCAAATCCACCTCGTCTAACTTCCCTGCCACACAAGCTTGCATTACCTCTATCATATCATTTTTCATACGCGGCAGTACCACCTGGGCTTCCGGGTCTCCAAAGCGCGCATTGTACTCTAAAACCTTCGGTCCGTCTTCCGTCAGCATCAGACCAAAGAAAATAATTCCCACAAAAGGGCGTCCCTCCGCCGCCATAGCGTCCACAGTCGCCTGGTAAATATACTTCTTACAAAATTCGTCCACCTCAGGTGTATAAAACGGACTCGGAGAAAATGTCCCCATTCCCCCGGTATTCAATCCCTGATCCCCATCCTTGGCACGCTTATGATCCTGCGCCGAAGACATAATCTTAATCGTCTTTCCATCCACGAAGGATAATACGGAAACTTCACGCCCCGTCATAAATTCTTCCACCACCATATGGTTTCCGGCGGAGCCAAACTTCTTATCCTCCATAATCTCCTTGACACCGGCCTTTGCCTCCTCCAATGTCTTACAGATTAGCACACCCTTTCCTAATGCAAGCCCATCTGCTTTAAGCACAATCGGCATCTTTGCATTT
Source organism: uncultured Lachnospiraceae bacterium (assembly GCA_948688495.1). Classification (GTDB taxonomy): domain Bacteria; phylum Bacillota; class Clostridia; order Lachnospirales; family Lachnospiraceae; genus Petralouisia. The sequence goes on along the minus strand of CAPQSW010000003.1, from coordinate 136,203 downwards.
TCAAGGTATGCAAGTGCCTTCCCCGGGTCATCAAATGTCTCATAAGCTGCCGTGGGAATATTGTATTTCTTCATTAAATCCTTGGAAAACGCTTTACTTCCTTCCAGAATCGCCGCATTCTTCCTTGGCCCGAACACCTTTAAGCCTTCCGCTTCAAATGCATCCACCACGCCGCCTACGAGCGGATCATCCATGCCAATAATTGTAAAATCAATCGCCTTTTCCTTCGCAAAGGATACTAATTTATCAAACTCCATTGCACCAATCGGCACACACTCTGCAATCTGCCCAATTCCCGCATTTCCCGGTGCACAGTAAATCTTTTCTACTTTAGGGTTTTTGGCTGCACTCATGGCAATTGCATGTTCACGCCCGCCGCTTCCTACAATCAATACTTTCATGCTCTGTTCTCCTCGCTTTCTGAGTCATTCAATTATATATTCCTTTGTCTGTTACTCAGGATTTTCCGTTATCAGCAATCACTGCTTTTCCATTTATAACTTCTACCCTGCCATTGGCAATCATATCAATTGCCTGGGGCAGAATCTTCCATTCCGCCTGCTCCATCACACGCCTCTGTAAAATCTCCGGTGTATCTTCAGCCTCTACCATCACAGGCTGCTGCAAAATAATCGGTCCGGTATCTGTCCCCTCATCTACAAAATGCACCGTCGCCCCTGTCACCTTAACACCGCGCTCCAATGCCCCCTCATGTACCTTCAAACCATAGTATCCCGTCCCGCAAAAAGATGGAATCAACGACGGATGGATGTTAATAATCCGATTCCGATACTTCTGTATCATCATTTCCGGTATTACCACCAGAAATCCCGCCAGCACAATCAAATCCGGCTCGAAATTATCTATCTGTTTCAAAAAAGCACGATTGAAACTTTCACGGCTTTCATACTGCTTAGGCGAAATGCAGATCCCCGTAATGCCATGCTCCCTGGCACGCGTCAAAGCATAGGCATTGGCATTATTACTGATGACCGCCGCAACCTCTGTATTTGTGATTGCCCCATTATCAATGGAATCGAGAATCGCCTGCAGATTTGTACCTCCGCCTGATACACAGACAACCAGTTTTAACATAATGTTACTCCTTTTTCTCCATCCTCTATCTTACCGATTACATAGGCACTCTCGCCTGCCGTGCTGATAGCTTCCACTGTCTTTTGCACATCCTTCGCATCCACTGCTAAGACCATGCCGATTCCCATATTATAAGTATTGTACATCATCTTTTCTTCCACACTGCCCTCTCTTGCCATCATCTTAAAAATAGCGGGAACCTCATAACTATTCTTTTCAATTACAGCATGCTTCCCTTCCGGAAGCATACGCGGAACATTCTCATAAAAACCACCGCCCGTGATATGACTGCACGCCTTAATCCGCACGCCCGCCTCTTTCACAGAGCGCAGTGCTTTTACATAAATCTTTGTAGGCGCCAGCAATGCTTCCCCTAACGTCTTACCAAGCTCGTCATGGTATGTATTTAAGGTCTCCTTGTCCATCTTAAATATCTTGCGGACCAAAGAAAACCCATTGGAGTGTACACCGGAACTTGCCATGCCAATTAACACATCTCCTGCCTTTACATCTGCCCCGGTAATAATATCTTTCTCGTCTACGACGCCGACGGCAAATCCAGCCAAATCATACTCATCTTCCGGGTAAAATCCCGGCATTTCTGCGGTCTCACCACCTATTAAAGCCGCATTGCTCTGCATACAGCCCTCGGCCACGCCGCTTACAATTTCAGCAATCTTCTCTGGATAATTCTTGCCGCACGCTATATAATCCAGAAAAAATAATGGTTCCCCACCGGCACATGCAATATCGTTGACACACATTGCCACGCAATCAATACCGATTGTATTATGCTTGTCCAGTAAAAATGCCAGTTTTAACTTTGTCCCTACACCATCCGTACCTGACACAAGCGTAGGCTTCTCCATATCCTTTAATTTCTCCATGGAAAATGCACCTGAAAACCCGCCAAGATTTGTCAATACCTCCGGTCTCATCGTCTGCTGTACATGTTTCTTCATCAGCTCCACGGACTTATAGCCTGCCTCAATGTCGACACCTGCATGTTTGTAATCCATTATCTTTCCTCCTGTAATAAAATTAATGTTAATCAGGAACCTTCCTGAAAATAGCAATTCGTCCCTTTTTCTATAAATTCATCCGATCTGAATTGTTATAAGATGTTTCAATAATTCTTATATCCAACCTCCTGCAAGCGCGCGTCTTTCGCCTCCACCTGATCTCTTAATTTTCTGGAATAATCTTTTAATTTCCCAAGCAATGCCTCATCCGACGCAGCGAGGATCTTTGCAGCCAAAAGTCCTGCATTCACTCCTCCATTGATTGCAACTGTTGCAACCGGTATTCCTGACGGCATCTGGACAATGGAATACAGGGAATCCCTTCCTCCCAGAGAGGTCGTATGCATAGGGATCCCAATTACCGGCATAGGGAAAATTGCCGCACACATACCCGGCAAATGGGCCGCCATACCAGCCCCCGCAATAATCACTTTAAATCCTTTTTCTTCCGCTGTTCTCGCATATTCAAAAAATACATCCGGCTCCCGGTGTGCAGAGATAATTGTCATCTCATATTCAACACCCAGTTCCTCCAAAATATCTGCTGCTTTTGCCATAACAGGCATATCTGAATCACTGCCCATAACAATTCCAACTTTTGCCATAATAAACGCTCCTTTTCCATCTATTCTCTGTATCTGTTACTTTATAATTACCTGCTGTCTTTGTCAAAATCATTGCACATCCATTCTAGCATAATAAACGCAAGAAAAAAAGACCCAACTCCATAATTTGTAGGAGTTAAGCCTTAGATACAAATGCCGGCGACCGGAATCGAACCGGTACGATGTCGCCACCACAGGATTTTAAGTCCTGTGCGTCTGCCAGTTCCGCCACGCCGGCACAAATGGGACCTACAGGGCTCGAACCTGTGACCCTCTGCTTGTAAGGCAGATGCTCTCCCAGCTGAGCTAAGATCCCACGCTCCTCGGTCTCTGACCGACTGCTTGACTATTATACTATTATCTTCCAACAAAAGTCAATACTTTTTTTATGTTTTGTACATCTTTTGCATTTTCATTGACTTTTCCCAGATTTGATGATACCATTTTGGTAAGTTCTAACAATAATCAGCAGGGGTTTTTCCTCTGATTTGACAATCTTACTAATATAATACATATAATACAAGGAGGTTTTTATGGCACGTTTTACATTACCAAGAGATTTATACCACGGAAAAGGCTCTCTGGAGGAGTTGAAAAATCTTAACGGAAAAAAAGCAATTATTGTAGTGGGTGGCGGCTCGATGAGACGCTTCGGTTTTCTTGACCGCGCAATTGACTACTTAAAAGAGGCCGGCATGGAAGTGGAATTATTTGAAAATGTAGAGCCCGACCCAAGCGTAGAGACCGTTATGAAGGGTGCAGAAAAAATGCGCGAATTTGAGCCTGACTGGATTATTTCCATGGGCGGCGGCTCCCCCATCGACGCTGCAAAGGCTATGTGGGCATTCTATGAGTATCCTGAGACAACATTTGAGGATTTAATTACACCATTCAGCTTTCCTACATTAAGAACAAAAGCAAAATTCTGTGCAATTCCTTCTACCTCTGGAACTGCTACGGAAGTAACCGCATTTTCCGTTATCACCGATTATGAAAAAGGCATCAAATACCCGCTGGCAGATTTCAACATTACCCCGGACGTTGCCATTGTCGACCCGGCGCTCGCCGAGACCATGCCTAAGAAGCTCACTGCCCATACGGGAATGGACGCCATGACACATGCGATTGAAGCTTATGTATCCACACTCCACTGCGACTATACAGACCCATTGGCACTACATGCCATCAAGATGATCCATAGAGATTTAAAGGCTTCCTTTGACGGGGATATGAATGCACGTGACCGGATGCACAATGCACAGTGCCTTGCTGGAATGGCATTCTCCAACGCCCTGCTTGGAATCGTCCACTCCATGGCACATAAGACAGGAGCTGCTTACAGCGGCGGACATATTGTGCATGGATGTGCAAATGCAATGTATCTTCCAAAGGTAATCAAATATAACGCCAAAAATGCTGAAGCTGCAGAACGCTATGCGGAAATTGCCTCTTTCATCGGTCTGAAAGGAGATTCCACAAACGATTTGGTAGACGCTCTGATTGCAGAGTTAAAATCCATGAATGCATCTTTGGAAATACCAACTTGCATTAAAGACTACGAAGGCGGAATCATTGATGAGAAGGAGTTCATGGAGAAACTTCCAGAAGTTGCAAAACTGGCAATTTCTGACGCATGTACCGGATCTAATCCAAGAATCCCGACGCCGGAAGAAATGGAGAAATTATTAAAGGCATGCTTCTATGATGAGGAAATAGACTTTTAATCTTATTTCAGTTCAGAACCTATAGAAATAAAACTCAGTCCTTTCAAATTTATTTGAGAAGGGCTGAGTTTCTATTTCCATGAGGGGATAGCCCCCTAATTCTCAGACATAAGCCTCCATAGAGGCTGCTGACAACTCTGCTGGCAGGTCTATGGCTTTGAAGTTCTAACTTATATATGTATCCTCAATGCCTCAAATCAACGGCAGCATATGTTCCACCAGAGCCGCAGAATGTGCTGCTGCAGCCTTCTCAAAGGTCGGATAATCCATCTCGGCGCTGTCATCCGCCTTATCGGAAATTGCCCGTATAATCACAAAGGGCACATGGTTCAAAAACGCGGCATGAGCAATAGATGCTCCTTCCATTTCCACGCAAAATCCCTGGAATCTGTTTATGATGTTTTCTTTGATCTGTTTTTCACTGATAAACTGGTCTCCGCTTACAATTCTTCCCTCATATACCTGAATATCAGGATTGACCTTCCTGCATGTGGAAGATGCAATTTCAATCAGGTGTTCGTCGGCTGGAAAAGACAGACGCCCAATCTGCGGCACCTCCCCCAAAGGATATCCAAATACCCGAACATCCACATCATGATGGAGCGCATCTGTAGATATTACAATATCTCCAATATCAATCTCATTTTTCAGAGCACCAGCCACTCCCGTGTTGATGATATGGCTTACCTGAAATACATCGCATAATATCTGCGTACAGAGCGCTGCATTCACTTTCCCAATCCCGCTTCGCACAATTACAACCTCTGTATGATTTAAAGTCCCTTCCATAAACTCCATAGACGCTTTTTCTATGGTACTTCTAAGTTCCATTTTCGCTTTCAGTTCCTCCACTTCCAGCTCCATAGCGCCGATAATTCCTATTTTTTTCATGTTCTCCTCCACAATCCTAATCCTCTCCACACATCCTGTCATACCCTTTTATTCTGGATAGACCAGGTGCGCCTCGTCAATATTGTATAACGTCCCTTTCAGATAACGATCCGCCAGATAATTTGCCATACCAAGATTCATATCAAGATAATTGCCACAGTCTTTAGGACTTGCACCAGGCACCTCATCCTTAAAATCCCGGATAAACTCATACAGATTTGTAACCAGTCCTACGACATCCTTTGACTCATAATCTCCTGCCAGCAACAGGTAAAAACCAGTACGGCATCCCATCGGTCCAAAATAAATGGTCTTATCCTTATACTGTGGATCATTGCGCAGATAAGTTGCCGCTAAATGTTCAATCGTATGCACCTCCGCTGTGTTCATCACCGGTTCATCATTTGGGGAAGTCATACGCAAATCAAAAGTCGTGATTACCTCCTGTCCCACATGATCCTTACGGGACACATAAATACCCGGCTCCAATTTGATATGGTCAATTGTAAAGCTTGTAATTTTCTCCATAATACTATTTCTCCTTTCTATATTGAAAACCAGTCAATTATCTACCACAAAAAAATTCCTCCGCTGCTTTTGGAAGCTGCGGCAGTTCTTCTATATAGGGTACATCGGCTTCCACAACCCCGTAACCGGTTCTTGCATGGATAAAAGGAATCCCTGCCTTTGTTGCCGCAAGATAATCCCCCTGGGTATCTCCCACATAAACTGCACGGTCCAGATGATTTCTTTGAACTACCAGACGGATATTGTAAGCCTTTTCCTTTCCAGTCCCTCCAAAACTTTCAAAATCATCAAAATAATTTCCAAGCTTATGGTACTCAAGAAATGCCTCTATATATCCCACCTGGCAGTTGCTGACAATATACAGATGATACCCCTGTCCTGTCAGCTCCCGCAGAGTGTCTTCCAACCCATTCAATAGCTGGCCGCCATGACGGAGAATATAATTATTTTCTTCCTCACAGCAGTACCAAAGCAATTTGCGGCGTGTATCAAAGTCATACTTTTCAAAAAGAATATCTGCGATGTCCGTCATACTCTTTCCCATAACGCTTTGTATCATCTCCATGGTAATGTTTATTTCCATATCTGCATATTTTTTCAGCGCTTCCTGCCAGGAAATTGCAACCTCCTTAGAAGAATCCCATAAGGTTCCATCCAAGTCAAATAAAATGCCTTTTTTCATCAATGAATCTCTCCTCCATACTCTCAGCTTCTTGAATCAATATGTTCCTTAGGATTCTCATCTTCAAACTCAAATATGCATCTTCCATATGCATTGATTATATGGGTATTCAAATATTTGTCATACCGCTTGTGATTCCGTCCATAGGACATGTGCACATGTCCATGTAGAAAAAATTTCGGCTTGTACCTCTCCATCAATGTCCGAAATGCCTTAAAACCCTGATGTGGCAGATCCCTCCCATCATTCAGCTGATATGCTGGCGCATGTGTCACCAGAATATCAAAACCACGCCTGCGAAAAAGCTTAAACCGCAGTTTGGCAATTCTCTGGCGCATCTGCCATTCCGTGTACTGGTGAATGCCCCTTTTGTAACGCATAGAGCCGCCAAGACCGAGAATACGGATCCCTTCATAGACAAAAATCTGGTCTTCAATGCAAATACATCCTTCTGGTGCGATTTTCTCATATTTCTCATCATGATTTCCATGTACATACAACACCGGTACATGGGAAAATGTTGCCAGAAAAGAAAGATAATGCGGATCTAAATCGCCACATGAAATAATCAGGTCCGCCCCTTCAAGCTTCCCCTTATTGAAATCATTCCACAGATATTTTGATTCTTCATCCGCAATCGCCAGTATTTTCATGAACAAATTCTCCCATATAGAACTGCATATAATTCCACGGCTCCATCTATCTATACGTACATTGCAGTCCGATGAAGCCATCCAGCTATGTAAAAATGCCTAGACGTCCTTCTTTACTCCTTGTTGCTTAATGACAGGCTCTGCCTGTTCCTTGAGTTCTTCTTTTGTCGGAATGGAACCTATGATATTATCTGCCAGCCAGTCCATGGTCATAATCTCCTCAGGCAGCATACTCCTGTCAGGCTCTGCATTTGCCATTCCCGTCTGTGAGAACAGAATCCCGGAAAATGGATTGAATTCCCCGGAACTAATTGTTGATTTCAGCAACTCGATCAAACGCCGCGTCTCAATCGGAAGATGTTTGGAACAAACTACGTCCACAACGCCCTCCGCCATTCCCCACCAATAATTGATAGCCTTCGTGGTCGCAGGGTTATCGTCATATTTCCAGGTTCCATCCATAATTGTACGGATGAGCTGTTCATAAAACTTCCCCCAATGATAAAGAGGCATGGCCAAATTCTTAGGCGATACCCCATCCAGATAATAAATCCCAAAATAACGGGACGCCTCCTCAGGGATTACCATGTCCCTGCCCGAAACACAGGCAGATCCTGTCTGACGGATTCTTTCCTCAATGTCTATATCCTTCTTCGTGGACCATTCCAGATAAACCTTCGCACGCGGGTTCATCATCTTAGCCCCTAGCGCAAACGCATTGATATTGGCAATTGAGCCATAGATCGGATAATCTGCAATATAAGTCATACGGTTGTTATCCGCCATTGCCCCGGCAATCGCCCCCATTAAAAATTTTGCCTCATGCATTCTGGAATAGTATGTGCGGATATAGCGGTGTGAAGTATTCAGTGAACAATTCACGATCCTTATATGGGGATTGGCAATCGCTTGTTTTACACTTGCCTGCACAAAAGGCGGTGACGTCGTAAAAATAAGATTACACCCTTTTTCTATGGCGTCCCTTATCAATTCTTCCACATTCTCCTGTGTCCCATTTTCATAACAGATGGTACTGACCTCCTCGGGAAACGTCTGCTCCAGATAAAGCCGCCCCAGTTCATGGGCATACGTCCACCCGGATGTTTCCAGTCTTTTCTCATGGATGAATGCAATTTTCAGTTTCGGGGAACTGGAAGAAAAAAGAATATTTAACAGGGGGATCTTTTTCTTCTTCTGATTCGGCTTCATCTTGAGATCAATATCCGGCTTCTCCTGTAGCAGCTCAAATTCTTCCCAGCACTTTGCAATCAATTCCCACATCTCATCGGTTGTCTTCCTCTCTACCTCGTCATACCCATACAAAGTAATAAAGGACAAAAAAGCATCCGCTGGTGTAATTGCCAGCTTTCTTCCGCCTCTCGCATGATATTCGGACACAAACCGCGAATAGGCAGAACTAAAGGAGAGCCGTTCCTCCTCTGTCCATACCTCTCCCGGCTTCTTCCCCACTGCCTTCTGCAGCTTAGTAAAGCTGCCCTCCTTTGAAAACCAGATATAATTGATTGGCACAGCCTGATAAAAATCCAAAAACTCGTAATAAATCTTATTTTCTTTTTCTTCGGTGCGCCTGGGTATGATACGTATTACATTTCCGGGAATAGATACCGCTCCAAAATATTTCATGACGCTGACGCGTTTATTGCCTTCTTCCACGTAAAACTTATTCATATATTCATAAGCCTTTATAGGGTCACGAATACCTTCCTCCATATGAATATCGCTTAAGTTCTCCCATTTCACGGCAAATTCAGAGCTTTCCCGCAAAATCGGCATAAAATTCCCCGCAAAGGAATTACTCCTTGCCCCTGTCTTCGTTCCGACAATCTGGTCGGTAGGAATCTGTACCAGCCCCAGCGGCACTTCCGAGTAAGAACCCTTTTCCGGAAGAATTTCATCCAGTATCTGCAATGTAGGCTTCACACCGCGGAGCATCCTTGACTGATAATCTTTTTTCCCTGCTTTAAATGCCTTACTGTAATCTTCCCTTCCCATAACACCTCCTATGGTTCTATTCTGCCGGTTACTATATTCCAGATAGATTGTAAATGCTATTCGCTGTTCCTTTCGTTGTACTAGTATATTCTCTAATTTACATTTAGTCAATACATAGTATGTGCATTGCACAAAAAAGCGGACCAGCTGCAACAACAGCATACAGCCAGTCCGCCTTTTCGTAAATTATTCTTTCCCATTACTTCTCAGTTTGAGAATCAGTGTGATAATCCCACAAATCATGCCTCCCACCGGAAACACAATCCAGCATATATCCCAAAGATCATAGACAAAGCCTGCCACAAAAAACAGGATAGCTGCCAGAATCATGACACATCCACACCATATGCCGACCTTTTCATTCTCCTTCTTTACTGATTTATCATTTCCTTTATTATACGCTTCAATATCATATTTATCCTTGCCAAGTCCGGTATGAACAAAAATTCCCACTGCCCCGGCAACTAAAAACAGGAAAATCCCATAATAAAATTCTTCTTTGATGCCTGCCCACACTGGAAAATTCTCCGCACTCATGGCAATCAGCGCACCAATTAAAATTATTCCGATTCCTGTGGCAATCCGTATGGGAAATTTCCCCTCAAACTGCGCCTTTTCTTCCGATGTGTAGAAATCTGCAATGACAGGATGATTCTTCCGGTAGACATCATCTTGCATTCCCGCCACTACCAGTATCAGAATTGCAACAATGGCAATCCCAAAAAACAGAGGATTCAGGTATACTTCCCGCCATCCCATACCAGTAAGCAATTGATTCAGGGCAGCATCCGCTACAAGCAGCGTAATACCTATGGTAATATTCTTCCGCCTCTTTTCCATGTGAAGCTCATAGCCCTGGCTGTCCTTAATCTCCAAATCCGCCGCATTCTTCCTCATCAATATATCCATACTGCTGGAAAACAAGTCGCACAATTGCAGAAGTTTTTCCATTTCTGGATAAGAGGTTCCGGATTCCCACTTGGAAATGGTCTGCCGGGATACCTCAAGTTTCTCCGCTAACTGCTCCTGCGTCATATGGTTCTGCTTTCGATAGAACTGTAAATTTTCTCCAAACTCACTCATAACTGTTCTTCCTTTCTGATTTGTAATTCTTCCGCGCTTCCGATTGGTTTAGTAATTGTATCAGTTCAGCCATCCGAAATGATACAAATAGTTTTGTTCTGAACAGTTACTACCCTACAATATCATACATGTAAAGTCTGCATCTTTCGTGTTGCTTTTGGAGATTTTGATGTAAACTTGCGGTTGCATCGCCTAATTTTCGGGCTTTTCTTCCATTTCCTGAATCGCCAGAGATAATTCCTCGAGCTGTTTGTCCTCCACTGCCCCCGGAGCATCCGTCATCAGACAGGAAGCATCCTTCACTTTGGGGAATGCAATAACATCCCGGATAGAATCACACTGCATCATCAGCATTACCATACGGTCCAGGCCATAGGCAAGCCCTGCATGGGGCGGAACGCCGTAAGCGAACGCATCCAGCAGGAACCCGAACTGTTCATGGGCGCGTTCCTTCGTAAAGCCAAGCACCTCAAGCATTTTCTCCTGGATATCATTCTGGTGGATACGGACTGAGCCGCCGCCAAGCTCCGTACCATTCAAGACAATGTCATATGCCTTGGCGCGCACTGCACCCGGATCAGAATCAATCTTATCCCAGTCCTCCTCCATAGGCATGGTAAACGGATGGTGCATCGCCATAAAGCGGTTTTCCTCATCCGACCACTCTAACAATGGGAACTCCGTTACCCACAGGAAATTATACTGACTCTTATCGAGCAGCTCAAGCTGCCGCGCGAGTTCCAGACGCAGCGCGCCCAGAACATCCCAGACAACTTTATTCTTATCTGCTGCAAACAACATTAAATCTCCCGGCTCTCCCTGCATCTTTTCAACCAGGGACTTCAGTTGTTCTTCCGTCATAAATTTTGCAAAAGAGGATTTGTATGTCCCATCTTCATTCACTGCAAGATATGCAAGCCCTTTGGCGCCATAGCCTTTGGCGAACTCTACCAGCTTGTCTATCTTTTTGCGCGGCATAGCCCCCTGTCCTTTGGCGTTGATGCCGCGGACAGAGCCTCCCTGCTCCAACGCGCCGGTGAAGACGCCAAACCCGCAGCCCTCGACTACCTCTGAGACATTGGTTAACTCCATGCCAAAGCGGGTGTCCGGTTTATCGGAACCAAAACGGTCCATCGCCTCCTGCCAGCTCATCCGCGGAATCGGAAGCTGCACGTCTATGCCGATTGCCTCCTTAAACACATACTTAAGCAAACGTTCATTCACGTCGATCACATCGTCCACATCCACAAAAGAAAGCTCCATATCCGCCTGTGTAAACTCCGGCTGACGGTCCGCACGCAAGTCCTCATCCCTAAAACAGCGCGCAATCTGGAAATAACGGTCATAGCCTGCACACATCAAAAGCTGTTTGAACAGCTGCGGGGACTGCGGCAATGCATAGAAATTCCCCGGATGAACACGGCTTGGCACAAGGTAATCCCTCGCCCCCTCTGGTGTAGACTTGGTGAGTATCGGTGTCTCAATTTCCAGAAATCCTTCCTGTTCCATAAAATTACGCAACAGCATTGCCACTTTGCTTTTCATCATAAGATTCCGCTGAAGATCCGGCCTGCGCAAGTCCAGATAACGGTAGCGCAGACGCAGGTCCTCTTTCGTCTGGGAATTTTCCTCAATAGGAAATGGCGGCGTCTCGGATTCAGACAAGATTCTAATGTCCGAGGCAATCACCTCGATATCCCCCGTCTTTAAATTCTCATTAACCGCGGCAGTCCTCTTTTCCACAGTTCCCGTGACTGCCACTACAAACTCGCTGCGCAGAGTCCCCGCTTTGGTAAAGCCCTCACTTCCCACCTTCGGTTCATCAAACACAATCTGAAGGATACCGGAACGGTCCCTCAAATCTATAAAAATTAAACTTCCAAGATTTCTTCTTTTCTGCACCCAGCCCATAACCGTAACGCTCTCTCCAACATTCGCATTGGAAACTTCTGTACACCTGTGGCTTCTGTGCAAGCCTTTCATTGATTCAGCCATGATTTCCTCCTACCTATTAAAAAACTCTTTTATCTCAAGATAACCTTCTGCCGCCAGCTTTTCTTTCTGGAATTTCTTATTCTTATTCATCCTTGCCACCAGCACCTGTTTTCCTGCCTGTCGTTCTTCCTGTGCCTCTGCAATCACCTCTGCCAGCTTATCCCCCGGATAATTTTTTTCCACCAGATACGCAATCTTTTCCGACTGTCCCGGCACCTCAAAGCCCTGCTCTAAAAGCAACAGGATAATGCGCTCGAATCCAATGGAAAATCCGCACGCCGGCACGTTGTTGCCGGTAAACTTTCCTATCATCTCGTCATACCGTCCGCCTCCGCCGCAGCTTCCGCCAAATTCCGGCATGGCGATTTCAAAAATAGTCCCGGTATAATAAGACATGCCGCGCACCAGCGTCGGGTCAAACACAAGGGCAAAGTCTGCCGCCTTCGTTGCATTCACACTGGCTGCAATCTCCTTTAGATTCTCAGCCACCTCTGCATCGAGATACTCTCCCAACTCCTCTGCAAGATAGGCTACGCCGTCCGCTACTTCCTCTTTCCCTTCGATATTCTTAAAAAGTGTCAGATACTTGTCAATGGATTCCCTGGCAAACCCGCTTTTTTCCAATTCTGCCGCTACGCCGTCCATGCCAATCTTGTCCATTTTATCAAGAATAATAAAAACTATGTCATATGTGTCTTCGGCAAATCCGCTATATGCCGCCATCGCTTTTAAAATTCTCCGCTCATTGATGCGGATTTGAAAATTTTGAAAGCCAAGTCTGCCAAGCGTTGTCGTCGTTGCAAGAATCAGTTCGATTTCTGCCAGATTGCTTGCCTCTCCCAATATATCAATATCACACTGCATAAACTGGCGGTATCTGCCCCTCTGCGGACGGTCTGCACGCCAGACATTTCCCATCTGCAAAGCTTTGAAAGGCGATGGCAGATTATTGGAGTTATTGGAATAAAACCGCGCCAAAGGCACTGTCAAATCGTAGCGCATCCCATAGTCCACCACGTCATTCTCTGTCTTAGCGGTTTCCAGTTTGAGCTTTTCTCCGCGCTTTAACACTTTAAAAATCAATTTCTCATTTTCCCCGCCCTGTTTATTGCTGAGATTTGCAATATTCTCCATACAGGGTGTCTCAATAGGGGTAAATCCAAAACTGCGGTATGTCTCTTTAATCACATTCATTACATAATCCCGGATCTGCATTTCCTCCGGTAAAATATCTTTCATTCCATTTACAGGCTTCTTCGCCAGCGCCATACGATACCTCCATTTTCTCATATATATTTCTTCACAGCATGACCGCCCTCCCTGAAAGGAGACCTGGCTGTGCCTTACTTACGAGTATATTTTTCAGATTACCGAATGTCAAGCATTAATTTTACCACGCCCTCTCCCCGGTAAATTGTAAAGTTATGAGTACCTCCCAGCGTAAACCCTTTTTGCTTCCGCTGTCCATTTCCTGATAAATTCTGTCTTCGCATTCGTATATGCATCCCTGTTATGTTCAAATTCCTTCCACAGCCGCAGCTTTATTGCCTCGTATTCCCTGGCTGTATGGAAATGCTCATTCAAATAATCCCTAAAATATAATTCATCATTATCCCCTGCATAGCGAAGATGTACATGATAAACCCTGTCGGCAAATCCATCTTTCGTATATCCACGGTTAAACGATATTCTACCCGCTTCTGTGGACATTCGGATAAATCCGTTTTTTTCAATTACGCTTGCCGTATTCTCTATCTTAGAATCTCCTGATACCTCAACCAATACATCAACAATATCCTTTGCCCATATACCAGATATCGCTGTACTCCCAATATGGCTGACCCTTTCAAGCGGACATGCAGACAATATGCTCGCAAGAAAAACTTCAATTTCATCATAATATGTATTCCACTTATCATTATGCGCAATAAGGGATATGGGAAAAAGCTTCCATAATTCTTCTAAAGACATTTCCGATAATTCTTTTGCCATTTTATTTCCTCACAAACTGAGATTTCTTTTAAGTATTATAACACAAAAAATATCGGAATTGTGAACGTATGCAAAGCCTTGAAAAATAAAAAAACCTGTGATAAAATCTTTCTGCCATAAAACAAAATGGTATCATATCCAAGATTTATTTACTATTCACAGAAGTAATAATTATGAATTTCTAGCTAATCGAAAACTTGCCACACATATTGGCATTATCACTACAATCATTACTTTTATAGGGATGCTTCTACTTTGGCTTATCGTATCCGAACGCGTTGCAACTATGGTTGAAAATGACATTACCAACCAAATGACAGATGCTGTGGAATCCAGAGCTTCCATCATCAACAATTATGTAGCTTCTGCTGACGAATATATGACAGCATTTGCACTGAGCAGCGAAGTCCGCGAACTTCTTAAGAACCCTGAGGATCCTGCACTGCTGCAACAGGCACAGACATATACGGAAGCATTCGCTGCGGTTAAGGGTACGTTTGAATGGTTATACATTGCTACACCCTCTACCTATGTTCTGACGCACACCTCCAAACAGGCCGTCGGAATGACAACCCGGACCGGTGAGGCACTGGACGAATTTCATAATACAATTCTGGCAAAACAGCAGCTTACCAACTTGGGAATCATGAAATCACCAGGAACCGGAAACATGATCCTTTCCATGTATTATCCTATTTTTGATGAGCAAAAATGCATTGGTTATGTGGGTGCCGGCGTTTACGCAAGCCGTCTAATGGATGTGCTGCTGAATTTAAACATGGAAGGACTGCCTCATAGTGAATATATGTTTTTAAATGCGGAAACACGAACTTATCTGTATCATTCAGATGAAACATTGCTCAACACACAGACGACCGACACAGGTTATCTGGAAATCCTGCAGAGAATTAAGGCGGACGGAAACACACAGGCTGATACAAAAATGGAACAGCTCAAGATTGCCACAAAAAATATTGACGATTCATCCATGCAAATCCGAAGTATCATAAAAACGATTGAGGATCAAAGAAGTTTCCAAAGTGATACAGTCCAATTCTGATGCTGCCGAGAAAAGTGCCACGATTTCAAGCAATTATCAAATCAGTCCAAGACGCTCAATCATTTGATTGGCCAGTTCCGTATCCGATAAGCTCGATGACACCATCGAGCTTATCAGAAACAGCATTTTGTGCATTATATCCGTCTCCAAATAAAGCTTACTCATTCCTCATGCTTCCTCTATTGCTTCGACAGGGCATCCATCCTTTGCCTGGGCTGCGCTGTCAAGGCAATCTTCTGGAACATCTTCTTTCATTGCAACAGAAACATTCTCATCACTCATGGAAAACACCTCGGGGCATGTGGACACACACAGCCCGCAGCCGATGCAGTTATCGTTCACAAAATATCTCATAATTTTTATCTCCTCTCTATTAACCGTTACACCCATATGCGTTTCAACCTCATTTTGCATCTACGGATACTTCCTAAGCAATTCCCCAAATCCTGCTTCTTTATTCATTCCACACTGTAAGCAAACATCACCTAACCGAATATCTTTTGATTTTATTCCTCAAAAAGTATCCGTTTCCGTCCAATCATCTCATCAACTCTCTCGATATACTGCGCCACATCCTTCACATTCTCGCACCGGGCAATCTTCCTGCCCGGCTCTACCATCTTCGAAATGCTGCCCGCGCCAAGCGCAGCAATACTCTGCACTTCCTCCATAATCAAAATATTGTAAAGCCCCGCCTTCCCCGGACTGGCATACCCCACATTTTCAAAATTACCTGCCATGTTTTTCTGACGATATAAATAATAGGGCAAAAGTCCAAGCTTTCCTGCATATTCCGCTGTCATATCAATCATCTGCCAGCTATTTGTCATCTTCATTCCCGCATAATCCTCCGGGAACATGTTAAGCTTCGCCGCCCGCTTAATCGCAAGGGAATGAATGGTCAGGTTATCTGGCGACAATTCCTGAATCTTCTCCATCGTATGCCTTACATCCTCTATTTCCTCCCCCGGCAGGCCCAGAATCAAATCCATATTGATATTATCAAATCCATTCTCCCTTGCAAGCCAAAAGCTGTCCACTGTCTGCCCTACCGTATGGCGCCGTCCAATCATATCCAGTGTCTCCTGATTCATCGTCTGGGGATTGATGGAAATGCGGGAAACATTATGCTCACGCAGTACCTTTAGTTTGTCCTTTGTAATACTGTCTGGCCGCCCGGCTTCTACAGTATATTCCAAGAGACAGGAAAAATCAAAACACTCCTCCAACTTCGTAAGCAGCCTCTCCAACTGTTCGGGAGAAAGCGTAGTAGGTGTTCCCCCTCCAATATAAATTGTATTGAGCTTTTTATGAGCGAAAGCATCTGCTGTAAAATCGATTTCCCGCTCCAGTGCATCCAGATATGTATCCACTTTACTCTCCCATAAGCCAATCGGAGAAGATGAAAAGGAACAGTAAGAGCAAATACTTGGACAAAATGGAATCCCCACATAAAGACTGTATCCGTCCTTATAATCAATCTTTCCAAGCAGCTCCCGTTCACGCTCTGCAATCTCAATACTCAGATCAATCTTTTGCTGTGACGTCAGATAAGTTTTGGCCATATAAGTACGGATGTAATCTTTATCCTTCCCACCCTCCAACATAGACATGGGAATCTTCGTTGGACGGATCCCTGTCAGCGTCCCCCATGGAAGATTCTGTCTGCTATATTCGGACAACAATCGGTACAGACAGCGCTTCAGCCGATTCTTCGTATCACTGCGGTCTTCAAAATCTGCCGGTATTTTCGAGCTGGTCTTCACTGGATATAGACTTTCACCATCTTCCTGAGCATTCACCTGATATGGACTTTTACCATCTTCCCGGCCTTTCCACGGGTTTTCCAAAAGATGAATTTCTATGCTATCCCCGCTGCCGTATGGCAAGCCCCTGTGATAATACACTTCCAAACGAAACAATGGCGGGGTATCCTGCTCCAGTCCGCAGATCTTCTCCAAATCCGCAAAAACCTTCACATCCTCACCAGGATAAAATGCTTTTACCAGGGAATGTATATCGTATTCAAAATTAGCCTCATTTAAACAAACGGTTATCATATCTGCCTCTCTATATAAATGGGTTGCCAACCCGCTCCATGCCGATAGTCGTAGGACCCATATGTCCCGGATAAACCTTTACCTCGTCTGGAAGGGGGAGCAGTTTTTCTTTGATGGAACGCACAAGCTGCGACATACTCCCACGCGGAAAATCTGTCCTCCCCACAGACTGGCAGAACAGGGTATCGCCGCTGAACAGCACCTGCTCCTTCTCTATATAGTAGCAGCAACCGCCCTCCGTATGCCCTGGCGTATGCAACACCTTTAATTCCATACCGGCAAGCTGTAATTTCTCACCATCTTTAACAAAGACATCGGCATGATAGCTGTCCCTGCGTCCAATCATGGAAGACACATTTATCCCTGGCTGCTCTAACGTCTCCTTCTCCTTCTCATGGGCGTAAACCTTAATACCAAACATACCGGCAAGCTCCTCTGCAGCCATGGCATGGTCAAAATGCCCATGGGTCAGGAGGACCGCCTGGGGCTTTAAACCCTGGTCTTTGATTTTCCCCGCCAGCAACGGTGCTGAATCCCCCGGATCCACGATCAGCGTTTCCTTCGTATCCTCATTGATCGCAAAATAACAATTGGTCTGCACCTGTCCAACACAATAATGCTCTATCTTCATAATCTGTCCATTCCTTTCTATTATCTTATAATTTTATCTCATTTTTATTCCCATGTAGGATTAGTTCTTTATGGTCAACGCCTACAATTGCCCCCGTCCTGTCATACTGTGTCAGCAGATCCGAATTTTTCACGAGATGACGCTGCCCATTGTCAGACAGAAAATCCTCAATCTCTTTCCTGTTTCCCCTTCGGAAGATTGCACGGATTTCCTCCTGCGTATAGGAAGGCCGCATGGTATCTCCCTCTGGTCCCGGGAGCAGATATTGCCCCATCCCTTCCGCTTCCGCCTGCGGATATACCCCTGGATTTTCCCCGGTCCCTGCCATGCGTTCTTTAAGGACTTCTGGAAATTCTTCCTGCCCTTTGCCCTCTGGCTCATTCCAGATTCTATCCCACAGAGACTTAAAAAAGGTAACTGCCATCTGCGCAAACCTTTTTACCTGCTCCTTAAGGTCGGCGCGCTGTTCCTTCTGCCTCGCTTTCTCTTTTCCTGGCTGGGAAATCTCCACGGTAACACCGGATGAATCATTCGTCTGTGAGGCTTTGACAGCATCCTGGCGGCTTTCCACCTTGGGATCCTTTTTCTTATCTTCACTTTTCTCATAGATTACACCCTGTTTTTCCGACTCCAGATGAAATTCTGGTGAATCTATATTTTTTCTTTTTGACTGATTGATTTTTGCATATTCATAATATTTCTGTCCGTTTACTTTATCTATCATAAATTTTGTAAAATCCTCCTTAGATCAATTAACCCCGGCTGGCAAAACTGATATGCTCGATTATATCATTTTTACAAAACCCTTGCAATCCCGAAGAAGCCATAGTATAATAAAGAGCGAAAATAACATAAGACAGTTCGTGACCATCCTGTCTTTAAACAAAACTAGGGATTTGAAAACGGTTATCTTCCATGCCTCTGCGCAGGAGTATGCCGTTTTTTCATGGACTGCCGGAAAGGATAGCAAATGAAAGAATTTGACCCAAATCGTTATTCCGTAATCCATCTGGACGCCCCGGCGGATGAAGAAGCAAATTTCACCCTGAACAAAGAGCATCTCTTGCAAGCCACAGGCATCTACCACAGGCTGGAAGTCATCACCGGCCTCACCCATTTTGAACGCGTCTGCGTCAACATTATGCGGGAAAATCCAAAACCTGTAAAACCAGCCCCCAATGTAATCGCTATATTTTTAAGGGAACTTTATCCAAAATACATAGAAAACAGCCGGGTAGATATCCTGATGGAAAATACCGCTTTCGGCGTAGGAGGTGTCGTAAAACATGCAAAATGAAATACTTTTAATTTTATCGCTGATTATTACTTATTCTGCCGTCCTGCTTTTATTTTATTTATTCCGGAAACAGGGGCTTTACCTGTGGACAGTTATCGCCACCATCGCCGCAAACATTGAAGTTTTGATTGTAGTAAATGCTTTTGGCATGGAAATGACACTGGGAAACATCCTCTTTGCCTCAACATTTCTGGTGACCGATATCGCGAGCGAGATGTTTGGCAAGAAATCTGCACAGACCGCCGTGTGGCTTGGCATCGCAACCTCAGTATGTTTCATCCTGATCAGCCAGTCGTGGATGCTTTACATCCCAAACGAAAATGACTTTGCCTCGCCAAGTATCCGCACTGTATTTTCCAATACGCCGCGGCTGATGATTGTAGGAATTGTCGTGTATGTTATTGTACAGCTCTTTGATGTGTGGGCTTACCATAAGTGGTGGGAGTTTACCAGCCGAAAATTTGGGAACAGCAAAAAATTCCTATGGCTTAGAAATAATGGCTCTACATTGATCTCCCAGCTTCTAAACTCAGTATTGTTTACCTGGGGCGCATTCCTTGGCGTTCACAATGCACAGACACTGATTTCCATTACTTGCTCCAGCTATATTATTTTTATCGTCACGAGCCTTGCCGACACTCCTTTTATATATCTGGCAAGATATCTTAATGAGAAAGTAATAGCAAGAAAATTTCATAAATTTTCAGAAAATGTCGATTTATAGCGTAATTTGTCGAATCATTTTTCTTGCCTTTCCCCTTTTTTTGACTTATAATGACAAAAAATAACAGAAAAATGTCAAAAAAGGGGGAATCACATCTATGAGCAAAGGAAAAAAACAACTGCTGGCTACTGCAGGAATTTTTCTGCTTCTGGCACTTACCGTGCTAATCTGTTATCTCATTTTTACCAAAAAGGACAATCCAAACCTGTTATATGATGATAATGCCACTGTCGGTGTCCTGCCGGGCATCGACATGGATGAGCGGCGAAAAGAATTACAGGACGCTTTGGACCGCAGCATGATCGCATTTTCCATCAATACCTCGCCGGTTTTTCTAAATGGGACTTCTAAGGGAAACCTGTTAATAGAGAACCCGGGAAATAACGCAAAACTTCTCAAAGTCAATATCATGATTGACGACACCGAAGAAGAAGTCTACGCCTCGAACTATTTAAAGCCTGGAACTTATATCGACTCGGTAGCATTAGACAAGGTCCTGGAAAAAGGAACTTACAACGCCACTGCCTATTTTTCCGCGTATGATGAGGCTGACGGCACATACATCGGACAGACTGGGGCAAAAATCACCATCACTGTACAGAATTAAACGCCTCAAAGCCAGACACATACTATAACAGAGATGGACAGAAAAAGGCAAATACGAAGGAGGTATACTTATGAAGAAAAAACTATTATTTTTGCAGCTTGTACTGATGGTATCTCTGCTCTTTTCTACCGTCTCATATGCTGCCGATGCCGATTCCAGCAGGGACATTCCCATTGGCGGTTCCGGGCAGATGGAAATGGTTGGAAATATCGAGCCGACCATACTCTCCGTTACCATGCCGACCTTTGTCCCCTTCAATATCAGCAACAGCCTTTCCACCCAGAACAAAGTTATTTCTCCAAGGATCAAAATGAAAAATAACTCTAATATACCGGTTCGAATTGATGTGGCATACACCAAAGTGGATTTAAGTAAGTTAAAAAATGTAAGCTGGAGCGACACTGGTACCGTGAATGCAAACCAGATAGCCATTGGACTAAAGCAGGAAGAAGCCTTAGACGAAATGCCAACCAGCCTTTCCCAGACCAGATGGCTGAAGTCAAACCAGCAGCAGGATATGAATGTCCTTATGCTGGGTGCGAACCAGGAAGATGCATTATACGTTGTTGGTACTCTGGGACAAAATGTCTCCGACAGCGGAACATTTAACGTGACGCCAACCTTTGTAGTGGGTCAGGTATCCACTGCAAAATAACAAATAATCACCCGCTATGATATTTATAGCAGCAAAAAGCACCTCTGTTATAGTATATATTCGATACAGTAAAGCCTGCGTCCTAATCAATGGCGTGGGCTGAGCTGTTATTTCTTTCATAAGGGGAACTGCCATGACAATTTACTATATTATACTCTTTATTCTGACAGGGCTGGGCTATGCCCTTACAGAAAAGAAAAAAAGCCCAAAAAACACTGCCCTCTATCTATCTGCCGCATGCCTGCTTCTTGTCTTTACAGCCTCATGCCGCTATGCCATCGGTTTCGATTATTTTTCCTACCGTAACATATATGAGATGGCATCTTCATGGACTTTGGGCGATATTTTCCGTATTCGCTGGGATGAGCCTCTTTACTTTATGGTATGCAAAGCGCTTGGCTTGGCAGGCTGCCCTTATCAAGTCTTTCTGCTGATAATTAATATCTTTCTTATGGCCACGGCCATGCAGTTTATCTACCGTTATTCCAGGTGTCCCTGGATCAGCGTTTATCTCTACATAACATTGCAGTTTCTTGCATACAACATGAACTTAATCCGCCAGTCCATTGCCACTGCTTTTTTCCTACTCGCCTATCCTTACCTGAAAAGCAGAAAAATTCTGCCCTTCACCATTCTGATACTGACCGGGGGGCTTTTTCATAATTCCCTGCTGTTCTTATATCCCCTGTATTTTCTCCTGCCACAGAAAAGCACCAGAAAAACGCTGCTGTTTTTCACGCTGTCTACATTATTTGTATATATTTTTTTTGAACCGCTGTTTGGCTTAATACAGCCATTCCTTCCCGTGAGATACTCCAATTACGAGGGAAGTTACTTCTGGCATCCAAACAACTTTTGTTATGTACTCCTGCCTGCCTTATACTGTCTGCTGATTTACTTATTCCGCAACCGGATCACAGACCCCTTCCTCCACTCTGTCTGCACAAACAGCGCCCTTTATCAGCTTATCATCAGCCTGTTTATCACAAAACATTTTATACTGGAGCGGTTTGCCGTCTATCCTTTCATCTTCTCCCTGATTGCCATCCCAGAAATTATATGCTCCTACAAGGAAGCACCCACGCGCCTCCCATATGATAAAACAGGACACGAAAGCAAGCCATTCCTGACTTACCACCGCGTCCTGCTGTTATTCCTGTTATTTGGCGGCGCATACTTTGCCTTCGCCGCGTTTGCCGGCTTTCATCACGTCTACCCCTATGTGGGTCTATGGGATAAAAGCATTTCATCACCCGGCTAATAAACCTCTGACACGAAATTACGATCCCAGCTCCAGCATTCGTTCCAGAGGCTTGCTGGCACGCACGCGCACATCCTCCTCCAGCTCAATCGTATTTGACATCTGTTCTAAGGCATCTGCCACTTTCTCAAGCGTAATCCTCTTCATATTCGGACAGAACTGGTGATTCCCCACGGAATAAAAACGTTTCCCCGGATTCTTGTGCTTCAGTTCATACAAAACGCCCATTTCCGTGCAGATAATAAACTCCTTTGCTTCATTTGCGGTTGCAAAATCAATAATCCCAGAGGTACTTCCAATATAATCCGCTAACGCGGTCACATCCGGCGTGCATTCGGGATGCACCAAAATCCGTGCTTGTGGATGGGCTTCTTTTGCGTTCTTCACATTCTCCGCTGATATGTCTGTATGTACATGACAGAAACCATCATTAAAAATAAAATGCTTGTCCGGCAGCCGGGATGCTATGTAACGACCCAGGTTTTCATCCGGGATAAAATAAATATGCTCATTCGGCAGTGCCTGCACGATCTTCAGGGCATTCGATGAGGTGACGCACACATCGGAATATGTCTTTAACCTGGCCGTGGAATTAATGTAACAGACAACTGCAAGATCCTCGTATTTGTCCCGCATCTCCTGAATCTTTACAATGTCCGCCATATGTGCCATAGGACAATCCGCCTGCATATCCGGCATGAGTACTGTCTTCTGAGGACTTAATATTTTGGCGCTCTCTCCCATAAACGACACACCACAGAACAAAATCGTCTTTGCATCTTCTTTTGCCGCAATCTTACTGAGATAAAACGAATCCCCGACATAATCGGCAATTGCCTGTACCTCATCATTCACATAATAATGTGCCAGAATCACTGCATCCCTCTGCTCTTTTAATTCTTTAATTTTATCTATCGTTGACATAAGTGCTCCCGCTTTCTCTATTCCCTTTCCCTTTTCTGCTTACTATCTCACAAGAATGGCATTCTGTCAATCCCCATTCTTACTTGTAACTTAGGTTTCCATACACTCCTCAAAACACCGTTTTATGTCCGCATAATGAAATCTCTGACGCGCTTTATCCATCTGTGCCCCTAGTAAATCTGCCTGTTGTTCAAAATACTTGGAAGCTTTTACGCAGGACCATTCCCGCCTGCCTTTTTCTGATTCCTCTCCCAGCGACAGGCTGACATTTCCTTCCCCCCTGTTGCCAAGCAGGTGAAAATAACAATACCAGCACAAGGACCAGTACAGACTGTCTAACGGCGTCTCCTTCTGCTTTCTTCTGCCCCGGTCATCTTCTTCCGCCAGCAAAAGCCGTTCCTCCTGCCTTGACCAGTCACCCGCCAATGCATGGAAAAGCACATCATAGGTATCATCTATTTCTCCTTCCTGCGGCTTTTGGAAAAAGGATTTCCACTCTGCAAAAATCCTGTTAAATTGTTCGCTCTCCGCAAGTTCCAGACAATAGATCAGCAAAATACCCTTCATCTCTTTTTCATCCGCCTGCTGGCATTCTTCAAAACACCAGCGGTATTTTGCCGGGATATCCTTCCCGATGATCCGCAAGACCATCTCCTTAGCTTCCTCAGACTCCTTATGCAGAATATAATAGCCGATCATCGGTCTTGCATAGTTACATACATAACAATAACAACGGCCGTCATAGGGCGCAGCTTTCAACTTCTTTGCCGCCTCCTCTGCCAACGCTTTATCTTTGTTTAAAAGCGCAAAATCCATAACGGCAGTGTAATTTCCATAATTCCATTGACCCCCATACCGCTTTTCACACTCGCAAAACACATCCATCATGCGCTCAATCTTCCTGTCATCCATCTGGGGATATTCACAATAAAAACTAAGAATCTTTGATGCCAGGTCAACCCTCCATTCACTTCCAAACGATCCCACATTCTCCCCCAGACGCTGCGTAAAATCATGATGGAACATCTCGGAAATCTTAAAAGACAGGGGAATGTTATTCACCGTCGACCGACGGATGAACCAGAAAAGCTTCGCCATATCATAAAAGTAAATCTGCCATTCCTCACGTTCCCTGGAAAGGACAAGAATCCGCTCCATCACCGGAACCAGCGCCGCTGCATTGTCATCCCATACCTCATATCCTCCCTCTGTCAGATGATTTGCTCTCTGCACCAGTTCCCACAGCTTATCATCAATCACATGGTTTCTTTGCACCTGGCCTAGAATCATAATACTCCTCCTAATCCGTATTCCATCAATTTCATCAACCCAGTATTCAAAATCTCCATTTCCCGCTCAGAAAGGGTATAATGCCCGGCAAGCATGGCATGTACATACAGGATCTGCACCATATTATCCACCATCTGATCATCCTGTATCTGTGCCAGCCGGCAAACCAGCGGATTCGCGGCATTTACATACAGCTTATTCCCATATCCCCCGGAATCACCAAAATCAAACCCTTCCAGAAATCCTGAAAATCCACCATCCAAAACGACATTATCCAAAAAACCATCCGCCCCCGCTATATACAGCGCCGGGACATCCGATGGTTCAAACTGCCTGAGCATGACCCCGCACCGGAATTTGTCCAATGCCTTCCCTGCCTCAGCCATCAGGCAAGCCATCTGTCTTTTCTTATCCTCAGAGGGCTCCTCCAAGAGCTCTGCATAGGAAGCCTCGTCAAACATTTCTACCCGGACATCCTGGAAATAATATTTCAATAGCTGCAAAAGCTTTGTATCATAAATATACCCGGCATTGACAATGACCCTGGCATTTCCCACCAGCGGACGAGCCCTCCGGTAATCGTCCACCTCCACACAATAATAAACCGGAAGCCGTTTGGCGGCCTCCAAAAGCTGCAATCCTGTCAAATCTCCAATATTGGTTGAGAAAGCCAAAAAGGGAAAAAACAGCTTATAAACCTGCTCATTCTCCACAGCCAGGGATTTAATTGCCACATTATGGATCATCGTCAGCCGTTTGAGCTTATTCACATCAAATTTAGAAAGGCTGACAAAATAGTCAAACAGGCATTTCTCAATATCGTTGCGCGCTTTCGCAAGGGCATGATCTGATGCAAAGCCCTCCCGTGAAGCCATAGGTGTCAGATGTTTTGCATCTATGATACACCTTGTAAAAAAAGCCCATTTGGGAATTAAATCCTTTCCATCCTCCGTAATCAGCATATTCTTTAAGAAAATCTTATGCCTGCCCATCGCTGCCGCACTGGTCTGACGCTCAGAGATAAATGCATATCCTTTCATTCCATCTCCCAAAATGGGAACAACGCCAAAAAATTTCTCTCCAAACATCATCTCCCCGAACCGCATAATCTCCTCACCACTGCAAAAAGACTGCCTCCATGGGATAAAACCATCGTTAATCCGCCTGCTTCCACTGTCACCTGTAAATTCTACTGGTACCTTAATCAGAAATCCGTATTCCCTAAGAAGCTCTACTGCCTTTTCTTCGCAATAGCGTTTTGCCATTTTCCTGCCCAGTTTCAGTTCCACCTTTGTTCCTGCCTCAAGCGGTTCTGGTTCCTCCATTACCTGATAAGTCCCGTCACTTTTCCCTAACCACCGCCAGCCCTGTTCTTCCCGGACAGACCGGCTCCGTACCAGAATCTCGTCTGTCACCAGAAAACAGGACAGCAAGCCAATCCCAAACTGCCCGATAAAGGTCGAACGCTTCATATCCCCGCGTTTTGAGGACTGGCCGATTACCGACAGAAAGGTATGGATTTCCTCACGGGTAAGACCAATTCCATTATCCGAAAACACCAAGGCTGCCTGCCCATCCTTCCCCTTATGGTATGTAATCTGGATTCTGCCATCCTTAAAATCTTTTTCTTCTCTCCGCCGTGCTGCAATGGCATCCACTGCATTCTGCAAAAGCTCTCGAAGAAAAACATCCCCGCTGGAATAAAGGTTCTCACTGAGCAGACGGATAATACCCTTTAAATCCACTTGAAAACTGAAATCCCTCTCCTCTTTTGTATTTTTTCCTCCGTTAGCCATAATTATCTTCCTTTCAGCCCTGCGCCCAATTTCTCTTACCTATGAAGGTCCAGGGGCCGTCACTTTGTACATTGTCGTTTTTCTTCCCCGGTTTCTATCATCCGCAGAGAGTTGTGATTACATCACGCATCTCATATCTTCCCGCCGGCTTTCCTGCAAGAAATTTTGCCGCTTCCACAGCGCCTTTGGCGAATACCGCCTTAGAATATGCCGTATGTTTAAATTCAATAACTTCATCTGTCCCTGCAAAAAACACTTCATGTTCCCCCACAATGCTGCCGCCGCGGACCGCCTGGATTCCAATCTCATATTTCTCCCGTTTCTTCCTGTCTTTCGTCCTGTCATACTGGTAAGCATACGCATTATCCAATGCTTCATTGAGGGAATCTGCAAGTGCAAGGGCTGTTCCGCTTGGCGCATCTACTTTCTGGTTGTGATGCTTTTCCACAATTTCCATGTCAAATCCTGCCGGGGCTAAAATCTTTGCCGCCTTTTTAAGCAGATCCATCAACAGATTAATACCCAGGGACATATTTGCCGACTTCAGCACAGCCGTCTGCCTCCCGGCTTCTTCTACCCTGGCAAGCTGCTGCTCGCTCAGTCCAGTGGTACATAAGACCACTGGCAATTTATGTTCTATGCAGTAATGAAGCAGTCCGTCCACTGCCGAAGCTGCTGCAAAATCCACCACCACATCCGCCTGTACCTGACACTCATCAATCGTTGCAAATACTGGATAATCATTTTTTAATCCGGTATAGGGGTCTATTCCCGCCACAATTTCAATTTCACTGTCTTCTTTACAGATTCCTGAAATAACTTGTCCCATTTTGCCATTACAGCCATGCATTATCATTCTTACCATCGTTTTTCCTCCTAGTATAATCCGACCCCGCTGCCAATGCAGCAGGGCCTAATGCATAAAACACATCCATTTATTTTAATATCCCAAACTCTATCATTGCCTTTTCAAGCCTCTCCAAATTCTCCGGCTCCATATCGCTAAGAGGTGCCCGCAATGCCCCCACTTCCCAGCCCATAAGATTCATAGCTGCTTTTACCGGAATTGGGTTGACTTCGCAAAACAGCGCATCTACCAGCGGAATGGCTTTGCATTGCATCTTTAATGCTTCCTGATGGTTGCCATTCAGGTAATTCATAACCATGTCATGGGTAAACTTAGGTGCAACATT
Source organism: uncultured Lachnospiraceae bacterium (assembly GCA_948688495.1). Lineage (GTDB taxonomy): Bacteria > Bacillota > Clostridia > Lachnospirales > Lachnospiraceae > Petralouisia. The sequence continues at coordinate 108,422 of CAPQSW010000003.1, read as the reverse complement.
GGAAAGCACGGAAATCACTCCGATCCCTCCACAGGCAAGCAATGGAATGACCTGCCCGTCTTCACCGGAATACAAGTCAAACTCTCCCTGCGTCTGCTCTACCAGCTTTAACGTATAGGCAATATCTCCTACGGCATCTTTCATGCCTACGATATTATCCACCTCACGCGCTAATACCGCCGCAGTCTCCGGCGCAATCTTACATCCTGTCCTTCCTGGAACATTATATAAAATAATGGGGAGGTCTACGCTTTTAGCAATCTTTGTATAGTGGCTGATAAGTCCCTTCTGCGTCGCCTTATTGTAATACGGTGTTACCACAAGAAGCCCGTCAGCCCCTGCCTCCTGTGCCTTACGGGACAAATATACCGCCGTCTTTGTGCAATTTGAACCCGTCCCTGCAATGACCGGAATACGCTTGTTTACGATAGAAACTGCGGCCCGGATGACTTCTAAATGCTCCTCCTCACTGAGTGTGGATGCTTCTCCCGTGGTCCCCGTAATAATAATGCTGTCTGTCTCGTTCTTAATCTGGTCCTCCAAAAGCTCTGCCAATTTATCATAATTTACTTCCAGATTGTCTGTCATTGGCGTTACCAGTGCAACACCAGCTCCCTTGAAAAGTGCCATACAAATATCCTCCTTAAAAAGCCGACTACTAATGAGCCGGCTTAAAATTCTCAACTGTTTCAACTGAACATAATATAGCATTTTCCGCCCATAAAGTCAACCACGTTCTTAAATTAATCTTCATGGATTTCATAAACTTTTCCAACATATTTCCGCAGGCTGTCTCTCATAGACCTCCCTGTGAAAATAATCTCTGTATCCTCTGAGCCCGCATTCACCAAAGACTCAAAATCCTCTCCGGAAATAATATGATTATCTAAAAGCCCAAGAAATTCATCTAATATCAAAAGGTTACATTCTCCTGTCACCAATACCTTCCGGGCAAAATGAAATCCATTCCGGATGTTGACAGCTTCCTCCTCCTGTTCTTCCTGGGACAATTCTACGAAATTCTTCTCAAATCTTGCAAAGCTGAAAAACTTTATTTCCGGCTCCAGCCTTCGCAAAAACTCTATCTCATCCTCCTTCTTTCCCTTTAGGAATTGAATAATGATGACACTACTGCCCTGTCCCGCAGCCTGTACTGCAAATCCAAGCGCCGCTGTCGTCTTACCTTTTCCATCCCCGTAATAAACAGTAACCTTTTCCTTACACATGCTGTTTTCCTTTCCCTTTCACAAAAGCTTTTTTTAAAATACCACAAAGCTTTGAAAAATGCAACCAACAGTTCAGCCAGCCGCAATCATATTGAGGAAAATCATAGGTATTCAATTTTACTGACAGATACTTCGTAGGCTACCCTATGCTCCACCTCTGTCTCGGAAAGTTTTTTCACATACTCCCTGCTCTGAATCCTTCCATAAACCTGCACATGTCCGCCAATCTCAAATCCAGAGGCAAACCTTGCATTTCTGCCCCAACAGATACATGGTATGTAATCTGACTTTCCGTAAGAACGGTTTACAGCGATGAGAAGATCTGCAATTTCCCTGCCCAGAGGCGTCTTCCGGTAAATGGGATCCTTGCAGATATATCCGTCCAGAAAGATTTGATTACTCTTTTCACCCTCTGGAATCTCATCCACAAACTCCATCTCCCGTACAAAAACTGACAGTACAAGGCGATTCTTTTTTTCCTCATGCCGGTTGTAGGAACGGAACTGTCCGTCAACCCGGATATACTGTCCGATATAACTGCTCTGAGTGTCAATCAGACGTTCTGAAATCATCATGGGAATCACATCTGCAAAATTGCTCAGACGGTTTACGGATACTTCTACCATGTAGAAACCTTCTCCGAAAACTTCATGACTGTACTGGAAATCAGAAATAATCTCACCTGTAATCGTAACCTGATTGTTTTCAAATATTTTATCTGCCATTAGTGTTAGTTCCCCTTTCGTATATCGATGGCACATCGATGATGTAAAATTTTTTTTAAAGAATATCATTGCTATCTTAAAAATATACGCGGTTCGTGTCGATAGTACAATAATAACATAATGATCTATACCTTTACGAAACAAAAAAATTAAGCTATAATATGACCTGAAAATATTTTCGAAAAGAGGTAAACAGTCATGACACAGAACCCTATTGTAACATTTGAAATGGAAAATGGCAACATTATGAAAGCAGAACTTTATCCTGAAATTGCACCTAATACCGTCAATAACTTCATCAGCCTGATTAACAAGGGCTACTATAACGGTCTCTGCTTTCACCGCGTCATCAAGGGATTTATGATCCAGGGCGGATGCCCGGACGGAAGCGGCTCAGGCGGTCCTGGTTACAGCATCCGGGGGGAATTTTCCCAGAATGGTTTCACCAACGACTTAAAACACAGCGCCGGCGTACTCTCCATGGCACGTACCATGATACCGGATTCCGCCGGTTCCCAGTTCTTCATCATGCATAAGGATTCCCCACACTTAGACGGTGCTTACGCCGCTTTTGGTAAAATCACCGAAGGCATGGAAACTGTCAATGAAATTGCTGAAACTGCTACCGATTACTCAGACCGCCCTATGGAACCCCAGATAATGAAAAAAGTTACGGTGGAGACTTTCGGTGAAACCTACCCTGAACCTGAGACCTGTTAGCTCAATGATAACGCCAAAGCATCCTGTAATACGCGATTCATATTATAGAAACTGCGTTCGGCACATAGACCAACAACCCCGCTGCTGCGGGGTTTTCCTTTTACGCAATCACCCCTGCCAGCTTTAGGATCAGATTTGTCGTCCTAACCAGTTCTTTTTCAAACTGCGTATCTCTCCCCACACCGCCTCCTCCCAAATAATATCTAACGCCGCTTTCAATCCTACTCATCTGATCTGCTGCATGAAGCCGGCAGTTATAGGGAATTGCTCCCAGGCGTTCTTCCTCTACACGGTAAATGCGCTGCAAATTCTTGCGGTTGTACAAAGTATCCTCGAAATATTTTCCCAGCAGGAAAAACACCTTGCCCTTAAAATCCGGCGGTTCACGATAAAATGCTCCTATCGCCTCCGCTTCCTGATTCATATTCAGTACACAGACATCTGCTTCCTTCAAAACCTTTCTGGCATAATCATCCTGCCTGCTCCCGCAGTCAATAAATACCACATCAAAATACGATTCCACGGCGTCCATAACCCGCTCCATGCGCTTAAATTGATGATCTCTATGCCACCACTCATGCTCCTGCCTGGCACTGGAAGGCAGACAGTACATTCTGTCCTTTACGACCTCGCACATATTTGCTTTCACTACACGCTCCGTCAGGTCCTCCCTTCGCTCCTTGCAAAGCAGGCATTCCAATCCGCTGGTCAGAAAAAATTCCTGCGTTTCCGCCGCAAGCATTGCCTCCTTCCCATCCCTGTACTGCCGGCTGCCCATCCCAAAAGTATCTGGCGGCCTTTTAAAAAATTTTCTCTCTAAATTGCCATCATGGTATCCTCCGGAAACCACTGCTGCGGATAAGGGGTGAAGCGAAATTGCCGCAGTGGCAATTACTGCCAGGTTGAAGGCTGTTCCCACTTCCTTGTGCATACTCCAAAATGCTATTCTCATGGATTGTTTCTCCTTTACCTAAGGGAAAATATCCATTCCAATGCTTATGCATAAAACAGGCTTCCTCAAATTCCATTCCCTTTATCATTGGGATTTTAGCACAGATTCCGTGCAGACTTCTTATATGTTCAGATGATTACATTCAACAAAAGACATTCTTATCATACAAAGTTTTACAAAAATTGTAAACCTTTTTCGTGCAGTTTATAAAAAATTTATATCGTCACAACAAGCGTGTCATACCCATCCTGCCTGAGCTGATCCTGCAGCAATTTTGCATCCTCCAACGTTGTCTCACGTCCCACAACCACTGCATAATAAGGGTCCTCCCAGCGCACATTGGCAAAATACCCCTGATCTTCTAACTGTTCTTTCAGATACTGGGCATTAGATTCATGGCGGAACAGCCCCACCTGCACCCCATACCGTTTGGTTATACCCTCCAGTGGAATAGCCTTCTCTACCCCATCTACAATGGCGTCTACCATATCGTTAAAGCGCTCGTCAAACATCTGGTTATCCATATCGTTATTGATAAATCCCAGTTCCATCAAAACGGCAGGCATTTTCGTCCTTCTTAATACTACAAGACCAGGACGCTCCACCACACCGAGATCCTTAAAACCAAAATCTACAAGTTCCTGGTTGATAGCCTCTCCAATTCGCTCTGCTTCCGTGTCTGCCGCATAGACCAGCGCCTGTGTTCCGTTGTAAGTATTGGGATTCGTTCCCGAATTACGGTGAAAAGATATAAAATAATCCGCTCCGGAACGGTTCGCAATCCCCGCCTTTTCGATTGGGGAATCGTAACGGTCCGTCGTTCTCGTATACAGTACATTATATCCTTCATCCTCCAATTTTTCTCCCACTGCAAGAGCTGCACGAAGGACGTCATCTTTTTCTTTTCTTCCCTGATAGGAAGCTCCATTGTCGTAACCGCCGTGACCGGCATCCAATATAATTGTCGCAGCCATAATTTCTCCATAGTTTTTCTTTTATTCTATGCCTGGGATATAAAATGGTTCATTTAAAAAGCGAGGCTTACCATATCCTCTACAAAAATATGGTAAGCCCCGCAAAACCATAGGAAAAAGTAAGTATGTAAGCTCTAATTTATCCTAATGTTTTCGTTTATTATGTATCTTTCCTGCCACATAACTTGCTCAGATTTCTCATAACACTTACATTCCAGGTATGGGTCCTGAAATCATATCTGGCACCATTGCCTATCAGATCACCCACGATTTTTTTGGCATCACTGTAACGCTGGACAGAGTAGACTGCAGCATTTTCATTGATTCCCTGAATGCTTTCTTCATCCGGGCTGGATGCAATCAGAGAAGCTACTGCCGTCCCATGTCCTGTGGCGTCTTCAAAAAACGGGTTGCACTCCATTCCTTTCAGCTCCGTCACATGCCCATAAACTGGAAGGCTTTCCCTGTAATTCACCCCGGAATCCAAAACTGCTATTTTGACCGTTTCCCCGGATTCTTTCTTATCTCCTGCACAGACATCCCTACGCACTGCCGCCAGATTCCAGTCATCCCTTGCCCTAGCCTTTTCTGTCCTCTGCCCAGCCTCATCTTTGACCGTTTCCAAATCGTTTAAAGCAGACGCGCAAAAAATAATATTTTCCCCCGTCACCTCATCCATTTCTTCTAAAATCTCTGCCACATCCCCCAACATATAAGATGAGCGGTTCTCCAAATCCTGTGCCTGCACGCTGCCTGTCATCTGTACTGATAAGCTAAGTGCCAGTACAAACGCTGCTATTTTTCTTTTCATACGCAAACTCCTTTCATTTTTGTTTTCTCATTTGCTATACCCAGTATTATATAGTTACAATCCACTAGAAATCCGTCCGCACACGGCGTCTGTCATTCCTGCTTCTACTTAATAAACGTATGAAAAAGAAAAAACATTACATCATTTTAAAATTCTTTTTAAATTCTTGTACATCTCCACCGGAACAAACGCCTGCACATAGATACCGTCCTCCCTGTATTCCTCCTCCAAAAGTTCCCCGAATTTTCGGATTATGGAAATCTGCCCCGCAGCATCATATGGAAAAATGCCCTCAAGAAACTGTTTATCTTCCCTCAGAATCTTCTCTAAGGTTTCTTTAACCTCCTCCAAACCTTCCCCTGTTACAGCCGAAATCTTCAATGTGTAATCTGCCTTAAAATCCTTCAAAATTTCTTCCTGCTGCAACTTATCCTGCTTATTAAACAGCGTAATAATCTTCTTCCCTTCCACTCCCAGATTCCTTAGCGTCTCATATACAATGTGCATCTGTTTCTCCCGCTGGGGATTGGAACTGTCCACCACATGAATGATAAAATCTGCATACTTTGCCTCCTCCAAAGTACTGCGGAATGCCTCAATCAAATGATGCGGCAGCTTGCGGATAAAACCTACCGTATCCGTAAGAAGAATCTCCTGCCCGCTGTCAAGCTTCAGATTCCGTGTTGTCGGGTCCAGTGTGGCAAACAGCTTGTCTTCTTCTAAGACATTGGCATCCGTAAGACGGTTTAAAAGTGTGGATTTCCCGGCATTCGTGTAGCCGACAATCGCCGCCACCTTCGTATGGCTCTGGCTTCTCTGTCCCCTGGTAATCTCACGGTGCTGCCGCACCTCCTTAAGTTCCCGTTTTAGCTGTGAGATACGGGTCTTGATGAGACGGCGGTCCATCTCCAGCTTCTTTTCTCCTGGCCCCCTGGTACCAATTCCACCACCCAGACGTGACAGCGAAGTCCCAAGGCCTGTCAGGCGGCTCAGACGGTAGCGCAGCTGCGCAAGCTCCACCTGAATCTTCCCCTCACTGGTAGACGCCCTTGCTGCAAAGATATCAAGAATCACCAGTGTCCGGTCCATCACCTTACAATCCAGCTCCCTCTCCATATTCCGAAGCTGGGCAGGTGATAATTCATCATCACAGACAATCCCGTCTGCCTGCAGGTCCAAAACCATTTGACGGATTTCCTGCAGCTTCCCTCTTCCCACATATGTGCCTGGATGAATATTTTCCCTGCTCTGCACAGTCCTCCCCACAACCCTTGCCCCTGCTGTCTCTGCCAGTTCAGCCAGTTCCGTTATGGAATCCTCGGCATCATCCCCCTCGCGGAAACTGACTCCCACAAGGATAACTTTTTCTTCGGTTTTTTCCACCTTAAAAGCTTCTGACATAAATAACCCTCCTCTAATATTATACTATAAAAGAGCGGCGACAAGTCCCGCTCTTTTATGTATCAATCTTTCTCCATTTTAGAAACATCCGAAAGTTCATTGATTTTCTTCTTTGCCTCGTTCAAATCTTTGCGGCCATCCAGAATCATTGAAAACTTGCAATAAACCTGTCAAACGCCTTCTGCCCTTCTTCGTCCCGTTTATATACCCCGGCATGTTCCAGTACCTTGCTGAACACCTGCGCAATTTCATTCTGCAGAATATCCATAACATTTTCACTGGTTACGCTGTCATATTTCGGCAGAAATTCTTCTACCCAGTCCGCATGTTTTTCAATGCTCTCATCCGCACGGATGCCCTTTTTATTTACAATGGCGTCGGCAAGCGTTTCCATTTCCTGTTTGAGACGCGCCGGAAGCACCGCCAGGCCCATTACCTCAATCAACCCGATATTTTCTTTCTTGATGTGGTGAAGCTCTGCGTGGGGATGATAGACACCCAGCGGATGCTCCTTTGTCGTAATATTATTGCGCAAAACCAGATCAAGCTCAAAATTATCCCCGCGTTTCCTGGCAATCGGCGTGATTGTGTTGTGGGGCTCGCCGTCCGTCTCAGCATAAATAAATGCGTCTTCATCCGTGTAGCCGCGCCATGCACTGAGAATTTTATCTGCAAGCGCAATCAGCCTGTCACTGTCTGATGCCGAAATACGGATCACAGACATCGGCCATTTCACGATTCCCGCCTTTACATCCTCAAAACCTGTCACTGTAAATTCACGCTCCACCGGAGCTTTTGCCATAGCAAACTCATAACTGCCGCCCTGGAAATGGTCATGGCTTAAAATAGAGCCGCCTACAATCGGAAGGTCTGCATTAGATCCCACGATATAATGCGGGAACTGCTTTACAAAATCAAACAGCTTACAGAATGTTCCATGCTCGATCTTCATTGGAATATGTTTCGAGTTGAACACGATGCAGTGCTCATTGTAATACACATAGGGAGAATACTGGAATCCCCACGGACTGTCCTGGATCGTTACAGGTATAATCCGATGATTCTGCCTTGCCGGATGGTTAATACGCCCGGCGTAACCCTCGTTCTCCACACAGAGCAGACACTTGGGATAACCGCTCTGCTTGGCATTTTTAGCTGCTGCAATGGCCTTGGGGTCTTTTTCCGGTTTGGAAAGATTAATGGTAATATCCATCTCCCCATACGGCGTCTGGGATTTCCATTTCACATCCTTTGCAATCCGGTAACGACGGATGTAATCACTGTCCTGGCTCAGCTTGTAATAAAAATCTGTCGCTGCCTTTGCGCCCTTATCCTCATAAATTTTCCAGAATTTTGCAATCACTTCACTGGGGCGCGGCATCAGCTTCGCCATCAGCTTTGTGTCAAAAAGGTCACGGTATACCACGCCGTTTTCCTCCAATACGCCAGTTTCATAGGCATAATCCAACAATTCCTTTAATACCGGCTCTAAGGCTACATTCTCGTAGTTTCCTTCCGGCTCCTCGTATTCCTCAATCTGTAATGCTTCCAAAAGCTGATTCGTTGTATAAATCACATCTTCCTGTGAAATTAAATCATTCTCTAATCCATAGCAGACTAATTTCTTAATTGCTTCGTTAATCATAATTTATCTTCCTCCTTTTACAAGGTAACGGCACGCGCCGCTCTGCGCCGCCTGCCAAATTGTCGAAAGGTATTTTAAAAATGCTTCGCATTTACCTTTCTCCTACTTTAATGCCGCCAAAGGGCCTTACTTTGAGTACATGGCAGGAACCTTCTCCATAAACGCTGTCCAACATCTCACGGTAGGTCTCCACAAAATCGTCTGCGACAAATGCCTGTATCGTTCCGGCAAATCCGCCTCCATGCACGCGGTTTACGCCGTGACCGGAAAGAATACTGTCACTGACTGCAAGTCCCACGGAAACACTCTGATTCTGTACATCTTTGTTAGCATAAATATTCTGCAGATACTTAAAGGAAGAATCCCCGGACGCCTTGACATTTTTCAAAAATTCTTGGAAATTTCCTGCCTGCAGCGCTGCCACTTCAAGTTCTACGCGTTTCTCCTCCTCAAAGAAATGCAAAGCACGTAACACGGGCCTGTCGCCGCATTTCTCACGGATTTCCGCAATATTTTTATAGAACTCTTCCGGCTTAGCCTCGCGCAAAAACTCCTTGCCGAAAAACTCTGCGACTTTCTTCATCTCCTGCGGAATGGCCGCGTATTCGTCGGTCAAATCTGCATGGGAACCCTTGGTATCGGTAATGCAGAGACTATGGTGGTATGCGCTGAAATCCACATCTACTTTCTCTACCACGGGATTCCCCGGATCTGCAAAATCAATATGTATTAAACCGCCCACAGAACACGCCATCTGATCCATCAGACCGCAAGGCTTTCCAAAATAGACATTCTCAGAATACTGTGCCACCTGCGCAATTTCTACCGGGCTGATGTCCATATTATTATACAGACCGGAGAGAATCGTCCCTACTAGTACCTCAAACGCTGCCGAGCTTGACATGCCGGCGCCGTTTAACACATCACTGGTGACAAATGCCTGAAAACCTCCTATTTTGTGTCCATTCTTCTGAAGTCCATACGCCATGCCGCGGATAAGGCCTGCGGAAGTCCCCTCCTCGCTTTTTCTCATCTCCAAATCGCTCAAATCCACGGTAATCATCGGATATCCATCAGACAACAACTTGATAATATTCTCATCTGTCCTGTTTACTACTGCAATTGCATCTAAATTTATAGAGGCCGCCAGAACCTCTCCGTGCTGGTGGTCTGTATGATTACCTCCAACTTCACTTCTTCCCGGTGCACTGTAAATTTCTACTTCCTGTTCGCCATAGAGCTCCTCAAATTTCTTAATTGCTCTTTCATAGCGCTCTGTCTGATATGCGATAACTCCGGTATCCACATATATCTCCTGCAAACGCCGCTGAAATTCTTGTGTTTTTAACTCCCCTGTTAATTTTTTCGTGTTCATTGTAAAGCCCTCCATGTTTCCTCTTTTTTCCCATCCTTACGGCAGAGCCTGTAAAGGCTTTGCCTTATACGCACATTATAAATGTTATTTAGTAAACCGTCAATCTATTTAGTAAAGATATTTCCGAATTAATTTAGTAAATTTACTAAATCTTATTTCTTTTTTTTCCAATGTTTGCTATACTGTATGTATTCAAATCCAATTTTCAACAATTTTTTTATTTTAACAACTTGGAGGTATCTATGGCAACCATCAAAGACATCGCGGTGTCAGCAGGCGTTTCTTCTGCCACCGTTTCGCGAATCCTTAATAATGATAATACCTTGAATGTTTCTCCCGAAACGCGTCAGAAGGTCTTAGACACGGCACATGCCTTAAACTATAAAAAGAAATCACGTGCCTCAGGAAAATCAGCCTATACTCTGGGCATTGTACAATGGTTCTCTCCACAGCAGGAGATGGAAGACAACTATTATCTGCTCATCCGACAAGGCATCGAGGATTTCTGTATGCAAAACTGTATCCATGTCGTACGCACCTACAAGGCAGACGTCAACTATATGGATTCACTCAAAAATGTTGATGCACTGGTCTGTGTCGGCAAATTCAGCACTGGCGAGATTAAGCGTTTCCGTGAAATGACTTCTGGCATTATCTTTCTTGATATGCCGATTGATGATATGGATGTTTCTACGATTACCCTGGATTTTGAACATGCCATCCAGATGGGTATGGATTACCTGACATCCTTAGGACACCGTAAAATCGGCTTCCTTGGAGGGAGGGAGTATTTGGCGGACCAGACCTTATTCCCTGATACGCGCAAATCTCTCTTCATAAAATATTGTGAACAGCATAACATCCTCTATAAGCCCTACGTACTGGAGGATGTTTTCACCATTGAATCCGGCTATGAAATGATGCAGAAATTATTAGAAACCGATAATCTTCCCACTGCTGTTATCGCGTCCAGTGATCCAATTGCTTTCGGCGCATTGCGCGCTTTGAACGACAAAGGCATACGAATTCCGGAGGATATCTCACTGATGGGCTTCGATGACACCAGCCTTTCCTCCTTTACCAATCCCCCGCTTACAACCATTCATGCCCCTGCCTACGATATGGGAAGCTTTGGCGCCAATATCGTGTTCAATATCTTAAAACAGCATCCGGCAACCGCAATGAAAATCAAACTTCCCTGCCAATTAATGGAAAGACAGTCCTGCAGGAAAATATAACTGCAGGACTTTTTTATGCACAGAGGCGCATAGGGAAATTCATCGAAAGGCACTGTATACCCCTCCGCTTGCCATAGCTCCACGACAGTCGGAAAGTTCACTGATTGTCACAAGCTGGTAACCCCTGTTTACCAATTCTGGTATGATAACTCTTGATGCCGCAGCAGTCTGACTGTATAGGTCATGCATGAGCACAATATCCCCATCCCTTACATGATCAAGAACCGCTGCCTGGGTAGATGCGGCATTCTTCGTCTTCCAGTCAAGCGTATCGATTGACCACATAATTATTGGCATACCGACAGCACTCCTTACAGACTCATTCTGTCCTCCTCCCGGCGGACGCATCACAACTGGCGATACTCCCGTTACATTCTGCACCGCACTGTTTGTTGCCCCAATCTGGCCCTGAATCTGGAAAGCTCCTACCTTGGTCAGTACCTGATGGCTATACGTATGGTTGCCAATTTCGCATCCCATCTGATACGCGCTCCTTATAATATCCGCATGCGCGGGCACCCTCTGCCCCACCACGAAAAAAGTAGCGACACTGTTATACTGCCCAAGCACGCTTAAAATCTCAGGTGTATACTGGGAAGGGCCATCATCATAAGTCAGGGCTACCATCGGCCTGCTGGTGTCAATTTCCCTTCTTATATCGGCATTCTCGTTATAATAACGCATATAAACGCCATTCTTCAGACGGCAGCTTACCACTTTTCCATTCACGATGGAATACTGCTGTATCTGTCCGAATATTTCCTTCGTTACAACTCCGCTGGACTGTGCGTAAACAAGTCTTGCACCGCAGGTCAGGTACAGTCCTGCCTCACTTGCTTTTCTTCCTCCAGCAGAAAAATAATATTCTGTCCCGTCAATATTTCGCACATCATTTCTTACAAGCTGCCCCGTGCCGCTGCTATAATCATAACACTCTCCTGTAGCTGTATGGTAAATCAGCATGCATGTTCCAGATCCATTAAAATAAAACTTCTTCTTATCAACGTTAACCCAGATATTCTTTTGCTTTTCCCATCTTTTCTTTTTGTAATTATACTTCTTATATTTCCAGATTCCCTTGCTGCTTTGTAATTTTGCAACTACATATTTATGTTTTCCAATCTCTATGTACTGCTTTTCCGAGACTTTCTGGAATCCCTTTTTTGTAATTCTTGTACCCTTTTTGCCAAAATAATACAGTTTTGCGTTGCGCAGTTTACAGATGTCTTTTTTGACTGTGCGCATCTTCCCCTTATGGTATTCCTTGCATTTATGGGTCTTTGTGTTATAAATTTTGATACATTTCCCACTTCTGTTAAAATAATACTGGCCGTGATCCACCGAAACCCACAAACTTTTCTGAAGCTTCCATTTGTCTGCCTTATAATTATACTTATAATATCTCCAGATTCCCTTGTTGTTCTTCATCTGGGCAGTCACATAGCCGGATTTCCCAATTTGTATATATCTCTTGCTGGATGCCTTCTGGAAGCCCTTGGCAGTAACGCGGACGCCCTTTCCGTTAAAATAATACAATCTGCCGTTTTTCAGCTTACGGACGTCCTTTTTCACTGCATGCATTTTACCGCCGCTGTACTTCTGACACTTTTTACTCACCTTATCATAAATCGTGACACATTTTCCATTCTTATTAAAATAATAATATTTACCTTCTATTTCCTTCCAGATGTTTTTCAGGACTTCCCATTTTACAGTGGTGTAATTATACTTGTAGCACCAGAAGATTCCGTCTTTCTCTATCAGCCTCAATTCCACATAGGACTGACCATTCACATAACAGAGCTCTTGCCTTGTCAGTCTAATCCACCCCGCCCTGGTTACCTGTACGCCGCCTGTATACAGAAGATAACGGCCATTTTGCAGATAAAGCCCATCCTGGGGAGCGCCATTTCCCGGGCTTACCATATGCGTGTCTTCTGAGGGCGTCATTCTCCCCTCTGGACCTTCCACCTGTCCGCTCTCGAAATTCACTGCACCGTTTGCCTGATTTCCCGGCCGTATCCCTGCTGCCTGCACATGCACTGCCAGAGAATTGCACAACAGCGATAACAGCAACAGTAATATGACCCCTGATTTTCCTGCATCTTGAAACTTTGTTTTTGTCATTTGCATATCCATCCTCTTTTTTCTCTCCATTGTTGATTCTATCTAGTCTGTAAAAAAAGATTCTCCCGCTGCGCCTCCTCATCCTCTGGATAATCCTTTACATAGGAAGCCATTTTCTCTTTCGCCTTAGCAAAATCCAGAAGATTCTCATAACAGATAATTTCGTTGCGGCGCAGCTTCTTCGCATCTTCCGTATTTCCTGCTTCCAATGCCTGCTGAAACAATTCCAATGCCCTTTTGTACTTTCCTGCCTCCATCTGCATTTCTCCCAAGGCAATCATCGTATCCGTATCGGAATCATTCTGCTTAAGATAGCTCTCATACAGGGACTTTGCCTTTTTATCGTCTTTTTGGGCATCGTAAACCTGCGCCAGATATAAGAGCGCTTTGGTATCGCCCATTTTAATTGCCTTGTCGAGCTCTTTCCTGGCATTATCGTATTCTTTCCGAATTAAATAGATATGTCCCCGCTCCCGGTAATCCTCCGCTTCCTCTCCAGACAGCTCTAACGCCTTTGCCACCAGCTCCTCCGCCTCGGTATCAAATCCAGCGCCTGCCAGATTCTCATATACAGAGAGATACAACGCATAATTATTACCGGAAAGCTCCAGGGCGTTTGCGTAATCTTTGCGGGCATTCTCGCTGTCACCTTCTTTGAGGTGGACGCAGCCCCGGATAAAATATGCCTTGGCATCCTTATCATCGTAATCAATCAGGGCATTACAGGTAGTTACCGCCCCCTTTATATCCCCGTTGTTATACTGGGCCGTTGCCTTGTAATAGCAAATGTCAAGCTCCATGTCCCCAATCACCGCCTGCGACTGGTCTAACGCCTTCTGAAAAGCTTCCACTGCCCCTGCATAATCACCTTCATTCATCTTATTGATACCCAGCTTACGGTATGCTTCCTGATTCTGCCTTGCCTCCTCGTCATTCTGGCAGCCCGACAAAATACACAGCAGAAGCACAATGAGCGGCAGCAATAACATTTTTTTCTGAAACCTCTGTTTTATTCTCTTAGCTTTCATATAATTTGCCTTTCTCCCTCCGGGGAAGCTGCGCCAAAATGATTGCAACGAACATGAGCACACAGCCTAAGATTTCCCACTGTGACAGCCTCTGTGAAAGCAACAGCATCCCTGCCAATACAGAAATCACGGACTCAAGGCTGAGAATCAGGGACGCCACCGTGGGATTGATACCTTTTTGCCCCACAATCTGCAGCGTATATGCCACACCGCAGGACATGACCCCTGCATACAAGATGGGCTGCCATGCCGTAAGTATATCAGCCACCCGCGGTTCTTCTGCTAAAAACATCCCAACGCCAGACAAGATTCCGCATACAAAAAACTGAATACAGGACATCTTTACACCATCGACCCGCATGGTAAAATAATCAATTACTAGAATATGCAGCGAAAACAACAGTGCACAGATCATAAGCAGAACCTCGCCTTTCCCAACCGGAAGCCAGGAAACAAGCCTGTCCGCCTCTATCGTATCTACATTTCCCTTTATACACAGAAAATACAGCCCCATAAGGGCAAAAAACACGCCCAGCCATACATTTAACCCACATCTCTTATGCAGGAATATCCCAAGAAGCGGGACAATAATGATATAGCATGCGGTGATAAATCCTGCTTTTCCCACGGAAGTATACATAATCCCCTGCTGCTGAAAATTACTCGCCAGACACAACAGAAGTCCGCACAGTATGCCGCCAATCAGCAGCTCTTTCTGTTCTTTTTTCCTCTCTCCATGTATCGTCTTCTTTCTCTCAATCTTCCCCTCCAGCCTGCCAAGAAACCAGATACAGGGAATCAGGACGAGCCCTCCGATCAGGGAACGCACACAGTTAAACGTAAATGGCCCCACATAATCCATCCCTACACTCTGTGCCACAAACGCTACACCCCAGATGGCCGCTGTCAACAATAGCAACAGCGAATTTCTTATTTTCATTCTATCCATAATTTTTATCGAAAAAGAGACTGCCGCAAAAACAGCCGTTTCTGATTGTATTTTGCGACAGCCCTTTGTTATCTCTCCGTTATTTTTCTTCCGGCATTACAACCTTCACCCTATCCAGATGCCAGATGTCATCTACATACTCCTGAATCGTACGGTCAGATGTAAACTTGCCGGCATGCGCCACGTTAAGCATTGCCATTCTAGCCCAGCCTTTCTCATCCCGGTAAGCTTTCTCAACTCTCTCCTGTGCTTCTGCATAAGAGCGGAAATCCTTGAGGATAAAATAAGTATCTGCAAACTGTGTCTCCTTTGTATTCAGCAGAGAATTGTACAGCGGGCGGAACAGCTCTGGATCATTATGTGAATAGGTTCCATTGATGAGCTGCATCAATACCTGGCGGATATCCTGGTCATTGTTGAAAATCTGCATTGGATCATAGTCACGTTTCTGCTCATGTCCAATAACCTCTTCCGAGCTCATACCGAAGATAAAAGCATTCTCCTCTCCGACTTCTTCTACGATTTCCACATTCGCGCCGTCCATCGTTCCAAGCGTTACCGCACCGTTTAACATAAACTTCATGTTACCAGTTCCAGACGCCTCCTTACTTGCTGTGGAAATCTGCTCAGACACGTCTGATGCAGCAAAAATCCACTCTGCCGTAGAAACCTTATAATCCTCAATAAATACTACTTTAAGCTTACCGCCGATTGAGGCGTCATTGTTGACCACTTCTGCCACACTGTTGATTAACTTTATCGTCAGCTTGGCAATACGGTATCCTGCAGCCGCCTTCGCGCCAAAAATGAAGGTTCTCGGATAGAAATCCATCTCCGGGTGTTCCTTAATCTTGTTGTAAAGGTACATCACATGTAAAATGTTCAAAAGCTGGCGCTTATATTCGTGAAGACGTTTGACCTGTACGTCAAAAATGGAACGTGGGTCTACGGTAATGCCGTTATGCTTCTTAATGTAGTCTGCAAGTCGCAGCTTGTTCTGGTATTTAATGTTCATGAACTCCTGCTGCGCCTTCTCATCATCCACATAAACTGCAAGTTTCTCCAAATGCGGCAGATTCGTTACCCAGTCGTTGCCAATATATTTATTAATCCATTCCGAAAGCAGCGGATTTCCATGATAGAGGAATCTCCTCTGCGTGATACCGTTCGTCTTGTTATTAAATTTCTCAGGGAACATCTCATAGAAATCATGCAGCTCCTGATTCTTTAAAATCTCTGTATGCAGCCTTGCCACACCGTTGACAGAACAGCCTGCAGCAATTGCAAGATGCGCCATCTTTACCTGACCGTCATAAATGATTGCCATTTTCTGTACCTTATTGCGGTCGCCTGGGAACTTCTTCTCAATATCCAGGATAAAACGGCGGTTAATTTCTTCCACAATCTGATAAATTCTCGGCAAAAGCCTGGAGAATATCTCAATCGGCCATTTCTCCAACGCCTCAGACATGATGGTATGGTTTGTATATGCGCAGGTATGTGTGGTAATCTCCCATGCCTCATCCCACTCCATGCCTTCCTCATCCAAAAGGATACGCATCAATTCTGCCACTGCCACAGTCGGGTGGGTATCATTCAACTGGATTGCCACTTTTTCCGGCAGCTTATGCAGGTCCGCGTGATATTTCTTATAACGTGCAACCGCACGCTGCACGCTGGCAGACACAAAGAAATACTGCTGTTTCAGGCGGAGCTCCTTACCCTGAATGTGGTTATCATTCGGATATAATACTTCTACAAGATTGCGCGCAAGGTTCTCCTGCTCCACGGCCTTTTTATAATCTCCCTTGTCAAATGCGTCCAGCTCAAAATATTCTTCGGGCTCTGCATCCCAGGCGATGAGTACATTGACCATGTTATTGTTATATCCAAGCACCGGCATATCATAGGGCACGGCGCGCACAGACTGATAGCCCTCATGGATGAACTTCATCCTTCCGTTACCAGCCATCTCAGAACGCACGTAACCGCCAAACTTAACTTGGAACGTATGCTCCGGGCGGCGCAGTTCAAACGGATAACCATCTTTGAGCCAGTTGTCCGGTACCTCCACCTGGAAGCCGTTCTCGATTTTCTGGCGGAACAGACCGTAGCGGTAACGGATTCCGCAGCCATACGCCGGATAACCCAGTGTTGAAAGAGATTCCATAAAGCAGGCTGCAAGTCTTCCAAGTCCGCCATTTCCAAGCGCCGGATCGGGCTCCTGATCCTCGATCACATTCAAATCAAATCCGATTTCCTCAAGCGCTTCCTTGACTTCGGTATAGGCAGTCATGTTAATCAGATTGTTTCCAAGCGCCCTTCCCATCAAGAACTCCATAGACATATAATAGAGAATCTTAGGGTCTTCCTTCTCAAATGTCTTCTGAGTGGCAAGCCACTGGTCAATAATTACATTCTTCACAGCATTGGACACCGCCTGGTATACTTCCTGCTGGGAAGCTTCCTCCAATGTCTTGCGGTAAAGATTCTTTACATTGTTCTTAATCTCCTGGATAAACTTCTGCTTATCAATTATTCTTTTCATAGCCATCTCCTTTTTCTCTGGTGCATACATGTTAGACAAACGAAATCTTCTCTGTTTTGATGAGTTTCTTCTCTTGTTTCCTATACTTTCTCTACTCCGAGTACTACGTGTTCTCCGTTGATATTCCATTCCTTCTGGTGTCCTTTTATCTGGGTGCTGTCAATGTCCTCGGCAAGCACCTCAGACTGTATCTGGGTACCATGCTTACGAAAGACTGTGTCAATCTTTTCCTCTGCCTGATAAGAAACAGTAATTTTGTCCATCACCTCAAAGCCTGCCTCTTTGCGCATGGTCTGAATCTTGCTGATCAGTTCCCGCACAAAGCCTTCTTCTATCAGCTCCGGCGTCAGATTGGTATCAAGTACTACGGTTACCTCATTGTCTCCTTCTGTCACATAACCTTCCTGCTGTGTCATTGTAATTAGAAGATCCTCCTCACATAATACAACTTCTGCATTTACACTGTCAAGAGTAATACTTCCTTTACTCTTTAATTCCGCGTACGCTTTATTTCCGTCAAGCTCAGACAATGCCTGCTGAATCTGCTTTAAGAACTTGCCATATTTCGGCCCTACGGTGCGCAGCTGCGGTTTAAAAGTATAGTCTGTGAAACTGCTGACATCCTCCGTAAATGCCACTTTCTTCACATTCAGCTCGTCGGCGATAATCTCCTGGAAAAATTCTGGCAGCTCATAGGGCGCCTTTACGAACATCGCCCCGATCGGCTGACGGTTCTTGATGTTTGCGCTGTTGCGGCAGGCACGGCCCATAACGACAATCTTTAATACTGCGTCCATATTCCGCTCAAGCTCTTTGTCAACCATAGACGCATCCGCCACGGGGAAGTCACACAGGTGAACGCTCTCCGGCGCAGAACTGTCAATGCTGCACACCAGATTGCGGTAAATGTCCTCTGTCATAAATGGAATCATCGGAGCCGCCAGCTTGCTGACCGTCACCAGTGCAGTGTACAGCGTCATATAAGCGTTAATTTTATCCTGCTCCATGCCCTTCGCCCAGAAACGCTCCCGGCTTCTTCTGACATACCAATTGCTCATGTCTTCCACAAATTCCTGCAATGCCCTTGCCGCCTCAGGAATCCGGTAATTACCCAGATCGTCGTCCACTTCCGTTATCAGCGTGTTTAACTTGGACAACAGCCATTTATCCATCACAGATAATTTATCATATTCCAATTTATAGTTTGTTGCATCAAATTCGTCAATATTTGCATAGAGAATGAAAAATGCATAGGTATTCCACAGCGTTCCCATAAATTTGCGCTGTCCCTCCTGTACGGCCTTCCCGTGAAAACGGTTGGGCAGCCAGGGCGCGGAATTGACATAAAAATACCAGCGGATGGCGTCTGCACCATACTGCTCTAGTGCTTCAAATGGATCTACCGCATTTCCCTTGGATTTGCTCATCTTCTGTCCATTCTCATCCTGCACATGGCCTAACACGATAACATTCTCATAGGGCGCCTTGTTAAACAGCAGCGTGGACTCTGCCAACAGGGAATAGAACCAGCCGCGGGTCTGGTCTACAGCTTCTGAAATAAACTGTGCCGGGAACTGCTGTTCAAACAATTCTTTGTTCTCAAACGGATAGTGGTGCTGTGCAAACGGCATTGCCCCTGAGTCAAACCAGCAGTCAATCACTTCCGGTACGCGGTGCATTTCCTTGCCGCATTTGGGGCACTTAATTGTCACTGCGTCAATATATGGGCGGTGCAGTTCAATCTCCTCCGGGCAGTTGTCAGACATTTCCTTCAGTTCTGCGATACTGCCGATGGAATGCATATGGCCGCACTCACATTCCCAGATATTCAACGGCGTTCCCCAGTAACGGTTCCTGGAAATTCCCCAGTCCTGCACATTTTCCAGCCAGTCGCCAAAACGCCCCTTTCCGATGCTCTCAGGAATCCAGTTAATCGTGTTGTTATTGCGGATTAAGTCTTCCTTCACTTCCGTCATCTTGATAAACCAGGATTCCCTCGCATAATAGATGAGCGGCGTGTCGCAGCGCCAGCAATGTGGATATTCATGCTCAAATTTCGGCGCGTCAAACAGTAACTTCTGGTCTTCCAAATCCTGAAGGATCATCAAATCCGCTTTCTTACAGAAAACTCCTGCATACGGCGTTCCCTCGGTCAGTTCTCCCTTGCCGTTTACAAACTGTACGAAAGGCAGATCATAGTCCCTGCCTACCTTGGAGTCATCTTCACCAAATGCCGGCGCAATGTGGACGATTCCCGTACCGTCTGTCATCGTAACATAGGTATTACAGGTAACAAAATGCGCTTTCTTGTGCTGTTTTGCCGCAGCCTCGCCCGCACATGCAAACAGAGGTTCGTACTCCCGGTATTCCAAATCTTTTCCTTTATACGTTTCCAAAACTTCGTACGCCTTGGCCCCGGCCGCCTGCTGCTCCTTGTCAAGCAGGGAAGACAGCACCTTGTCAAGAAGCGCTTCTGCCATGTAATACGTATAGCCGTCAACCGCCTTCACCTTGCAGTAAGTCTCCTCGGGATGCATACAAAGCGCAAGGTTCGAGGGCAATGTCCAGGGCGTCGTTGTCCACGCCAGGAAGTAGGCGTCCTCACCCACTGCCTTGAAGCGGACAATCGCGGAACGCTCTTTTACGGTCTTATAGCCCTGCGCCACCTCCTGTGCAGAAAGCGGCGTACCGCAGCGTGGGCAGTAGGGCACAATTTTGAATCCCTTGTACAACAATTTCTTATCCCAGATTTCTTTCAGCGCCCACCACTCGGATTCTATAAAATCATTGTGGTAGGTAACATAGGGATTGTCCATATCTGCCCAGAAACCGACCGTGCCGGAGAAATCCTCCCACATGCCCTTGTATTTCCAGACACTTTCTTTACATTTATCTATAAACGGCTCTAAGCCGTACTCCTCAATCTGCTCCTTGCCGTCCAGCCCCAGCAGCTTTTCCACTTCCAGCTCTACCGGAAGCCCATGAGTATCCCATCCCGCCTTACGTGGAACCATTCTGCCCTTCATGGTCTGGTATCTCGGTATCATATCCTTGATGACACGGGTCAGCACATGGCCAATGTGCGGCTTTCCATTTGCTGTGGGCGGGCCATCATAGAACGTATAGGTCTCCCCTTCTTTACGGTTCTCCATGCTTTTCTTAAAAATATCCTGGTCTTTCCAAAACTGCTCTGTCTGCTTTTCTCTTTCCACAAAGTTTAGATTTGTCTCGACTTTGTTATACATTTTGATTCTCCTTTCTTAATAAGAATCGAGCAGGGAAGATCTCATCCTACTCGCCGCGCCGGGCGTCCGCAAGCCTGCTGACATATTTCCTTTGGACGCCCGTGTGCATAAAAAAGAACTCCATCCTCTGTAAAAGGACGAAGCCCATAAATGCATCATTACCACCTGTTACATTGTACTTTGGCAAATGCCAGCATACACGATTCCCATAACGGAGGAATACACCGTCCCGGCCTACTATCTGATAGGAGTTCAGCGGGCAACTTGGAAGGGATATTCAAACAGCTTCTATCTGTACCGGCTTCCACCCTCCCGGCTCGCTGTCACATTAAATGTGCTGTCCTACTGTCTTCGTCATCATCTTTCCATAATTCGTGTACATTATAAAGCCTGCCCTCTCTTTTGTCAAGAGCGGACAGGCCCTATTTTTTAATCTATAGCATTATTCTACTGGTATTTCCTCTTTCACCAAATCATAGTGAACGCCGTCAATCTCCACGCCTGCTAATTCATTCGGATCATCTATCGGCATAACTTTATCATAATGCCACCAGTCCGTATTATACCACCCTGCTGAAATCTTGGTATCAATCCCGTTAATTCCTTTCGCCTCGGAAAAATTGGGCTGCGCAAGGCCCATATCCAGTCTGGAGCCATCCTTCATGATAAACGACAGAGGAAGTCCGTCATGATATACATATCCCCGGTCATCTTCTTTCTCCTCTGCGAACCCTTTGCTATAGCCATAACTTTCCATTCCGTCTTCATCTATCCCTTTAGCATACATTCCATAGTCATTCCCAAAAATCCCATAAGATAATCTTGAAGCAGTCAGGTATTTTGGCTCATAGTATTTGCTGGGGGATTCATCACCCACCAGGCGATACGACACCGTATCAAGGTTGCTGGCGATTTTCACCCAGCCAATGCCCTGGCTTTTGTACATTGGATAAAACATCTGCATGCTCCGGTCCTTGAGACTGAATTTGCCGCTATCTTCTGCAAAAAAGAACGTAAAATACCTTGCCCTTTCGGTTGCCTGTTCCTTCTGCTCTCTAAGCGCCCATACATACGTGTCAAGATTGTCCATACCACTATCCGAAAATCTGATACTATCCATATCTAATTCCTGCTCTGCCAGCCATTCCTCCCCTTCCTCATCCAGCGCCTCATAACAGACATTGCAATATACGCAGGCGCCGTCCGAGAGCATCTGCTGGATCGACATTTTGACATGTCCGTATTTGCCCGTATCCTCGTACACATTCTGTGCAATGTCCTGACGCATGTCTGTACCCACATAAAAATATTCTTTCATAAATCCTATAATTTGTTCTGCAATGCTTGTCTGCGGCAGCAATGCAACCATCACAAGCACTGCCGCTGCAATACTTGCTGCCATCTGAAGACAAACCTTTAATCCCTGCTTCTTCTCTCCCCTGGCAGCTTTATTCTCAATTTCTTCCCACATCCAGTCCTGTGTTTCCCTGCTGGGCAATAATTCTTCCTGCATCTTTCGATAATCACGTCTCATATTCACCACGCCTTTCTCATATTCTTTGCTGAATGGTTTTCTAACATTTTTACGGATTGTTTTTCGGAAGAACTGCCTGTATTTCCCGTTGGCCTTTCATCTTCCAGCTCCATCCGAAGCTGTTTCCTCGCCTTTGCCAGACGGCTCCTGACTGCGGAAGCGCTGATGTGAAGCATTTTTGCAATCTCCGCGCTTTTGTATCCCTCAAAATAATACAGGTACACCGGCAAACGGTATTTTTCCTCCAATTCCTCTATCATTCTTAGCAGCAGATTGTCTGATTCTTCTTTTCCTTTGTCATGGAGCGCCGCGTCATAGGCAACCTGTCTCTTTCTCCAGCTTCTCCTAAGCTGGCTCTTACAGCAATTCGATGCCGATACAATCAGCCACGCTTTGGCTTTCTCCTCGTCCCGCCAGGAAAAATCTCCCTGTATAAGCCGTAAAAAAGTTTCCTGAACCATATCGCAGGCATCCGCCTCATTTTTCATATAGAGAAAACAGACACTATACACTGCAGCAAAATATTTGTGGTATAATTCTTCCGCCCGTTCTATCTGCATATTCCTCACTCCTTCCCTCTGTGGGACTGCCCGGCAGTTCCCTGTGGGTGTTGTTTGTAAACGTTTACATATATAAAACTCCCAAGGAAGCTGTTTTGTCCAAAAAATTTATTAAAAAAATAAAAAAATTTCCTTATACGCCCCTGAATATAAAAAAGAAAGCCAAGCCATTCGCATCTATTCGAAACGGCCTGGTTTTCTGTTGTCATAATTCTTATAATGTCCCGTCGAGCTAAGCCGCAATCCGCCATACCTCTCCATCCAAATAATATGAATAATCAACGTAACGGTCCCCAGAAGAATTTGGGGGTTCTTTTAACATTAAAATCGGGCTACAGTACGAATAGTACCATAGCCCTTGATCTCTCGGTTAACGCTCCCTTAAATATAATTGTGGTGTCCATCCTCCACGTAGTCCATATCCTCAAGCTCCTGAAGTATATCATAGTAGTCCCGGTAATAACTGTTAGAAAAATCTGAGCTGTTCATGACAATTGTAAATATGATGCTTATAATCATCAAAACCAATCCCACAGCCGAACATATAATACCTGCAATTGCCATCCCCTTTGCTGTCCCTTTACTTATCTGCAAAATACCTAATACGATGGATACAATCGCCAGGGGTGCACAGGGACAACTGCAGCAACAGGTGACAATCGAAAGGATACCGCAAATCAGGGATGCTATTCCAAATCCCTGGCTTTCATCCCCGCTGTCCTTATTGTACTGATTATATTGATTGTGATACACCGGTTCAGCATAACCGGAGAGCGGTGTCTGCTGGTTCTGCTGATTTTGCTGATTATATCCCTGCTGTTGGCTGTAACCTTGCTGCTGGCCGTAACCCTGCTGGCTATATCCTTGCTGGTTATAATCCTGTGACTGGCCGTAACCCTGCTGCCCTGTTTCCTGTTGCTGTATATAGCTTGACGGCTGTTCTGCCTCCTGCTGCTGGCTGTAACTTAAAGCTTGTTCTGCCTCCTGCTGCTGGCTGTAGCTTAAAGCTTGTTCCGCCTCCTGCTGACCATAGCTTTGCTGCTGTTCTGTCTGCCCATTATTCCCAAACATATTGTTTTCTTCACTCATGTAAAATCCTCCTGCCTGTTCTCTTTCCTAAAGTAATTGTTGTTAACAATTATAACAGACCTGATATTATAATACAAGAAATATCACTTCAAACAAAAGACCGCCCGTATGGGCGGCCTTTTGCCGGTATCGTTCCATGTGAATTTCACCTAAAGTCCTATTTCTTAATCTTAATGTTTTTGACTTTGCTGTACTTTCCAAGCACCTGTTTCTTGCCAACTTTCACGTAAGAGCATACCTTTACGTAATATTTCTTACCTTTTTTCAGCTTCTTAATTGTATAGCTGGTAGTCTTATTTTTCTTGATGGTAATCGTCTTAGTTACTTTCTTGTTCTTGAACTTCTTATCCGTGGAATACATTACCTTGTATCCTGCGGCATTGGAATCCTTCTTCCAGGTTACTTTCAACTGTTTGGACTTCTTATTCTCAACTTTTGAAATCTTTGCCTGTTTCAGCCCATTGACCTTAATTGTAATGGTCTTTGCTGCAGCATTGTAATTTGCCGTGGCAGCGGCTGTGATTGTTATTTTGGCTGTTCCTGTTTTTACAATCTGAGCCTTACCTTTTACAACTTTAATAACCTTCGTGTTTGATGACTTGTAAGAAAGTGCAGCGCCGCTGTCTACAGAAGCCCCAAAACCAAAGTCCTTTGCACCAATCGTCTTGGTAATGTTCTTTGCGCTGATTACTGCATTTGCCTTCTTGATCGTAAATGCCTTCTCAATTCTTCCTGTATAATCACTGCCTTCCTTTGCTACAACCACTGCTTTTGCAGTTCCAGCATTAGTATTATCTTCATAAGCTACTGTATAGTCTGTATCTTTTACTAAAGTTTTTTCGCCTACTTTTACAGTCACTGCCGGAGTCTGGGCTTTCTTGTTATAAGTGCAGTCAGGAACGGTGACAACTGCATCCCTCAAATCCGTCTTTGTCTCAGGTCCTGGTGCCGGCTGTTCAGAACCGATTGCAAACTTCTTCTCTATGCTTCCGGCATAGTTCCCTTTCCCTGTAATGGTTACGGAGCCTGCCTCTGCACCTGTCGTGTTATTGTCGCCATACGCTGCTGTGTAGTCCGTATCTTTTACCAGGGTCTTGATGTCTCCTTCGGCAATCGTTACTTTTACATCTACCTCAGGCTTCATCTGTGTTCCTTCTACAATATTCTCAGGCATGGTAAGGGTAATTGAAGTGTTGTCATTCGTCAGCCTCCTTGCCGTAATCTCATAAGCTGCTGTTTTGCTGCCCTTATATTTGCCATTGCTTCCAGGAATAATGGTGACTGGCTTTTCACCCAAAGCAGTCACATCAGCCGGATATTCCACTACAAAATCTGTTCCAGAAACTAAAGCTGTCTCTCCATCCTTTACAACTGGCACCGGCTTGATTTCTGCGCCTGTATACTCGAACTTGCCTTCGTTCGGGAAGGTTACGGTAAGCGTGTTCATATTGTCATCAGCAGAAGATGCAGCAATATCAAATTTTTTTTCTATGCTTCCAGCATAATTGCCTTTACCCGTGATTGTTACGGAACCGGCATCTGTTCCTGAAGTATTATTTTCACCGTATACTACCGTGTAATCCGTATCCTTTGTCAGAGTTTTGATATTTCCATCTGCAATTGTCACTTTCACAGCTACCTCAGGCTTCACCTGTGTTCCTGCCACAATATTTTCCGGCATGGTAAGAGTAATCTCTGTATTTGCTTCTGTCAGCCTCCTTGCTGTAATCTTATATGTCTTTGTCGTGCTGCCCTCATATTTAGTGCTATCTGCTGCAGCTTTTATTGTCACGGTTTTATCGCCTACACTGCTGGAATCTTTTGCATACTCAACCGTGAAATCATCGGCCGTTAATGGAGTCTCGCCATCCATTACGATTACCTCCGGCTTGATTTCCGTACCCGTGTATTCATGCGCATTTCCACCGGCAAATGTAATTGTAAAAGTTTCTATGTCTTTCTTAGCCGCTTCTCCTCCCAGCTGTACATGCAAATTATTGAGCGTATCAAAAGCTGCGTCTACCTCAGCCTTCAATGGGCTGCTGAGAGCTTTCACTCTCTCTGCTTCTGTAATAGCATTGGTAAAAGCAGTAACCGTAGCCTGGTCTTTGCCTTCCGTATTAAGCGCTTTAGCATTTGTAATAAGTTCGTCCAGCTTAGCAAGCTCCCTTTCCGGCTTCACGTACTTCTTACCAGTTAACCCCCATTCGTAAATATACGCTGCCGCAAGTACCCCGTCTCCTTCTGCTGGTCTGGTTTTTCCATTTGTTACCTTGAGCCGGATCTTTTTCACAACAATTGCTCCACCAAATCCGTAATTATTATCAACGTTAGCCTCTGGGTTATAAGTCCATCCTTCATCGTTGGGAACTGTTTTCCAGGAAGCTTCATTATATTCCTCATCTCCATCTGTATACTGAAACTCAACCTTAGAAGGAACCACAACTCCTCCATTCTCGTCTTTATATCGAATTGTAGAGCCTGTCAGTTCTAATTTTTCCACAAAATCATATTGAATCCACTCTTCTGAAGCAATCTCTCCAGTTTGTGTATTAATGACATGATTATGTCCATTCCAGCCTGTCATATTATTTTCGTCATTAATATTGGGCAATTCTTCCCCCCATCCGCCTTTATAGGAACCAGTTACCGTTGCAAAACGTGCCAGATTTTCTTTCGGTAACGTAACGTTAAAACTCTTATCTACGGTCTTCTTAATTTCTCCTTCTTTTCCGATAATGGTTGCTGTCAGAACCACACTCTGTTCTTCATCAATTCTTGTAACCATTGCCATGATTTTCCCATCTTCGCCAGTTTCAATTTTGACAGCATCCTTGTTACTAGATGACCATGTTATAGTATAACCGTTTTGGCTGATAGCAGGAAGTTCAAAATTATTTTTCTGCACTCCCAACTCCTGCAAAAGACTTAAGTCATATGCTAACAATGTTTCTTCACCCTTTACAGAGATAACGAAATCCTTCTCTCTGCTAACACCATCCTTTGTGGCTTTCAAATGGAGTGTCGCATTACCTTCCCCTTTGCCTTTAACGGTTACTGTTTTCTGATTGTTCTCTCCCTCAATCTCTATCTTGTCCTCTGAACCGCTGGCAACAGACCACTCATATGCAGTACCGGCCTCCTTATCCAGCGGAATAACACTTCCTGTATAAACCGCTGTCTGTCCGGCTGCAAGCTCTGTCTGTCCGGCGATTTTTGCCCCTGCAATGCCAAGTTTAGCTCCAAATACCTCCCACTCACTGATACCCATTGCAGACTTGTTTGTAGGCTCTATCACCATGCGCAATGCTGTTGTTTTATACTCCTTCCCAAAATCAACAACATTCCAGATACTGTCCTGACCATTTGTCCCCCCATGCTGTACACCTACGGATGTAATATCCTTCCATTCCCCTCCTTCTTTATACTGCACTTTCGCAGATGATGGGAATTGGACACCATAATTTTCAGCATCACTAATTTGATCCGCCCACCACATCACGCGCATGGAAGACAATGTCTGTTCATCCTCCCATGTAAGAGTGACATTCATAGGCACTGTGAGAGCTTCACCAGCCCAGCAATGCCAATGAACCAGGCTTCCATCATTAATTTTAGCTACATCACTTGCTCTATCTGCCGAGGGTGTTGCCGACCGCGCCCAGTTATCCACCGGCTCTGCCGAAGCATCTCCCGCTGTTACAATCGTTTCCGCCGTATCTTTTGGAACAATTTCATCTGCCCTCACTGATGTTGCCGGCAGCATAGTAACTGCCATAGCCAGGCTTAATGCCAGGGCTAATATTTTCTTCTTCATCCTTCTTCCTCCTTTTTAAATATGCCTGCACGCGCCGCTTCGCGCTGCCTGCCATCTCAAACTCCAAATGCCTGACCCTTGCCTGGACAGTCGGAGTCTATGGTAATAATTAATAATTTTATCAGGGGTTTTTTGGATAAGACATTATATTATTTTAAGATTGTAGCAGATATTTAAGATTATGGATAATTGACATATATTTTCACTTATTGTTGTTTTTATTATTTGCAATATCTATCCTGCCATGCTATGATATCAAAAAGCATACCCTCATGAAGAATCTGGGGCTCAGCCTGCAGAATGCCTGTGAAGGACTGGGGATAACAATTGAGGAATATGAAAGAGCAAAACAGAAGAAAAAAGATGATTGGAATGCTATCCAGGAAACATTGAATATGAGGGAACAATAAAGATTGCCCGCATGTGGTGACATTATGATTCTATAGGATAAAAGTAAAGAAGTAAGGCAGGGCATAAACTCCCTGCCTTTTACACATTATGACTTGCCAAATACCGCCGCGGGCAGTATAATACGCTAGTGAATGCATTATAACAACTTATGATTTGAGAAAGAGGGATATTTTATGAAAACAAAACGTGAAGATATACGCAACATTGCCATCATCGCCCACGTAGACCACGGCAAGACCACGCTGGTGGACGAATTATTAAAGCAAAGCGGCGTATTCCGTGCCAACCAGGAGGTGCAGGAACGCGTGATGGATTCTGGTGACATTGAGCGGGAACGCGGGATTACCATTCTCTCCAAAAATACCGCTGTCTTTTATAAGGATACAAAGATTAACATTATTGATACTCCGGGGCACGCGGACTTCGGCGGTGAGGTGGAGCGTGTACTGAAAATGGTAAACGGCGTCGTCCTTGTAGTAGACGCTTTTGAGGGAGCTATGCCCCAGACAAAATTTGTATTGATGAAAGCATTGGCGCTGGATCTCCCGGTCATTGTGTGCATCAACAAAATTGACCGCCCGGAAGCTCGTCCGGACGAAGTGATTGATGAAGTATTGGAACTGTTCATGGACCTGGACGCGTCCGACGAACAGTTAGACTGTCCCTTTATCTATGCTTCTGCAAGGGACGGCTATGCCGTGAAGGATTTAAACGACGAAAAGAAAGATATGACGGCGCTCTTTGAGACTATCTTGGAATACATCCCGGCGCCTGAAGGCGACCCTGATGCCAGTACACAGGTCTTAATCAGCACAATTGACTACAACGAATACGTTGGACGGATTGGTGTCGGCAAAGTAGACAATGGCTGCCTTAAAATCAACCAGGATGCTGTTGTTGTAAACCATCATGAGCCAGACAAGCTGCAGAAAGTACGCATCAGCAAACTGTATGAATTTGACGGACTAAATAAGGTAGATGTCTCTGAAGCAGGAATCGGCTCCATTGTTGCAATTTCCGGTATTGCAGATATTCATATCGGAGATACCATCTGTGCCCCGGAAAATCCCATCGCAATTGATTTCCAGAAGATTTCCGATCCTACGATTTCTATGAATTTTATTGTCAATGACAGCCCGCTTGCCGGACAGGAGGGAAAATTTGTTACCTCACGCCATATCCGTGACCGTCTGTTCCGCGAACTGAACACGGATGTATCCCTGCGTGTGGAAGAAACAGACAGCCCGGATAGTCTGAAAGTTTCCGGGAGAGGCGAGCTTCACCTGTCCGTACTGATTGAAAATATGCGCAGGGAAGGTTACGAGTTTGCGGTCAGCAAGGCAGAAGTGTTATTCCAAAAAGATGAATCCGGCAAACGTTTGGAACCGATGGAGCTTGCCTATGTAGATGTCCCGGATGAATTTACCGGCTCCGTCATCGAGAAGCTAAGCCAGCGCAAAGGAGAACTTCGGAATATGGGACCAATCAGCGGCGGCTATACCCGGCTGGAATTTAACATCCCCTCCCGCGGACTGATTGGATACCGGAACGAATTTTTGACAGACACGAAGGGAAACGGTATCATCAACACGATTTTCAATGGCTATGAGCCATATAAGGGAGACATTGCCTACCGCAAACAGGGTTCTCTGATCGCTTTTGAAAGCGGGGAATCTGTCACCTATGGCCTGTTCAGTGCACAGGACCGCGGCACCCTGTTTATTGGACCTGGAGAAAAGGTATACTCCGGGATGGTTATCGGGCAGAGCGCGAAACCAGAAGATATTGAAATCAATGTGTGCAAGAAAAAGCACCTCACCAACACCCGTTCTTCGAGCGCTGACGAGGCACTTACACTGACGCCGCCCAAGATTCTTAGTCTTGAGCAGGCATTGGAATTTATTGAGACGGACGAGCTTTTGGAGGTCACACCCGATAGTCTGCGTATCCGCAAGCGGATTTTAGACCCGACGCTGCGAAAACGGGCAGGATTTAAGAAATAACAAAGATATAGTTTTATCCCCGCCTGCCGGTGGGGATTTTTGTATCAATATCACATTTACTATTCAAGTACCTCCAGCGCCGCCCGCTCTAACTGTCCCTCTGAAACAGTTAGCTGAATCTGCGTTTTCTCTTTTCGGGAGTCGATTTCCTCATAAGCCAGGTTGGTCTGAACCGTATCTTTCAGCACGCCTTTCACATCCGCAAAGGACTGCACCACATGTTCCGACCGCTCCAGGCAGCGCATCACCATCCGTTTTTCTCCAACGGCAAAAGGCTCACACACCTCCCCCGGCTGCATCATAGACGCTGTCAGCCAACGTTTGGTATATACGCCGTTCTTTCCCTCCTGCGTATCGAGGGAGGAAAGTTCCATCTCATAAAAGCTGACATCAGGGTAACGGTCAGTGAGCGCCCTAACGTCTGCATCTGTTCCCATCGCCTCCGCAATCTGCACGGCCTTCTCCGTTCCTGCCTCAGCCAGCATTTCGGCAACCAGAACCTTAACGCCCACGTCGCTTGTATACTGCTGCCTATTCTCCTCATATATCTGCTTTAATTCTTCCTCCGAAATATCCTGTTGCTGCTTGAGGGCTTCCACCACTTCGTATTCTATCTGGGTATAGACATAATTGTAATATTCCCGGACATCATAAGAGGTAAGTCCGTATACAACCTCACCCGTTTCCTCCGCCGTCTGCCGCCTGTCATTTTCTTCCCCCATCTGTGCTGCAATAGACAAATAATCCGTCACAGCCGAGGATTTCGATTCCTTTGCGAGCTGTGCGATCACCTTTTTCTCGGCCAGGTTTTCTTCGGCAAGCTGCATTATCTTATCCAACGGCCGCTCCCCATTCTGTCCCGTTGTCCAGAAATCTTTGCGGTTAGCAGTATCCGTATCGTACTGCTGTTTGACTTCTGCCACATAATCGACAAGTATCATCTGATATTCTGCTTTTACAACATCCTGTCCTGCAATTTCCATGACGACATCACTGTCTTTCACAGTCTTCGTGCCGCAGCCTGTTGTTGCTGCGGCACAAAGGACTGCCATCATGCACAGGATCATTGTCACACACCTGTTTCGCATAAATTATTTCACCTGTTTGCTTATCTTTGCCTTGCTCCATGCACCAGTAAGTTTCTTGTTCTTACCATTCACTTTTGCGGTCTTATAGGCGCGGATGCGCACGTAATACTTCCTGCCTTTTTTCAGCTTCTTCAAAGTTGCCGATGCCTTTTTCACATCCACTTTCGCCGCAACCTTCTTGAAATTCTTCGTCAGGGAACACTGGATCTCATATCCGGTTGCCTTAGAATCTTTCTTCCAGGTCACTTTGAGGCTTTTCTTTGCCGCCGTTACACCCTTGATAGACATCTTTTTCGGTTTTACCGTTATGGTAACATTAATGGATGTCTTTTTATAATTTACTGTTTCTGCCGCCGTAATGGTAATGATGCAGCTTCCGGTTCCTTTAATCTGCACTTTACCAGTCTTCTTATTATAGTCCGCTACTTTTGTATTGGAACTCTTGTAAGAAAGCTTGCCATCGCCAGTCTTAACCTTTGCGCCCAGGGAAAATGCTTTATCCCCATAGGTCTTGTCAAATATTTTCTTACAGGTGATGGTCTGGTTTGACCTACTCTGTGGTTTGAGTGCATTTTTTGCTGTTACAAGCTCCCTAACTGCCTGCTCAGCCTGAGCTTTCGTCAATGTCCCTGATTTTAGAAGATTCTTTGCAGCCGCGAGCTTATTTTGGTAATTATCCCAGCTGCTCTGTGTGTATTGATTTTTCTTGGAATCTGGAACCGTATTCCTTGTAATTCCGTCCTGCAGAATCATTTTCGCATTCTCCAGGCGGTCCGCTTCCGTTTCCGGTTTTAAGCCCAGATAAGCAAGTGCCAATGCCCTGCGCGCCTTGTTCTGTTCGATTGTATTTGTGCCTCCCGCCACGGCTTCTGCCGCCGCCATCGCTGACTGAAAGGCCGCCTTGCTTGCATTGGAATAAGCGTTGCCCGCTGTCTTGCTCTTATACCAGGCAATCCATTCCTGCAGATTCTTAGGTCCTGCAGGCTCCTTAAATGTCACATTGACACCTGATTTCCACCGGTATACCGCAAGCTCTGAAACATTGCAGGCAGCACTGCTGTCACCTTCGGGCACTGCATATTTAATATACCGGTAAGAGGTATTGTTCGGCACTTCAAACCGGGATGCATACACATTCGTAAATTTTCCTTCTGCCGGTACAGCAGAAATGGTATAAAGCTTCGTCCAGTTTGTTCCATCGTTTGAGCCATAGAAGGAAGCCCCTACACATCGGTCCAAATAGCCGCTGCCGCTTCTTGGCGCGTAGCCAAAGCCGGCAATTTTCTCCTGTTTCCCTAAATCAAGCTGTACCCAGCCATCTGCAACGCCATCAAAGAAAGTATTAAACTTTCCGTCCACGACATTTGTTACTACATCCCCGCTTACATTCCCTTTATCATCTGTCCAGGGATCGCTTCCAGTTACCATGTCTTCATTCAATGTAACATTTTCCACATTCTGGATATTTGCTTCCATTGTAGATTCATTCTCTGCGATGATTTCTTCACGCATGATTCTAATAATATTTTTCTCCGCAAGCTCGTAATTCTGGTCTACGTCATAATCCGTACCCTCGACGATAAATGTGGTAATGGAATTTGCCGGCAGGGAAGCACTCACGCTCCTTGCTGATGTGTCCGCGCTGATGGAACTGTCTGACGATATATCCGCCCAATTCTCCCCGCCTTCGGTAAGCCCGCTGGTACGGTACGCTTTGACAGTGTTTCCTATCGCTTTGAACTCGCTTAAATCAAACTCCCGCGTCTGTTCAGAACCGGAAGTATTCATTGTAACGATGACTGTTTTCTTTCCCTTGGGATCATAGGCAATCACCGTATTTTCCTTATCGCTGGTACCCATAATCGTGTAGCCCGGACGGATATAACGTGAAAACTGTCCATAGGCATAATATTTCTTTGTCAGGATAAGCTCCTCATTATTATGGTCGGCAACCACAATTCCCCAGTAACCGGCCTTTGAAGGATCATACATAACCGTACCGTCATCGTACGTCATGTTCTTCATTTCTTCTATGCTCTCTTTGGCATCATATTTGGAATTGCTGTTTCTATCTACATGGATGTCAATCGCATTCCACATAATCCAGGCAGACGGCTTCAGACCGTTTAGATCCGTGATAATCCGCTGGGCAAAACACAGCGCGGGCGCCATTTCGCCTGCGTCTGTCCCTGCCTTTCCGCCTACGTCTATCTCAGACATCCATAGATTCTTGCCTTCCCGCTCTGCCAGGGCAGACAATTCTGCACGCTTGGAACCACCATAGGTATGGGTATCAATCCTCTGGATAGAATTTTTCGCTTTATCCGATAATTTATTGTAGGAAGATATTGCCGTATCAATGCTGGTCTCATCTGTACCGCAGATGATAAGGTTACTGAGCATCCGTTTCACATTCTCATTCTTTGCAGCCTTCAACTGCCTCTGCAGTTCGTCATAATATTCCTCTATAATCGTGGATTCCGATTCTCCCTGGTCAAAATGACAGCCCTCCTGCTTCTTACTGTTCGCACCCCAGTAACTGGTGTAGGGCTCATTCATCGGCGTAGTGCTCGTAAAATCCACAAATCCTACTTCTGCCCAGTGCACAACCACATCCGCCATATAAGCGGCAAATGCCTTATAACAATCTTTTCTCAGGTTATCCTCACTTGACTTCTCTGCCCCCGAACTGCACCCGCTGTTCGTCATAAAATAGGGCGGGGAGTTGGAAAATGCCTCCGCGATAAAATCTTCTCCACTCGCCTTCATAGCCGCCTCTAAAATTGCGAGCTGGCGCTGATCCGCTGTCCAGTTATAGTTCCAGGCGTAACCGCTTGTCTCATCTGCCCGGTCAAAGTTGTCTGTATAATATGCCAGGTCATGTATCTTTAAATCCATCTTTGTGACGTCCTGGCAGTATCCGGGAACCATAGAATCGGAACGCTCAATATGCGCAGCATGGAGAAATTCGTTTTCTTCCGCATACTCGCCGCCTGTCACGTTATCTCCTCCGCCCACATTATAACGGCCGATATTCAAGTCCAGGCCATCGTCGCCGTAAAACTTTGCCGCTGCTTCACTTGTGAGTCTCTCACTATATCCCAAACGGTTTGCCCACCAGCAGAGGGAAGTACCCCACCCCTGGAACTCGCCCAAACCATCGTAATCTGTATCATTGAAGGTTGAGGCCTCCTCAGGAAGCATTTTGATTGTTGCATCTGCTGCCGCATGTACCCGGCTGATTCCATCCACCGGCAATGCTGTCAGTATCAACGCAGCCGCAAGCGCAGCACTGATACCCTTTTTCAATCCTTTCATCTCATTCCCTCCTACATTAATATGAAACAGGCAGGCAGCTTTTCCTGCCTGTCTCAATATTATCCAAAC
Source organism: uncultured Lachnospiraceae bacterium (assembly GCA_948688495.1). Classification (GTDB taxonomy): domain Bacteria; phylum Bacillota; class Clostridia; order Lachnospirales; family Lachnospiraceae; genus Petralouisia. The sequence continues at coordinate 73,569 of CAPQSW010000003.1, read as the reverse complement.
CTTATTTCACCTTTTTACTTGTCTTCACTTTGCTCCACGCACCGGTAAGCTTTGTCTTTTTGCCATTTACCGTTGCAGTCTTATAGGCACGGATACGCACGTAGTATTTTTTGCCCTTTTTCAGCTTCTTTAGAGTCGCTGACGTCTTTTTCACCGTCACATCGGCTTTCGCTGCAACCTTCTTGAAATTCTTCGTCAGGGAGCACTGAATCTCATATCCCGTTGCCTTAGAATCCTTCTTCCATGTCACTTTCAAACTTTTCTTTGCCGCTGTTACGCCTTTTATAGACATCTTTTTCGGTTTTACTGTGATTGTGACGTTGACGGATTTTGCATTATAGTTCGCCGTCCCTGCTGCCGTAATGGTAATGATACAGCTTCCAGTCCCCTTGATGGTTACTTTGCCACTGTTATCTACCGTTGCTACGCTGTTGCTGGAGCTCTTATAGGTCAGCGCCCCATCGCCGGTACGTTTTACACCCAGGCTGAATACTTTGTCGCCAAATGTCTTTGCGAAGGTTCCCTGAACGCTGATCGTCTGGTCTTTCTTCACTACCGGCGGCTTGGGCGGATTCACTGCCAGCTCGTTGACGGCTGCCTTCAAATCCTTCAGTGCTTTGTCTGATACCATCTGTGTTGCCTGATCTCCCAGTGCCAGCACGTCTTTTGCTGCCTGAAGTGCCTTTTCAAACTGTGTCCAGCTTGCATCCGTATAATTGCCTTTCTTCTTGGAGGCATGTGTTGTGTAATATGCCCGCAACAAGCCGAGATTCGAGGCTTTCTTTGCCAGATTACGATATGCTGCATTGAGTAAAGAAGCTGCACGGTTCACCTCTCCCTGTGTTGCCGCCGCATTAACCCTCATCAGCCTTGCAGCATCATATGCCGTTGAATAAGCCTCCCAAAGGGTTGTCGGATACTCTGATTGTGCATACTCGGGGACCTTTGCAAGCGCTGTTTCCAAAGTCTTCAAATCCAGCTTGGTCTTTGGCCTCTGCGCCGGATAAAGCGCTACATCATCCATATAAACGGTTGTAAGATTGCTGGCAATAATAATGCTGGCTGTGCTGTATCCTTCTGTCGTAAACTTGAGTGTTGCCTTATACCATCCTTCATGCTCCGTATCCGCCTCTGCCTTGGTCAAATCTGCATTGCCCAGTGCATGGTCTTTTTTATCTGAGGTAACACCATTATGATGCTTTGCCTGCAGCTCTACCTTGCTGGCATCCCCTGTGTAATATACCCATGCCTCAAATACATACTCGGTATTCGGCTGTACCAAAACGCCTCCAAGCTCGGAGAATGCCGTATCGCTGGCTGCATTCGCATAATCAATCTTTAAGCTCTTGCTGCCGCTGCGTTTCTGCTCTGTGGAATCTGTCACAGAGACAGCATCAGGCCAATGGCCCCAGCCGCCGGTTCCGCTTTCGAACGTGGACTGTGCCTCTGTCAGCACGCTGTCTGCCGGTGTTCCCACTCCGCCTTCGCCTTTCCGGTCCATATTCATAAGGATGTTCTCCATCCGGTAGACCATTGTTTTTACCAGGGCAGGCTTACTCTGCAGTGCAGTCTTGGCATCTGCAACTGCCGCTTCCAGCTTCTCCACACTTGAAGTCTCGAATTTCGTCTTATCAAGACCTTCTGCCTGTGTAATCATCTTCTGCAGCCAGTCCTTATCTTCCTCTGATGCTGTTGCGCTGCCAGTATATGCTCCCTGATGCTCGAAAGCCCCAATGTCTGTCTTCTCCGTCGCTGCAGCCTGTGCACCTGCCTGATAGGGCACAGCATTTCCTTTATAATCTTTATTTTCCAGTGTAATCTGTGTCTTATCATTTGGAAGCTTTTCATCTGCAACTGCCTCAAAGGACTCGTTTGGCACTTCCATGTAACTCTCCCCGGCGTCAATACAGGGAGAAGCAGCGGTCAGTTCAAAGCCCTCCGTAGAGCCTAACGTCACTTTCCTTGTAGTCTTATCAAACGTTCCGGTGGAGTATCCTTCCTGCGTCACATTTTTAAGTCCCGGATCAGCCGCAAAACCAGTGGAATCCTCCTCCCACGGGTAAGCTTTCTCCGCTCCGCCCCAGACACAGTTGCTGTGGTAACGCACGCCGTTATGATTGGCAAAGGCTGCGCTGTCTCCATAGATGATATTGTTATAAATATCCGTTCCGCTGGTATACGGGGTAGCATTCCCTGATATCCAGCTTGCCTGCTCTACCGCCACAATATCCTTATACGTATCATCCCAGTAAATCGTGTTGTTGTATACCTGATGTCCGATACTTCCAGACTCCCCGACCTTGAGGACGCGGGCGCCGTCATATCTTCCGTCGTTCACGCTCACATTATAGCGTACGACTGAGTTGATGGAATAGTATGGTCCGGGACATGCCATCCAGAAACCACCTTTGTTGTCATGGCTGTAGTTATACTGGAACAGGATATTCTGATTGCCATAATCAGAGTCGAACGCCATACCGTCCTGCGTGCTCTCCGTGTAGGCTGCCTCGTTATTCTGGAATGTCGCATTGTTGCAGTCCCACGCCCAGATTGCCGCATGCGCCGGGTTCCTGGAATAAGACCAGTCCTCGCTGGCACACTTTACTAAAAGGTTGCGCTCCGCAACACCGCCGTCCGTATTGATCAATACAATACCGTCGCCGGCAACATCGTGTACATAGTTGTCTTTGACATGGACATTCGGCCATCCTACCCAGGGCTTATCCCCTGCCTGCTGGCTGTCCGCACCGCCTACCAGCTTGCGGGCTGCCCAGCAGCTCTCCATATAAATTGCTTCATGGCAGACTTTATTCACTTCATTTCCCAGAATTTCCAAATCTTTAAAGTAAGATTCGGTCTCTCCTCCGGTGACAAGAACCATGATTCCACCAGAACCCTTCTTATCCCCTTCCCTGCCGTTCTGCGACATATATCCATTCACATCATGTACATAGTTATTCTTTATAATTACACCGCTCAGTTCCCCGGCATCATGATTCTCTACCAGGATACCGGTCAGCATGTACTTGCTCTGGTCATAAGCAACCCTTCTTCCCGGGCTGTCATTATTGGAAATTAAAGTTCCCCTGATACCCTCGAGGTCCGCCTTGTCTCGCTCCCAGTTTGTCACTTCAAGATTCTCAACCGTGATATATTCAGAGTTCTTTACATGAACAGCGGCGACATCCTCTTTCTTCAATATGCTTCTGTTCATATTGTCCAGCCAGTTGCTGCCGTTGCCGTTAATGACAGGGTTCGCGCCGTCGCCATATTTGCCCAGGACAACCGGATTCTCTTTTGTACCTTTCGCCTCGTTTATCATAAGCTTCTGGTCGTTCCAGGTACATCCTGCCTTCAGGAGCACCTTGCCGCCTGCGACAAGGCGCAGTTCTGACACCTTCTCAAATGACTTCCACGCTTTTTCCTCTGATTTACCGTCATTATTGTCATTTCCGTCTTTTGCGTCAATATAGTAGGTAGCATTATCGCCTGTTACCGCCCTGCCCTCTGCGGACGCTGTATTTTCCGTATCTTTTGCCGCATCCGCCGTCAGCGGGCTTGCCATGCCAATACTGGTCACAGCAAGCACTGCTGCCAGGAACAGGGAGATACTGGATTTCCATTTCTTCTTACCCATATCTGCCTCCATAATCTGATTTTACATTTGTCTCAATGCTTCCTTCGTCTTACTTAACCTTCTTACTGGGCTTAACCTTGCTCCATGCACCGGTAAGCTTTGTCTTCTTGCCATTCACCGTTGCAGTCTTATAAGCGCGGATACGCACGTAATACTTCTTGCCTTTTTTCAGTTTCTTCAAAGTTGCCGATGTCTTCTTCACATCCGCTTTCCCTGCAATTTTCTTAAAGTTCTTCGTCAGGGAACACTGGATTTCGTATCCGGTTGCCTTAGAATCCTTCTTCCAGGTCACCTTCAAGCTCTTCTTTGCCACAGTCACCTTCTTGATGGACATCTTTTTCGGTTTTACTGTGATTGTAACGTTTACAGATTTCGCTTTATAGTTTGCTGTCTCTGCCGCAGTGATGGTAATCGTACAGCTACCGGTTCCCTTAATCGTCACCTTTCCATTCTTATCTACGGTTGCCACACCGTTGCTGGAGCTCTTATAGGTCAACGCTCCGTCGCCCGTACGCTTCGCGCCAAGGTTGAATGCTTTGTCGCCATATGTCTTTGCAAAACTTGCTTTCACGCTGATTGTCTGGTCTTTCTTCTGCGTCGCAGGCGGTGTTACCGGCTTGGGCGCTGGGGTCAGAAGGGAAATGGTCTCCCGCAGATATGCAAGCGCATCCTCTGCCTGGTCCTCGGTCAAATCATTTTTGGCCGCCAGTCCCCTGACGTCTGCGAGCACCTGTCCATAATAGTCCCACATAGCGTCCTTCGCATACTTGCTTTCGTCGGAGGATGAAATGGCAATCACATCAATCATTGACTGCAGATATTTATTTACCGATTGCAATGCGTTCTTGGCATCCTCCAGATCTAATTTCGCCGATAAAATATCTTCCGCAGTTGCAAGTACATACTTCTGTACATCCTTTGCATTCTTAAGAGCCGCCTGGAATTTCTCCCAGCTCTTAGATGTATAGCTGCCCCTTTCTACTTTCTCAGCGGAGGCAAGGAGTGCGTTTAATTCTGTCTTATCCTCCTCCCCTTCAAGCTCCCCAGTTTTTGCATTCTGGATGACTGCGATCCAGCTCAGGATAGGATCCTGGTCAATGCCGACAATGCTCACTGTAACTTTCGCGCTCTTTGTAAGTTCAAAGGATACATTCTTCTGCAGACTCTCACTTCCCTCTACTGCGAACTGATTAGATTCTACAAGAGTCTCGTCGCCAGACTTCACTACAATCTTCGTATTGCGGTCTCCATCCCACCACTCATGGTATCCGGTAGCTGCCGTATACCTTCCTGGTTCCAGAATAAATGCATAGTCAATACTCTTACCGCTTGTCGCAAAGTATCCCTGCGTCCACATATCATTTCCGGCTTCCTTCACGCCAAAATCGTACTCTGTATCATCTGCACCGATACCCTCGCCTCTCTTTCCAGTATATCCGGCAAGATTCTCTACGGTGTATTCCTGGTCCGTCTTTTCATTGCGCAGCGCAACGCCCTGCTCATTCAATAAATCAAAATAGTCAGAGAAATATGACGCACAGTCAAAGAAGTAAATCAGCTTGTCATTCACCAGCATCACCTCATGGGTAATCGTACGCTTACGCTCCCCGCCGGCTTTCTGGTAGGATATGGTACCTGTAACTTCCACCTGGCCTACGCCTCCGTCTGCCACCTCATCCGTGTTCCAGGTTACATCTACCTCTCTTGGCGTATCCTCTGTAAAGAGTTTTACGTTAAGCTTATTCGGCAGATTCATGGATTCGCCTGATTTTACAACTGTCGGCAGCTCTGTCAGAATATCCATCAATTCTAATTCAAATAATTTCTCCAGTTTCCAGTTGCTGTGTCTTCTCAGAGCAATTCCGCCGTCAGCGGTAAATTCCACTGGAAGCCATACATATCTTGAATTCTTAAGCTCATTGCCCGTATCCGGATTGCTCCAGCGGTCGCCCATGTAAATATACTGTCCATCGCCCACTTCAAACACACAGGTCGGCTGTGTCCGGTAGGTTGTGCTCGCCTCTTCATTGCCTGCACAGGGATCTCCTACTTCCCTCCACGGTCCCATTGGATGGTCTGCAACTGCATATTTTGCCTGATTCGGCGCCCATCCAGTACAGCCGGAGGTCACTAGATAATACTTGTTCTTATACTCGAACATCGCCGGAGCTTCTCTGGAGCTTCCGATAAAGTTCACCGTATAGTCTTTGCCCACACCCTGTTCTGCCTGCGCATTATCCGGCTGAGCAATATTCGTATAGCTGTCGTTTAACTTAGCAATGTACATATTCTGGTTTCCGTCGGAGGAATAGATGACATATCCTGTTCCGTCATCATCCTTGAACAGGTTCATATCACGTACATGCCCAAGCACTTCTTTATCTTTATCATCATTTCCATCAAATCCATGATCCAGGCTCTCATCATAATTCAGCAGATAAGAACCCTGAAGCTGGAACGGTCCGAACGGGCTGTCAGAAACTGCCACGCCTGCTTTCGCCTTGGCATAATTGCCTCCGCTGCTGTCCGGCGTCTGCCCATCTGCATGGAACCAGATCACGTATTTATTTGTCTTTTCATTGTAAATCATCTTCGGACGCTCAATTACACATCCGGTGCTGGAAGAATTGTTGCTCGTCCAGAGGTCGCCATAGACGGCTTTCTTCTGTGTTTCATTCATGCTTCCATAAAGGTCTGTAAAATATTTATCCGTCGTAAAGGTCTCCCAGTCGGGCACTGTCCGAAGAACACATCCCATATCTTTCCATTTATATAAATCCTGGGAGATATACACATGAACGCCCGGGCATGGACGGTAATTGTTGGTTTTATCCTCACCAATCCAATACCAGAACTCGTGCTCGTCAGCATCTATCGTTCCATTGCCGTCAAAATCATGATCATACGTAATCTTCTGTATCTGTCCGCCATGCGCCTGGATGACCTTGCCATCCATATCGTACATCTCTGCGCCTTCCACACCGGTGAAACTGGAGGGAATCTCCTTCAGAGCGAGATAGGCGTCAAACAATGCATACATGGCATTTTCCTTCTGCTCCTGCGTTGCAGAAGAATTTAATGCTTTTGCGGCTGCAAGGGCAGCTTCGTATTTCGTCTTGCCTGCTGCTACATAGTCGCGGCCCTCCGTCTTTCCTTCACAATATGTAACCCATTCTTCTAACGTATCCGGCAATTCCGGAATCACGAGGTCTGCCGGCATCTCATACAGCTTCAACTCTGCAATGTTACAGTTTCCGCTGGCATCTACTGCATATTTATAGTAACGGTACGCCTTGCCCATAACGCCTCTGGACTTAAACTCGTTCATATAGGCATAATTGATTTTGCCGCCTTCCGGCATCTTTGTAATCGTATGCAGCGCATCCCACTCCTTGCCATCGTTGGAGCCGTAAAGGGTCGCACCCACGCACCTGTCCAGGTACTGGCTGTCGTTGTTCACATAACGCGGCGCATAGCCGTAAGCTACAATCGCTGTTTCCTTGCCTTCTCCCAAATCAATCTGGACGTAACCTTCCGCTACACCATCGAAAAATGAAACGAGATCATTGTCCACAACATTGGTGACACCATTTGTCGTGTCATTATTCCACGGTGCGCTTCCGCTTACCATAGAAGCGCTCAGCTTGATTTCCTTGAGCTTTAAGCTGCTCAAATCCATCTGATTCATAACCTCAGTCTGCATCTTATCCAAATCAGCAGCACGCTTTGCGCGTTCATCGTCTTTTTCTTTATCAAACTCCACACCTTCCACAATATAAGTGGTGATGGAATTTGCCTTCAACTTGGCGGTGAAGCTTCTGTTTGCCGTGTCTGCCACTGCGTTTACCGATGTGGAAACATCTACCCAGTTCTCGCCGCCTTCGTCCCCGCCGCTGGTACGGTATGCCGTAATCTTATTTCCCATCGTCTCAAATCTGCCAAGGTCAAACTTCCAGGTCTCGTCTGTTCCCGCTGTATTGACCGCCACAATGACTGCCTTTTTACTCTTCTTGTCATAAGCAATCAAAGTGTTGCCCGCGTCGCTGGTTCCCATAATCGTATAGCCCGGACGGATATATCTGGAGAACTGTCCGTAGGCATAATATTTCCTCGTCAGAATAAGGTCCTTGTTGTTGTGGTCGCCGATGGCGATTCCCCACCAGCCCTTATTCTCTGGGTCATACATAACCTCGCCGCTGTCGTTCTTCTTATTCCTTAATTCATCCAGCGAATTTGCGTCAAATTCATTGTTTTCATCTATATTGAGATCAACGGCGTTCCACATAATCCATGCAGAGCACTTGAGGCCATTAATGTCTGTGATAATCCTCTGTGCAAATCCAAGTCCGGCAGCCATCTCGCCTGCATTGGTTCCTGCCTGGGACGCTCCGTCAATCTCAGACATCCACAGGTTCTTGTTCTCCTTCTTCGCCAGCTCAGACAATTCTGCCCGCTTGGAGCCGCTGTATGTATGGGTATCGATACGCGCAATGCTTGCCTTTGCCTCGTCAGACAATGCGTTATAAGATGTAATCGCCGTGTCGATACTGGTCTCGTCCGTACCGGAGAGAATGATATTCTCAAGCGTTGCTTTTACCTTCGCATCCGTTGCTGCTTCCGCTTTCTTCGCCAGCTCCTTCTTTAACTCTACAATAATCGTAGATTCTGACTCGCCCTGATCAAAATGGCAGCCTTCCTGCTTCGCGCTATTTGCACCCCAGTAATTTGTATACGGCTCATTCATCGGTGTTGCGCTTGTAAAGTCCACAATGCCTTCCTCGGCATAATGCGTAATCACATCCGCCATATACGCAGCGAACGCATGGTAAGAATCCTTACGCAGATTGTCTTTGCTGGAGTCAAGAGCTCCTGAGGTACATCCGCTGTTCGTCATAAAGTAGGGTGGAGAGTTGGAGAACGCTTCTGCAATAAACTCTGCGCCGCTTGCAGCCTTCGCAGCCTTTAAGATATTCCTCTGGTTCTCATCCTTTGTCCAGTCATAATTCCATGCATAACCGCATTCCTCATCCACTCTGGCAAAGCCTTCCATCGGGGTAACCGTAATCTTTGTCACATCTTTCCAGTAACCCGGCATATTCGAATCGGAACGCTTGATATGCGGTGCATGTAAGGTGTCGTCCATCTCCGGCAACACGCCTTCCTCCCCAGACTTGACAACCAAAAATTTAACAAAATCAAGCGTCCACTCCTTCTTTCCTGCCACTTCAATCGTGTTACTGCCCTGATTTAATGCAACATTCTTGATGGTTGCAAGGAACAGACCCTTGCTGCTTGCCTCTGCAATCTTATGTTCCATAAGTTCTTCTGCACTGACAACATGTTCTGTCGTACCATTCACCTTGATTGCAATATCCCTTTCTAACTTGGCATTGTGGTATGCAAGCAGTTTTACGGTGTAAGTTCCCGCCGCACTTGCATTCACGTTATAATGAAGGTTGTCGCCATCCCCTACCGCACCGTCCATTTGTTTTACCCAGCCTACATACTGAAAACTACCGACCTTTTTTCCTTTCGTAAAGCCGAAATCAGCATCGGAGTACAGGTAAACGGCATCTGCAAATCTGCTCTCTGTCGATACCTTCATTTTATCTGAATTTCCATTATAATCCAGAACGCCTGTCTTTTTCTCCACGCCAAGAATCGTAGCTTTTGGGTTCACCGGCACATCCACATCTTCTACCTCTCCGGTGTTGTCACCGCCTCCTATGTTGTAGCGGCCAATGTTGAGTCCCAGACCTTCATCTTTATTAAAGAAAGCTTTTGCCGCTTTCTGGGTCATTGTGGTGTCGTACCCTAAACGGTTCGCCCACCAGCACAGGGACGTACCCCAGCCTTCAAACTCCCCCAGCCCATCGTTGTCCGTATCATGAAACGTTGACGCCTGGTCCGGGAGCACTTTCACTGTCGCATCCACGGCCGTCTCCTCCGCCGCATATACCTGGTTATTTCCATTTACAGGCACTGCAGTAAGGACGAGAGCCGCTGTAAGGACAGCACTGATACCTTTCCTTAATCCTCTCATCTTAATCTTCTCCTTTTCTTTTTTTAGAGCATGGCGTTCCCTTCCGTTCTGATTCCCTAAGATGCTGCTTTCTTCTGTCACACTGCCTTGTGCCTAATCCCTGCAGCATAAGAAATCCTAGATTTTCCCACCTTGCATCTATTGTCTTTATTGTAAAATTTTTTAGTAAATTTTTCAAGTGTTTTACTAAATTTATTTATTACAAATGCGTTTTTCAGTAAAAACATACAAAAAACCAGGGGACAAATTTTGCATTCTGCTACCCCTGGTTTTTGTATGTTTTTATTTTGTATGGCGTTATTCTTTTATAGCTTCTCTATCCGCTCTATCGCCGCCAGCGTATTCTCATAGCTTCCAAATGCCGTCAGTCGGAAATATCCTTCCCCGCTGGGTCCAAACCCGGAACCAGGCGTCCCTACGACATTGGCATTGTCAAGGAGATAATCAAAAAACTCCCAGGATGTCATCTTATCCGGCGTCTTGAGCCAGATATACGGTGCATTGACACCGCCGAATACCGTGTAGCCCGCGTTCTTAAGCCCTGTCTTTATCGTGGCGGCATTCTTCATATAATACGCCACCTGCTCTTTTAACTGCGCCTTTCCCTCTGGACTGTAAGTAGCTTCCCCGGCGCGCTGCACAATATAAGGCGCTCCGTTAAACTTCGTCCCGTGGCGGCGTGCCCACATGGAGTTTAAGGAGACATCCTTGCACTTCAAATCTTTCGGGACTACGGCATAACCGAGACGGACTCCGGTAAAACCGGCATTTTTGGAATAGCTCTTTAATTCAATCGCACACGTCCTTGCACCCTCACATTCGTAAATGGAATGTGCAACATCCGGCTCAGAAATATATGCCTCATAAGCGCCGTCATAGATAATTACGGCACCTGCTTTGTTGGCATAATCGACCCATTCCTGTAACTGCGCCTTCGTGATTGTCGTTCCGGTAGGATTGTTCGGCAAACAGAGATAAATCATGTCCGGCGTCTCTTTCGGGAACTCCGGCACGAATCCATTCTCCATTGTACAGGGCATATAAATAACATTGCTCCATGTCTCAGACTTTGCGTCATACACACCTGTCCTGCCGGACATCACATTGGAATCCACATAAACGGGATAGACCGGATCGCACACTGCAATACGGTTGTCCGGTCCGAAAATCTCCTGGATATTGGCAGAATCACTTTTGGCGCCATCGGAGACAAAAATCTCGTCCGCTGAGATATCACACCCCCTGGATTTGTAATCATTTTCCACAATTGCACTGCGCAGGAACTCATACCCCAGATCCGGGGCATATCCATGAAAGGTCTCTGCCTTTCCCATCTCATCCACCGCCTTGTGCATGGCCTCAATGACTGCCGGCGCTAAGGGCTGCGTCACATCCCCGATCCCAAGACGGATGATGTCTTTGTCTGGATTTGCCTCGGTGAATGCTTTTACCTTCTTTGCTATGGTGCTAAACAGATAACTTCCGGGTAACTTCTGGTAATTCTCATTGATTTGAAACATAATATCCTCCTCTTTCTTAGATTTATAATTCTTTTTCTTTTCTACTGTTTTCTTATGTGGCAGCCTTTGAAAATTTCCCTCCGGCTCTTTAACAAATTCCCTCCGGCAGCTCGATTTCACCGTCAAAGACTGTCATGGCAGGTCCGGTCATATACACAGGGGCATCGCCGCCCGCCCAGGCAATCTGAAGCTCCCCGCCTATAAGTTGGACTGTAACTTCGTTTTTTGACTTTCCATTCAAAACAGCCGCCACGGCTGTGGCACAGGTTCCTGTTCCACAGGCTAATGTCTCACCACTGCCGCGCTCCCACACACGCATACGCAATGTGGAATCATCAAGTACATTTACAAATTCTGTATTAATCCGTCTTGGAAACCGCGGATGATTCTCGAAAACGGGACCAATTGCTTCTAGGTTGAGCTTTCGCACATCCTCCTCCATAAAAATGACACAGTGAGGATTCCCCATCGACACGGCAGTCATATGATAAGTTCTACCCTCCACCTCAATCGGTTCATTGATTACCTGCTTTGTATCTGCTATCACAGGAACTTTCTCTGCATCAAGGCAGGGCGCTCCCATATTCACCTTTACCACAGACACTTTTCCATTCTCCAACGTCAAATCCAGATATTTGATTCCCGCAAGGGTATCTATGCTGATTTGCATTTTGTCTGTCATGCCCCGGTCGTAGACGTATTTCCCCACACACCGGATGGCATTTCCACACATCTCCCCCTGGGAACCGTCTGCATTGTACATTGCCATCTCAAAATCTGCCCGTACGGAGGGCTTAATCAAAACCAGCCCGTCTCCCCCGATGCCAAAATGCCTGTCACTGACAAACCTTGATACCTCCTCAGGATGTATGACCTTTTCCTCAAAACAATTTACATAGATATAGTCATTTCCTGCGCCATGCATTTTTGTAAACTTCATTTGACACTCCTTTCCAACTCTTATCCCTGCATCACACTCAATATCATCTGTGCAGTTTCCACAAGTCCGGTCCCGCTGTCCATGCTGATCTTTTGCATATAACGATGGGCCTCCTCCTCTGTCATATGGTTACGCGCCATCAGCACTTCCTTTGCCTTATGTATCATCTGTCTGTCTTTCTCACTGCGTCTGGCCGGACCGGGCTTCCTCTTCCGTATTCTCACCAGCTCCCCTGACATCATTGCCACCGTGCTCAAGAGCTCGTGCACCTTAAGGGGCATTGTGAGAAATACAACATTATCTCTTGTGCCCTCCTCCTGCTGACCCGCAGAAGCTACCACGAGCATGCCAAAATGCGGCGGCAGATTTTCCCTAAGCTGCGTATACATCATATCCTGAAGCCGCCCCGCGCATACGACAATCCCTTCCTCCAGCAAATCCGCATGCTGCAATGCCTGTGTCCCCGCTGTACATACTGCGCTTACCTGGAACCCATTTTTCACTAATATGTTTTTTATGCTTTTTGCATTTTCCATCTTGGGAAATGCGACAATTATATTATTCAAAACAATTCCTCCGCGGGACTATATTTTGTAAAGATAATTGTCAATTTCCCATTTTGTCACCTGCCTGCAGTAATCCCTCCACTCGGCGCGCTTTTCCTCTGTATATTTATAAGATATATGCTCTCCCAGCACCTTCTGTAACAACAAATCATCCGCAAACGCATCTATCGCTTCATTCAAATTAGAGGGCAGGGCCTCGATCGCACGCGCCCTCTGCTCCTCACCGCTCATTTCGAACACGCTGGCGTCGACAGGCTCTTTAGGCATAATCTTATGTTCAATACCGTCAAGTCCTGCCAAGATGCATACGGCAAGGGCGAGATAGGGATTCGCCGCCGGGTCCGGGCTGCGCAGTTCAATCCTCGTAGCCTCCCCCCGCTCTACCGGAATCCGAATCAGTGACCTCCTGTGCCGTTCCGACCATGTAATATAGACAGGCGCCTCAAATCCCGGAACCAGCCGCTTATAGGAATTTACCAGGGGATTCAGCACTGCCGTCATGCCGCGCATATGCTTCATCAATCCGCCGATAAAGTAATATGCCTCCTTGCTGAGTCCCCGCGCATCTGCCTCATCAAAAAATATATTCCTCCCATTCTTCGTCACAGATATATTCAGGTGCATGCCGGAGCCGTTAACTCCATATCTGGGCTTTGGCATAAAGCTTGCAAACAGACCAAACCGTTTGGCAATCGTCTTTACCGCCAGCTTAAATGTCATAATGTTATCTGCTGTGATAAGCGCCTCGTCATACCGGAAATCAATCCTGTGCTGTGCTGGTGCCACCTCATGGTGGGAAGATTCAATCTCAAAGCCCATATCCTCCAGCGCCAGCACGATGTCACGCCTTGCATTCTCCCCCAAATCCATCGGTCCCAGATCAAAAAACCCCGCCCGTTCATGGGTAATTGTGGTTGGCCCTCCTTCCTCGTCTGTGTGGAATAGGAAAAATTCACACTCCGGCCCCACATCAAACTGATAGCCCTGCTGTGCGGCCTCATGGATTGCCTTCTTTAAAATATAACGTGAATCACCCTCAAACGGTGTTCGGTCCGGACAAAAAATGTCACAGATAATCCGCGCCACTTTCCCCTGCTGCGGCCTCCATGGGAAAATTGCAAACGTGTCGAGATCGGGATAGAGGTACATATCGGACTCCTCAAAACGCACAAATCCTTCAATGGAAGATGCGTCGAACATACACCGGTTATTCAGCGCCTTTTCCAACTGACTCTTGGTAACCGCTACATTTTTAAATGCTCCAAACATATCGGTAAACTGCAGGCGGATAAATTCTACATCTTCCTCGTTCACCATACGGATAATATCCTGCCTTGTATACTTACTCATGTTTCGCTCCTTCTTTTTGAATCTCTGTGTGGTTTTCCCCTGTTGTTTCAGCTTTTTTCTGATTCTCCCCTACTGCCTCATTCTTCTTTTGATTCGCTTGCGCCGCTCCTTTTTCCCGCTGCTGCCCCTGTTGGTATGCCTGCATCACCTGCTGCCTTTTCTGCTTATTTTTCTTTTCATACCTTTTTACAATCTTCACGGTAAAGAAGACGATGAAAAACAGTAACAGCAATTTATACCAGTGCAGGATGAAGAAGAAAAGAATCGCTTCAAAAAATGCCAGCATCCCTTCCCAGCTTTCAATGAGCACAGCTCCCAGACGATCAAAAAATCCTTCCTGTTCTTCCTTATACTCGGCTACCTCATAAATCGACACACGAACGGTACTGTAAGCCGCGTCCGTGTCTATCACAGACATCTCGCTTTTTGTCCTGGCAATATTCAATGATAATTCCGTAAGCTTCTCCTGGATGGCTAACATGGCGTTGTCATCGGACACCTCGTCAAACATTTTTAAGTATCTCTGGTACTCCGCCTCATAAATCTCAAGCTCCGCCTTTAAAGTACCATACTGCCTTGTCATGTTCGTGACTTTGGAATTGCTCTCTGTGACCTGGCCAAGCCCTTCCGTCTTGTCCATAAAATCCTGATAACGGTCTGACGGAATCCTGGCAGTTGCCGTAAACGTCCTCGGAGACACGGAATCAAACAAACTGCTCTCCTCATATCCACCGCCTTTTCCACTGCTCTGCTCGTCCTCAAGAAAGCCTCCATGATTTTCTACGGTTTGTTTAAATGCACGCACTGCGCCCTCAAACTCCAGCGTATCTATGGACACATAACCCTCATAGACAAGAATTTTATCCTGTGAAGTCTTTTCCTCCTGCGTATCCTCCGACTCCTGTCCCTTTGCATCTGCTCCGTTCTCCTGCACCGTATCTTCTGCTTCCTCCGGCTCTGCGGCAGCGTCATCTTCCACTGCGTCTTCCGTCTCCTCATATCCCTGAAAACCAATTTCTTCACTTGACTTCTCGCTGGAATCCATATAGGATGTCCCCCCACAGCCTGTAAAAAAAGGTACACAAAGACATATTGCCACAATAAGTAATGCTTCCTTGCACTTAACGTTAATGCCTCGAATTTTCTTTATCCTCATAATGTTCCTCCTTTTGTAAGAACTCAAACACTTTTTCAAACTCCATATTCCCTCCAAACAAATCCAGGGCGCTGCCAATGGTTACATTTAGCCTGTTCCTTCCAAGCTCCCTTAACATCCACAAATCCTCAAAACTCCCAACACCTCCGGCATATGTGATGGGAATTTCCCCCCACTCTCCCAAAATCTTTACCAGTTCTTTCTCGATGCCCCGGGCTTTCCCCTCCACATCTACCGCGTGGATTAAAAATTCATCCGCATACTCCGAAAGCCTGTAAAGCAAAGGCATGGTTATCTTTTCCCGGGTAAATTTCTGCCAGCGGTCTGTCACAATATAATAATCCCCGCCCTGCCTGCGGCAGCTTAAATCCAGTACCAGATGTTCCTTACCTACCGTATCTGCCAGACATTCCAGATTCTCATAGCGGACCACACCGTCCCGGAATACATAGGAAGTGACAATCACATGGCTTGCCCCTGCGGCAAGAAATTCTCCTGCATTGTCCGGATTAATCCCTCCGCCAACCTGCATTCCGCCAGGATATGCCGAAAGTGCTGAAAGTGCCTGCTCCTTCGTGGCCCCGTAAAATTCGCTTCCCTCAGGATTCAAAAGGATTATATGCCCGCCTTTTATGTGATACCGCTGGTACAGCCTTGCAAAAAATGCCGCATCCTGACTGGCAACAAAATTCTCCTTGGCATGGCTGCCCACATCCCTTAAGCTTCCCCCGACAATTTGTTTGACTTTTCCATTGTGAATATCTATGCATGGCCGAAATTCCATCATGGCCTCCTTGTTTTGTTTTCATCTATTATAAGCAAAAAATGAAATTTTCACAATAGAAATTTTCTTGCTTGACAGTTGCCGTCATTTTTGTTAAAATCGTGGGAATAACAAAAAACTTTTAAGAAAGCGAGGAAGAAAAATGGGTACGATTATCGGCGAAGGAATTACATTTGATGATGTGTTATTAGTCCCTGCATACTCAGAGGTTACACCAAATATGGTAGACTTGTCTACTTACCTGACGAAGAAAGTGAAGCTGAATATCCCTATGATGAGTGCGAGTATGGATACCGTCACAGAACACAGAATGGCAATCGCCATGGCGCGCCAGGGCGGCATTGGTATAATACATAAGAATATGTCCATCGAGGCCCAGGCAGAAGAAGTAGACAAAGTAAAGCGTTCTGAAAACGGTGTTATCACCGATCCATTTTCTCTTTCCCCGGAACATACATTGCAGGATGCAGATAATCTTATGGCAAAGTTCCGAATTTCCGGCGTTCCTATTACCGAGAATGGTAAACTGGTCGGAATCATCACCAACCGCGATTTGAAGTTTGAGGAAGACTTCACAAAGAAAATCAAGACTTCCATGACCTCCGAAAATCTTGTGACTGCACGGGAAGACATCACTCTGGAGGAAGCCAAAAAAATCCTTGCAAAAGCAAGGAAAGAAAAGCTTCCTATTGTTGACGGCAATTTTAATCTGAAGGGCCTGATTACCATTAAGGATATTGAAAAACAAATCAAATATCCCCTGTCTGCCAAAGATGCACAGGGACGGCTGCTCTGCGGCGCAGGCGTCGGTATCACTGCAGACATGAGGGAGCGTGTGGATGCACTGGTTAAGGCCAAGGTCGATGTCATCGTAGTAGATTCTGCACACGGACATTCCCGGAATATTATAGAAGCAGTCAAGCGTATCAAAGCCGCCTTCCCTGACTTACAGGTGATTGCTGGGAACATTGCGACCGGTGAGGCAACCAGGGCTTTGATTGAGGCAGGCGCCGACGCTGTCAAGGTTGGAATCGGACCGGGTTCCATTTGTACTACGCGCGTAGTGGCAGGAATTGGTGTTCCACAGATTACCGCTATAATGGACTGCTACCAGGTAGCAAAAGAATACGGTATCCCCATTATTGCAGACGGCGGCATCAAATATTCGGGAGATATGACTAAGGCAATCGCTGCCGGTGCGAATGTATGTATGATGGGCAGCATGTTTGCCGGCTGTGACGAAAGCCCGGGAACTTTTGAATTGTATCAGGGAAGAAAATATAAGGTATACCGTGGCATGGGCTCCCTTGCCGCTATGGAGAATGGCTCCAAGGACCGTTATTTCCAGGAAAACGCACGGAAACTGGTACCAGAAGGCGTAGAGGGACGCGTAGCCTACAAGGGCTCTGTAGAAGACACTGTATTCCAGTTAATTGGAGGTCTCCGCTCTGGCATGGGCTACTGTGGCGCAGTCAACATTGAGACTTTGAAGCAGACCGGAAAATTTGTAAAGATTTCCGCCGCTTCCCTCAAGGAAAGCCATCCCCATGATATTCACATTACAAAGGAAGCTCCTAATTACAGTATAGATGAATAAGCTTGTACCTCGCGTTACCGTTGCAGGCATTGCCTGCATCTGCGATACGGTAACATTACCCCTTTGTGAGTGTACATATAGAAATCAAGACTCCATTTCGGGGTCTTGATTTCATTTACTGACGCCTTATGGGTTTGTCGTCTCTTTGTTCCCATCCGCGTTATTTTTATTATTATTGTTTGCATTATTATCTGCATTGTTTCCGTTTCCAGCGCCGCCTTCGTCTGTCATATCATCTACGCCATTTTCCACATCATCGCCAATGTCCTCGACGCCATCTACAATATCATCGCCTACATCATTCACAATGCCTTCAGCCTTTCCGTTCGCATCATCATTAACCGTACCGTTTGTGTTATCGTTTGTGTCATTGGCATTGTTATCTGTATTGTTATTGTCTGTGGCATTGTTGTCTGCACCATTGTTGTCTGTGCCATTCGTTCCGGTACCATTATTGTCCGTACCGTTTGTCACATCATTCGTTGTGTTGTTGTCCGCATTATCATTATTTCCACAGGCGGTAACACTGCCTAATACCAGGATGAGCAGACAGCCCATCAGCACTCTCTTAAACTGTTTCATAATAAAATCTCCTTTGCAAAAAATTTTGTTTTCTTTATCCATTATGAGCTAATTTTTCTAATTTATACTTATTTTTTCCAAAGCACATTTCCAAATCCCAGCAAGGGTACACTGGCCCCTGCCCCTGCAAATTCCAAAAAAGGCTCATAGATCTGTAATGCGCCCAGCACGGCGCCGCTGCATACCAAAAGTACCATAATTCTTCCAGGCAGCATCTTTGTCTTTTCCATTAAAATCTGAACCAGCGCACATATCAGCCCGCCCACCCAGAATGCATTTATATAATCCATGCCTTGCTCCTTTCATTTCACAGAAACTTATTTTCCGTTATCACGATGCATGCTCTATGACAACACCGTGCGCAATTCCCGGTACACTCTGCCCTTCATTAAAACTTACGGTAGACAAAAGAGCTCCCGTCGGCACAAAAAGAACCCTCTTTAATTCGCCCTTTTGAAGCTTTGGCAGGATATATGCACTTAAAGTCACGGCAGAACATCCACAACCGCTTCCTCCTGCATTGGTATTCTGTGATTGACTGTCATAAATCTCAATCCCACAATCCATGTGAACCTTAGAGATGTCATATCCCTTTCCCTTCATAAGATCAAACAGTATTTCCTGGCCTACCGTACCCAAATCCCCGGTTATAATCTTATCATAATCCTCTGGCCTGCGTCCAAAATCCATAAAATTCTGGCTAATGGTGTCGCAGGCTGCCGGGGCCATGGCTGCACCCATGTTCATGGAATCCTTCACACCATAGTCTACAACCTTTCCGGTTGTGATTCCTGTAATCCTCACATTGCTGCGCGTCTTTCCAAGCACAAAAGCACCGCCTCCTGTAACCGTCCAAGTAGATGAAAGCGGTCTCTGGTTGGCGTATTCCAGCGGAAAACGAAACTGTTTCTCCGCACTTGCAAAGTGGCTGGATGTAACGGCAAGAACCTGTTCTCCATAGCCGCCTGCCACCGCCATTGCACCAAGGGACAGGGATTCGCCTGCAGTGGAACAGGCGCCATACAATCCAAATAGCGGAATATTTAATTCCATCAGACCGAAGGTTGTAGCAATATTCTGTCCCAACAGATCGCCACCAAAAATATAGCGGATGTCTTCTTTTTTAAGCCCCGCCTTTCCAATTGCCATGGATGCCGCCTCTTTTTGCAGCGTGCTTTCCGCCTCTTCCCAGGTATCCTCGCCAAATTTATCGTCCTCGCCGACCAGATCAAATAATTTGCCAAGGGGTCCTTCCCCCTCTTTGGTTCCCACGATACTGGCACTGCCCAGAATATAGGGAGCCTGGTCAAACTGGATACTCTGCATCCCAATTGTCTGTGACATAATTTTTCCTCCTTTTCCATTGCTGTTATTGTGCCCGTATTTTAGGATTTTACTCAAAAAAAGAGCGTGCTCCATAATTCATCAACTATGAAACAACGCTCTTCGCAACACAACAAACCATTAATTTTTCAATCATCCGCTAATAATTAAATTCCGTTGAATCGATTACTTCCCATGTTTTATCAGAAATCTTAAATGCCAGTTCTTCCGGTTTTTCTACCGGCACATAAAGAATACCCGTAATCAAATCCTCATAAAACTTGGCTACAAGCGGCATCATATCCCCCTCCTCAAACTTGAGAAGAACTTTACCAAGCGCAGCTATTATAAATGGCGGATAACCTATCACTTTACAAATCTCCTTCATATTTTTAGATTTCGTCGCATTCATTACAGTATCATGTGCAATAATTCTTGCTTTTTCCCATCCATTATCAATGCTATCTTCCATAGATTTCATAAATAAACTGTGTTTCAGCCCGGCTAAATAAGCGGTCCTGAAAGTCACAGCATCTGGATAACAGATACAGGGTATACGTTTACAGATACCATTCCCTGATGCCTTGGCAAACTGTTTGCGCCAGTCGTCAAATAACTTATGTAAATCCGTGTGCTGCCAGGATTGAATCGGACAGCATGTATAATCAGGAGCACTGTCATACTCCACTGCCTTTTCCGGCAGCATTGCCACCTGCTTGACGATGAAATTCTGTTTCTGGTAAATAATTCTACCGTATGGTCTCCAATCATTAGGTTCAACTTTCATTATGCATCCTCCGTTGATAAAAAATATCCTCCTATGTTGCTGCCGTTATAGGCAAAACGAGAGTGCCCGTTAAAAATAGTATACATTATTCTGACAAAGTTTACAATTATTTCCTGTTCCTCTTTATATAATCCAAAAATATATAAAGGCGACTGTTCGAACAGCCCGGTCCTATCATCTGCCAGAGAAGCATCTGTGGCAGACTGGTAAAACGCCCGCAGCGCCCCGCTCCTTAATTCAGCCTTGGAACCGGCGGCCTCTTAGGATCAATTACCTCTGATGCATGAAACAGATCTGACAAACTATCCATCTCACCAATGGAATTATAATAGATACGGTAGCCGTCTAAGTTTCTTCTTCCCTGCCGGAAATACGTGTCTGTAATCTGAACGGCATACTGCTGGGAATCTACATTACAGAAATAATGAAATCCCTGTTCTTTTAGATAATTATATTTCTCATTATCCGGTGTATATCCGGTAGTCCACTCTGCCAAATCCTGTCCATGCGCAAAAATAATCGTATCTGTGCTTCCCACCAGGGGTTCAACATTTTCTTTCCATTTCTCCGTATCCGCCCGCAGACGTTCCATGGACGCTTCGCCCACCTTGAGATGTCCCCAGGTATGGCTGGCAAACCTCCACCCCTCAGCCTTAATCGCATCCGCCACCTTCTTAGCCTCAGCACGCTCTGTCTCCAAGTTGAAATCCGGATGCTCCTCCAACCATTTCAGCTTATCTGCGTTCATGTCCGCAGGTACTGTCTGGTAACTGATGTCTGTCCGGTAACCCAGTATGCCATTATACCCGGTAAGGGCAATTGAACCCCTTGCCCCGCGGTAAGAAGCATCTGGATGTTCCTCAATAAATTTGTCCATGAGCGGAATTACATCATAATCCCCTACAACCGTAGTTCCATCTCGTTGTATGTACTCACATTTTGGTTTTCCATCCTCATCCAATACCATCTTGGAAGCATAACCATAACCGTCATAGCTGTGGTAATAAGAAAGATCATCTATCGAAAGCACAAACGCTTTCTTGTCTGGCGGAAGCATAATCTCTGCCTTCTCAAAATGCACGTTCCCATTCTCATCGGTAGTCTCATTTACCATATCATGAAGATCTACCAGCACATATCCCTCATCATACATAATCTGAGTAATCTTGTTAAATTCCTCAATAGTCGTCATCCACTGGTTATTCCCCACCGCCTGCGGATCTGTATCCTGGTTGGCAAAACAGAGCTCCGGGTCTACCACCAGCGAATGGTAAAATACATGTGTAACTTTATCTATATCTACTGGCACACAGGATGCCTTCCGATTCTCATAATCTGTAATTTTCGCAGTCAGTTCCGAATCCCTCTCATACCCTTCATAGCTCTTTACTGTTTCCATAGCGCCATCGTAGTCATACCCTGCAGCCAGCAAATCTGCCTGTTCAATCACTGCTGCACGCACATCATCTGGATTTTCCTGATTCTGATCCTTCCCCTGTGCTGTCACTTCTTCAGACTTCATATCTTTGGAAACTTCTTCTTTATCCACCGGCTTAACACCTGTCTCCAGTGTCTCCCCCTGCCCCGTAACGCTGTCCTTATCTCCCTTTGGTACGAGAACTGCCGCCGTAATTCCTATTCCTGTCATTACGAAAAGGATAAAAAATGTCTTAATCAGCCTTTTTTGCATATATCTCTTTCTCTGTATATATTTTTTACTTGGTTCCCTGACCGTATTTTTCTCAAAAGTATCCTGATGCTTTTCCATCTTATCTCTCCCTTGTTTTGAATGTAATTTCCCTAATCTTATCTTATGATGAACAAAAGGAAAAAATCAACCTTTCTTATATAAAAAATTTATTAATTATTATTTAAAATATTTACAAGCTTTCTCATCACATACATGTATGCCGGAATCAAAAACAAATCTGCCAAAATCCAGGCTGCCGGGCTGGCAAAACAGATGGCCGCATATCCAAATACCGGAACAAGCGTTATTGCCACAAGACTGCGCGCCGCCATTTCACAGACGCCTGCTAAAACCGCAAACTTGCTGAATCCAAGCCCCTGGATGGTAAATCGTACAATATTTACCAGCGCAAGCGGGAAAAAGAATGCCGAGTTTGCTGCAAGAAACCATGATACCTGCTGGATAATCTTTGTCTCGGAAGGATTCACAAACAGCAGTGCAATCGTTCCTCCAAAACATATTAACACAACACAAGCAAAAATTGAATATCCCAATCCCAAAATACAGGTAGACTTTATTCCCTTGGAAACACGGTCTAACTTCCCTGCGCCCACATTCTGTCCTGCATATGTAGCCATTGTGGAGCCCATAGCGTCAAAAGGACATGCAAAAAACATACTGATCTTACTTCCTGCTGCAACTGCTGCAACGGATACCGAGCCCAGGCTATTGACTGCCGTCTGCAAAATTACGCTTCCAATCGCTGTAATGGAATACTGCAGTCCCATAGGAATTCCCATATTGCAGAGCGTCCCAACACAATCACTGTCTATGCGCCATTCCTCATTTGAAATCCTTAATATATCAAACCTTTTTACCATATAGAACAAACATGCGGCACCGGAGACCAATTGTGAGATCACAGTGGCCCAGGCCGCACCTGCCACTCCCATATGGAATACAAGAATCAGTGTAATATCAAGAATAATATTCAATATGGAAGAAAATACCAGGAAAAACAGCGGGCTTTTACTATCGCCTAAGGAACGTATGATTCCAGATAACAGATTATACAAATATATTGCTGGAATCCCTATAAAAATCACGAATATATAATTATAAGATCCATCTATAATATCCAGCGGCGTATCCATCCAGAGCAGTATCTGGCGACAAAGCACGCAAACTGCCACTGTCATGACCCCCGCAAAAGCAATGGAAAGCCAGACGGCATTTGCAACGTATTTTCTAAGGCTGTGATAATCACCAGCCCCAAAACGCTGTGCTACTGGAATGGCAAATCCATTACACACACCCATACAAAAGCCAATAATCATAAAATTGATGGAGCCAGTAGCCCCCACAGACGCCAGCGCAGAAACACCCAGAAACTGCCCCACAATCAACGTATCCATCATATTATAAAACTGCTGGAATAACATTCCAAAAAACAGTGGTATGCCAAACTGCAGAATCAGGCGGATCGGGCTTCCTACCGTCATATCTTTTGTCACACTTTTTGCCATAACATCTGCCTCCCTGACTTTCTATAATATAGGTGTAAAAAAGAACCACCCGGACTTTTCTTACCCTTGTGGTTCACCATCGTGTTGAAATTATATGCCCCTTTGCGGGATTTGTCAATCACTTTTTTATGGAATTTTTTTGTCACATAAATAACCAGCCTTAAACTTTAAAACACAGTGGTCTGTGGCTAAATAGTGCGACCCCTTGCCTACCATAAGACTTTTTGGAATCCCTATTTCAACTCCCGCCCCTTCACGAGGGGCGGCAGAAAGGGATGGAATACCTTGGACGCTCAGCGGATTTCAACTCCCGCCCCTTCACGAGGGGCGACACTTTGATGCTGGTGTCCATTGCCCGAGTCCATATTTCAACTCCCGCCCCTACACGAGGGGCGACCCAGAAGCCTATGAGGAAATGTCGAGCCGATATATTTCAACTCCCGCCCCTACACGAGGGGCGACTCTCATGCCCTCGGCAAATCATCTTGCAAGCCCATTTCAACTCCCGCCCCTACACGAGGGGCGACGTGAGAGTGTCCACTTTCCGGCAAGCCTCCCATATTTCAACTCCCGCCCCTACACGAGGGGCGACAGCAAAAACAGACAATAAAACTCTCTATTCTTGCTGTATAATCTTACAACTTTACTAATAAATAGTACCAACTTCAACTTCCTACTAAAAAATTATTTTCACTCCATCAAACTTCTCCCCAATTTCCTGCGCCGACCTCCCGGCAATCCATGTACGAGATACATCTGCGCAGCAATTAAAAAATCAAAGCACTTCCCGCTTGAACTAACGGTTCCTTGCCCATAACCTCAATTTTATGCTGATAAGAATTACCCAGCCTATAAAAACGTACGGAATCATTTTCTTTATCAATAACGTCTGAAAGCAAGGATTTCAAGACAACCAGTTGAGCTGAATCAACCAGGACTTCAAATACCGAATTCTGTACGCGCACACCATATTTCTCACAAATCTTTGCCACCTTGCGAAGCCTTTTCGCTCCTGCTGCCTCCATCGTATTCACATCGTAAGTGACAACCAGCATCATCTCCACTCACCTCCAGACAAAAGGCGGATAACGGTCCAAGTCTCCGCGCAAAACCCGTGCAAACAGCATCGCCTGTGTATATGGTATCAACCCTATCGGTATTTTCTCCTTCAAAAACGGATGCACAATCTGTTCCTGTTTTCTTGCCCTCCATCCGTTAACGACTGTTCTGCGCCCCTTTTCGTTCAGATAGACAGCGTCGCAGTCTGTCTCAAAGTCCTTCCCGGAAAGCTGTCCTTTATTAAACAATGACAACACAAAACGGTCGCATAGAGAGGCACGCAGTTCTTCCATCAAATCCAAAGCCAGCGAAGGACGCCCCGGCCGCAATGTGTGAAGATAACCCGCCGCCGGGTCCAGTCCCACCGTTTCAAGCGCAGAACGCATATCGTGGGTAAGCTGCGTATAGACAAATGACAAAACCGCATTGACCTCATTCAGAGGCGGACGGCGGCTGCGGGTCTCAAAACGAAATCCATTCTGCCCCAATAGCATATCGTCAAACCTGGAAAAATATGCGGTTGCCGCCGCCCCTTCCACACCGCGCATGGAATCAACATTTTGGCATTCATCCAACTTTTTAGCTATATTGCTGAGCGTCTCCGCCCCCTGGTATAAATTTTCTTCTTTTTCTGCTTCTTTGCTGGTGCGTGCATAACGCATCAACACATTTTTTCCATTGCAAATCTTACCATACAGGATGTCCTTGACCAAACAACAGGAAAATGCTTCGTCATCGACAGCCTGATACTGCTTTTTCCTCAGCAGAACATTCCCGCTTACAGGACCGCAGACTCTACCGCAAAACCTTCCGTATAAATCCAGAAAGACCATCGTGATATTGTATTCGGAACAAAAGGAAAACAACGAGGTAGACACGGAGTTCTTACCAAAAAATACAATGGATTCCACCCGATTCACCGGAACGGACGCTTTCTCCTCACCGCCAATAGAAATACAGATATTATCGTTACGGTGAAAAAGATAACTCTCCGGCGTCATAATATACATAGTTTCCAGCATATGTTTCATAACTCGTCTTCCCCCTTTGCCGCCATTGCCAAATCCTTGCAATATTTTTCCGCTGAACGCCCAACCTCCGGCATACAGACTTCCCGCAGCGAACACCGCTTACATTTGGTCCCATAATCTGCCGCGGGAGTTACCATTCTATCCCGGATATCTTGCAGTTGTGCGATATAATAAGATACTTTCTCACGCAGTTCTTCCGTGAATGGCACTGGATAGCGCCGATGGGAAGACGTATAAAACAATGCCCCCTCCAGGATAGAAGTGTGATACATTTCTTCCAGGCACATGGCCTGGGCGCACAACTGCACCTCATATTCCTCCTCCGCGCGAACCTTACCGTGTTTATACTCTATCGGATACAGCCGCACCAGAAAATCCACAGAAGGTATCATGCATCCATCTTCATCTGCAGCTGCCTCAATACAGTCACACTTTCCTGTTATCCCAAGTATGTCAGAAAATACCGTATACTCATACAGCTTTACTTCTCTGCCGCGCCGTTCCACCCTCTGCGTGTGGACACGCTTATGCTCTATACGTCCTTTTGCAGTGTCTGCACTTTCCTGCCAAATCTGCTCATTCATGATAAGCGCCGCACGCCGCAGGCAATATCCTGCCTGGGTCAGTTGTGAAATCAGCAGATAATCCTTGTCATCGTTCACAGAACCACTTCTCCCCCTCCTCTAAATGATTCCAGGTGATTTCTCCGTAGGGGTCGCTCTGGAAGCCAACTTCCACGCCTTTGGGAAGGTTCTTAATGTCAACCCATGCTTCATAGTCATGGTGGCTTCTGGGATACTCCACATCTGATTTCTTGGAAACCTGTACCAACTCAAATAATTTATGTGCAGGCGCACAGCCTAATTTGGCCTGACGGACGCGCTGCTCCTCGTCGCTGTCCGTTCCCACATGTTTAAAAATAATCAATGGGGAAACAACCGCCATCTGCCCTTTGCTGGCGGAATGGTCGTGTTCATACATATTTAGAATGGATTCAAAGAGCACTTTCAAATCATTATCGTCAAATCCCGTCTCACCTGCCAGATTTGCACTGATAAATCCGCGTACCTCATACAATCCAAAGGGAATCAACTGCTTTCTGCCCATCGTGCGAAGTTCGTCCTCCGACTTCTTCTGTTCCATTTCCAAATATTGCTCCATTGTACCTTCTTTTATCTTTTCTGTTACCGCCATGCGCGTAATGGACATGTCTAACGGCAATATGCGGTCAAGACTGGTTGCAAATGTAATCTGCACTGGTCCCCTAACCTGCCCTGCATTAGGTCCTGTAGACATAACTGCACCAAACGTGCGCACATCATAAAACAACTCACAGGCTTTCCTGCGCCCAGCATAAACGGCTTCTTTCTCTTTCGCACAGTCCTCAAAGCCAGCCTCCCGCTTAGCCCGCGCAATGTGGCGGTTGATATTGGTTGACTGCTGAATAATAATATTCATGCCGTCCTTATCGTGATAAGCCAAATCTACATAATTTCGTATGCGGCGTTTTGTCGCCACATCTGAGATATAACCCTTCATCGTCTCCGGGTCCATACGCGGCGTATTGTCCATATCTGGATCGCCATTAGGATTTGAATTTACACAAGATACATAATACATAAATTCATATCGGTTTTTGATTGCCATTTTCTGCTCCTCCTTATCTTTCCTCCGTCTGCTCTATCTCTGTTTCATCTTCCTTCCCATCCAACAATCCCATTTCCCTTTTTGCCCTTGGCATGTGAAGCTGGGCCCATTTCTGATAATACCCCAGAGCAAAATAAGACTGTTCCTCCAGATTGAGGGTAACTGGTATCTCATCCCCCAAAGCGCAATACAATTCTTCCAGACGGCTTTCAAGGTATTTCGTCTTCTCCAACTTTGCCAGATGATAGTTGCAAAGACGTGCCAGCCTGCTCAAAACCAATGCCGGCGTTCTGCTGGCAGATGCATAATAACGCTGAATGACCCCCGCATTCACACCCTCAATTGCTCTCTGCTGGATGTGCGCGTATACCGCCATCAAACCGCCGCAATGATAGGCCGGGCTTGGATGTTCTAAATTATATGTTTTCAATAGAAATGCCTCCTCTCCTTCTGCACGTTTCTTCCGTATCAGCCAGACCTTCAGCCATTGACAGGCCCATCCATCTGGAATCTGTACGCTTCGCCTGTCTGATTGACCGGAATCTTTTTGTTTCGTATTCTGGTTTCGCTCATCAGAATTGCCGGACTCTGACGAGACAAGCATCTGTGAACGTATATATCTCAAGGCGCGGTCTGCCACAGCGTCCGGCAGTCTGCTGCCCGTAAGGATTGCCATAACGATGGACGGCGTAAGACCAGCCAGTTCATCTTTCAAACGCTCAAACACTTTAACGTTTGTCTTTCTATACTTCAACAGCCGGATAAGCCGCGCTCTCAGTTTACAGTCTGGAATCACTGCTGTCCCTGACGCATTTGTCAGCTCCAAATCCTGATGCCACATTTCCAGATTTTTCTGTAAATCCTCATATTTTCCACGCATATACCTGCGAATCATAATCCGCCCGCCAACGCCGCTTAACAGCAAAATATAATACGTACTGTTTAACTCCGACATCCGTTTACCGGATTCCACACTCTGAATCAGCTTGTCCGCATTTTTCACTGCTGCAGACTCTTTCTGTTCCTTTTCCAAATCTGTCAGTTCTTCTTCCACGTCATCATCATCCCCATCCGCAGAAAGACCAAAATCAGCATACTGACAAATAGGGTCTTCCGCCCGCTCTATCTCGAAATCATACCAATGGACAAATTTCATATTTGATAAAACAGGCGCCTCCTTTAAAAGACTGTCCAGTGCGGCTTTCACTGCTGCAAATGCTTCCTCTGACACAGGCGCGTTTTGCGCTTTTTTCAATCCGTAGGAACAAAACGCCGCCTTATCAAAACAGATGAGAGCATCTCCGCTGGCATGTCCGCCGACTGACTGTAAGCCGGTAATTTTAGACGTTGTCTCGACTGGAGTAACTGGCTGTCCGCTAATCATACAGACCGTGTCAGCACTGTCTTTTTTCTTCACAAATTGTCTGCGGAACTCCTGCCACCATGTTCTAATACTCTCGCTGTCCAACATCGCCTTGCCATCCACCTTAAAGGCAATGCGTTCGGATGTTTTTACTCTGTGGGAATCTAATTTTTGATTGATTTTGACTACTCTCTCTGGGTTTTCCATGATATTCAGACACGCCCTTATCAATGGCTCATACTCCCCGGCTTCCCTCAAAGCGTCCCAGAAAAATTGGCTTTTCGCAGTAGGGGCATCTGAGAAAACAATCGACCGCTTTTCCGCCAGCACATTACATTTATCTTTCCCGTTTGCCAGGCTGCCAATATCCGGGCAAAGTACATTTTCCTCCCCGCCCAGTTCAATTTCTGCAAAATCTGCGTCGTACGTTGACAGGGAAACATATGCTTTGACCGACTTTTCCACATATCCTGGCGGCGGAACTAAATGATGTCTGTCTGCATAGTCATAAAGCGCTTTTAACATATCCTTCCCCCCTTCAATACCTCCGGGCTTTCATACGGCGGGACCTGAATGACCCCTTGATTCATCACTGCATGGTACAGGGAAAGCTGTGGTTCTGCCTTCTTTCGCACCGTATAATCATATGGGCTGAACACATCATACACCATAAACCCGGCATCTAAACTCTCATCAATCGGCTTCCGTTGTCCATCGCTTTCTTCAAAGTAGGCCACGAACTCTCGGAGGCCGAGCGCAGGTTGATGAAAACACTTGCCGTTGCGAATCCGCCGCAGCGCCTGCTCATAAAGCTGCTTTTCCTTCCCCACATAAGCCTCCCTCGGAATGATGGAAGCCGCAATGCGGTAACGGACATCCTTTAACGCCACAGTCTGTCGCTGTGTGCGTTCCTCATCCGTATAAATTGGCTTACTGCCTGACACTTTACATTTAACCTCATTGCGCTTAAAGCTGATATATTTGATCGGATTTAAGACCTCAATGCAGTTAATCTGGTAATAAAACTCTGCCGGCTTCATATAGATTGCTGATAAAATTCCTCTGGCAGCAGAAGGCGTAGGAAACGGACTTGTCAGACGTTCCACTTTGTTGAAGGGCTGGCAAAAGCAGGCAAAATCTCCCCATACCTCCAATACAATCTCTTGCAAAAAATCACCTCCATGTTTCCGCTTCCTCCATCTGATGTACAGAGACTAGCAGAACTGCGATGGAAGAAGCGGAAAATTTTATAGACAATTAATAAGTTTCTATTCCCTCCTAAAAACAATATAAACATTACTATATCCAAACCATATTGTTCCATCTCAGGAGATTTATGTCTTATTTATTGTATATATTTATTTAAAGTATGTCAATTGCTAATTTCCAAAAACTGCCAAAATTCGCATTTCTTAGCGGTTTCTTAGCACGCCAACTGCAAATACAACAAATTATCAAAACTTTACACCTTTCCACTTCCCCTACCAAATTCCTATTCCCGCTATTTCATCAGGCAATTGCAGACCCATGTCCTTCGTATAATATTGCTCATATTGCCTGCGCAGAATATAATATCCGCTTTGTTCACTTTCCAGTTGTCGCTTTCCCGCGTAGGGCAGCTGTTCCATATAATACTCAAGCTTTTCCTGTTGGTACCAGGGTGCCGTTACCGTCAACTGCGCAGCTTCTTGCATCAGCGACGGGGTAATTCCATACATTCGCACATCTTCTGCAATTTCCTGATACCTCTTATGTTCTTCTTTTGATACTTCCCGGGGGATAGGAACAATTACTTTCATCCCTTTGTTGGAAATCAGCTCATATTCTTTTTCCGTTTCCGCAAAATCCCGGAGCTCCAATGCCCGCCGCAGCGCTTTCTTATCCGCCTGGCTTGCAAACAACTCCTGATAATATTCCTTCATATGCGCAGGGCTGTCAATGTCCAGCGGATGCTTCGTACAGAGACGCTTCACCAGCACTGCCGCATTCTCATACCAGTTTCCTAGTCTTGAGCCGGAACTGCCCGGATAGAGACAGCCTTCCTCCTCAGGCTCAAACACAACCACACATCCACCATCCGCAAGCCGTCCATTGCGGTTACACCTCCCTGCGGCCTGAATAATGGAATCCAGCGGGGCAAGCGCCCGGTACATAACGTCAAAATCCAGATCAACGCCAGCCTCTATACACTGTGTAGCAACAACCCTACAGGGAAGTCCCGCTTTCTGGCGCCTGGTAATTTCCGCTACCACAATCCGGCGGTGCGCCATACATAAATCTGTCGTGAGAAAAAACAATTCTTCTTCCGAACACAGTTCTTTTAACTGACGGAATAATTTCCGTGCATGTTTCCGCAAATTCACAATCACGCAGACACTTGGCAACCCTGACATCTCACCCGCAATCTTGGTAAACGGCACAGGCGTCTGCAGTCTCCACTCCACGCGCGTGCGTTTTAATGCTGCAAACAGCCGGGGATTGTCCGGCATGATTTCTGTCGGCTTCCAGTCCACATTGGGAATTGCATCAAAATCCGGCTGCGTGGCAGAGGAGAAAACCATCGTACAATGATAGCTGCGGCAGAGTTCATTTACCGCTTCTAAGGTTGTCTCCGTTACTTCCGGCGGCAGACTCTGCGCCTCATCAAAAATTACCACACTGTCCGCAATGTGATGTAGTTTCCGGCAGTCCGCAGGGCGGTCCGCAAACAACGATTCAAAAAAATTCACAGAAGTTGTGATGATAAAGGGCACGCTCCAGCGGGAGGCAAATTCCCTGGCGTCATCTCCCAGATTGCTCTGGCTGTGGTCAATGAAAATATCAGGAATAATTTTTGCATAAACAGCCGTATTCTGTTCCGCCAATGTCAGAAACGGCAGCACCACAATAATCCTACGCTTACCGGTTCTAAGACAATGGCGCAGTGCAAAATGAAGCAAAGCCAATGTCTTACCCGTTCCCGTGGGCGCTGTCAACGTAAACAGTCCTTCCTCATGCTCTCCCATTTTCCCGCACTGCTCAAACAGTTCATTTCTTATCCGGTTCAACGACGGTTCAGCAAACGACTGCCCCGCAAGCCCTCCTTGATATGCCAACAATTTTTCAAGCCACACCCCGGCTTCAAACGGTATGCGCTCCGTTTCCTGTAAGTACTGCGGGTCCTTATCCGATGCAGAAATGCTGTAGTCCGCATCCACCAGACAGGAAAAAAGCATCCTTGTATACAACATTGTTTCCATGTTATGTATCTCTGAATTTTGATTGTTCGAGGCATTGAATCTCTGTAATTTCAAAAAAGAAAATTGCGGAAAATCCTCCTTAAAACAGCGGCACGCTTTCGCATATGCTTCTTCCCCAGCTATCGCCGCCGTCTTACCTCCATTGGGTGACAAACTTTCTCCCCTGAAATTTTCCTGAAATATATGCTCTAATTCATCAAACGCAATTAGTCCGCTATGATGCCCGTTAATTGCCTCAATGATCGGCCAATAGGACCTCTTTTTGCCCCGGGTATACGTAAGAAGAAACACTGCACCGCACATGGCGTGGTCCACGCCCGTTCTCGTTCCCTGCAATACCTCCGAAAAAGCATCGCTGTATTTGCCAAAATCATGGAAGATTCCGGCTATCCGCGCTTCCTCTCCCCGTCCGAAAACTTCTCCATATTGCTTTGCCAGCTTCGCCACCGCATCAAGGTGTTCCCTAACAGTCGGCCAAGATCCGTCTGGCAATTTTGATTTTGCATAGTAATTCCCTGTCATGTTTTCCTCCCCCGTTTCTTCCTTCATCCAGTATACAATTTTTTTCCTTTGTATCTAAGCTTCCTGGTATAATGAACCGCACAGAACGCGAACACCGCCTGTGCCAAAAGCAGGACAGCCGCTCAAAAGGGCGTCCCGGCTTAAAGGATTTATGGCTGTTGCGATAACCGCGGATGGACTCCTGATTCAAATCTTCAATTTTATTGCATATCTGCATAAACCTTATTCTGGTTACAATTTTACTATAATAAATTACCAATAGCAAAAACAATTTTTAGAGGAATTTCCATGATTCCATCAACATTTCCCATTTCGCCACTTTTGTCTTATAAAATGCCATCTATGACATTGACATCTTACTTCATATCAAGAAAAAGCGGGCAACGAACCCTCAAGTCCGTTGCCCCACCAAGTACCTAAATATCTTTGAAGCAGACTATATGTTGTGCATCATCAGCAGAAGTTCTGCTCCAGCCCTTTCACAATCTGGTGCATTTCTGATTTGGTAGTAACATTCCTTGCCGCCTCTACCACCTGGCGTTTTTCTTCATCATTTAATTTGGCATATGCATTCATCGCTTTGGGATTCGCCCCAAGCTGAAAGCTTAGTCCCATCGGCATATCATTACGGTTATCTGTTTTCCCGTCCATACGCAATTCCTCCTTTCATATGGCAGCGGCACCTGCTACAATATTCCAATCAGTTTTCCAACCCAGTACCCAAGTCCCAGTACCCAGCTCGTGAAAATCCCATAGAGAATGACCGGTCCGGCAATCGTAAAAATTTTACATCCAATGCCAAATACCTGCCCCTCTTTCTGAAACTCAATGGCAGGAGCCGCCACGGAATTGGCAAACCCTGTAATGGGCACCAGAGCGCCCGCGCCGCCCCAGTTAGCAATGGCAGGATAAATGTTAAGCCCGGTAAGCAGTACACTCGTAAATACCAGAATCATGCTGCACCATCCTCCGGCGGTCTCCTTGTCCAAGCCAAAATTGTTCATTGCCATATTTAAGATAAACTGTCCGACGGTACAGATAATCCCGCCTACCACAAACGCCTTCGCCATATTTGCAGGCAGGGAATGAGTCGGCGTCACCTGCTTGACGTATTCGTTATATTCCTGATTCTTTTTCTCTTTTTCTTCCATCGTCTGCTGCTGTGCCATTATTTTTCCTCGCTTTCCAGATTTATTATTTTTAGGACGTAACTATTCAGAACCCTCTGGATATAGTAATTCAGAACGTTCAAATTTATTTGAAAAGGGATGAATTACTATTTCCAGGGAGGTGATAATCCCCTCAGCCACAGACAAAAGCCTCGTTAGAGGCGAATGACAGTTTTGCTGGCATGTCTGTGGCTTGGGGTTCTGAATAGTTACTTTAGGACATATATTTCAGTGGCTGCTCCAATAGTCCTAAGGCGTCCTCCCACCTCGTGGGAGCCTCCTTAGGACAACTTTTGCATATGATTGGCATAGAAATAGAACGCACCCGCCATCTTTCCCAATGCCATGAACAGCATAATCCAGCCAAGGCCCTCCTTGATGCCAAACCGGCGGAACATTATCGGAAAGGTATTTAAAATTTCCGCAAGCGCCACCGCAAGACATCCAACAAAAACGCCTGCCGATAACCCAAACAGGATGACCAGCCAGATGCCAAGATTTAACGAAATATGGAACAATGCAAAAATATTTCCACATACTCCGCCTAGGATTACTGCATTTTCATAGAGAACAATGTCTGTCGCCGTCCTGCTTTTGCCGATAATCCTGGGCACCACACCCACGGTGATGATGAAGCTGAATACGCCTGCGGACACTGCCGTTCCGCTCGCAAGACCGATAAATCCCAAAAATACCTCTTTAATCCACGTCATTGCTCGTTCCCTTCCGTCCACAATTCTCTATAAATGTGGTATCCACATCCTTCTCATAAGTACGCATTTCCACCTGGATCGGCGTAGGGTCCGGCGTAATTTTCTTATGTCCGACGTGGTTAAAAAATACTGTAATTCCCAAAAACAGACCAATTGAATAACAGATTTCAAGAACTGTAAAACCATCGGATTCCGTTCCCATAACCTGCTGATAGAAATCTGCGAATACCTCACCTACGCCTACGTCATTATTGAAAGTCATAATGGTAAATGCCGATCCAAAAAAAATTAAGACACACAGAACTGCCGTTTTCAAATACAGCAACCATTTGGGCTCTTTTTTCGGAACATACTCAACCACAAAATCTTTTTCCCCGATGTTTTGAATCTCTACATTCGGAAATTCCTGTCCAATCAGTTCAATCACCTTTAAGACAGAAAACACCTGCATCTGCGTTTTCTTTTTGCTTTGATTGGCCGGCACATGAAAATTATATACTTTCATCTGCTTCATCTTATTGATGAGGGGACGGTTGGTACAGGTGAGCTTGGCAATATCCTTTAATACGACAGACGGCTCCGTCACCTTTACATTCTGTTCTATTTTCAGATACACGACATCCGCCATTTTACGCCACCGCCTTCTCCTTCATTTCATTCCCACAGGCAAATATACTGTTCTCTCCTGCACTCTTATAGGCGGGAATGACCTGCTGATCTTCCTGTGCGTCTTCCATTACAAGCGTGCCCTCGGTCACTTTGACCTGGCTCTCCATATAATTCACGTAATAAAATATGCCCCCGATAATTGTGAGTATCACAACTACCAGAAGGCATATCCGATAAACGGTACTATGACTCATATACTCACTTCCTTTTTCCAGCTTTGGAAGTAGTATGTCATAATATCCAATTTTTTATTCTGTATCTTTTTAACTATTTCTGAATGGCTGTAACTTTTACGGTCTTCTTCTGTCCTTTCCCCTTCAATTTCTTTTGATAAGATTTTAATTTTGATTTTGGCACTTTAACGGACGCTTTGGCATGAATCTTTTGCAATGCATTCTTTCCGACCTTCCTAAGCTTGGTGCTCCGGATCGTGAGCTTCTTTAATTTCTTACAGTTATAGAATGATTTGCTCCCAATCTCTGTTACATTTGCTTTCACCTCGGCGCTCGTCACTTTACTGCAATTCTTAAACGCACTGCTGCCAATTGTTGTTACCTTGAAATTCTTCCCGCCAATCTTAACGGTAGACGCAACCGTAATCTTTTTCAGCTTTTTCCTTAGAGAACTACTCTTAACGCCTGTAAGGCTGACGGTTCCCTTACCGTTTGTCCGGGCATTCGTAATTCGGTATTTATAATTCCCAATCGTATAAACGCTATTCTTCTTAACCGTAATGGTAAATGTTTTGGTAACACTTCCTGTGTACTTTCCTTTTCCCTTAAGAATTACCTTTGCCGTGCCAATCTTCGTATGATTCTGGTAAGTTACCGTATAATCAGTATTTTTCACCAGCGTTTTTCCCTGGTATTTTACAGTTACATTCGGGGTCTTCTTCTTTCCATTATAATATTGCGTGGAAATATTTCCAATTTGGCAGGCTGACATGGCAACCTTAACTTGATCCTTATCATCTTCATCCCCTTTATCATCCTCATACCCCTTTGCAGGCGCGGGTATGACCGTTCCCCCGCAGACTGTAAAATCATAGCCGCCGGATTCCAGCGCAAACTCTGCCACTGTCTGACCATTGTGCTTTGTCATTCCCTTATATACAACACCGGGAACATTTGGATTTGACTGTGCATCCATATTTTCTACCGGAAGATACAGGGTGGCTGTCGAATTTGCTGGAATTTTTGTATGGTAAAATGCAAGTTTTCCGTCTTCACTTTTCCAGGATGAATCAATTCTTCCATAGAGCGATTCATAAGAGGAATCCACGCGTTTAATCCGTTCTTCGTCGTTATATTTTGTGCCAGTATCCAGGGTCGGCTGCAGAATAATGTGCTTGAATCCCGGATTCTTTACATCAGAACTGATTCCAGCCATGTAACGGTACATCCACTCTACCACAGAGCCATACGCATAATGGTTAAAAGAGTTCATCTCACTGTCACCAAATCCTACGCCCGGTGTGTAGGAATTCCACCTCTCCCATACCGTAGTTGCCCCAGCCTTCACCTCAAAAAGCCAGGAAGGCTGGCCATCCTGCAAAAGTAAATCATAAGAAACTTCTGGATTTCCAATATCTGTCAGCACAGGCGCAATTACGTTAGAGCCCAAAAATCCTACCGCCAGGCTGTTCTTATTCGCTTTCGCACGGATACTGCCCGGGTCTGGATTCTCATTTCGTATATTTTCAAGCAAAAGCCTCTTTGCCGCATCCCGCATCTCGTCACTGTCATGGAATCCAAGCTTCAGCATCCACAACAGCGACGTCTGGGAATTATTCTCCCAGGTTCCTCCCTTTCCGGCGCTGTACATAAACTGATAGTTCTTATTTCCTTCTCCTGATTTAATTACAAGATTTCCGTCTGTAAAAGTCACATGGGTTTTCAGGAATGTCTCTTTAATTCCCTCAAATTTCGCCTGGTATGCAGCCTGTTCATCTTCTTTTCCCAGGATTCCGGCAATTTCCGCCATGAGTTGATTCATATAGCCATAATAATAATCAAACATTACTTCGATACTGGTGCCCTGGAAAGAAAGCCAGTCGCCAAAATTTCTGGCATTGTTGGGGATCCAGCATTGATTCGTGCCACGCTCCTTTCCAGCAAGGAAGACCATATACTTATCCAGGTATTTCCAGTTATTTTCCAGGAAACTGATGTCCCCGGTCTGATGATACAGTACCCAAGGTGTAATAACCAGTACATCACTCCAACCCGCTGCCCAGTTGCCGAAGAAAGCGTTCGTGTCTACCTGGTCTACAACTGCAGCCACATAACCATTCTTCTCTGTATTCTCATTAAAAATTTCCTGCATATCCTGCAAAAATGCATAAGAATTATAATTATAGACGGCTGTCTTTACAAACGCCTGGGTATCCCCGCTCCAAGACAACCTCTCATCTCTCTGGTTACAGTCGGTAGGCGCTGTATAGTAATTGCTGAGCTGTCCAAACAATACATTGTTGAAAAACTTATTGACGTTTGCATTGTTGGTAGTAATCTGTCCAAGCTGCTCTGACACAGAAGAAATCCCCTTGGACGTCAGCCCATAGATAACCATATCTTCACTTGCCGTAATCTCCACATATTGATAACCAAAGAAAGACATATGAGGCTGATATTCCTCGATGCCATCCCCGGAAAATACATAGGTTGCCTGGGAACGCGCATTCCTGAGACTCTTTTGGTAGATAGATCCCTTCGGTCCATCCGCCTGCGTTGTCCCATTTCCCGCTGCGCTTCCGTCATTGAGCATCTCCGCAAACCGCATCTGCGCCCTGGTGCCACAGGGAGCGGAAAAACGGATATTCGGTACAGCGGTCAGATTCTGTCCCATGTTTACCACCATAGTCTGTCCTTTGGCAAGCGTAATTCCATTTGCAAACATATCTGCCCCTGTATACTCGTTTTGTATATTGACTTCCCCTCCGGCATATTCTGACGCTTCCTTATTGCCGCTATAGATATAGGCAGAAACCGGATTCTGGTCGAACTCTCCGGTCATTCTTCCCGGAAGTCCAGTCTGCGCCCGGATAACGCCTGGAAAGACAGCCGTGGATATCCGCATATTCTGCAAGTCCTCCTGCTTTCTCACCATCCCCTTGTCTTCGTTTGTTACAAGGTCTGTCCAGTCAGTCCCATTCTCGGAGACGGAGACTGTATAAATCTTAGGATAATTGGCATAAATGCCACCAAGAATGGAATCCTTGCTGCTTCTGGGGAAAATACGCAGACTGGAAAATTCCACTGCCTCTGGAAAATCAAAGTCAATGGTAACCGGATTCTCCAAATTGCATGTTGTCTTCATCGTGTCTAAAATATCTGTACTGTAACCTTTGTCAGAATCTGTGCCATAATCTCCATCCGTAAGATTCTGCGCCCTCCATGTATCGCCAAATTCAAAAGGCTTGTCTGTCGTCACAGTCGGCACCACATTTCTTGCCACATTCTCCACACCGTTCCACAGCTCCAGCTCCATAATCTGCAGGCGGTTTTCTTTTTCCCAGTCATTGGCCTCATAGACTGCCGGTCCCACCTGGGATATGCTGATCCTTACCTTCTTTGCCGTGACATTTCTGCCAAATTCCGTATCATAATGTGAGGCCCCGGCCTGTGTTTCTGGAAAAAGTTCTGTATTGCGCAGACTTTCCACCGTATAGTCTGCTCCTTCAGCCTCACCATTTAAATCCACATCTGTCCAGTCATTTCCATTCTGTGATATCTGAAGCGTATAATTCTTGGGATAATTGGCACACTCATTCCCGGACACAGACTTCTCAGAGGTTCTTGGGTACAGCCTTAACGTATCAAATGTTTTCTCACCGCCAAGAGAAAATACAATACCCACCGGTTCCTCAAATCGGTAGGAACTAAGACCTGCATTTCCCATCATATTAGAGGTATATCCCCTGCCGCTGTTAAGCCCTAGGTCTCCATCGGTTAGATATGCGCGGTTCCAGTCAGCAGTTGGTTCCCAGAAGTTGGAAATCTCCGGTACAATCCCCCGCACCACGTTATTCTTCTGTTCATCCAAAAGCTCCATCTCCATAATCTGTAAAAGGTTCTCTCCAGAACTTTCAATGGCAGGTCCTGACTCATGCACCAAAAGCCGTACATAAGAAGCCGTCTGCATTGGAAATTCATTGATGATACAGGGGCTGCCCACTCCTCCAGGACCATCTCCCCTGGCATCCACCCATGCACTGTCATCATAGCCGGTCTGGGTATAATCGCCAAGCTCTTTTGCGAAAATGGCATTGTAATCTTCACCATAATAAATACCGCTGGCAGTAATTCCCCCGGCAAGCGTCCCTTTCCATTCTGCCGTATTCGTTCTGATAACCTGGCTTTGTCCA
Organism: uncultured Lachnospiraceae bacterium; assembly: GCA_948688495.1. Classification (GTDB taxonomy): domain Bacteria; phylum Bacillota; class Clostridia; order Lachnospirales; family Lachnospiraceae; genus Petralouisia. Next base: position 34,290 of record CAPQSW010000003.1, on the reverse strand, counting down.
TTTGCATAATCAATCACAAAAAGCGCCTTCACAGCAGGGCTGCTGTCCGTATTGCCCATCCCATGATACCATCCTGTCCCGGCAGATACTGACACTGCCACAGAATCCTTCCCTTTCAAAAATGGGGTAACATCATACGTCTGGTAACCCAGGCTCATATTGGCATTGCCGTACCCAGGATTCATGTGATGGTAAATCTGTTTTCTGTCCGCATCCCATTCTCCCACGCGGTTTCCATTTACATATGCCTCATAGGCGCCCAGCGCCGTAATGTAAAGCCTTGCTTTCTTTATCTCTTTTGTTTCCAGCGGTTTTTCGCACCGAAAAACCGGTGCAAGGCGGCTCTTGTTCATACAGATAAATTCTGCATCTTTCCACTCCTGCACATTACTCACGCCAGTCTCAAAAGATGCGTCTGCCGTATAAGCATTTCCTGTCTGGTCCCAGACCGTAACTTCCCATTGGTAGGCGCTTCTTTCTGAAATTTCCCCTTTACAGGCAATCCCGGTAGATTTCTCACTTTCTACCTTTCCACTGTCCCAGACGGATGCGCCATCCTCTGTACGCACCTTAATCTGATATGCCGTCTGCCTTGTTCCAATCACGGATGAATCCATCTGCCATCCAAAACGGATTCCATCTGTCTCAATCCCCAGCGGATTTGTCTGATAATCAGTCGTCAAACCCGTAATCTTCGTCTTTGACGTAACACTCTGCTCTGTGGTTCCTGCCGCCTGTACCATCTGAGCTGGAAGCGAGGTAAACATCATGCACCCGGCAAGGCAGAAGGCAAGCAACCTGGTTCTTTTTCTCATCTTTCTCACCCTTCCTTTCCATATCTTGATATAGATATTTGTATTATAAAATAATTTCTGTTTTCCTGTCACTGTTGCTATACACTTGCTTTATATGACCTTTTGTCATACAATGTAATTACACATTCTGAGGAAGGAAGGGTATCCCATGAACGACAAAAAAATACTCGCCATACTGAACGAATTTGAACCCGCGGAAAAAGCCTACCGCAGACTTTACTCTGCCAATCCCTACGACAATATTCCCCCTGTGAAAAACTGGAAAGACTTTGTTACGCAGTATACCAAAAACATGAAAAGCCCTGTGGATATTCCCACAGAGCCTATTTCCGATATAGCTACTTATTTTTATGAAAGCCAGTTCTTCTCCCCCCGGGCGATGACGCCCCAGAAACCCTCCCCGAATGCTTTTGAAATGGTCTATCCGCCCGTAGCAAACTCAGAGTGCATTATTTTCAAGCACCTTCGCTATCTTCCTGTATTTGACCATGCATTAGAATTTGTCAAACTGGTATATGTTTTCCAGGGAAGCAGCATCTTCAACCTCACTCACAAGACATATGAGCTTCCAGCAGGAAGCCTGATGGTCGTAGGTCCTAATACTGTCCAAAGCTTTTTTGCACCACACGACGAAGACCTTGTCCTAAATATCATTATGCGCACTTCATCCTTTGAGAAAATGTTCCTTCCCCTGCTTATGGAAAGTAATGAACTGTCAGACTATTTCTGGCAGATGCTTTATGAGAAAGACTTCTCCTCCATCCTGCTGTTTCACTGCCGGGGCAATAAGGAAATCAGACATCTCGTCCTACAGTTATATTATGAGTCACAGATTAATCACATCCACAGCCTGCTCATTATCAACAGCTATATCCTGCTGCTGTTTGCTCAGCTCATCCGCAACCATATTGAAGATGTGCAGCGTCTGTCCGGCGAAAACAATGCACGGACAACAGCAAAAATTTTCCAATACATCACAGAACATAAGACCGAAGTTACATTACGTATGGTTGCAAAGCATTTCGGATTGAGTGAAGGATATTTAAGCCGTTATATCAAATCCCGGACCGGATATACCTTTACGACCCTGGTTCAGAAACTGCGTCTAAAAGAAGCGGCCTATCTATTAATCAATTCCAAGCTGAGCGTCGAAGAAATTGTATACCATATCGGCTACACAGATGTCAGCAATTTTTACCGTGCATTTAAGGAAAGCTATCAGATGACGCCGGGAGAATTTCGAGGTCTCTATTCCTGACCTTTGCAGGTAGCGGCACGCGCCGCTTCGCGTCACCTGCCATTTCGTCGGAAGGCATTCCAGAAATACTTCGCATTTGCCTTCCTCCTGTTTCTGCCCCTGATGTTCCTGCCTCTATCATCCAACAAGAATTAACGGTTAAGCTTCTTTCGCATCTCTAAAAGGATTTTTTTCTCCATCCGGCTGACCTGAACCTGGCTGATTCCCATTTCCTGTGCAATCTGAGTCTGTGTCCGCTCTCCAAAATACCTAAGCTCAATCAAACGTCGCTCTGTTTCCCCAAGCTCACCCAAAAGCTGTTCCAGCACCATATGGTTCAGCAGTCTTTCATGACTGTCTCCCTCCTGGGGCAAACGGTCTGCAAGGCAGGTTTCTTTCCCATCGGAAGATGATGTATTCTTATAAATGGATTCCACCTCACCATTCGCCTCCAACGCCATAACGATCTCTTCCCTGGGCATCCCGGTCTCCTCTGAGAGCTCCGAAAGTGTCGGATCCCTCCCTAATTCTGCCTGTAGCTTCTCCCGCGCCTGCCTCATTCTTGCCCCGCTCTCTTTTAAACTGCGGCTCACCTTAATCATACCGTCATCCCGCAGAAAACGCCGGATTTCCCCGCTAATCAAAGGCACCGCATACGTTGAGAATTTCACAGAGAAAGAGACGTCGAATTTATCAATCGCCTTCATCAAACCAATACTCCCAATCTGGAACAAATCCTCAAGCTCATATCCCCGATTGTTAAATCGGCGTACGATACTCCACACCAGCCCCATATTGCTCTGTACCATGGCATCCCTCGCCAGACGGTCTCCTGACTGTGACTGTTTTAAAAGCTGTCTATGTAATGCATCCCTTTCATCTTCCGTTGCCACTGTCCTTGGCTCATCCAAGCTTCTCACCCTTCCCCTATGGTTTTACGCATGGTAACACAGGTCCCCTTCCTCGGCTCAGAGATTACCTCTACTGCATCCATAAATGCCTCCATAAATGCAAACCCCATACCGGACCGCTCCAGCTCTGGTTTCGTGGTAAACATTGGCGCACGTGCCTGTGCAATATCAGAAATCCCTTTTCCCACATCCATCACGGAAATCTCCACCTGATTTCCCTGGGTACTGCATTGAATCCAGATGCGTCCCTCTTTTTGCTCATATCCATGAATAATGCAGTTTGTCACGGCCTCACTGACCGCAGTCTTAATATCCGCCAGCTCGTCCACAGTCGGATTTAAACCTGCCACAAACGCCCCAACCGTAACCCTTGCAAATCCTTCATAAGAAGATGCGGCAGGAAATTCCATCTTCATCTCATTTTTCAAATCTTCCATAGATTCCTCCTTTTCTCCTACTCAACCTCCATAATTTTTCTCAAGCCAGATAACTGGAAAATCCGTCGTATCTGCTCATTTAAATGCACTGCCTTTACATATCCTCCCGAAAAACGTACGTTTTTACATCTTCCAATAATTACTCCAATTCCTGAGCTGTCCATAAACATCGTATCTGAAAAATCAAACACCAGACTGCGTACCGGATATTTT
>CAPQSW010000003.1:25987-30667 GCA_948688495.1 uncultured Lachnospiraceae bacterium | reverse complement strand
CTGCTTCCTCCTTCAGAAACTCTGCCGCATGATGGTCCAGCTCTGTGGGCATTTTCAAGATAAGGCACCCATAATCCTTTTTATATTTATAATCCATAATCTTCCTTCCTTTCCACTTAATATGGCAACCTTTTCGGTCTCTGTCTCCTATGAAATACAAAAGATGCCATACGAATATGACATCTTTTGTAATATATTTATTTCTGTTTTCTTATGTTATGCCAAGCGGCAGATTGATCTGACGCTCCATATAAATTATGGCTGCTGCCTGTTTAATTCATCCAGATACTGTTGGGATGCTCTTGCCCTCTGGGTTCCTGGATGCAGCTCTATCATCCGCTGATAGTATTTCTTGGCATTCTCTATATCTCCAGTCTGACGGTAGGAATGCGCCAGATGATAGATGGCATACCCATCATCATGATCCTCCTCTGCCTGTACCACCTTCTCCAGTCCGGTAACTGCCGCAGCAAAATTCCGGCTGTTATAATCCTGTTCCGCCTGTTGATATACTGCTGCCATGTACTGCTCACTTACCAAACCGTTCATTTTATCATAAACTGCTTTTGACTGAGCACCCAAAAGCCCGGGATCCACCTTCTCCATACCGTCCCCCGCTGCCTGAATATTCAACTGCGAATAATCGTAGCAGACTGCAATCATCTGCTCGTAATTATCAATCATCTTCTGTGCATCTTCTGAGTCACCCTCCATATTCTTAATCTGCGACTTTAAGTCCTCAATCTCCTGATTAAGCTCATTCATCTCCTGGGTCCGGGTCGTCAGCTCGTCATTGGCCTGCAGTTCCGCTTTACGCGCCTCTGATATGACACTCTGCCGGACGGTCGGTATAATGAGAAAGAAGGTGATCAATGCCCCGATCCCTACACCAATAATCAGATTCAAAATAGTCATAAACGGTGAGGTATCCCTCATATTTACCGGCTGGATAATTGTCTCATTCCCGCTCCGGTAAGAAGCCGTATCCTCTTTCTTATGGCCTACCGTCTTTGTGGAGGAAACATTTTTTTGCAGATGCTGGTTTACCTCCCTGAGATAGCGCAGTGTTGTGAGGTTGCTTGTATCAACTTTCGCCGCCTCACTCAACTCCTTCTTGGCACGGTCATACTTTCCTTCCTCCATATACAGCAGCGCCAAAAGCTGCCGCCCCTTTACCAGAGCTGGATTCATGGAAAGTACTTTTTTCAACTGGATAATCGCCAAATCCTTACTATTCTGATTACAGTACAATAGCGCCTGATTATACTTCTTAATCGTCTGGTTTACAGAACTAAGACGGGAACGGTTAGACTGTATTGCCTCTAAATACTGTTCCGCCGGATTTCCCTCCGGCTTGAGGCTGCGGCTGATTACCCACTCACTCAGGGCATCTACCACTTCGCCCATTTCATAATAGACTAGTCCCAGCAGGTTACGTGCCGGGATATTCGCTTTATAGTACCGCAGGCTTTTCCGCAAAGAATCTGCTGCACCGGACAAATCCCGCACACTCGCTTTTTCCAATCCGTCATTGTACAGGGTATTTGAAAGACGGATAATTTTATTATAAGAATCCATATTAATCCTTTCTATCCTTCCAACTGCTTACCGCTGTTGCCTTGCTTCTTTGAGAATTTCCTGCATGATATCCGTCATATCAGTGAGATCCCTGTCATATATTGCATCCTCAACCTCCTCAACTTCCAGGCTGGGTTTAAATTTCTTCAATTCTTCTTCAAAATCAATCATTCCATACCTCCTGCAATTCTTTCCAGCTCTCCAATGAGATAGAGCGAGCCCGCACAAAATAATGGCTGTCCCGGCTTTTTCAACGATAATGCGTATTGATACGCTTCCTCTATATCTTCTATCTGTGTAATCCTTACTTTCTGCTGGTGCACCTGCGCTGTCTGCACAAATATTCCTGCCAATGTATGACTGTCTATCCCCCGCGTTCCGGGAACAGATGTAACCACAATCTCCTCCCAGTTCCCATGGCATAGCAAATATTCTGCGGTACGCAGATAATCTTTTTCTTTTACCATGGAAAATAATAAAATCCCGGGGAGGTTCGCAACCTGTCTTACTGCCTCAAGAAGTTTCTCTATTCCATCCGCATTATGCGCCCCGTCAAAATACACATCTGTATCTACCTGCTGCATTCTTCCCTTCCAGTTTACCCCGGCAAACCCTTTTTGTATCTTTTCTGTGGAAATATCCGCATAACACGCAAGCCGGTTTACTGCCTCAAGGGCCACTGCCGCATTCCTGGCCTGGTAAGGCGCACCAAAGGGAATCTCAAATTTTGTAACAGTATCATCATAACCAGAATTATAAGAAAATGCAATCATTTTTCCTGTGTTTAATAAAATTTTAACTTTATCTGGAAACACTGGATAAACCCGGCATCCCTTTCGGCGGGCAAAGGCTTCTATAACTCTGCCAGCCTCCGGCACAGACGCATCATAGATTACAGGGACCCCGGGCTTTATAATTCCTGCCTTCTCCGCTGCAATCTCTGGAATCGTATCTCCCAAAAGCTCTGTGTGTTCCAGGCTGATGGAGGTAATCACCGTAAGAATGGGATGCGCAACTATGTTCGTGGCATCCAGCCTCCCGCCAAGCCCTGTCTCCAAAATCACAAACTCTGCCTGATACCTGGCAAAAATGACCATTCCCACTGCAAAAATGTACTCAAAAAATGTGGGATGGGGCATCCCCTGCTGCACCATTGACTCAACAGCACTCCTGACACGCTCTGACGCCTCTATAAACTCTTGCCTGGCACAAGACTTTCCGTCCACTGCAAAACGCTCCTCGATATATATCAGATGCGGAGAAGTAAAGAGACCTGTCCGTTTTCCCGCCGCACGAAGAACACTGTCTATATACGCACAGACACTTCCCTTGCCATTGCTTCCCGCCACATGGATGATTTTAAACCCATCCTGGGGATTTCCCAGACGGCAAAGCAGTTCTTTGGTATGCTCCAGCTTATTTTTGGTAGTGAATCTTGGGATTTCCAGAATGCCTGCCACTATTTCCTCATATGTCCTCATAATTTTCTGCTTTCCTCAGTTATGTATTTGCAGTGCTCATTATAATACAGTGAGAGTTTGAAATCTAGTCCCAAATATAGAAAATGGTAAATTTTCGTGCGACAAATATCTACAAAAAAAGGCTGAACCCTTTATATAAAGGATTCAACCATCGATTTCTAACCTCTGCTTACCGACAGGGTATTGACAAAATAATATTCCATCAAGATTCCAGCGCGCACATAAGAATCTTATCCTGCTCCCGTACAAACTCTAAGCGCTTCTGCTGCTCCTTCACCAATACACGAAGCTCGTCAATCTCTACCCTGACGCCAGGATATACATTCCCGGTAACCTTGACGCTTCCGCCTCTTGCACGCTCAATCTGATCCTGCAGCTTCTCAAGCTCTGCCTCATCACCTGCCAAAAGTGCAGTATCCCGAATCTTTACTCGAAGCAAATCTGTCCTTCTTGGATCATTCTTCAGCTCATTGAGAATCTTCAATCCTTCCTCAATCTTACTGAGATTCGTCTTCTCTATCTTAATCTTGTTCTGCAAGACACTAATCCTGCGGCGTGTAGCCATATCATTGCCAATCTTTACGTGGGTCCGCACTTCTCCTTCACTTCCAAGCGTATCTACCTCAATACTCTCAATCGCGCCCACTTCGCCGCCAATAATGCTTGCCTTTTTCCCATTGAGGATAATACTCTCTCCGCAGGATACCTGGCAATTTAAAAATACATCCGCCTGAATCGTTCCATTTGCATGTACTCTGGTATATTCAAAAAACTTTGCAGAAATATTACCGTTCGCCATAATTGTCGCCCTGGACGCCCCCATAACACCGCTTCTAAGCACAATGTCCTTGCCGGCCTCAATATTCGCACCTTCCACAATACCATCTACTGTTACCGATCCGGTTGCCTTCACCGTCAGACCACTGCACACGCTTCCATGGATAATGACATCCCCGCGGAAATCAATGTTACCAACAGACAAATCTGCATCACCATTAATCTCATATACCGGTAAGATGACAATACGTTCCCCACTCATCTCAATCTTACCGTCCATCATAGATCTGTAAGTTGCCCCATCTTCGGAACGTTCAAACCCTTTGCCACGCAATGGAACTAAATCTCTGCCACGCTTCGCCAATACTGGTTTGCCTTTTAAGTCCACGCCATCTTTTCCCTGAATGGACTTATGATATTCTGCAATTACCTGATCTTTGGTAACTATCTCCACCATTTTAATACTCCAGTAATCCACAGAACCATCCGGTTTTATCTTAGGCTTCTTACTGAAATTCATGTCAAACTTATATTCATAATATCCATCTACACCGTCTTCAGGTATCTGTCCCTCCGCAACAAGGACCTCCTGATTATAAATCTGCTGCTCCAGCATCTGCTTAATCTTATTTTCCTTGATTCCATAAGATATACCGCTGCTCTGCAGCATTGCTAATATATAATTAAAGCTATAGGATTCCAACTCCGGTGTGGGTAAAAACAAATATGCTTTCATGTTGTCACGGCTTAATCTAACTTTTGCTTCATTTTGCGTCGAGGCTGCCATTACAGATTCCCCCTTTGTATGGAATTTCTTTCAAAAAAGTATCATACATATATATAT
>CAPQSW010000003.1:0-25977 GCA_948688495.1 uncultured Lachnospiraceae bacterium | reverse complement strand
CTCTACCAACTGAGCTAAATCGGCATGGTACGGGTGGTGGGACTTGAACCCACACGTCCGAAAACACTAGAACCTAAATCTAGCGCGTCTGCCAATTCCGCCATATCCGCTCAAACATGCAGAGTATATAAATATACTCTGCACACATGACTGCCTCAATACAAATAAACAATTGCTTTTATTATAATATCAGATATAGAAAAAGTCAAGGTCCGAATCTTTTATTTTCTAAAACCATAATATGAGAGGCTTTTTACAAAAATTTTTAAACATCAGAGCTTCTTGTGTCCTCCAAATCTTTGCTTTCCGATCCATCCGACAGCAAACCCCTACACTTATCCTTATAATGCCTCACGGGATGGCAACACTCGAAACACCAGCCATCCCAACCTTAGTCCATCGGTCTAGCGCTCGATTTTATCTGTTCCAATTTAGAGACAGATAAAAATATGATGGAAAGGCATATGCCAATTTTTTTCGTATGGAACTTTGCAAAAATAATGCTTATAACACAATAACGCCTAAAATATCGCTCTGGTATTCCCGTAACAGCTCCAACTCCATATAGATATTTTTATAAGTTGATATTTGTTTCTGTTCTACTAATACAATATGGCCTGTCTCCACTCCTGCCTGCAGGGATTCTGGCTCGTTTAACACGCTTCCTCCATCTTTAGTGCGGATTTTTTGTGTCGAAAGCTCCTTTTTTAGATTATCTAAAAAAACTTTGTCTGCCTTATTATATTCGCTGCCTGTGATGTAAATACTGTCCACTCCCTGCTGTCTACAGGAAAGGGCTATGTTCATAGAAATACTCTTTATCTGCTGTGTAACTGTTTGTGCCTTTTTACCTCTATTTCTCAAATTGAGAATCCAACGATCAATCCCAGATAAAAATTTCTTCTTGGGTTCTAAATCCTCTGCCTCACCGAACAGACGCACCCCATATATATTGCGGATTTCTTTAGCAAATTGTAGCTTGGACGCAAAAATTAATTTACACGCAACCCATGCGCATACTAAAAATATACCAAACGCAGCTCCTAATATCATATATTTAATACGAAATACCGGCTCCTCCAACTCCTCTAATTCCGTTCCCCACAACTCATAGGCTTTTATATCAAACAATTGCTTTTGTTCTTCTGACATTGTCGCCTTTAAAGTACCAAGTTGTGTTTTAAGCGTCATAATGTTATTGGAAACCGTATTCTTCCTCTCAGCTAAATTTGCATCTACTTTTACACTCTGGGATTCATCCACCAATTGCAACTTATGGGTACCAATCTCCTGGAACTCAGATGACTTTTTCTCCATCAAATTTTGTACCACATCAGAAATCTTATCAAGTTTTCCTTCCTCCGCATAACTAATACTCAAATAGATACTTGAGCTGTCTGTACTTCGCATAGCTGCCGACACTAACTCCCCAAAATCTTCTTTTGTTATGGGCAATGACAGCTCATTGATTACCGCCTCTGCCAGCTCTCCACTGTTCAAATAATTACAATACATAGACACAATCTCTGACGTATAATCCCGTTCATTATCTCTCGTAAAGTTAATAATATAATCTGACTGTATATAGTATTGTAATTCTAATACCGGCTTTGCATAAGGATCAATCTGCATAATTGCTGAACTCTTAAGATAATCCTCAAAATTATTAATTCGTCCCTGAAGCGTAATGGCATTGGAAAGTTTTTCTAATTCCTCTTTTTCCAAACTATCCTCCATCTCCTCATAATCTATATTCTTAGATGCATTATAAGCTCGCACATCCAAAAAATATCTCATTACTCCAACTAATACTGCAAATATAATGCCCAAACATATCAGTCTTCTCCAACTCAATAAAATATTCCACATTAAGTCTACTAAGCTTATCTCTCGTTCCACTCTTTCTTGTGTCTCCATTTAAAATTTCCTCCATAAGATATACTATATTGTACCACTTGCCAATAAATAGCAAATATTCGACTCTTTTTATCATCCATTGATTAAATGTTCCCTCTCCTTATGTTGGGACTTAAAAGGACAAACCTTCAAACACTGATAACACCTTATACATCCTTCTCCTACTTTCGGATACTCAAAGCCCTCGTCATCCTCTACCATAGAAATTGCATTCTTTGGACATATAGCATAACATGCTGTGCAGCCACAACATTCCTCCTTTTTGCTATACAGTATGGGAAGTTCTTTCTCCATCCAACAATCACCTACTTTCTATCTGATATTCTTTTCAGTATTCCATGCTTAACAACTGACAGTCTCCGCTTCACCCTGCTCTTGAAACCATTTCCTCCATATTTTCCAACAATGTACCGAAAGTCTTTTTCACTAAAATCTTTCCAAAACAAATCGCGTTTTGCAGGTCTTGGACATGGTGCTTTCAGCGGTTCTTGCATACTGTCTTCTATTTTTGTTGGTTTCCAATAAACATACTCTTTTACAGCCTCAAATGCTCTCTCCCCCACAGTGCTGTTGACGAGAAGAATGGATATACCTTGATTATCCTCAAATTCAGGAGCAGCTTTTTCAATTCCCCAATAATCCCCAATCGTAATATCTCCTGGATGCATAGTCGATTTGAATGGACAGGCATAGCAGGAGGGACGCAGCGCATTGTGTCCGTAGAATAATGTCGCAAATATGCGGCTATTAATCTTTCTTCCATCTTCCATTGTCAATGTTTCAATGTGGCTTTTCCAGCCAAAATTCAACTTATTCCGAAAATCGACTGCACTTACCGTTCCCTTCCTTTTTTTCTCCTGCCATTCTATATATTCTTTCCAGATTAAAGGACTTGGCACGCCGTGACAAATAATATCCACGCAGAGCAGATTCTCATATTCTCTCCCAAGAAACTTTCTGAACCCTGCCACCTGGCAGGAAGTACCCGAGAATAAAACTTTGCGCCCTGATTTAAGATCCTGCTGTGCTCTTTTATAAGTATCAGCCATCTTACTCTGTATATACTTTGAACCGCGCATCAAATTTCTGGTTTGGAAATCCTCTGCCCGGATATGAACTGCCCAAAAATCCTCCGTTAATACACAGCCATAGATCACACCGCCTTCTTTCAGCACCTTGTCTGATAACGCAGTAAATGCTCCTCCAGACTGTGATGCCGCCCTCGTTTCCTCATTTTTATGTTTTACAGCATATACTTTCGGTTCCGTCCAATTCATTATGATGCCCTCCTAGCGCTGAAAGCCACATGAACCTCATGTATATGCATATAGACCGGGTAGTAATTATTATTTAGTTCGAATACCCCCCCCCCCGTATATTCGCATTATTTTATTTCTTACTCTTGCGGCCAACGATACCGAACCATATTTTTTCATAATATAATTAACTCCTTTCTTCTTATAATCCCTCCAAAATACAGAACGCAACGGTGAAGCCGGCGTAGGCATTTCCAAATTCATCTGCCAGCAATCCTTAACATTGCTACGCCTATAATCTAACGATTTCTTGATGGCATTAAACAACTCTAATCCTCTTTCTGTATGAATCAGGAAAAGCGAAATACCATCCGGGTCATAAAAATCTGGCATCTTTTCTTCTATATGCCAAAAATCTCCTATAGTTAAATCAACTTTCCTCTCTGTAGTCGCAAATGGGCATACATGACAAGAAGGGCGAAGCGCACATTGATTATAGAATATGTGCGTGTACTTATTCAAAAGCACTTCATTCCCGTTCACAATACAAAATGCTGTAGGTGACTCCCAACCTTTTCTTTTATCCCTAAAAGTCAAATACTTCATTTTTCCGCCATTCGCGGTTTCAAGTTCTGCCGCGTATTCTCTCCATATTTTAGGACTTGGCGATCCATGGCATACCAGATCCACAATATACACCTGCTCCCTGATCCCCATCAGCTCCGCATACTTTCGAAAACCTTCACTCTGGCATCCCACTCCCACGAACAGGAGATTCTTATTAGGATTTTCTTTCAGCCATTCGGCACACTTTGTATAGATATCGCCAGGTATGCTCTGCATATATTTAGAACCGCGGGCCGTGTCCCGTTCTTCTTTCGTGGTAGCTAAGACAAATTCCGAAACATGGCTGGCATAGTTATAAGTGCAGCAAGCCACTCCATCCCCATTATCAAGAAACACATCGGAAAGCGCCGTGAATGCCCCTCCCGAAGAAGATTCCATAAGCGCATCCCTATCTTTCATTTTTCCTGCATACACTATGGTATCTATCGTTTTAATACTATCCTGCATAAATATCCACCTACCTTCTCACCATCCTCTTTAGCACAACCGCCATCTCTTTTAATTCCCTCCTGTAGAACAAAAGCGAAAAACCACCAATCAGCGCCACTGCAATCATCGAATGGAATATCGCTTTTAAAATCCATTCCAAAATACCGTTTGCATTGATAGGAATCGCAAAAGAACAAGTATAAATCAAGGCAAATAGCATCACTGACCATATATGGTTTTTCAAGGTCTTCCATATCGGCTGATGAATGATTCTATGGGGCACATAGAAGATCAAGTCAATGCACCTATAAATGTTAGACATACAAGATGCAACCAGGATACCAGCCAGCTTATATTTGGGCGCCAGCACCAACCCTAAAACCAAGATAATCAATCCCTGGATCGTGCACTGAACTCTTGTTTCCTTATAATGGCCCGCTGAATTAATCATCATCCCTTGCGGTGTTTTCAAGTTATACAAAAAACCGTTAGCCGCCGTTAAAATACCAAGGATCGGCACCACATAATTTTCATCCCTTATATCGGCTGTATATATTTTCACAAAATCCACAATCATGATGGCGGAAATACTGTATACAAACGTATTGACACAAGAATATGCAAACATGAACACCTCATAGCTCCTTTCTAAGATATCCTGTTGCTTTTTGGCCAGTACATCTCCAAATGACGCCGCCAATCCTGAAATAAAGATACCCATCACGCCATTCACACCACTGATGATCATATTATATACGGTAAATACACTAACCTGTGACAAGGTACAATATACTGTAGCAATAAATATAGGTACACTGTTCTGCGCAGCTCCAAGCAACTGCTGATATAATGCATCCCAGCGTTTTGACAAGGCAACAGCATCCGGCTCACTATCATACCTTACATAAGGATATTGTCTCTTAATATATAGCCACAAAATAAATGAACGCAGCGATACAGCAAGAAGCGCCGTCCAGTAAACAACCACAATATTAACCCTGCATACCGTTAAAACAACGACTATCAGCACCTGCAATACTTGATACACAATGGAAGCAAGGGAAATTACATACGTTTTCTGGTCTGCCGACAGCAGGCAGCGATACTTTGCCAGAGAAAAAAAATCAATAACTCCCTTTAATCCCAGCGCCAAAACCAAGAGAAACACCAGCTCTCCTGACAGATACCGACTCGGTTTCCATACAGGGTACACAGCCGCAAGCAGTAATACCAAAAAGGTAAAAATATATCCAATTTGGAAGTAGCCCTTTTTTGCCGCTGATAAAATGGAATTTATCTTCTTATGATCATTCGCTGCCAATGGTTTATATAAGGCATATATGATTGACGCAGACAACCCCGCTTCGATCAAGGTAAGATAAGATATAAGCTGGCTTATGGACGATACCAGTCCATTTAACTCCGAGCCATAAGCTGTGAGCATAAGCCTTGGAATAATAAACCCGCTCAGCATCAAAAAAAACTGATAAATCGCCGTGGTAAGCGAACCATAAAAAAATAACTTTGTGCGTCCCTTTCTTGTTTCCATCTTGAGCCCCTTTTTGCAAATCATATACGTACCATACAAACTTCTATTAGTTTATTTAATATAGAACTAATTGTCTCGTAAGCCGAGCAGGCTTTTTTCTAAAAAACTTCGTGCCATGCCAGTATATTTTAATCTTTGCTGCACAATCTTATTATAATCGATATCCGATATTTCAAAATTAGCTCCTTTTATAATCTGCCTGTCCTTAAGATCCAAATGTTCTAACAAAGACTCTATTCTGGCATTAGCGGCGCCAGCGCTCAACGCATAAAAATTTTTTTCTAAAATAATGGAGAATGCTGTCCCATGAAATGAATTGGTCAAAACAAAATCTGCGCCATCTATAAGTCCAAGAAAGTCCTCCGGACCTATATTAGCCCTTACAAAATTAACACCTTTTTTCTTAAATATTTTAGATGTATCAACAATTTTTAAATTTCTTTTTCTTGCTATATACCTTGCATACTCCCAGATGTCATCTGTATATGACTTCGTATAAATCAATAAATATCCAGACAGTTTAGGCTCTTTTTTTATCCTCCTGTATTCTTCTGCATTTAAAAGAAATACAGGATCGGAAACGCATTCGACATCCTGCCCTACCAAAGGATTTAACGCTGTCTTAAAGTTATTTTCCCTTACAGAGATAGAACTATAATCACTCGTTAATTGCGCAACCTTTTTTAAATATTCCTCGCTGAAATCATCCCTCCCATAGCTTGCCGCATATGACATTTTCCTTGCATTTGTAGTAAAATTCAAAAAAAATATGTCATCCATACATCCCAGAAGATAAGGATTCCAAATCTGATCACTTCCCGCAATATATACATCACAATCACTTAATTCTTCTATATCTTCAACACTTCTGACTATAGGCGTCATACTTAAAAACTTTTCACGAAATAATCTATATTTTCTGCCAACATTTTTATGATGTGGGTATAACAAAACAGCCTTTACCCTGTCCTTTAGGCTATTGCTGTCTTTTATTCGTCCAGACCAGAACGGATCATAATTTAGAATTTCAACATCATTTCCTAATAAGGCTAAATAATGAGAAAGCGCATAAGCCTGCAATACTGCCCCACTGTTATTTTCTTTAAAAAAAGTTACTGTTCTTATCTTCATCTGCAATTCCTCTTTCGAATCACGTCCTGATACACAAGCATCAATTGACCTGCAATTGTTTCTTCTGAAAACCGTTTGCTCACTCCCTGTCTGATCACATTGGAATCATAGGATGATCGGTTTTCATACATATATTTCATTGCTTCAACCAGTTCGGTCTTATTTCCAACCTCCACAAGAATACCGTTGCTGTCATCCACAAAGTCCTCTGGACCTCCGCATTTTGTCCCAATCACCGGCAGGCCGGCAGCCAGGGCCTCCGCATAGACAACTCCGAAAGTTTCCACCTCAGAAGGCAGTACAAAGCAGTCGCATACTGTATACAATTCCGCAATTTCCCGTCTGCTTAAGAAACCATAAAATTTAACTGCTCCTTCCATGTGATTCTCCCTGCACCATGCAACACATTCATCCAACAGTTCACCTTCCCCTATCACCATCAGATGCACATCCTTACACACCTCAGATACGTCCAAAAACGCCTCGCATAAAAGTTTTATCCCCTTTGTTTTAATTACAGCACCCGTAAACACAAAACAAAACGGATGATGCGGTTTCTGATTGACGTCAAAAAAAATATTACCATAAAGCACATTCGGTATGACATCACAGGAGAAACCATACCGCTCTTTTATGCAGGCTGCAAGGCTGCTGCTAACGGCAATCAATTTATCCGCTGACCGGTAAGACTCTTTTATTATATCCACATACCCCAACTTTAACTTTTCTTCCATGACTTCTGAGGAATGCTCTGTTACAACAAGCGGTATGTCATATCTGCACGCTATTGCAGAGGAAATCGCGCCCATTTCCGTAAAATGCGCATGAATCAAATCTGGATTCTTTTTATTCCTAAATACCGATTTATATAAAATACGCAAGGCTATCTTCCCAACAAAATTTAATATTTTAGCAGGAACAGCCCCAACTGGAATGTTTATCGTATAATGTTTTATATTATTTTCTTCTCCAGAAACAATCCCCCATCTTCTCCACCTTCGCAATGACCTTAAATCCACTCCAAAAAACGTTATCTGATTGTCCATTTTAGCAAGAGCTTTTGCTTGATCATATTCAAAAATACCAAGCATAGAATTGGCAGAATTTGGAAATCCGTTTGCAATAATTAAAATATCCACATCCATCTCCTTTGATATTCGTTCTCTTTACCTTACTTGAAGTTTCTCTAAATTGGATCTTTCTAAGGTTCTTAAAACTATACGCCTCCTGTATTTACGTTCTTCTACTTGTTCTGCCGAAACAAAATAGTATAATAACAAAACAACCCATGTCATTCTAAGACGCGCCATACTGCTGGAAGCAATGCTGATCATTAAAAAAGTTGGAACAAACGCATAACAGGCAATTCCATAACCTGTAATTTTTTTTGATTCAAATATTCTGATAAAAATCTTCCACAATATGAAAACAATAATTCCTACAATCAAAATCCCATAATCCGCCAAAAGCTCTAATAAAAAATTATGCGGATTGATGCCAACATAAAATGTCGTCTGATCTGCCCCAGCTCCGATGAACACATACTTCAAAGCCACCTTCAAAGAATCTTCTATAATGCTCAAACGAAATACATCACTCGACGAGGCACTGGAAACATTATTTATGAATGCTATAACATCACTACCTAATAAAAACATCCCCCCCGCTGCTACCACTGACACGATTCCCAATATATGAAGTACCTTTCGTTTTTGCGGCAGTCTATTCTTGGTTTCTTCCCCCAATTTAAGGATATTTCCAACAAGAATAAAGAAAATGCCAAACACTACGCTTAGTACTCCTGCTCTGGAACCTGTAAGTCTAACAACATACGCTCCCAGAAGCCATTCAATAATACATACGTATTTTCTTTTTTTCTTAGAATAGTACAAGGTCACTCCTAACAAACACAAAATAATCCACGAGGCAAAATCATTAGAGTTTCCTATGAATCCCCTGATGTTCAAAAATCCATATACAAGATCCTTCGGATCGCTATCAAAATGTACACCTCGAAAATTCTCATATAGACCAATCATAATTGACAATAAAAGCGAAAGCTCTACGCTTTTCATCACTATGAGATAATCTTTATTATCCTTAAATAGCACACACATTTCTAAACAAATTAATAAATTGATAAAAAGGGTACGTATTCCATGTTTCCACCAAGCCATATCACTCACCCATAAAACCTGAATAATACTAATTACCCCCCAAGCTAAAATAAGAAACAATACAATTCTTTTTTCCTTTTTCAATTTATTATAATTCGGAAATATTTCCATTAAATCGACAACCGAAAAAAGCATTACAATAAGTGCAATGCACTGTGAAATAGACATTCCTGCAATCTTAAAATGGTTTCCAAAATTAAAAGATATCACTAACAGCCCAAATAAACAACTTCTAAGCTTTTTTATACTTATATTCATTGATAATCCTCAAATATATTCTCTATCTTATTTTTGCAACAAAATTGTATTCCTTTAAGCGCTAACTTCAAATAATCTCATAAAAACTTCAACCGATAAAAAATTCTCAAATTCCCTGCAAGTATGATTTGTCTCATATAACTTCTTTACACGCTCGACATCAAAATACTTGCTTGAATGTGGATTCTGAAACAGCTTCTCTAATTCTTCCTCGGGAAAACGCGCAATCCAGCGTTCCGCTGGAGAAGACCAACCATTTTTGTTCGTCCTCCAAATTACTTTCTCAGGCACACTTCCTACCATCTTTTCACGAATCAAAAACTTCGTATATCCCTTCCTAAACTTGCTTCTAGGTTCAATATCCACTACACTTTCGAGGTATTCATAGTCTATAAAAGGAACCCTGCCTTCCATAGAAAATGCCATGTACGCCCTGTCGTCATAAAGCAAATTATGTGCTAACTGTCCTTTTCTAAGTTCATTATAAATTAAGTCATCAAAACTCTTATTAGAAATGCATTTCTTTATTTCCTTTTCATCCAGACAACAACGTAAATCTTTTGTCACATATTTTCTTGCCTTTATTTGATTTCTCAGTCTTCTTACAGCAGGAATCCCAAAATATACAATATTCTGCAACAATTGCTTCATATTAAATTTAGAATTCCTGACTGTCTCCCCATATTCATGTATAAACCGTATTATCCTCCCTTTTTTCAACAAGTCCATAAAATACCGTGAATAGTACCTCTCATATCCAAACATACTCTCATCTCCACCC
Source organism: uncultured Lachnospiraceae bacterium (assembly GCA_948688495.1). Taxonomy (GTDB): domain Bacteria; phylum Bacillota; class Clostridia; order Lachnospirales; family Lachnospiraceae; genus Petralouisia. The sequence continues at coordinate 15,852 of CAPQSW010000003.1, read as the reverse complement.
TGGCCGTTAATCAAAACCTTAATACCAGACTTCGATATTTCTTCCAGAGTCATAAAACTTCCAAGCGTTGATAATGCACTAAATTCCTCAAAGTGCCATATCATCTTTCGATACGCATCAAATGTATTTTCCTTATCAGGATATATCAGGTTTTCCGCGGTGCCACATGTTTCATTTACCAAATGAGCAAAGTATGTCTCATCATGTTCCTCTGCATTTTCATAACAAGATGTAAAGGTAGGGAAATCTTTTATATCCCACCCATTCTCCTTATAATATTTACTGATTTCCCCAACAATAAAGGAACTGTCTACCCCCCCTGAAAGCATAGCGCCCACCGGTGCATCCCCCCGCAGACGTAACCTTATCGCCTTTTTTATATATTCATACCACCGATCTGATCTATCTTTCTCCTTGCCTATTTTTAAATCCCAATATTGTTCTTTCTTTAGGCATAAGATTTCCTCTTTCTTAAAATCAAGCGACACGGAAAGATTATATCCTCCCGGTAATGAATAGATATTCTCCAGCAATGTTTCCTCGTTATAATCACTAATCCGGAATATTACCTCTGCAGCTAATACTTTCTCATTCATTTTTCTTTCAATTTGTCTGTCCTGACAAATCTGTTTCATTTCCGAAGCAAATATAAATTTGTCCTCCGCTATATAATAGTAAAAGGGTTTTGCACCCAAGCGGTCACGAGAACAAAAAATTTCCCCCTGTTCTTCATCGAAAATAGCAAACGCCCACATCCCATTAAAATGTTCTACACATTGCTTTCCCCATTCTTGGTATGCTTTCAAAATAACCTCTGTATCAGTATTTGTGCAAAAAGAATATCCTGTATTTTCTAATTCCTGACGGAGCTCAATATAATTATAAATTTCTCCATTATAAGTAATTACCAGATGTGCCTTCGCATCTCGCATTGGCTGATGCCCTGCTGAAGAAATATCTATAATGCTGAGCCTCCTATGCGCCATACAAAGATAAGCATCCCTGCTTTCTAAAGCACTGATATCTTCTTTATCCTGAAATTCTTTTACCGTATCCTTTCCTTTATAAAGACAAGCTGATTTTTTTCCATAAACAAAATAACCTTCGTCGTCAGGTCCCCGATGGCGAATGACATCCAACATTCTCTGCAATTCCTCTCCTGAAATGCCATGCCGCATATCTACTTTTCCTAAAATACCACACATTATTTTTACCTCTCAGATTTGTAATCAGCATTTCACTCACAAACACAATTTGCATTTCGGTTAAACGAAAACAGTATTGCAACATTCACTCCCCGAATTCCCCTTCCATATCTATGCTAGCAAAATCCTCTAAAGGCAATTTGACCGGAATAGATTCTTTTTGACTCTTATAGATTGCAAGAACCATCTCCAGAGCATTTCTTCCTGCTACCGCGTTCACATAAGGTTCCCTGTCGTTATTAATTGCGTCTATCACATCAGCAAATAAGCTGGTATGCCCATTTCCATACACGTTTGACGTCTGTTCCTCCAGTCCCTTATTCTTATCATCTGCCTCCGTCTCATCTTCAAAATCCCAGACATCAATATTATTGGTAGATGTTCCTCCTAACTTCACCGTCCCCTTTTCTCCAAACAAATATAAGGTTTCCTCAAGATTTTTCGGAAATACATTTGTAGTTCCTTCAATAGTAGCAACTGCCCCATTCTTGAATTTCACCACTGCCATCCCAATATCTTCTGCCTCAAGGTAGTGGTGGAACTGCTGTCTGGTCACACCATACACTTCTTCTACTTCATCCCCCATCATCCAACGCAGCAAATCTATCCCATGAATGCACTGATTCATCAAGGCGCCGCCATCCTGCGCCCAGGTCCCCCTCCAAGGCGCCTGAGTATAGTAATTTTGATTCCGATTCCATCTTACATGGATTGAACCATGGGAAAGCCTGCCAAATCTTCCATGCTCCAAGGCCTTTCGCATTTCCTGTACTGCAACATTAAAACGATTTTGATGACATGCAGATACCTTTACTCCCTTTTCTCTAGAACGACGAATAATTTCTTCTGCATCCCTCATTTTCATTGCCATAGGTTTTTCAATAATAACATGAATCCCTCTATCAATACAATGCACAGCAATTTCTGCATGGCTTCCGCTCTCTGTAGCAATGCTGACAAGTTCCGGTTTTACTTCCTCCAGCATTGTCTGATAATCTGTATAGCGCCTAATAGAAACATCATCCGAAAGACCATGTTTTTGAAGTAACTCTTCCATATGATCTTTCTCAATGTCACAAACTGCTGTAATCTCCAAGTCATTATTAAGCGCAGCTTTCATATGGTTCGTGGATATTCTTCCACAACCGATTAATGCATATCTCATCTTCAATATCTTCCTCTCCTGCCAACATTTATGAAACTATTTTCTTCAATTGACTACAAACCTCTACAATCTCATCATTTTCCAAATATGGATGCATAGGAAGACTAAACACTCTTTTACTAAACCAGGCTGCCTGCGGCACATCCTCCGCCTTATAGTCCAAATAGCGAAAAGCCGTCTGCATATGCAAAGGACATCTATAATACACCATAATTGGTATACCCTGCTCCTTCATCCTACTGACAATCTTTTCCCTCTGGGCCTCATCCTGGGCTAACACAGTAAATTGCGCCCATGCACTTAATTTATCTTCACTAATTACTGGAAGTTCAAATACATTTTTCAGTTCTTCCACATAAGTTTTTACAATTATTTGTCTTGCCTGAATTTCTTTATCAAGAATTTCTAATTTGGGCAGAAGGATTGCTGCCTGCAACGTGTCCATTCGACCATTTATCCCAATACGTACATTATCATACCGGCTGCTTCCCTGCCCATGCACCCTGATAGAATAAATCTTTTCTGCCAATTCGTCATTATCCGTAAAAACAGCCCCCCCATCTCCATAACATCCCAAAGGCTTTGCCGGAAAAAAGGAAGTTGCTGACACATCACCAAATGCTCCGTTTTTTCTCCCCCTATACTCGCCGCCCATGCTCTGTGCTCCATCCTCTATCACAAACAAATGATACTTATCCGCGATTTCCATGATTTTCTCATAGTCACATGACTGCCCGAATAAATCCACCGCTATGATTCCTCTGGGCGTCAATTTCCCTTTCTCCATTACCTGTTGGATTCTCCGCTCCAAATCCTGACAGTCAATATTAAAATCACTCCCTGAATCCACAAAAACAGGCGTTCCTCCTGCGAGTGAAACACTTTCTCCCGTTGCAAAAAATGTAAAAGAGGGAACAAAAACCGCATCTGTTTTCTCTAATTCATATGCCATCAGCGGAATGACTAATGCATCTGTTCCACTGGCACAGGAAAATACATATTTTCTTCCAGTATACTTTTTCAACTGTTCTTCTAATTCTACCACCTCAGGACCCATGATAAATTTCTGATGGTCCAGTACTGTATGGATTCTCTCATTAATCTCATTTTCAATCCTGGCATACTGCCTCTTTAAATCTATAAACTGCATTTCCCGCCCTCCTGTGCATGTAATGCCTCTGGTTTTCGCTCTATTATATCGCCTTGTGCGTTTACTTTTCCAATTACAACTGCCGGTACTCCCGCCACCAAAGCAAAATCTGGGACATCCTTTGTAACAACTGCTCCTGAAGCAACCATTGCATATTCTCCGATCACATTTCCGCATACAATCGTTGCATTTGCACCTATAGAAGCACCCTCTTTTACAATCGTCTTTTTATAATTTTCTTTTCCTTTGGGAAACCTTGCCCTCGGTGTCAAATCATTTGTAAATACACAGGAAGGACCACAAAAAACACCATCCCTGATTTCAACACCTTCATATACAGAAACATTGTTCTGTATTTTTACATCATCCCCAATCCTGACATTATTTGCAATATTAACATTCTGGCCTAGGGAGCAATTCTTACCAATCACCGCTCCCGATTGAATATGGCTAAAATGCCAGATTTTTGTATTATCTCCTATCTGCACGTTGTCATCAATATAACAACTCTCGTGAACCATATAGTTTTTCAACGTTATCCCTTCCTAAAAATTCATTTGTTATATCATTTTTCTTCCAGTTTCCGATAAGCGTCCAACAATTTTCGTTCCTCAACATTCCAATTGTAATGACTTTTAACCGCTGTACATCCCCTTACTCCCATTTCCTTCGCCTCTCCTCTATTCTCGATCATGTAGCAGATCGCCTCTGTCAAGGCATCTTCATCTTTCGGTTCTAAGCAAATCCCACAGTCATAATCACTAATTATTTTTTCCCATGACGAAAAGGCAGTACATATAACAGGAATACCCGAAACCATAATTTCAAACAACTTCGTATTTCCCAATGTCCCTCTTTTCCAATTCGTATTATTAGAATAGTCCAATACCGCCACCCCTGCTATTGCATCTTCTAAAAGACAAATTACTTCTTCATGAGAAACCATACCACAATAAACTACATTCTCCCACTCCCTACACTGTTTCAACAACTTAATATATTCCTCACTCCCCTTACCACACATGACATACTTTACACCCGCCCGATAAGCTGCCTTCATCACAATTTCATGATTCCACTGCGGTGTTATGCCCCCGGCAAAACAAATATATGCCCCATGTTCTTGCCCAAGCGGATTTTGAATATCTCCCCTATCCATTTTAATCTCTGGATAATTTGATACCAAAACAACATCCTGATTATATTTTTGGATTTTCTCCTTTATCATAGCATCAACTGTAATAACCAAATCCATTTTCTTTAAGCATTCACCCATATAATACCTATATGCCGGCTCCAAAATACTGCGGATCGGTTTCCAAATATATCTTTTATCTGCAAATATATCAAGCACATTCTCATGACTGTCAAAAATGACTTTTTTGCCTCTTCTTTTCATTTTCAAGGCATACGGTAATAATTCCGGATCATGAAAATGATAGATATCAGCATCCACTTTACAGGCCTCTCGAAATGCCCTCCTAGTATGAAAAAGCATTCTCTGCATCCTGCCTTTAGGTATCTCACCGATTCCATGAATGATTACCCCGTCTTTTTTTTCATTTTTCCCAGAAATCACCAAATGAACATCATAGCCCTCTCTCACAAGTGATTTACATTCCTTTTGAAATATTCTTACATCATAAGTAAAATGTACGCACGACACATGGCATATTCGGATTTTAGACATTTTTTCCTCACTTACCTTACTGGTACATATTGCTCTGTTATCTGCTCCAAAATTTTCACAGCGGCATGTCCATCACCAAAGGGACGGTATCCTGGCTGAACTGTCATCTTCCGATGCATCTTCTCAACTATCTCTCCTGCAATCGGATGTGATAATTGATTCCTATTATCTATCATGGTTTCTGGCCACACCACAAAATCTAAAACTGTCACACATTGTTTCTCGGCAAAAAAAGCCTCCCTCTGCAGACCACCAGAGTCTGTCACGACCCCCAATGCGTTATTAAGCAATGCAAGACTTTCTAAGTAACCTACCGGTTCCGAGAGTATAATGTTCTTGAACTGAAACTGCTTTACTATCCTTCCTGCCCTTTGCTTATTTCTTGGATGAACTGGATATACGGTCTTATCCCCGAGCATTTCCATCGCTTTAAGTATTTCAGTAAGCGCATGATCGTCATTTGTATTTTCTTCTCTGTGGCAAGTCATATAATAATATTGTTCTGGTAATTCCCTCTCTGTACCATCCAATAGTTTTAATTTCATACCATCTGCTTTTTTGACCTTACTATATTTAACAAATGCATCATACATAGGATCTCCGACGAGTACTCCTCTTTTGGCCAGCCCCTCCTTTTTTATTTCCTTATAACAGCTCTCTGTGCAGGCAAGCAACAACTCTGATACATGATCTGTGCAAATTCTGTTAATTTCTTCTGGATTCCTTTTATCATGCACACGAGCGCCGGCCTCTACATGACAAATCGGAATATGGAGCTTGGCTGCCGCCAACGCCGCCGCAAGAGTTGAATTTGTATCTCCATAAACCAACAACCAATCCGGTTTCTCCTCTATTAAAACACTTTCCACGGCTGTCAGCATCTTTGCCGTCATCTGGCCATGGCTTCCACCGGAAATACCAAGGTTATAATCCGGCTTGGGTATATTCAATTCTTCAAAAAATTGTTCCGACATATTATAATCAAAATGCTGTCCAGTATGAACAAGTATCTCCGTATGCATTTTCCGGAGTTCATGCGAAACAACAGCAGCCTTTATAAATTGTGGTCTGGCTCCGACTACAGTAAGTATTTTCATTTATAACACCTCGATATTGTAACGTTCTTTGATATCTGCCATAACATTTTTAGTATCAAAAACCATCTTTGCGTTTTTCTGCACTAAGTCATAATCTACGTTATGATGTGCTGCTCCAATTACAATCAAGTCATAGGCTGCAACTATCTTTGCAGACAGCCCGCTTATACTCCTCGCACTTATGCCGTACATATTTTTAAATTCCGATACCCACGGATCATAATATTCTATATCTGCTCCAACATCTTTCAATTCTTTGAAGAGACGGATAGCTGGAGATTCTCGATAATCATCAATGTCATTCTTATAACTTACACCAAGCATAAGGATCTTGGCCCCATTGATTGCCTTTTTATGTCTATTCAAAATATGCATGATCCGATCCACGCAATATTCAGGCTGAGAATCATTTATAACCATAGAATTCTCAATAAGCGTCGTATGGAATCCGTACTCCCTCGCTTTCCATGTTAAATAATATGGATCCAGCGGAATACAATGCCCTCCCAAACCTGGCCCCGGATAAAATGCCTGAAACCCATAAGGTTTTGTCTTCGCTGCCTCAATGACCTCCCACACAGAAATTCCCATCTTGTTGCAAAGCCGGCCAATTTCATTGATAAGCCCTATATTTACATTCCGGTAAGTATTTTCTAATATTTTTTCCATCTCTGCAACTGCTGGACTGGACACTGCGTATACATCGCTATCCAATATAGCTTCATACATAGCCTTAATCACTTCCGACGCATCCTTACCAACCGCACCTACTACCTTAGGCGTATTTTTCGTTTTGTATAACAAGTTCCCCGGATCCACTCTTTCGGGAGAAAATCCCAAATAAAAATCCACTCCACATTTAAGCCCGGAACCTTCTTCTAATATAGGTTTTAACAATTCCTCCGTTGTTCCGGGGTAAGTTGTAGATTCCAATACAACCACACTTCCATTTGTCAGATGCTTTGAAATGGCCTGTGCAGATGACTTCACATAACTTATGTCCGGTTCCTGATGTTTATCTAAAGGGGTCGGCACGCAGATTGCAATAAAATCAACATCTTTAACAAAATCAAATTCTGTGGTAGCCGATAATCTTCCCGACTCAACCAAACTCTCTAATTCATTATCTACAACATCCCCTATATAATTATGTCCCTGATTAATCCAATCCACTTTTGTTTTCTGTACGTCAAATCCAATTGTACGAAATCCTGCCTTTGCCTTTTCTACCGCAAGCGGCAAACCAACATATCCCAATCCTACAACACCACATATAATCTCTCTATTTTGAATCTTCCTAAGCAACTCTTGTTTCACTTTCCTGCACCTCGTTTTTATGTATTGTAATATTATCCACTCGCAATCTATTTCTAAAAAATTATGGACATTGCAAGATTATACTTCTACATCATTGTCACGCCATTCTAACAGCAACTGTTATACACCATAACAGTCCAATTGTCAAGCTAAGTTACTTTCATCATGGCCATAAAAACTCATAGCCACCTTAATATTCTTTCATTCCCATCTTCTTGCTTATAGGCTTTCTATAATCTTTACCAATTTGTCTGTTAGAACTGGAACGTCAAACTGCTTTGCTGCTTCTGCCGCATTTCGTCCCCATATCTGTCTCTGCTCCTCTGTCATATGATACAATTTTCTTATATCTGCTGCAAATTCTTTGGACGTATATCCCTCCGTTTGCAATCCACAGTCCTCTTGCCTTAGAATGCTGTATCCAGAATGAGCCGTAGAAAACACAGGTCTTCCAGCCGCCAGATATTCAAACAATTTATTATGACTGCCTCCATATTTCAAGACATCGAGATTCTGAAGATGAGCAATGTTGACATCACTTTGCCTGAGAATACTTGGAATCTGCTGTTTCTTTACCACTCCTTTATATTTTACATTTGTAATATGTTCTTCCTCGATTCTTTTTGTTATCTGCTCTACATAATCACCAGCACCCCACAATAGAATCTTAATTGCCGATTCATCTCTCAGTTCTCTCGCCGTATCCAGCAAAACATCTATCTGATTAATCCTGCGGATTGATCCCGTATAGACAAGATTAAAATATTCATCACTATCCAGGTCTTCATCCTTCATAGGATATTTCTCTGCGTTCTCCTCAAATGCCTGAATGTCCACACCATTATTAATATAAAAAACTTTTTTCAGGTCTACCTTTCCTCCAGACCCTGTATCCCATTTTTGGTCCTGAATATACCTTGCGCCGCCTGCCATAGTAAATATAACTGCATCCGCCCGAACGTACAGATATTTCTCCAGACAATACAATATGTTAGCCATAATACTCTTTTCCTTCACAGCACCCATTGAAATCAATGTTGCCGGCCATAAATCCCGGATTTCTACAATACAGGGAATCCTCCACTTTCTTCCCATCTGAAGTCCTGCAACACAGGTCAATGGATGCACGTGGGACGCCAAAATAATATCCGGCTCCACAGCTTCCTTCTGTCGGTATTTCTTCATAGCTTTTTTTACATTCCGATAAAATGCCAGCATATTACGAACCCGGCTGAATCCATTTCCAATATAGGAAGGCGTTTTTACCACGATAAAGGTAATTCCATCCTCCTTTTTCACAACATAGTCTCCATCCACCTCTATCACATCTTTAGAGTTATGTATCACATTTGCACAAAATATAACTGGATGGTATCCCTTTTTTATCAGTTCCTTCGCCATCCAGTAATGTCTCCCCCCCCTCTGTATCATCATAATCGCTGCATAATGATTCAATATCCAGACATTCTTTCTCACAATCCTCTCTCCCATATCCTAATTATATTTTATCCCTTGCTTTAACACCAGGGCATTTCACAGTTTTCTATATAATTTAGTTCAAATTCTATTTTTATCGTGGAGTTTTCTTTTCGTATTTGATAGAAAACGAACCCATCTTTGATTGTTGGCGTAATCCATTTCCGTTTTATTCGGAGATTTCATAATTTCATTCCACTGTTGCTCTGAAATATCCAGTTTCTTCAAAATATACTCTTTGTCCTCCAGCATCTGTGCCTCCGTATATCCAGACGTATCCGCCATTTCCTTAAGCGCTTGATCCCGTGTCATTTCCCCACCGACAACAAGACTTGAAAGGTGGGCACGCTGCTTATCATATCCAAATTTTTCTGGCAGATAGTAGGACTGGAAAAATTTTGTAAACCTTGATTCGTAATGTTTTCCGCCATAGTATTTCCAGTCAAATTCCTTCTCTAACGTCTCTATCGCTTCCTTCTTAGAATATGGTACATAATTCAGCAAATTTACTCTTTCTATCCTTTTCTGAAAATAGAAATATTTCAATAACCCAAAATGCGGATATTTATTGAAAATTCTCTTTCCACGCCCACATTTTCTATATACGCTTTTCATACATTTGAAATCAACCGAAGAATATCCCCATGCCGTTGGCAAGATTCCTTCAGTAGCTAAATTGCTGCCATTCAACATATACCGGATATTATATTTTTTTGCATATTCATATACTGCTGCAACAAATACATGATCTTGCGGGACATCTAAATTAGGCAGTCCCGAGAACATATAGGCCCTCTGTAGTTCCTTCATCGCAGACCAGTTTATAACAATTGTATGTAAATCCATATTTAAGGATTTACACATTTTCTGTATATTTGATACAGCAATCTCTGAATTCCATCCCGCATCCACATGAATAGCCAAAACCCTGAGATGATACTTATAAGCCAAATATGCCAGATATGCACTATCTACACCACCAGATATTCCTAGTATACAATCATATTCTCTGCCCTTCCCATACTCTTTTATTTTCTTTATCAGCCTGTCCCTTTCAATATCAGTCTCCTTCCCTTTGTAACCAAACGATTTGACATTCCTATCATATTTGTGGCAATGATTGCATACGCCGTTTTTGTCGAAATAAATTAATGGGTCTGATGTATCCATAATACACCGGGTACATATCTTATATTCATTCATAATTATATACTCCTTTCTCTATTAATTCTTCCTCAGTCGGAAAATTAATAAGTATCCCTTTCTTATCACCATAATATACAAACATACTTCCTGCACTTACCGCATCTGAGTGCCCATCCCTTAATGCCAAGAACAAGTCGTTGACATTCCTTGCCCCACCGCACGCAATGACTGGAATTTCTGCATTATCCGCAATTTGCCGGACAATTCCAAGTTCAAATCCATTCTGCATCCCTTCGTGGTCTATATTACTAAGCAGAATTTCTCCTGCTCCCAATCTCTCAACTTTTTTCGCCCACCCAAGGGGATCTTTACAAACAATTGTTCTCGCCGAATTTGTATATACTGTATATCCTCCAAAAAAAGACTTCTTAATATCAATTGAAGCTATCACGCTCTGCGAACCGAATAAGCGAATAATATCGCTTGCAAGCATTTCATTTTCCGCAAGTACCCTGTTAAGAATAACCTTTTCAAAGCCGATTCGAAATATCTTTTTTGCATCGTCAAGATTTCTGATTCCTCCACCATAGGCAAGCGGCATAAATGCTTCTGACGCTATTTCTTCCAGAAGTCCAAAATCCGGCCCTCTGCTGTACCTATCCTTTGAAATATCCATAATGCACAGTTCATCCACACCTTTTTCATTAAATATCTTAACGGCATTTATTGGATCTCCCAGATACTCTGGATTTTTAAACTGCTTTGTCTTTACAAGTCCACCGTCCTGTATAAGCAGACTTGGAATCACTCTAGGTCTTATCAGCATCTAACATACCTCCGCAAAATTCTTCATAATCTTCATCCCATATGCATGTGATTTTTCAGGGTGAAACTGTACACCATATATGTTTTCTTTTGCAACCGCTGCTGTGAAACGATATCCGTATTCGCTGCTCATCGCAGAGATTTCTTTCTCTCTGCAAACCGCATGATATGAATGAACAAAATAATATCTGTTTTCCGAACCTTCTATCCCTTCAAACAATGGAACCTCTTTTTCGATTTGAACATAGTTCCATCCCATATGAGGAATCTTGATGCCCTCTGTTCGAAATCGGAGCACATCAAAATCTAACAAACCAAGTCCCTTTTTCTTCCCTTCCTCACTCCCATTCCCAAGAAACTGCATTCCAAGGCATATCCCCAATATTGGTTTTTTCTTGGTTATTGCAAAATCTCTGATCCCTTCTGCCATACCCTTGGATTGCAATAACTCCATACCTGCATCAAAGGAACCAACCCCTGGAAGAATCATCTTATGGATACCTTCCATATCTTTAGGATCTCGCACATCTATGATTTCGCATCGCGACACGCGTCTTAACATATTTTTAATGGAACCGACATTTCCCATTCCATAATCAAGGACTCCTATTTTACACATATAAATATATTCACTCCTACGCTTTTACGTTTCCTCTTTTCTCCGGCCACTAATATACTGCAATTACAATATATTTTATCTGCTGCTAAACCTATCTCATTGAAACTTATGTCCAACAATCATCCTCGCATTGTCCTGATTCTCATACTCATACACCCGAAGCAGCCCATCCTCACAGACAATATCAAAATAATCCTCTGTCACTTCCGCAATCTGCCCGCTTATTCCATAATATTTCTTATTTTCCAGATAGTCTGCTTTCCAGAATATCACTTTATGCTTTCCATCGTAATCACTGAATGCCCCCGGATATGGTTTCGAAACCGCCCGTATCAGCCGCTGAATCTTCTCTGCCGGCTCTTTCCAGTCAATCCTGCCATCCTCAGGAGTCCGCTTCAATAGATAAGTGGCTTCCTCCTCATTCTGTTTCCTGGACTGAATGCTCCCATCTAAAAGCTGCGGTAGAAGCTTTTCCGTCATACGTCCAATTGCATCACACAATTTCCTTTCAATATCCGCCGCATAATCTGTATCTTCAATAAGATAAGGCTCCTGAATCAGGATATCCCCGGAATCCATTCCCTCATCCAATAAAAACATAGTGCATTTCGTCTCATGCACTCCAAGTAAGACCTGCCATACCATAGCTGCACGTCCACGAAATTTAGGAAGCGGTGTGGGATGAAAACCAACCACGCCTTTTGACGCTGCATCTAGTATATCTCTTTTTACCAATTGTGACAAGCCCACAACAAATATATACTCTGGTTTCAGTTCTCGAATAATCTCTACATTTTCTGATTCTTCTATTTTATGGAACGTTTTATATGGTATACCATTCTGCTGTGCCAAAATATGTATCGGCCGGTAACCAGATACATTTTCAGAATATTGTTCATCCAAAGAAAATACATAAGATACCGGATAGTTCAAATCAATCATTTTCTGCAATACAACCTCGCTGGAAACCACAGAACCGATCACAACTGTCTTCATTACTTCTTGCACTCCTTCCGAAATTTCTGCTCGCCAAAAATTATAACCAAAAACGTTTTTGCCATAATTGCCAGATCCATAAAAATAGAAAATTTTTCTATGTACGTTACATCATACACAATTCTCTCATCCCAGGTCAGGGACACATTTCCATTCACTTGTGCAAGCCCGGTCATCCCAGGACGCATTTCCAGCCTGCGCATCTGAAATTCATCATACTGTTCCACCTGTTCTATTACCGTTGGTCTCGGTCCAACCAGACTCATATCACCAACAAAAACATTCCATAACTGAGGCAGTTCATCAATCTTCAGTCTTCGCAAAACATTTCCAGTTCTTGTCAACCTCTCCGAATCTTTTGAAAAATCATGTGTCTCCTCTGCCTGCCTATCTTCTTTCATAGTCCTGAATTTAAGTATATAAAATACCCTTTTTCCCTTTCCCACTCTTTCTTGCCGAAAAAAAATCCTCCCCGGCATCGTGGTTTTTATAAGCAACACTGTAATCACCAGAATAGGAAATAATATTATAAGCCCTAATGCACTTACTACAAAATCAAATATTCTTTTCAATCCTAAATTTAATATTCTCATTCTACTCTGTTGTGTCATGTTAGCGTATCTCCCGAATCAGCACAAACGCCTCTGCTGCCCTAACTCCTGCTGTACTCCCCCGATACTTCGCAAGTGCATCTACTGCTTTAAGGGAACGCGGATTAGGAAACTCTGACAGCTGTGTCTTAAAGCAGGATAACGCCTGCTTCTTCTTCTCTAAAAAACCACTGATATCATGATACACAGTGGGAATAAATGCATTTATTGTATTGGGTATGTTCCACTCTGTCTCCGACAAAGTCTCATAGGCATACACGGCATAGACTTTGTGTTCATATTTTGGCCGCACCGCTACCATAACGGCCTCATTCACAATCTGATGGTCCTTCTGCATATCTCCCACATGGGGAATATAGACTTCATCCGGTTCTATTTTCTGCACAACATCCAAAATGCTTCCATTTAATTTATAACGTTCTACCTGCTCTAACATCACCGCCGGATATTCCAGAAAATATGTCTTCTTAATTCCCAATAATTCATGTGCTTTTAAGGTTTCCTCCCTAACCTGCCTCTCCGTTTCTTTTGAAAATAATGGTTCCACTCCATGGGTCACCACACAAACATAGACTTCATTCCCTTCTGTGACATTTTTTGCTATTGTCCCGCCTACACCTAATACCTCATCATCCGCATGAGGCGCTACTATTAATATTTTTTTCATAAATGTCCCTTCTTCACCTGATTATTAAACTTTCCTTGCCGGAACCCCCACATAAGTACCACTCTCTACAATATCCTTTACCACTGCTGCCCCGGCACCCACTGTAACATTTTCACAAATGCTGACATCATTGCTTATCACTGCACCTGCGCCTATCCAGGCGCCATTTCCAACCTTAACATTTCCTGCCAGATGAGCGCCTACTGCAATATGTACATAATCCCCAATCTGGCAATCGTGGTCTATGGACGCAGAAGTATTTACAATAACGCCTTTTCCTAACATTACGCCCGTTTGGATGGCTGCCCCGGCCATAACAACTGTACCCGCTCCAATCTGCGGTATCTCATCGGGAATAACTGCCTCGGGATGGATAAGAGATACCATAAAAACGCCTGCTGCTTCATACGCTTCCTGCAAACGCCTGCGGATATCTTTATTTCCAATCGCAACAAACACATCATATTCATCCTTATAACGAAAAACATCTTCGCTGGTCCCTATTACAGCAGAACTCCCTCGCAACTTTAAATCATCATCCCCAAACCATATACTCTGGTAATAATCTATTCTGGAAGCCAAATCCTTTATTACCCTTCCATGCCCACTACTTCCCACTATTAGGAGTTTTTTATACCCCCCCCCCGGTAATTTTGCAGGCTTTGCAGGTATCCCCATTGCAACACAATCTGAAGGTATATTGCGCACAACAGCAGCTCCTGCCCCAATAACAGTGTTTTTCCCAATGGCAACACCCTGAATAATCTTACTGCCAGTTCCTATCTCAGACCTTCGCCCTATACGGACATTCCCTGAAATGTTAACTCCAGGATAAACGGTAACGAAAGATTCTAAAACCGCATCATGACCTACGGTAGAAGACAGATTTATTATCACAAAATCGCCCAGGCAGATATTCACTGTCAGAATATTCCCTGCACAAATAATATTTCCATCGCCCATTGACACAAACTCTGACATATGTACATCCGGGTCAACTAAATTCGGAAATTTAAATTCTCCTATCTTTTTTATCTCCGCTACAATCTTCTCTCTTATATTAGCAGAACCAACTGCAACCACCACTGCCATAGTACTGTCATATTCTTTTAACTTATCCATGCCTCCCAGGACTTTGTAACCATTAATCTCTGTCTGCGGCTCCACCCCATCGTCCAAATAGCCTTCAATTTGCCATGTCGGCTCTTTCTGATTAATACGTTCTATCAGCCACTGTACTTCTCTGCCAAACCCTCCGGCCCCAAATATCAAAATCCTTTCCACAATATCCTACCTTCTTCCATCCGGCTACACACATTCTACTACACTGCTTTTGTATTTACAAATGGATATTTTATGAAATCTACAGCAATATCGAGGATAGCCATTGCCAGCATCCCCCCTAACCCCTATGTAGACATCCACTCGATTAAAGAGTATATGCAATTCCAGATGTTTCCATTTCGATTGCATATACAATGCTCTTTCTTTAACATATCACGTTTCATGGGATTCTTCAACACCGTATTTGATGATGCAATTTTCCCATTAAATATTTTAGGATAATTGCTATTTCTGTCATCATCAACCGGATGTTCTACTGATTCCCCGTTGTAATCACGCAATTTATCTGTAGAACTGTCAGGCCGCTCATAATTACTTTTAAGCTGTTTTAATGCCTGATTTATATACAAATTTTGCACACCGTAACAATACCGATCTTAATAGTTTCATCCGTATTGGTATCATACTTTTTTTGGTATGAAGCTTTGCTCATAATAAAAGCGTTCCTGTCATTGACTATATTGGCTGAATTCTGTGCCTCTAACAATAATACCCCCCTAATAACCTACCCCTCCATCCCCACCAGACATTCCTTCCTAAAAAA
>CAPQSW010000002.1:135148-167482 GCA_948688495.1 uncultured Lachnospiraceae bacterium | reverse complement strand
GGGATATACGCCTCTGCGATTACGCAGCCTGCGTCTCCAACTAACTATCTGTGTATTCGTGCGGAAATTTATCTATAAAAGAATGTGCGCCTGTGCGCTTTCCAACACTAAACCCATAGTAGTCAAAATGCTTACCAGATTTTCTATCTAATAAGAATCCACACTTACTGTGATACTATTGGTACACTAGAATTTATTTCTTAGCGTCTTTCGGTCTCTTTGCACCATACTTGGAGCGTGCCTGGCGTCTGTTTGCAACACCTGCGGTATCTAAAGTTCCACGAATAATATGGTATCTGGTACCTGGTAAGTCTTTTACTCTCCCGCCGCGGATAAGAACAACGCTATGTTCCTGCAGATTGTGACCTTCACCCGGAATGTAGCTTGTTACTTCAATTCCGTTCGAAAGACGTACTCTGGCGATTTTACGGAGAGCTGAGTTAGGTTTCTTAGGAGTTGCAGTCTTAACTGCAGTACAAACACCTCTTTTCTGTGGAGAAGGAGTATCTGTCGGGCGTTTCTTCAAGGAATTGTATCCTTTCTGCAAAGCCGGTGCTGTAGATTTCTTCTCAGATGTCTGTCTTCCCTTTCTTACTAACTGGTTAAATGTTGGCATTCTTTTCACCTCCTGTAAATTTATATACGTACCCTTTTATGCACGCTAAATCATTATATAAGGTTAAAATCGCCATGTCAAGGACTTTTTCTAATTTTTCCCGGTTTTTGTATAACTATTCATCAAATACAGAACGAAAACACGTTCCTTCCTAAAAATGGAATGAAATAAGAATCATAACTCCAATCTCATATATATAGACGTGCTCATAGGACGATTGTTATAACAATCTATTTTTTCATCATAATTATGAACATCAAGATAATTTTGAAAAGATTCATCAGGCTGAATTTATTATTAGACATATGCATAATTGCAGATATGTATAATTTAAGAGAGTCCGTCTACGAACTCTCTTAAAAACATATTTTATCATACAGAATCAAACTTATTTACTTTTCTTCTTAAAATAATCATCAATACTCTTCTTGATTTCATCCGGTTTCAACGTCTTAACCAAATAACCTGCCGGCTTTAAGGAAATTACCTTTTGAACTGTCTCCCTCTGCACATTGCCTGTCAGGAAATATACCGGAATATCTGCCAGGTCTTCCTCTGAGCGCATCATCTCCAAAACCTCGCTGCCATTACAAATCGGCATCTCATAATCCAACAGGACCAAATCCGGACGCCCTATTGTCATACACCGGATTGCCGCTATCCCTGACTTCGCAACCTCAACCGCATAATCCACACTCAGCAAATCTGTCATTGCCTTTTGCACAACCTCAGAATCATCTACCACAAGTATCTTCTTTTTCTGGTTCTTCTGGGTCTTATGGGTCTCTTTCAAATAATTCTTGATTTCAGACATTGCATTTTCTGCCCGGATGGTCGTACCCTCCACTGCATGACCCATTAGATATGGAGCAACCATACAACATGCAAAATAGCCTTCCCCGGTATCGAGCAGCAAACTGAACTGCGGACGCTGCGCCACAAAATTCTTCTTGAACTGTTCATAGCTCAGCAGCTTCTCCTCCTTCATTTCATATTTCTCTCTCGAGGGATACTGTTCCCTGATTCGTTCTACAAACTGCTGCGCCATGTATCTGGCAATATTTATCAGCATAACACTGACTTCTTCCGATTCAATATTCATCAGACCGCCGATGGTATTGAGCAGCAGCTTCTCCTCAAATGCCATCATAACCTCCCATTTCTGACCCTCTTTTGCAGCAAACGCCAGACGATAATAGATACTGTTTCCAAACTTCTCACCACCATAGCAGTCACTGACTACACGTGCTTTCAGTTGGAACATGTCAGTCAGAAGCCCTATAATCATCTGCCTCATGGCATCCCGTTGTTCTTCCGGCAAAAGCTCCCCCCACTGGCTGGTAGTCTTTCCTGTAATTGCACGGTCTTCCGTCAGTGTATGTCCCAGCAGCCAGCCCGCGCAGACGCCCAGAAAATGGTCGATTGCATCTGTAGAAAACGAGGACTGTGCCAACTCTTTCTCCAGCGCTGGAAGCGTCTTTCTCCTGAAATTGTCATGAAGATGCCTGTGCGTTTCAAACCCCGCATAATCAATGGACGCCATATACTGTTCTTCCTCGGTGAAATGCTTCATTGCATGGTCTTTAAAATACTTAATGCCTTCCTGACATGCCCATTGCCGCTTTGCATCATCCGTCTTATATCCGAACAGCCTGTTCAATATACTAAAAAGCTTTTTGTGCTCACTGTCTATAATTTCTACCCCAATATTAAACCTGTCCTGCCATATTAATTGATTTGCCATACCTTCCTCCTTCGCTGCCATATTGCCTATTATGATGTAGCAAACTATCTTTTATAGTACAGTATATCATATAATAATTAAGAAAAGTAGCCTTTTTCCTCATTCCTATTTCTTTACTTTCACAGTAATTACTTTGGAATACGGTCCGTAAACTTTGCATCCATTTACCTTGCAAAAGGCCCTTACTTTAATATATTGCTTCCTTGCTTTCTTTGACACTTTCAGGGTAACTCTTCCTGCTTTTGATTTATTTACAGTTTTGGCAGCCTTGTAGCCCTTTGTTTTTTTCGTAGATGTATATACCACATACCCTTTGGCCCCAGATACCTTCTTCCAGCTAACCGTTATCTTCCTGGCCTTTTCCGCTTTTGCCTTCACCGAAGGACATGCCAGCACTTTCACCTTTCCATATTTTCCACTCAGGGAGCTGTTATATGATTCTTTCTCAGCCTTAGCCACAACCTTGTAATAATAGGTTTTCGCTTTTTGTACTTTCCTGTCTGTAAAGCTTAGTCCCTTGCTGCTTCCGATTTTCTTATAACCGGCCTTTGCTTTGGTGGAACGGTAAATGTCATATCCTTTGGCACCATTGACCTTTGAGAAAGTCACTTTTACATACTGGCTATTGCTTAACTGGTTTGCCTTCACTTTTTCCGGTGCCTTCAGCTTCCTTCCACTGCCCGGGTCTTCCGGATCTGTCGGGTCTTTCGGGTCTTTCGGATCACCCGGATCTGTTGGGTCCGTCGGGTCTTTCGGATCTGTCGGATTACTCGGACCCTCTGGCTCTGAATTCTTTTCCGCATAAAACTTCTCAAAATCAGTAACCAGTTTTCCGCTGGAGGTAACCACACTGCCCGCCGTGTTTATACCAAATACCTGTACCGTATTATAAGAGCCCGTAGGCACCAACACACTCTGGGGCACTTCCATTACTGCTTTGCCGTCTGCCACTGACACAGTGCCAAGTTTTACACCATTTACCAAAAACTCTACGGATTTTACGCTGCTGTCTGTCACACTCGCGGTAACCATAACCGTTGATGCCTTCTGGCTCTCCTCACTTACAGCCTCTACAGAGATTCCCCCTGCCGTCTTATATCCCAAAGACGCCGCCAGTGTTTCCGGCGATTCAAACTGTCTGTCCAGCCAGTTCAAACGGTTGGTGAGATATGTCTTTAAGGTTGCTATCTGTGTGTTAAATTCCTTATTACTTTCTCTCTGATACCACATACCGGCATTCGCAGCTGCTGATTCTGTAAGCAATGCCTGATACGTGTCCAGCGTACCGCCGTCTGCCACAACTTCCCCCATTTTTTCACGCATCTGTGTATAAAGCTCATACGCCTTTACCGCGAAATATGGATCCTGGATTATGGATTTATACCACTGATTCGCCTGCGCTGCGTCGGAAAATTTCACGGTCTGCCATGCATTATAGGTTCCGGAGCCCTGGGAGCTGCTCACAAGGCTGTCCGAAGACCAGTCCATATCCCAGATCGGCCCCATATGGAACAACCCGTCAATATCCTTATACATATAAGTACTTTTCTTCATAGCGTCCACATTCATAAACAGCTCATTCACCATCCAAAACTGCACCAGGGAATCCATGTCAAACAACTGACTGTAACCTACAGTCTTGTTGTTATAGACTGTGGTAAAATCAGATGCGCTGATGGCGCTTTCAAAGGCGTTGATATAGGTTTCCACATAATTCATTGCTGCTGAATTTGTTGCGATAAATTCCGGACTCTTGAATTGCAAGGGTTGGTCCTTGCTGGATTTGAATTTGGAATACTCATCAAAATAAGAATCCAGCTCAATCAGTAATCCCCCCGTGAAATCCGGCATGTCCGCCAGATATTTTTTTATATCATATTCTTTATTCTTATAAGTAAATTTGCCCGTTGTCAGCCATCCCATGTCTTCTTCTGCAAGCAATGTCTCAATAGCGTCCTGGTCTTTCTTGGTCAATCCCTGTTCTGCCTCTGCTTTGCAAACAGCTTTCGCCACATCCCCGGCATAATCTTCCCAGTCATGAATATTTACCCTGCCGCCTGCGATCTTTACCTGCTCGCAGAATTGATAGGTTCCTGCATATTTCCCATTTAAGATTAAATCCACATGGACAGACTGCATATACGGCATTCCCATCTCACCAGACATGTTATAGGAAAGTGTATTCCTCATATGGGATTCATCGGTATAATTTGCCAGAAGCACCCAATGTTTATTCTTCCCGAATCCAAATAAATCGGTCTTGGTATCCAGCTTAATTTTATAGGGCTTCTTGTCATATCCCCAGGTTGTATTCCCCCGGCCGCGAATCTTTATAGCACCATCATACAGGGTTGTGTTTGCTCTATTGTAAGCTGCGTTCCCCTGAATTCTAAAATTGCCGTTGATATAGTCCTCCTTGCTGGTAATCGCCTGTCCACCCTCCGTATCTACATAGAGAACCGGAAGCTTGCTAATGTACATGCTCGTCTTATATGTACCGGCATAATCTCCGGTTGCCGTCACCGTCAGCTGCTTCTCCAGATCATCATTCACAGGCGTATAGGATTCACCTGTGAATTTTACAGTTTCCCCTACCTTCCATTCATAAGTACACTTCAAATCCGTTGGGGCATCCACCATACTTGCTGTAAGCCGCTTTCCAACCGTCGCATATTCCTGGTCAATTTTCACAGCAATCTTGGTCAAAACCTTAACTTTGAATGTCTTTTTCATACCAGATGTTGTCACCGCTGTCAAAACACACTCTGTATCTGCATACACTGCACTCACAGTTACTATCCCATCCGCCCCGATAGAAAGTACCTGTGGATTGTTGCTGCTCCAGGTAACTGCCTCTGTAACTTCTCCCACCTTAACACTCATAGGAACCTTAAAATTTCCAGTAATTGCAGAAAGGGTATCTCCCTCAGCCAATTCCAGTGAAAGGCTTGATAACGCCAGAATTTCCTCAATTGACTTAGACTGCGCACACTGCATTGGAAGAATGTACGCTCCATCTTTTGCTGTCCAGTAACTTTCACTCAGTCCTTCCAGAAGCGTTCCTGCTTTCAATTCACTGTCTTCTACGGCAGTCCCTGTATTTGCAAGACCTGACTCCTTTCGAAAATAACAGTTGCTGATATTACCTGCCATGTCTCCGCCGCTGATTCCATATCCGCTGTTTCCCTTAAAATCCACACTCCCGGTAAAAATACAAGCCGTCATAGAAGCCGGACTGCTTTTGGCAATTCTTCCGATAATGCCTGCCGTATAATTGTTATCTTTAGAGCCTCCAGCCGCGACATCCGCACCAACATAGACATTGCTAATGGTTACGCCATTATTTCCAGAGGTCTGTTGGCCTCCCCAGCCACCCGTATTGCGATTCTCATACCGCATCTCACCGATAAGGCCGCCGACACCAACCATGTCACCCCCATTCGAGGGATTTCCAGCAATCGTACCATTTATTATCGCTACATTATCAATCTCGGCATTGTGGTTGACTTCCCCTGCCAGCCCGCCCAATGACAGATAACCGCTTCCCAACATATCAACCTTAACATCCATACCTGTCAAAATCAGATTTTTTACGGATGCCTTATCGCTTTCACTGTCACTGCCAATGATCCCAAACAATCCATACTGCCAGTCAGATGAGGAGCTTCCCGCCCTGGTTATGGTCAAATTAGAAATCACATGATTCGCTCCATCAAAAGTCCCCGTGAAGACATTACTTCCTGAGGATGAACCACGTGTACCGCTTCCTCCGCCAATCGGTGTAAAATCAACGCCTGTCATATCAATATCCTCTGCCAGAATATAATCCCCTGATAATGGATATGCCTCGTCCACCCCAATCTTTTGCAGGCCTTCTGCCGTCGATATGGAAATTTTGTCTGCACCATAAACAGTTACTCCCCCATCTGCATAATTCATACCGTTTGTAACAATCATGACGCACACAAGCGCTGCACTAAGCACGGATGCCGCCCTTCTCTTTATTTTTCTCATCTTTCCAATTTCTCCTCCATTCTGCAAAAACACAACAACCGCTTCACATACCCCATACATTGATATAACAATACAGACACTGCCACTGTTACAACAAAACATACCATATACAAGACTACGCAAACAGTGCCGGTGATGGGATAGCGCAGGTATATGATTACGATGACCGCTGTAAACCACTCTCCTACCAGCGCATAGGATGGTATTTCGTAAAACCCGACAAAACTGTCACATCCCAACAATGTAAACACCAAACATCCAGCCTGTAATCCCTTTTCATATTGTCCGCTGCCTTAACCTTCCAAAAAGCGAAAGAAACCTTATACATCATAATAATGTATAAAGTTTCCTTCCTATTCCTTATTCAGCTGCAATTACCGCATCTTCCTCAAGCTCCGGCTCATCCTCCGTCTGCATATCATCCTGCGCCTGCATATCATTGCCTGCATCCGCTTTCTCATATTCCGCCTGATCGGATTCTTCGTCTTCATCCTCAAAGAAAATCTCATATTCCGCCTCCACATCCGTGGACAATTTGATGTTGTGGTAGCGTTTCATACCTGTTCCTGCAGGAATCAGCTTACCAATCAGCACGTTTTCTTTCAATCCAATCAACGGGTCTACCTTGCCCTTAATTGCTGCCTCTGTCAATACTTTGGTCGTCTCCTGGAAAGAAGCTGCAGACAAGAATGAATTCGTAGCAAGGGAAGCCTTTGTGATACCAAGCATTACCTGCTTGCCTTCTGCCGGCTCTTTGCCTTCCTCCTTCAACCGCTCATTTACATCCTCATATTCCAAAATATCTACCAGTGTACCTGGAAGGAACTCAGACTCTCCATTATTCTCAATCCGAATTTTTTTAAGCATCTGCCGGACAATGACTTCAATATGCTTATCATTGATTTCCACACCCTGCAGACGGTATACACGCTGTACCTCCTGAATCATATAATCCTGTACGGCACGCACGCCCTTAATCTTCAAAATATCATGCGGGTTAACACTACCCTCGGTCAGCTCATCTCCAGCCTCCAAGATGGCGCCGTCCGAAATCTTAATACGTGAACCATAAGGAATCAGGTATGCCTTCATCTCCCCTGTCTCCTCGTTCGTCACGATAATCTCACGCTTTTTCTTCGTATCCTTAATTGTGGCAACGCCTGCAAACTCTGTGATAATCGCAAGTCCTTTTGGCTTACGCGCCTCAAACAACTCCTCTACACGGGGAAGACCCTGTGTAATATCGTTTCCAGCAACACCGCCGGTATGGAAGGTACGCATCGTAAGCTGTGTACCTGGCTCTCCAATTGACTGTGCTGCAATGATACCTACAGATTCTCCTACCTGCACCGCCTGCCCGGTTGCCATATTTGCACCGTAGCATTTTGCACAGATTCCATTGTGGGAACGGCAAGTCAACACAGTACGGATTTTCACTCTCGTGAGCGGCTCGCCCTTTTCGTCCACGCCTTTGCTCATGACAAGCGCTGCACGCCGTGGTGTAATCATGTGATTTGCCTTTACCAGAACATTTCCTTCTGCATCACAGATTGTATCGCAGGAAACGCGCCCTGTAATTCTCTCCTGCAGGCTTTCAATTTCCTCTTTGCCATCCATAAAAGCTTTCACATACATGCCTGGAATTGATTTTCCTTCACAACAGTCAATATCACGAATAATCAATTCCTGCGACACATCCACCAGACGTCTTGTCAGATAACCGGAGTCTGCCGTACGCAGCGCGGTATCGGAAAGTCCCTTGCGGGCTCCATGCGCTGACATGAAGTATTCCAGTACGTCAAGCCCCTCACGGAAATTAGACTTAATCGGCAACTCGATGGTACGCCCGGTCGTGTCTGCCATCAATCCACGCATACCTGCAAGCTGTTTAATCTGTTTATCGGAACCACGGGCCCCGGAATCTGCCATCATATAGATATTGTTGTATTTATCAAGGCCATCCAAAAGTTCCTTTGTCAAAATATCATCCGTCTGTTTCCAGGTCTCAACAACTTCTTTGTATCTTTCTTCCTCCGTAATCAGACCACGCTTATAATTCTTGGTAATCTTATCTACGGTATCCTGTGCATTTTGGATCAATTCCGGTTTCTTTGCCGGTACTGTCATATCAGAAATGGAAACTGTCATAGCTGCGCGCGTGGAATATTTGTATCCCATTGCCTTAATATCATCCAACACCTCTGCTGTCTTGGTCGCGCCATGGATGTTAATTACTTTCTCCAGTATCTGTTTCAATCCCTTTTTACCCACATGGAAATCTACTTCCAGCTTCAGCAAATCTTCCGGCTTACTTCTATCCACAAATCCTAAATCCTGTGGCAATATCTCATTAAAAATAAAACGTCCCAATGTAGATTCTACATTTCCAGTAATCACTTCACCCTCCGGCGTGGTGCACTGCATACGCGCCGTAATCCTGGAGTGCAGCGTCAACGCATCATTCTCATAGGCAAGAATCGCTTCATTTACGCTCTTAAAGAACTTGCCTTCTCCCAATGCCCCTGGCCGCTCCTGGGTCAGATAGTAAATGCCAAGCACCATATCCTGTGACGGAACCGCCACGGGACCTCCATCGGAAGGTTTCAACAGATTGTTCGGCGACAACAACAAAAATCTGCACTCGGACTGTGCTTCCACAGACAAGGGAAGGTGCACGGCCATCTGGTCGCCATCGAAGTCCGCATTAAACGCCGTACATACCAGCGGATGAAGCTTGATCGCTTTACCTTCTACCAGAATCGGCTCAAACGCCTGAATGCCTAATCGATGCAGGGTAGGCGCACGGTTTAACATAACCGGATGCTCCTTAATCACTTCCTCTAAAACGTCCCACACCTCGGACTGAAGACGCTCTACCATCTTCTTTGCGCTCTTAATGTTGTGCGCGGAACCATTATATACCAGTTCTTTCATAACGAAAGGTTTAAACAGCTCGATTGCCATCTCCTTAGGCAGACCGCACTGGTAAATCTTCAACTCCGGTCCTACTACGATAACCGAACGTCCAGAATAGTCCACACGTTTTCCAAGCAGATTCTGACGGAAACGTCCGGATTTACCCTTTAACATATCAGACAGGGACTTGAGGGCACGGTTTCCAGGTCCGGTAACCGGACGGCCCCTGCGCCCATTATCAATCAATGCATCCACTGCCTCCTGCAGCATCCGCTTCTCATTTCTCACAATTATATCCGGCGCGCCCAGCTCTAAAAGCCTGCGCAGACGGTTATTACGGTTAATAATCCGGCGGTATAAATCATTTAAGTCTGAAGTTGCAAAACGACCGCCGTCCAACTGAACCATAGGACGTAAATCAGGCGGGATCACCGGAATCACATCCATAATCATCCACTCCGGCTTATTTCCTGAACCCCGGAATGCCTCTACCACCTCAAGCCGTTTGATAATACGCGCTCTCTTCTGCCCGGTGGCATCCTTTAAAGCAGCCTTTAACTCCAATGCATCCTTCTCCAAATCAATGGATTCTAACAGCTCTTTGATAGATTCTGCACCCATTCCCACACGGAAATCACTGCCATATTTTTCCCTGGCTTCCTGATACTCTGCCTCGGTCAGTACCTGTTTGTACTGCAAATCGCTGGTTCCTTTATCTAATACAATATAAGATGCAAAATACAATACTTTCTCCAAAGTTCTGGGGGATAAATCCAGAACCAGTCCCATACGGCTGGGAATCCCCTTGAAATACCAGATATGGGATACCGGCGCTGCAAGCTCAATATGGCCCATCCTCTCCCTGCGCACGCTCGCTTTCGTAATCTCCACTCCACAGCGGTCGCAGACAACGCCTTTGTAACGGATTTTCTTATATTTGCCGCAATGGCACTCCCAGTCTTTGCTGGGTCCAAAAATCTTCTCGCAAAACAAGCCGTCCTTTTCTGGTTTCAATGTTCTATAATTGATGGTCTCGGGCTTTTTTACTTCACCTCTGGACCATTCACGAATTTTCTCAGGTGACGCAAGACCAATCTTGATTGCATCAAAAGTGATTGGCTGGTATTTCTCTTTATTCATTACTTCTGGCATGGTGACTCTCCCTTCTCCTGTTTTCCAAACAAAAAGGGGTTCTTCAAACAGGAAATCAATTTTTATTTACTATTGGAGTACATCTTCAAAGTCCGCGAAATCGTCCTCTAATTCTAATGCATCTTCTTCCTCATCATCATCTTCTATATCAACCAGTTCTTCGCTTTCATCGTTAAATTCCTGCTTGCTAAAGCCCATTTCTCCAAAGGATTCTTCCTCCTCAAAAGCAAAATTACGGTCCCCTGCAATAATGGAATTCAAGTCCGTATTGCCATACTCGCTGGTCTCCATAAGCTCTATTTCTTCTCTATTCTCGTCCAGGACTTTTACATCAAGCCCCAATGACTGAAGCTCTTTCAAAAGTACCTTAAAGGATTCGGGAATCCCCGGTTTCGGGATATTGTCACCTTTGATGATGGCCTCGTAAGTCTTCACACGACCGATAACGTCATCCGACTTCACGGTCAGGATTTCCTGTAAGGTATAAGATGCACCATATGCCTCTAAAGCCCAAACCTCCATCTCTCCAAAACGCTGTCCGCCAAATTGTGCCTTACCACCTAAAGGCTGCTGGGTTACCAGTGAATACGGTCCGGTAGAACGTGCATGAATCTTGTCATCTACCAGATGATGAAGCTTCAGATAATGCATGTGTCCAATCGTTACCGGACTGTCAAAATATTCTCCAGTCCTTCCATCCCGCAATCTTACCTTACCGTCACGTGACAGCGGAACTCCTTTCCACACCTCTCTGTGCTCCCTGTTATCATACAAGTACTCCATTACCTCAGGCAGTAATTCTTCTTTATGCTTTGCCTCAAATTCTTCCCAGGAAAGGTTCACATAATCATTCGCCAAATCCAGGGTATCCATAATGTCATTCTCGTTTGCGCCATCAAAAACCGGCGTGGCAATATTAAATCCAAGAGCCTTGGCCGCAAGGCTTAAATGGATTTCCAGTACCTGCCCGATATTCATACGTGACGGCACACCCAGCGGATTCAGCACAATATCCAGCGGTCGTCCATTTGGCAAAAACGGCATATCCTCTACCGGAAGCACTCTGGAAACAACACCCTTATTCCCGTGGCGTCCTGCCATTTTATCACCGACAGAAATCTTTCTCTTCTGGGCAATATAGATGCGGACCGCCTGATTCACTCCCGGCGACAGCTCATCACCATTATCTCTTGTAAACACTTTGGCGTCCACAACAATGCCGTACTCCCCGTGGGGCACTTTCAGGGAAGTATCTCTGACCTCCCGTGCCTTTTCCCCAAAAATAGCACGCAGCAGACGTTCCTCTGCCGTCAGTTCTGTCTCTCCCTTGGGAGTCACCTTACCTACCAAAATATCTCCGGCTCGCACCTCTGCGCCAATACGGATAATTCCACGTTCATCCAAATCTTTCAGCGCATCGTCGCCAACGCCTGGAACATCCCTTGTTATTTCTTCCGGTCCCAGCTTGGTATCACGGGCCTCTGCCTCGTATTCTTCAATATGAACGGAAGTATATACATCTTCCTGAACTAATCTCTCACTTAAAAGGACAGCATCCTCGTAATTATATCCCTCCCAGGTCATAAATCCAATCAACGGATTCTTGCCCAATGCCAGTTCTCCGTTGGAGGTGGAGGGTCCATCTGCTATTACCTGTCCTGCTTCTATCTTATCACCCTTATACACAATCGGCCTCTGATTGTAACAGTTGGACTGATTGCTTCGCAAAAACTTCGTCAATTTATAGACATCCCGGTTTCCATCTTCTGTCTTAATCGTAATCTCATTGGAAACGGCACGTTCTACCACACCTGCGCGCTTTGCCAGCACACACACGCCGGAATCCTCAGCCGCCTTAGTTTCCATACCAGTTCCCACTGCCGGGGCCTCTGTCGTCAGAAGCGGAACTGCCTGACGCTGCATGTTAGAACCCATCAGCGCACGGTTTGCATCATCATTTTCCAGGAACGGAATTAATGCTGTAGCCACAGAAAAGACCATTTTCGGCGACACATCCATATAATCGAACATTGCACGCTCATATTCCTGTGTCTCCTCACGGTAACGGCCGGATACAGAATTTCTCACAAAATGTCCTTCCTCATCCAGGGCCTCATTCGCCTGTGCCACATGGTAATTGTCTTCCTCATCTGCCGTCATATAAACTACTTCATCTGTGACACGCGGATTCTTGGGATCCGATTTATCAATCTTACGGTAAGGCGCCTCCACAAAACCGTATTCATTTATTCTTGCATACGTTGCCAGAGAGTTAATCAGACCGATGTTCGGTCCTTCAGGTGTCTCAATCGGGCACATTCTTCCATAATGGGAGTAATGTACGTCACGGACCTCAAATCCAGCACGATCCCTGGACAAACCACCAGGACCCAATGCTGACAGACGCCTCTTATGCGTCAGCTCACCAAGCGGATTATTCTGGTCCATGAACTGGGACAACTGGGAAGATCCAAAGAACTCCTTCACAGCCGCCGTTACTGGCTTGATATTAATCAAACTCTGCGGAGAGATTCCCTGTAAATCCTGTGTTGTCATTCTCTCACGAACTACGCGCTCCATTCTGGATAATCCAATTCGGTACTGGTTCTGCAATAATTCTCCGACTGCACGGATACGGCGGTTACCCAGGTGGTCAATATCATCATCATTTCCCAGACCGTACTCCAAATGCATATTATAATTAATAGAAGCCAAAATATCTTCTCTTGTAATATGCTTAGGAATCAAATCTGCAGCATTTCTGTAAAGGGCTTCCTTAATATCTTCTAAATTCTCATTTTCTTCTAATATTTTCTCCAAAACAGGGTAATATACTAATTCTGTAATACCCAGGCTTCTTGCTTCCTGTCTGTCAATATCGACGTAATTTGTCACATCTACCATAAGATTAGACAATACCTTGATATTGCGCTCCTCACCTTGGATCCACACATACGGGGTTGCCGTATTCTGAATGGCGTCCGCAAGGTCACGGTCTACCGTGGTTCCTTTCTCTGCAATAATCTCACCCGTCGACATATCTACTACGTCCTCGGCAAGAACCTGTCCGCTAATGCGGTTCTGCAGAGACAGTTTCTTGTTAAATTTATATCTTCCAACCTTTGCCAAATCATAGCGCCTTGGGTCAAAAAACATTGCATTGATTAAGCTCTCCGCACTCTCTACCGTGAGCGGTTCTCCTGGACGGATCTTCTTATACAGCTCCAACAGACCTTCCTGATAGTTCGTAGCAACATCCTTGCCAAAGCTTGCAATAATCTTAGGTTCTTCTCCAAACAAATCAATAATTTCCTGATTTGTGCCAATCCCAAGCGCACGAATCAATACGGTAACCGGAACTTTTCTTGTCCTGTCCACACGTACATAAAATACATCATTCGAATCGGTCTCATACTCCAACCATGCGCCTCGGTTGGGAATTACGGTGCAGGAATACAGGGTCTTGCCTACCTTATCGTGTGCAATCCCATAATAGATACCGGGAGAACGCACCAACTGGCTTACGATTACACGTTCAGCCCCATTGATAACGAAAGTCCCCGTCTCCGTCATAAGTGGTAAATCGCCCATGAAGATTTCATAATCTTTGACTTCTTCCACTGCCTCTTTATTGTAAAATCTGACTTTTACTTTCAGGGGTGCAGCATAGGTTGCATCTCGCTCTTTACACTCTGCGATGGAATATTTCACATCATTCTCGCACAATGTAAATCCAACAAATTCCAGACTCAACTGTCCGCTGTAATCTGCGATGGGAGAAATATCAGCAAATACTTCTTTTAATCCTTCACTGATGAACCAGTTGTAAGAATTCTTCTGAACCTCTATCAGGTTCGGCATTTCTAATACTTCCTTTTGTCGCGAGTAACTCATACGAACGCTTTTTCCTGCTTTAATCGGACGTATTCTGTTTTTCTCCATTGACGTTTCACCTCTCGTTTTCTATTCTATCTATTGCTTGATAATGAGTATACGTTACCACAATAGCGCATCCTATATGATAGCACAATGATTGATTGCATGTCAAGATTTTTTGCGAACAAAGTTAATCCATCGTAACTATTCAACCTCCCAATGTAAAATCCACCAGACTATCTTTATCCGGTGGATTTTGTTTATTTCTATATTTGCTTCAACAATTTGCTTTTGGGATACGCATTTTTCGGTTGCCACAGCATTATCCTAATTAGAGACTATTTTCCTTATACCATTACGGAAGCTCAATAGGTATCTCTGCAACCGTTACCCCTTCCTCAGATTCCTTATAATCTATTATGCAGACTACCAAATCCTTCTGTCCATCATTAACAACCTTAGCCAGCGTCGTAAAAACTTCTGAATTTCCAGCAGCTCCGCCTAGTCCAGAAAGGTAATTTCCTTCATTATCCCTGACGTTTACAACTGGACAATCCCCGAAATTATATGATGCTTTGGCTGCATAGCCGGAATACTCCACTTCTACAATCAGAGTCGTCTCTGTCCTTGTAACACTTTTAACTATGATACCATTTTCTTCTTTATTAATCTCAATTACTTCTCTGCTGGATGTATCAACAGTTACCGGAAACTTTAGGTTCCACTCCCCTTCCACTCGTGCAGTTTCTTTGCAGCGTCCCTGTTCATCCATTTCTTCAACATTTTCTACTCCCGTCATCCCATCCAGTTCAAATCTCACGTTCAGGATTCCGGTTTCCTCCAGCTGCAGTTTACTGCGGTCTTCTTCGCTTAATGCAAACAAATCAAGCTGATTCATACATACATAAGAACCATCTTCAGCTTTTTTCAGGCTGCAAAGCGTACCGCCGACCATTATCTCCTCACCATTGCTTCCTTCCAAAATCGGTGTATGCATCATGCCATCCTGCAGAAAAAGAAATACGTTCTGCGCCTTGTTCATTTCCTCATTATCTGTCCACATAGAAAGCGTATAGTATAGCACGCTTCCATCGCAATAGACATCCGATACCGCAAGAGTAACTCCATTACTCTCCACAGACGCTGTATAACTGCCCGGGTCTTCCTGTCTGCCAAGTTCTTCCTGAATCGTTGATGCCTTTTGGGCAACCTTTCCCTGCACCGCCTTATCTCCAAATCTTTCATCCGTCGTAGAAATAACCTTTCCAAACACATTGCTGAAAAGCTGTTCTGCAAGTACCGGATTTGCAGCCAAAATAGCCATCCCCGCCACTACTGCACATGCTGCTGCCAGACCAGCCGCCTTCTGCCAAACCCTCCTCTTTTTACCACGTTCTTCTTTCTTCATACGTTTCACCTCCGTCAAAATTCTTTGTTTATAAATATCCTTCTCCTCTTGAGATAACTCTGTCCGTTCGTATTCCTCGTAATCTGTCTCTACTTCGTTCAATAACTGATAGATTGACTTCTTCACGCCTAAATCCCCCTTTCCGCTGAAAACTTCCTGCGAAGCTTTCTTTTACTTCTGGACAAGTGGTTATAGATAACTTCCTTTTTCATACCAGTCTCCTTGCTGACCTGCTCAATTGACTGCTCCTCCACATACAGCTTTAAAAACAACTCACGGTCTACGGGCTTTAGAGAGTGCAGCATCATTTCTACTTCCTCTGAAATCTCACGCTCTATCATCCCTGCCAATATGCGGTCCTCCTTTACAATCACGGCATCCTCAATATCCATAGTCTCCACTTCACGCTTATATTGCCTTAAATAATCAATGGCACGATAACGCGCGATTGCCGCTGCCCAGTTCTTAAATGTACTCTTATTTTCATCAAAGTCAGAAATATTCTGCCAAATTTTCAACAGCACGTCATTGAGACATTCTTCCTGCTGGTGTGGAATCCCAAAGAGCAGTTTCCGTATGATAGACATCAACAGGCCGCCATATTCATCAATAACGTACAGGAGAGCCCTTTCATTATGCAGCTTCAGCTGCTGAATATAATTATGTTCTCCAATCTTCATGATTCTTCCTCTTTTCCATCATGCGCACGGTGGTCTTGTAATTATTGTTTACATTAATTATTACGGATTATGGCTGGAAAATCTATCATAAATTTGCAATAAAAAAAGGAAAGCCAAAACAGCTCTCCTTAACCTGACAATATAATAATATTTACACCTCACTCCCACAAATCATAATCGGTTTGTGAAGCACCTGGAATTTATTCCCTGTCACAGAAGCCACGCCATAATATCCATCACACACAGCGGCTAATGTTTCATCGTCCATATGTTTTGCATATATGATCCACTCCGCTTCTATAACCTTCTGCCGCATCATCTGATATTTGTTGTATAACGCTTCCCCAATCACTTTTTCATTCAAACTTATCATGGGATCCTCTTTCCAAACAAATACCACATCCTCGCTTTCTGATGCAATAGTAAGCATATGCCCTATTTGTTCAATCATTTTCTCTTTATACTGCACCAGAGCACCCATGCTTACATAAAACAAGATCAGATTTTTTCTCTCCCCATTTGGCTTTTGAAGTATCCGCTCCCATTCCCCAGGATATGAAACATTGGAATCTATTACTTCTCTTTTATAATCTGACAACAGAGAACCAATCCCCACAATTTTCTTCTCCCAAATTTCTCTTGTCTTCTCACCTGCAAACTCAGTCAGCTTTTCTACATAAACCATTTTCATCTCTTGAGACTGGACAAATACCTGATCTGCATTGACGACACCGGGAACCGTACAATAATAATTCATATTCCAATACTGGCGTTCCTGTTCTTTTTCAAATTCGTCAACCTTAAAATACGGTATATAGATTAACTGCTCTGTATAATTCCTGATCTCTGATGAATAATATTCCTTCGGAATACTTGTCACAGAATTCCACTCATCGTATGGATTCTGGATATAAATGATATCAGGATGGCGTAACGCCAAATCAAACTCCTGATAATCCTCCAGCACAATATCCTGCGGGTATTCCGACAAATCGTATTTCATTCCAAGGAAACTTCCATCGTACTCTTTATAGTAATATGGCAGGGGAACAACAGAAACATCGCAATTTGACTGCCCTGCCGCCGCTTCCCAAACACTCCAAAAAGCAGCCCAATGTTTCCCGCCAAAAGGCAAAAATACTACTTCCTTCCGCTTTAAAATCAATTCTTCTATATCTGCTTCTATCTGCTTTCCAATGCAATCCAAATTCCCGATTTTTCCATACAGCATATCGCGATTCTTTTGGCTGGCCTCACAGTGCAACTCAAACACTGCCTCACAGTATTGTTCCAGTTCTCGTATCACAGGATGTTTTCCGCCCTTGACCTGCTCAATCAGATTACCCATTTCAATTGCATTTTGCTGAGCCTCCACCAAATTCTCCAGCATATCCACCCCGCTGCGAATATTTTCGTGAACAGTTTCAAACTTCTGCATATACTGACTCACGCGGTATTTGTAGGAGTACTCTTTGGTATCCCTTCTGGGACAGACGCCCGAATACTGATACCGTGGCAATTGGTAACCTAAAATTTTTTCAAACTGCTCTTTCTGCGACTGAAAAAACGGATAATTATGTGCTGCCCCACTGCGCACAATCTGCATATAATTTTTATATTTCTTTTGAAGCATGGCTTCGTACCTGACCGGAAGCATAATCTCTATGTTTTCAAAAGGGATTCTCACCCCGCCCTGATAATATTCCCGCGGAAACCCGGTATTCCCGCGATATACCGCATGGGGAATTAACTGTACATAATTTCCCTCCTGGTCGCCTTGAAAAACAGTCATAAGCTTTTGTACCAGTTGATACAGCTGCTTTTTCAAATCTGCCTCCGGCTGGCCGCGCTTAATTTCTGTCCCGCATATCTGTTCAATCTGGCATAAGGCATACTCCCTATCCTTTGCCGACAGCTTCCCTATTCCCAGAGAATCGGCTATCGCAAGGACATATTCTATCACCTTTTCCCGTTGCTTTTCCTTCTCGGAATCCGAAGACATGGTATCCAGTATAAACACATCAATACCCGCAATATACGGAAATCCATGAAACTGCTTTAAATGTTCCTCTTCAAAACAAATCTTGGGTCTTATCACCACTCTCGACAGAAAGTACCAGAAGTTTTCCGTATTATCTATATTTAAGACTGCAAATCCTTGCGGTAATTCTTTCTCCGCTACTGCCAGAAAACGTTCATAATCCCTGCGATGCATCATGATATCAATGTCATCATCCCACGGAACAAACCCGCCATGACGCACCGCACCGAGCATCGTTCCCCAGTCCGCATAATAAGCAATGTTATGCTTTTGACAGATTTTATCTACCTCATGCATGACTGTCAGTTCGGCTGCCCAGGCTTTTTTTATCATGGCTGGCACATAAAACCCATCTCTGACCTCATCTTCAAAAAAAGAATCTTCAAATTGTAACATATTTGCTCCACCCATTTATATTCCAAATTATAATATCCGGTATTCTTTTTAACATTGATATGTGTGGGAGAGTATTACCCGTGCCTGTTCTTCTGGAGACTTCTGTCCATCATTCAGAAGCACCAAATCCGGACATTGTGGTTTTTCAAATTCCATATGGATTCCAACTACCAAATCCTCTTTCCCGGCTTTCGCCCCACTGTAGAGTCCTTTTTGGTCCCGCTTCTGCAAAGTCTCCCAGGAAGCCTTAATATAGATTTCCCTGTAATTATGAATGTGCCCGCGATTCCACTCCCGCACACTGTGAAACATGGAAATTGTACAGCATACAACATTTATATCCTGCCGCTGCAGCATCGCGCACAGCCTGGAATAACGCATGGCACATTGTTTCCGTTCTTCCTTCCCATATCCCAGGTCGCCGCCAAATACCTCACGCAGCACATCCCCATCCAGAAATACGGTATTGGAATATTCTTCTTTTAACTTTTCATAAACCAATTTCCCAATGGTTGTTTTCCCTGCGCCGGACAAACCGGTAATCCAGTAAACTTCGCTCATTACATCTCCTCTTGCAACTTCGCTTCCACAACTTTCAAATCCTCGCAATCATCAATTTCAAACCACCCGCGGTTGATATGTACCGCTTTCAGCCCATATCCTTCCTCTATCATTCCCTGCAGCAAATCCGTCATGTACATTTTGGAATATGTACGTAATGTCCTCCATAATGGAAGCCCCTGCTCCGTCCGTTCTTCCGCTGCTTTCGCTATATCCAGCATTGCCTCAAGACCTGACTCCCGAAAACGCATTAAACCAATATACTGTGCTTTAATTCTGTTTAAATCTGATGTCTTCTGTCCAATCTCAAGCAACAGGTCATTTTCATCAAACAGCAATGTCTCAGCATCATCCAGAGGATTTTCGCAGCGCTCAGACCAATAAGAATACCACCCGTCATCCACAATCACAGATGCATCTGATTCCGCCATCAGTATTTTTTGTAAGACATCTTCATTGTAAATAATATCCCCATACGAAATAAGGATGTCTTCCTGTTCTTCCATTAACCTTCTGGCACACATAAGGGAATATACCATATTTGTACTTTCGTATTCCCGATTAATAATGAAATGTAACGATGAATTTTCAAATTTTTTCTTTAAAACCTCTCCCCGGTAGCCTGCAATAATTGTAATATCTTCCTGCTTTATTCCACAGGCATACATCACATTGAGCTGACGTTCTATAATGCTGCTGCCGTTAACCTCTACCATGCACTTGGGTCTGTCGTCAGTCAGCGGCCGAAGCCTTGTCCCCTGCCCCGCAGCTAAAATAATTACCTTCATTTTTTATCCCTCCTATCCGGCTCATGGATGCTGTCTCGTTTAGCGTCCAGCTCTCAATAGAACATTCGAAATCCAGCCATACTATCAGCCAAAAAGCTTTTGCAGCCGTTTAATATCCCCGTCCTTAAAAGGGTTCTCCCGCTCTGGATGCCACATGGCAGCCAGTATGGGATAATCCAAAGACATAACCGCCTCCACAACCCCATCCTCTGTCTGCGCCATAACTTCAAGTTCCTTTGTCACTTCCATGCATGACTGATTATGATAACTATTCACCTCAAAATCTCCCCATCTCCCGTGCACCTGATGGCGCACCGCTACATGGTGTTCTACATCCTCAAGCTTACATCCAAAATAATCCAATATGGACTGCATTCCCCGGCAAAACCCATAGACGGGAATTTTATGTTTGACCGCTGTCTCTATCAGGCAGTAATCCGTTCGGTCCCGCTCAGGCGCCGTCCCTCCATACTTTTCAAGGCTGTTGCCTCCAGTCAGCACAATACCCGCCGGCTGCAAGGCTTTCACAAACGTCGCGGGCTCTCTTATCACATTCGGCACCGGAACAGGCAGATAGCCGCACTCCTGAAGAAAACGTGGAATATTTTGGTCTGCACAATCCCGCCATTCCCCATAACTTTCAACTACTTCCACCCGCTGGGTGTATATCACAAGTTTCTTTTCCATTATTCTTACCCCATCAGTTACTGTTTCAATATCCTGATAATTCTGCCTGAGGCGTCCAGTTCCAATACTTTTGCGTTCCTGTATCTCTCAAAATTTTTCGCCCCGACTCCTACCGCCGCCGGGATTCTAAGTTCTCCGGCACGGATAGCCATATGGGAATTAGCCCCGCCATACATTGTAATAAACCCCTGGATTCCATGCGAGAAAATCCAATCATAGCCTGGATCAGCGCTCGGTATCAATACGATTTTATCAGATATATCAAATACCTGCAACGCATTTTTCAAATAACACGATTCTCCGACCGCCCTTTCTGATGTAACAAAATTGGGCTCTGAATCTGGATAATAAAACCCAAACACATCTCCCGGATCCGCAAGAAAAGGCGGCAATGTAATTCCCCGCGTTATTTTATAATCCGCTTTTCCATGCGCAACCGCCTCTCTAAAATTCACCGGCACATCCCGTGTAGACGCATACAGTCCCCGGACAGCCTGTATATCGATATATGCACAGTCCTCCTTGGAAATTCCTTGCGCTTCACCGATTTCCCCAATCAACTGCAACACTTTGCTCAGGCTCTTGGTAAAGACAAATTTCCCATATTCCCTTCCTTCTATGACATCCTTTATAAAATCCATCAATTCCAAAACATCGTTTCTCAGACCGTTCTCCACCAGCTTTTTCTTGAGCTGATTCAACTGCTCCAGAGAAAGCCGGAACAATTCCTGCTTTGGAACATCGGTTTCCCGTTCTTCCCAGTTGAAATACAAATCCGGCGCTTCATCATAACGCGCAGAAGTAATATCATAGGTTCCCGGCCGCAAATGCCCATATTTTTTGAGGAAACCGCTCTTTGACATCGCCTTGAAATCCGCATTCATCCCGGAGCTGACACTATTCACACCATTCATAAACAGTTCATAGTCATGTTCACTGATAATGCCGCCGGAAACAAGAGACTGCAAAATCTGCACCGCAATAAACGCCGCCCTCGCCAGTCCTGCAAAAGGCAGCGTTCCATAACGTTTACAGTCTTCCAACAGCCAGTAAATCTGTTCTATTTTTCCCATGTTGCTGTTCAGGACAGTCTCATAACGCTGCTCTAATATTTTGATTTTCTCCGCATCTTTCCGCCATAATCCGCCCTTATAATCAATAATCTGATTCGTAACATTCCTCAGGGAACAGAGAATCTTCTCTACTTCCTCCTGCGAAAATCCATAATTTTGCAGAATCTGAATCCGCTCTGGCAAATCCAGCGTGTAACAGGAAAAAACAATTTCAAATTCTGCCTTGTCATGCTTTTGGGGATTTTCAAGCAGACGGTTTAAATAATAATCTACCAGTTTTCGGCTGATCTCCTCGTCCAGCTCTGCCGGTATAAAGGAATTAAAACTTACGCGCACATCAATGTATGGCAACCCACAGAAGTCTACCATCAAAGGAAAACTCCGAAGATTCCGGTAGCCGTAATTATCCCTCTGATACGCCCATACGCTGTCTGTGATAATTTCCCGATATAATGAGATTGCCAGGGGTTTTGGCCGGATTCCAATCATTTCCGCGGGATTCCAGTCCGTCATAACACTGTATACTGTCCAGTCGCCGCACAAAAACGGTTTCGGAAACTGGTCGCGCAAAATCTTATCCCGAATATGTACAAGTTCCCTCCCCTGCTGTGCCATCTCTATTCTGTGTTCCTCCACGCAAAGCGCGCGTACCTGCAATATATACAATTCGTCCTGTCCGCCAACCGCAAACTCCACATCCAGATTATCCTGTTCAAAGAAGTTCTCAAGTTCCTTCAATGCCAATAGCAGTTTCTGCAACTCGCGGGGGGCGTCCGCAACGTCCGCTCCCTTAAATCCATAGTACAGTCTGTTATTCTGTCCCTGACCCGACGTCACCGCATCCGTAGATCCAGTAATATCATAATTTATCACATAATAATTACCCATTGTATTTGGTTCAAGCGTAAATGCAACTCCACAGAATCCCACATTCTCAAGCATCGGCTGCACTAACACCTGATTCCTATTATTACCATCATCATAAGAGGCAATCACTTTCTCCACGGCCTCTTCAAAAGCTTCACGGCCCTGTACGCCTGCTACAGATTCATATTTCCCGGCATGTGAGGCCCCGGCCGTATCTTCACTCAGGGAACTACTGCGCACAATGACGTTTTCCCCCCATTCTATTTGAGAATAACGTTCCAAGATGCATTTCCTGTCAACGCTCCACTCCCCCACTGTAAATGAAATCTGCGGCAACACAGTGGCATTATGCAATTGCCGGTAAATACTCTGCAGCGTCTCCGCCTTGGTACCTAACTTCATTTTGTCTCCTTACAACTCTGCACAGTCCACGCCCTTGAACGGTACGGAACCTCTATCTCATCAAACTCCGTTATTATTTTCCCGATCTTGTCCAAAATCCTTTGGAATCCGTCTTCCCCTGCCTGCACCCGAATATCGTTTACAGATTTCCATATATTCATATACCGCTCTTTTGCCATGCGCTCCACATGCGGCGCTTCCATAAACAAAATATCTTTAAAATACCCGCCGCTCAAGAGCTTTTCACGCATTTCTTCTGTGGTAACTGTCTTGCCGGAAGATACCCTTTTCATATTTGGAACTTCCGAATACACTGCCTCCTCAATCTGCATATGCAGCTCGCTGCGCTCTATATCCCTCGGATTCCAGATGGCTGTAAAAAATCCACCCGGCACAAGTATCCTGTAAAATTCCTGTACCGCCAGCCCGCTGTCCGCCCAATGAAACGAAGACCCCATCAATGCCCAGCAGACGCTATTGTCAGCAAGTCCTGTCTGCTCAGCCGTGCCCTCCCTCCAGGTAAATTCCGTCTTCTCAGCAAAAGCCTTCTGCCCCTCTGCGCGCATCGCCGCATTCGGCTCTACTGCAAATCCCGTACAGCCTGCGGACACCAGGTTTTCTGTCAGTTTCCCTGTTCCTGCCCCAATATCTGCTACCAGGCCTTTTCCAACAGTGTTATAAATATGATTCTTCAAGCACTCCAAAACCACTGCAGAATACCCCGGTCTATTCACATAATATTTTGCCAGTTCCGTAAAATCTCCATGTTTCATGTCTATTCTCCTTTTTTATTATAATTTCATTTACTCTCAAAATAATTGTAAATTCTTTCACATACCCTTCCATCAAAATGACTTATCATACGCCTGCGGTATGGCTCTAACTCATCCTTTTTCCTGTCTTCTCCCCTAGAAACCATCTCCACAAATTCCACAACATCCTCCGCATTGAACGCAATGTAGGCGCTTTTATACCACGCTTCTTGACGGAAATCAATCACAAATTCTTCCGAGGATGACTCCCTGTCTACAATGCAGACCGGTTTATCCATGTATAAATAGTTGAGTGTGACAGAAGTACAACCCTCTGTCAGCAACGCATCCGATATTTGAAATGACGCGTAATATGACATCTCCCCATCTACAATCACATTATGCATTCTATTCCTTTTTTCTTTCTCCTTTTCCCATTGAATACTTTCCACCGGATGTGGGCGCCATATCAATACTTTATCGTCACTCTCGAAAAAATAGTCCCAGATTTCCTGACTTATGAAATTTTCCACAGACAAGAAAACTTTCTTTCCTTTTATTTTTTCCATCCACTCTTTGGGAATCTCCGAAGAAGATAAAGAACGATATAAGGTATCCAGTTTGGGATAACCAAATCTTAAAATTTTATTTTCCCACTTCTGATCCTTTTCACTTACCCAATCTGCAATAAACTCAGATGCAACCAAATAATCAATTTCTTCCCTTGCCTTATCGGAAAAAACTTGTGCAAATCCTCCCTTTTCTCCGTACATATGCGTATATATGGCTGTTGTCTGCAATCCCACAACATATTTCGCCTTCACGGACGGCAGCCTGCCGGAATACTGGCTGCATAAATAACAAATATCATATTCCTGCTCCAGTACCTCTGATATCTGCAAAGAATAACATTTTCCTCCAAAACTCTCTATCTTCTTAATAAGCTCTATAACCTTTCGGACATTCCCTTTTCTTAATTTAGTAATTAATCGTACGGATGGGAAAATTGCCACACAATGATTCTCTCCATGCTTCAAATAGTAAAAAACAAGGGGGCTGATACTTTCCGCCAAATAAGCGTAATCTGTCATATGGAATAGGATGCTCCTTCTATCATCGCATTCGTATGGCTTCAACAATAATTGTTTTAATTCGGCTACCTCATCATGCATGACGTCTTCTAACAGATCTATGTATTGCAAATCTACAGACTGCAACAGTTCTTCCAGTGCATCAACTATATAGACGTCTCCGTCTTCAGGCACTGTTTCCTCTATCCCAAAGAAACTCCACGCCTCTCCCTCTACGCTTACTTCTGCTCCAACAGAACATAACCACTTTCTAAAATAGTATAACACATCACTCATACCGCCAACAATATGAAAATGTTTCTTATATTCCTTAAAATTTTTCCATAAATCTTCGTCTATCCACCTCTGTATCCAAAAAACTTTATTCCAGGCGGAAACCAGCTTGGAATTATATTTGGCAAAATATAGCAGTTTCATCTCGCTGTTAAATACTGGCAGCACATTATCAGCGCTGCCTTGTATAAGTCTCTGCGCCCTTTCCCAGAAAGCTTCTCCATTTCCCTTTTCCAAAATCAGTTTCTCTTTAATTACAGCTTCCCTCATACTGGAAGTATTCAACAGACTTTTGTAAGTGATCAACCCACAATACTTTCCATCCATATCATACAACGACAAGGCGTCCTCCATATGCCCCCGCATAAAAAAGGATAACGCCTCTGAACGCTCCATTAATTCATTTTCCCTGATAATATATGCTGTCCCGTTATACAAATCTATTGCCATTTTTCTGCCTCCGAATAAATAATAGTATATTATATTTTTCGACATAATATACCATTATATTACCTTATGTGTTATCCCAGGATGCAAAAAATATTTTTATCATTCTATACTTTCTTCAAAATAATTATAAATTCTTTCACACACCTTACCGTCAAAATGATTCACCATACATTTGCGGTATGGTTCTAACTCGTCCTTTTTCCTGTCTCCTCCCCTGGAAACCATCTCCAGAAAATCTAAAATATCATCCGTGCCAAACGCAATATAAGCGCATTTATACCATGCTTCCTGTCGGTAATCTATCGCTAATTCTTCCGAAGGTTCTTTACTATCCAGAATACAGACTGGTTTATCCATATATAAATAATTAACTGTAACAGAAGTAGGCGCCACTGCAACCAATGCGTCTGACAATCTAAAGGATGCATAATAAGACAATCTTTTGTCTACAATCACATTATGCATTTTACTCCTTTTCTCCATTTCTTTTTTCCATGAAATACGATCCCTTATCATGGGATGCGGACGCCATATCAATACATTATCCGCACTGTCCGAAAAATAGTTCCAAATTTCTTCACTTATAGAATCTACTACAAATAAAAAAACTTTCTTCCCTTTCGTTCTCTCAAGCCATTCTTCAGGAATCTCTGGTGAGCTTAGAGACTGATATAATGTATCTAATTTCGGATAACCAAACCCCAAAATCTTTTCTTCCCATTTTTGATTCTTCTCACCTATCCAATCAGCAATAAATTCAGATGTCACCAAATAATCAATTTCCCCTCTCGCCTTGTCTGAGAAAACTTCCTCAAACTTTCCCCTTACATAATACATATGGGTATACACTGCAGTCGTCTGCAATCCTACGACATACTTCGCCTTAATTAAAGACAGGCTGCCAGAATATTCGCTGCAGAAATAACAGACATCATACTCCTGTTCCAATACTTTTGGCACCTGCATGGAATAACATTTTCCGCCAAAACTCTCTATCCGTTTAACAATACCTGCTATTTTCTTTACATTGTCCAGATTTCGAATCATAATACGATCCAACGTTGGAAACAACGCCACACACTCAATATCGCCACGCTGTAAATAATAAATGATTAATGCACTAATGCTTTCTGCAAAAAAAGAATGTTCGGTCAACTCAAATATAATCTTCCTTTTTTCCGCATCAGCAGATATATAGGGTTTTAGCAGCAATTCCTTTAATTCAGCCACATCTTCACACACACTTTCTTCCATTAGACCCCTATAATAAGCATATACGGATTCCAGCAATGTACATTCCTCATCCACAATATTGGCTGTTTCCGCGACATAATCTGCTTCTTCAATCCCCAATAACCTCCATACCTCTCCCTCCACACTCACTTTTGTCCCAACAGAGCATAGCCACTTTCTAAAAAAATACAACACATCACTCATGGCGCCGGTAAAATGGATATGCTTATGATAGCCTTTGAAATTTTTCCATAAATTTTCATCCACGTACCATTGTATATATAACAGCTTTGTCCAAGCCGCATTCAATTCAGAATTATACCTGGCAAAATATAACAGCTCCATATCGCGGTTAAAAACCGGCAGCATACTATCGTTACTTCCCTGTATAAGATTCTGCGCCCTTTCCCAGAAACATTCCCCCTTCCCTTCTTCTAAAACCAATTTTTCCCTGACTACTGCCTGATTCATATCAGAAGCATATAATAAACTCTTATATGTGATTATTCCAGAATACTTTCCATCTCTATCATATACTAACAAGGCATCCTCTATATGTCCATTCAAAAAAAAAGATAAAGCCTGTGAACGCTCTATTATCTCATCTTCCATAATCCTATAGGCCATCCCATCACATAAACTCACTGCCATTACTTCTTCCTCCTCACTTTCATATATTATAATTTTCGACAATATATACAATTATATTAGAGAAATAGCAAATATCTTTTATCATAGCATGCGGCTTTCGCCCTATAAACGAAAAGAAGCAGACTTAAAGAAAATAAATTCTCTTTAAGTCTGTTTCTTTTGGTTTACACGTCTCAATGCAAAATCGCGACGATTATTTCAAGGTTACCTTTGCGCCTTCTGCTTCTAACTTAGTCTTGATATCTTCTGCTTCTGCCTTCTCAGCGCCTTCCTTAACAACCTTAGGAGCACCGTCAACTACTTCCTTAGCTTCCTTCAGGCCTAATCCAGTTACCTCACGTACAACCTTGATAACCTTAACCTTGTTCGGTCCAACTTCTGTCAACTCTACGTCGAACTCGCTCTTTTCTTCACCTGCTGCTGCTCCTTCGCCGCCTGCTGCTGCAACTACAACGCCTGCTGCTGCAGATACGCCAAATTCTTCCTCACATGCTTTTACTAACTCATTTAACTCTAATACGCTTAACTCTTTGATAGCCTCAATAAATTCTTCTGTTGTTAACTTTGCCATTATTGTTTACCTCCGTTTTATTATTGTTATTATTTTTCATTCTGTCTTCGCCTTCGGCTCTCCAATCGCTAGTTGCTTTCGGTCTGTTCCGCAATCTGGTTAAGAACACGTGCCAGATTGGTAATCGGTGACTGAATGCTTCCAAGGAACTTGGACAACAGTTCTTCTCTTGATGGAACAGCTGCAATTGCTTTAATCCCATCTGCATCATAGAATGTTCCCTCTACAACGCCTGCTTTTAACTCTAATGCATCTGCCGTTTTTGCAAACTTCGCAAGAAGCCTTGCCGGTGCAGTTGCATCGTCTTTTGAAATAGCAATCGCGTTAGGTCCTTCCAACA
Source organism: uncultured Lachnospiraceae bacterium (assembly GCA_948688495.1). GTDB lineage: Bacteria > Bacillota > Clostridia > Lachnospirales > Lachnospiraceae > Petralouisia. The sequence goes on along the minus strand of CAPQSW010000002.1, from coordinate 138,900 downwards.
AGGAAGACATGCTTTCGAAGTCTGTTCCCTTGAATGCGAAATTCATCAGAGTATTCTTATATACTTTATAAGTAACGCCAGCTTCTCTCAACTGCCTACGCAATTGTGTATCCTGTTCTACAGTCAATCCGCGATAATCTACCAAAACAACACACTGCGCATCCTTGATATTGTCAGAAATCTCCTGTACTATCGGCTGCTTTAATTCTACCTTTGCCACGAATTGTGCACCTCCTTATAATTTATATTTATCGGGCAGCATTTTCTGCCCGCCGCACGCCCCATGCGCCGCCTTAGCAGCAAATTTCCTTACGCGGGCCTGTGCATAAATAAAGCCTCTCTGCCCAAAAGACAAAGAGGCTTGAAAATCATTTCAAAATCACCAGACTGACGTCTGGTAAATTCCCTCGGCAGGCCAATACGTTACGCCTTATGGCACCTGCTGTCTTCGGCAAAATACTGATATAGTATAACATTATATATTTCAGATGTCAACATCATATTAAACAAGTTTTGCAACATTGACCTTTACACCTGGCCCCATAGTCGGAGTCAGTGTAACACTTCTCAAAAACTGTCCCTTTACTGCAGAAGGTCTTGCCTTGATGATGGCACCCATTAGGGTCTGGAAGTTGTCCGCTAATTGTTCCTCTGTAAAAGATGCTTTTCCAATTGGCACATGGATAATATTGGTCTTATCTAATCTATACTCAATCTTACCAGCTTTGATGTCATTTACAGCCTTGGTAACATCCATTGTAACGGTTCCTGCTTTGGGGTTCGGCATCAGGCCCTTCGGTCCAAGTACACGTCCTAAACGACCTACAACACCCATCATATCAGGCGTAGCAACTACAACATCAAAATCCAGCCAGCCATCATTCTGGATTTTGGGAATGAGTTCCTCTCCTCCAACATGATCTGCACCTGCCGCCATTGCCTCGTCCACTTTGTCGCCCTTTGCAAAAACCAGAACCCGGACGGTCTTTCCTGTTCCGTGCGGTAATACTACGGCGCCACGGATCTGCTGCTCTGCATGACGTCCATCACAACCGGTTCTGATATGAGCCTCGATTGTCTCATCAAACTTTGCAACTGCAGCCTTCTTAACCAGGCTGATTGCTTCTTCTGTATCATACTGCATGGTTCTGTCGATTGCCTTTGCAGCTTCTACATATTTCTTTCCTCGCTTCATTCTAATAACCTCCTAGTGGTAATATCGGGAGCTGCCCCTCCCACGGTTTCGCTAAGTGCGGGTTGCCTCATTCTCCTACTTCAACACCCATACTTCTTGCTGTTCCTGCTATCATGCTCATTGCTGCCTCCAGGGAAGCTGCGTTCAAATCCTTCATTTTCAGCTCTGCAATTTCCTGCACCTTTGCTTTTGGAATCGTTGCTACCTTCGTCTTGTTTGGTACTCCGGAACCAGACTGAATATTACATGCTTTCTTAATCAATACAGCAGCAGGCGGCGTCTTTGTTATAAAACTAAAACTTCTGTCTGTATATACGGTAATTACTACCGGTATAATTAAATCTCCCTGATCCGCTGTCTTGGCATTGAACTGCTTCGTAAATTCAACGATATTTACACCATGCTGTCCAAGCGCTGGTCCAACTGGTGGTGCCGGTGTAGCTTTTCCGGCGGGAATTTGTAATTTGATATATCCTTCTACTTTCTTTGCCATTTGGAAAATCCTCCTTACATATTTCTTATCCAGGCATTTTGGTAAATCCCTGTAACAAGCGCATCTTTTATAACTTTCTAATATCTGTGAAACTTATTTCAACCGGTGTTTCACGACCGAACAAGTCAACATTGATTGTCACCATCTGCTTGCCATGATTCATCGACTGGATGATCCCGACTGTATCTTTCCAGACACCGCCGACAACCCGGATGGAATCACCTTCCGCAAAATCGACAACTACATTATCAACTTGAATACCCAATGGTCTCATTTCAGCTTCAGTGAGCGGTACAGGTTTGGATCCCGGACCAACAAACCCGGTAACACCTCTGGTATTTCTAACCACATACCATATATCATCATTCATAACCATGTTAATGAGAACATATCCGGGAAACATCTTTTTCTCAACGGTCTTTTTCACACCGTTTTTCATTTCCACAACACTCTGCATGGGAACCCGCACTTCCAGAATCTGATCTTCCAGATGGCGGTTCTCAATTGTCTTTTCAATGTTCTCCTTGACTTTCTTTTCATAACCAGAATAGGTATGAACTACATACCAGTTTGCCTCTGCCATAAATCACCTGCGCCTCCTATAAATTTACCAGGGCATCTACGCCGTATTTGATGAATACATCTATCACAGCAATGATAAGGCCCAAGACAACGGAAACAGCAACAACTGCTATTGTCTGTCTGGTAAGTGATTTTTTGTCCGGCCAAATTATTTTGTCAAATTCGGCTTTAAGGCCGGTGAACCAGCTCGTCTTTGAAGCTTTTTCTGTTTTTGTTTCTCCCATTTCTACCTCCTATGGCGCACTCCTCGCGCCCGAAATACAGGGGCGGGTGAACAATCTGTCCAACCTTTCACTTCCTTCGCTCTGTCCTATGATTGTTACTTGGTTTCTTTGTGTAACGTATGTTTCCTGCAGAATCGGCAATATTTCTTTGTCTCCATTCTGTCGGGATGGGCTTTCTTATCCTTGGTCATGTTGTAATTACGTTGCTTACATTCTGTACATGCCAATGTAATTTTTGTGCGCACAACTTCCACCTCCACTTAATTCTAATTTTAGGCATAAAAAAAAGACCTACTTCCATCGCTAGTCTACTATAGCACAATCTGCAAACAGCGTCAATAGTTTATTTCATGTATTTTGTATAAGGTTTATCCGGATCCAGGAAAATCCCATCGTGCAGGTTTGGAATCTGCGCTGGTGTCATATAATCCCCATAACGGCATTTTAACAAATGGTCATATCCCACCGGCGCTGGCACCATCATATTTTCAAAAGGAAGATACACGATATCAGAATACCACTCACGCCGCACGCTTTCTACCCCTGCAAAATAATCTGTAATATAATCTACTTTCGTTGATTTCCCAAACTGGGATGCGTTAAACTCTTCAAATATTTTCATGCGCTCACGAAGCTGCATGTCGGTAAGCGCAATAAGGACTTGTGCATCCATGGCCGGCTTATAACCCTTATCAAGCAGCCCCAAAAGCCCCTTGGCATCTACCACTGACATCCAGATCTCCCGCTGCATCTGGCCAATTACCGGCTTTACAGTCTGGCCGTCGGGCACATCATCCAACGGAAAAATGTCTATAAAAATTCCTTGATGAAATTCCGGTGATATATCCGGAAACTCGATCGCCGTCGTCCGACTGTCCCTTAGTTTTGAAATATTCCATATCATTGCATCTGTATAGCTGTTTTGAAGAAAATACGGATAATCAATGGCATCCTGGGCGATTATCTTAAATCTCTCATAATCGTCCCGGAACATGACAACGTCTATATCATCATCCCATGGGATGAATCCCTGATGGCGGACAGCGCCAATCAGCGTTCCGTACTCTACAAAATATCTCAAATTATGTTCCCGGCATAAAGCATCAAAATATTCCAAAAGATTCAGCTCGACCGCCCATACCTTCTTCATCTTCTTTGAAACTTCGTATCCGCAGCGAATTTCTGTTTCAAAAAACTTATCGTCTAACTGCATGTTTATTCTCCATTTTTAATTATAATATATTAACAATATCACAAT
>CAPQSW010000002.1:117807-135138 GCA_948688495.1 uncultured Lachnospiraceae bacterium | reverse complement strand
GAGAAAATCGTTTCATTACATATAAAAAAACAGAATCTATAGAAATTTTCCACAATTTTTAAATTTTATCCACATTGGTGTTAAGAAAATCCCCATTTTATCCGATAAACACAGCAAATACATGGAGTGTTTATATTACCCCCCGTGCACAGCACGATTTCAAGGATGAAAGGAGGGGATTATCGTGGCTACGATTGATACTGCTTATAATTATTATTTGAGCACATATGCTAACCAATCGACATCCCGATATGATTCACATAAGAAAAGCGAGTTACGCAATATCTATAACAAAATTGTAAAGATTAACAAAGATTCTCCTCTGTACAAAATTAAGCGTTCCCCAGATGTACAGAAATTTGCTATAGATATTAAAGAGAGCACTCGTATCATTCAGAACGTAGTTGCCTCTCTTTCCGACGCCGAAGAAGGAATCGGAAATGCATTCCAGAAAAAACTTGCGTTTTCTTCCCAGGAAGATGTTGTATCGGCTAAGTATGTTGGCGACAACCGATTGTCCGGTAATCCAGATGGTTTTACTATCGAAGTTAAGGATCTTGCTACTTCACAGATCAATCTAGGAAATTTCCTGGATAAGAATCGTCTTAATCTCAGGCCTGGTTCTTACTCTTTTGATTTGGAGAACAACGCTTCTGCCTATGAGTTCCAGTTTAATGTGAATGCGGAAGACACGAATTTTTCCATTCAAAAGAAGCTAGCAGGTCTGATTACTAACGCTGACATTGGTTTAAATGCAGCAATTGCAGAGAATGCAGACGGTTTAAGCGCTTTGCAGATTGAATCAACTGCAACAGGCATTAGCCCAGATGAGACGTTTCTATTTTCAATTTCCCCACAGGGAAATCATGAATCTATGAATGCAATTGACACACTGGGCATTGACCATGTGGCACAGGAAGCACATAATGCTGTGTTCCTGCTCAACGGCAATGAACACATGGCGTACGCCAATACTTTTTTACTGGACAACAACTTTGAACTGACTTTGCATGGCACAAGTCCAGAAGGTAATCCTGCCGTTGTAGGCTTCAAGACAAATGCAGACGCTATGGCTGACAATATTCAGACACTGGTAGATTCCTATAATTCTGTTTTACAGACTGCCAGCAAATATTCCGGCAGCCAGCCCCAGAGCGTACAGCTCTACAAAGATATGAGCAGTGCAGCCTTTGCCTATAAGACCAGTCTGGAAAGTATCGGTCTCATGGTCGAGGATGACGGTTCTATCAATATAGACAGCGATACATTAAAAAGCACAGTATCCACAGACAATTATGAAGACAGTATTTCTGTGCTCAATGATTTTAAGAATCTGTTAAGCGTAAAAGCAAACAACGCTTCCCTGGATCCCATGCGTTATGTGGATAAGATTCTTGTAACATATAAGAATCCTGGGAAAACTTTTGCCACACCATACATTACTTCCATTTATTCTGGAATGATGATGGATGCATACTGTTAGAATATAAAAAGCGCGCCCCATCGGAAGATGGGGCTGTTTTAATCACTGTTTTAAAAAACTTTCTATTCCTTTTTCTATAAGGTCTATGTCTTTCTCCATCTCCTCCACCGTTTTTATTCTTTTAATAAAACTGCTATCCATCCCATATTGCCTGACCTGATCAATCCACTCCAACACGGTTTTGGAATCATACCCAGCACTAATTAAACCATGGTACATGTACGCAAGCTCGTTTTCGACATTCGTATTAAACACCATAGGATCGTCGGAATTGATGGTTACCATAATATTACGCTCCGTTTTTGCGTCCGCCAGCGTATTTAAATTTACCACATAATGACTGTATAGGCTCTCTATCTCTCCAATCGCAAGATTTGACGTAGGATTCGTCTCAATATAGATTCCCTTTCTCTGAATCTTATCCATCATATACCCCTGCAAAGCTTTCAGAAGCTTTACATCCTCCCTGGTCGTCTCAAGCCACATAACCTGGTTATACCGTTCTTCATATACCGGGCAGAAATAGGTACATACAATCTTAAAAGAATCCCACAATTCCGCTGCACAATTATCATATTCCCGACACAAACACACCTCTCTCGATTGTTCCGGCAAAGATACTTCGCTCTCCAAAAGCTTCTTATGGTACTGCCGGAATCCCTCTGTAAAATCCTGTCCAAACTTCTTTTGATATGCCCGGTAAAGGACATGAACTGTTATCCCTGCCATATGCCCAAAAATCTTTGATGCAGTCTGTAGAATCCTGCCTTCCAGAGCATATGCCGAAATAGGAAGCTCATATCTATTCTCTACTACAAGCCCCCAAACCCACAATAAATTATCCAGATATTCCCCCAAGGGAATAAGCACGTTTTGATTATTTCCTGCCCAGTAATCTACATCCACACCTAATGCTATCCCATGGCCGATCCGATCACAAGACCTGTAATTATATTTTTCCACTACCTCATCTATATGACGCAGACCAGATAATATATGCCTGTAATCTTCGCCTACATGGTACGTCAGTCCAATATTCTGGATCCTCTTATAGATTTCCTTCTCGCCATCCTCCCGCAGCACCTTCACCAAATCCGTATGATGGCAATCCCTCACCTCATTATAAGCCGGAGAAAACAGCCAGGGTTCTGCCGCATTCTCATCAGACGCCACATCAAGCCCTACCAGATATTCATCAAGATACGGTATCTTATTTCGGATAACTGCAATTGCCCGGGCTATATTCACATACTTTCTCCTTAATGCTATTTTATGCTGCGTACTGTATAACCGCGCGTCATCAATAAGCCGCCAGCAGAAAAAACCCGATACGTTGTCCAGTGACTTCCTTTTATTAAAGTGCAGGACAATACCAATCGTGGGCGCCTCCCTTCTCCCATGAATATATCTTTTGTAGTTCCTTAAAAAACTTCCAATTCCTTTTATTATCTGTTTCTGCAGCTCCATCTGTGCTAATTCATCATTCGGCGCATAAAATTTAATATCCGTATCTACAGATATTCTAAATTCCAGTTTCTTTAACGCTTTTACGTTTATCTGGGTCTGCAAAATATAATTCCATCGCCTCTCATCTGTCATCCAGCGCTTAAAAGAACCAGACGCCTGGGCAAAATAATTCTGAAACCAATTCAACCCCTGCACGGCATTCCTCTGGAAAATTTTAGAAAAATAGTTATTTTTTATTCTGACATATTGCAGGAACAGCTTTATGAATCCTATATCCCAGGTTCTCTTAATATAATCCAATGACCTGACCAAAAAAACATATTCCGCACAAGTAGCCAGACTCTCATACTCCTGGTATATTGTACCATAAAGAATGTCCCTCTCCTTTATCTCTGCTGTATCTGGAAACGACATATACTTCTTCCATTTATTTTCCAGCTTTTCATAGCAAACCAGTCTTTCCTCCCTTGTCCTCCATTCATTATCCCCCATACAACACATACACGTTACAACTTCCGCAAACTTTTCCTGCAAAAATCCCTCATAAGATTCCCCCACAGAAGTTTCTAAATAATACGCTGTTATATATCGGTAAACAGATACATGAAATAACATATAATCATGTTGATCAAACTTATTTCCCTGGTATGAAATGGCATCCCGCCATACCGCAAGATTCATGGTCTTCTCCCACAGCAGCAGATAGTCGCTCGACACATTGATATGTAAATGCGTCTCTGCCATCCCTTTATCCAGAATCCGCATCAAAAGCCCGTCTGCAAGTGAGATATTTGCTCCCTGTCCATGCAACACTTCCACACCGCTTCCATTCAGGCAGACAAAAGCAGAAATAAACAAATCCGGTGTTACAATTCGGGACAGATTATTCCAAATTTCCACTTTGTCAAACACCCCATAAGAACCCAGGATATCTTCATGAAACAGCTTCTCAGATTCATTTTTCCAAGTTCGTATGGAAACAACGCCATCCCGGGAAGCCAGCAGTGAATTTGCAATCCAGAAAATATTGTCCACATAACACTCTGCCACCAAATCCCTGCGCTCCACACCCCCGCCTTTATTTCCCATTTTCTCGATGATCTTTCCATGAGGAAAAAACTTTTCCCCTATCAGCAGCATGTCATCCATAGATTTAGGAAGCCCTGTACAACAACTGCATAGATAACTGCCGAATCTTCTGTGCGCCTGCTCATACTTTTTAGAGTATTCCTCCCTGCCCTTCGTGTTGAATATTTTGGTACTGTCCAAAAACGCACAATACGCATCTTCCCGCTCTGCCAGATAATCTTTCCTTATCAGACCCATATCTGTATAAGGAAATGTAAGTATTTCCAAAATCTGATTTAACCTAAACTTATTCAATTGTACTCCCTCTTAATTTAGAATATAGTCTGCATACTCCTGCCTTGCCTCAAGGATAATCGTCTCAAACGCATTTACTACCCCTTCCTCACCAACATCACCCATTATTTCCTCACAGACATTGTAAAAACCAACATAATACGGTATTCCGTCCTCCAACGGAACACTGGAGATTTCCTTAGATGTATAAATCTGTTCCTCCCCCACCCACTCAACCTTGCATGCCATATACCACTCAATAACACACAGATAACTGATTACATCAATACAAAAGTCAATCGCAGAATCTAACTCCTCTGCCCTTATACACACCGCCACGCTCTCCATCAGTCTCTGGTAAGGGACAACGTATCCCGCATAGATACTGTTATTTTCCACCACATCCCTCTGCATCTTAGATTTCCTGCCCAAGATTTTTTTTACATTTCTGGCAAAATTTAAAATCCTGTTATCATAGGCAACCCGTTTTCCCTCTTCCAGGGCATCCTCAATCATGCCCCGATACAGTCCATATGCCTCCATCTGGGAATTTCCAATCTTCCCCGCATTCTCAAAGTACTTGTCCGGATCAAGAATTGTAATCCACTCAAATCCTTTATACTGATATTGAATCTTATCCCTCATAACCTCCAGGCATCTTTCCAATTCCCTTATATCTGTAACATTCGCCAAAAGATTCTGCAGGATTTCCTCTGTAGGATCCGAGCAGAAAAATTTTATATGTTCAATTGTAATTTCCTCGTCCCACTCACCGCCAGGTGAAATACACTCAATGATGTTTTCCCTGCATTCTTCATACAAATCCTCCAACAGCACAAAGTCATCCCGAATATCTATTCTTTCTTTAACGATCCAAAACAGCGATTCCCTCCTAGCAGACCTATCCCAATCATATGTCTCGCACTCTCCCCTTCTATTTAACTTCCAGCTGCACAGGAAATCTTCTATGATCTCCCGCACGTCCTGCCTCACCATACGCACAAATTCCATATCCAGCTCACGCCCAAATATATCCGTTTTCTCAGGCAGTTCTTTCCCAAAAACAAATACATTCTCATATGCCATGGAGGTTATTGACAGTATGTTTTCAAACCACATACGTTCTTCATAGAAAAGCTTTTTCACAAAATTTTTATCCTCAAGCCATGGCTTTCCACTAAAGCAGTGAAGATAATCATAGACATTCTCAGCGTTATTCCGGTCAAATATGTACAACCGTCCCAAATCCTTCAGTACCAGCTCATAATGCTCCAGAAAATTACTCATCTCCATATCCTTTTGAATCATTTCCCTTCCCGAAAAAATCTTCTCATTGATAAATCCTGCCAATTCATTCTGGGCATAGTATTTCTGCTTATCAGAGCAGAGTTTTATCGTGACTTTTTGATTGAGCTGCTGCAATACCCTGTCAACAAAGAAGCCTAGTGCAAATAAAGAAATGCTGATGTCCAAAAACGCCTTTTTCTTCTCCGCATAACCGCTTGCCTCCTCATCTTCGTCCTGCATGTTCTTCTCATAAAATCTCCTTATGGCACGGTAATTCACATACAAATCCCACTGATTATACTGTCTCAGGAAAAATTCATCTACAAATTCCCCCTCCCTGATACAGTCAAACTTTTCCGTATTGGAATGAAGAATCAAGGTAATAAACTGCCTGGCTGCTTCATAAAGATTCTTCTTATACCTTTCTCCAGATACAGACCCCTCTCCGGCTTTTTCAGCCAGGATTAGTACCCCTTTCACAAACTGGCGCATAATATAATAGGCGTTTCCCATTTTCCTGGAAGAATCACCTATAAAGTGGAAATAAAAAGACATTTCTTCCACATGCTCCCCGGAAAATTCCTTATCTCCATAAAACTGCATCATCAAGTTTTTTACTGCTAAATCTAAGCTTATCTTACCCTCGATAATAAAATTCTGTTTTTCCGATATTCCAGCAAACTCTTTTAAATAATAACGCGTGGAGGTAGGCAGAATTTTTAATAGATACGCCTTCGCGCTTTTGCAATCCATATAGTTCATATAATTCATGTCTACCTGTTCGTGTTCGGAATACCAGGGCGCCTCCCTGCTTTTCCTTTCCAGAAAGTACTGCCATTCTCTGGGAAGCTTTTTCATGCGGTTGGTGATATTAATCTCTGTCACCTCTTCAATCTGATTCTCATCCGCCGTTATAATCACGATTATATTCGGATGTGCCAGATATTTTGTTATAACGGAAAACAAATTCTCTACCCGTTCCGGTGCAAGATCCACATCATCAAAAAAGAAGTACAGCATAGTCTTCTTATCTTTACTGCCACCATCTTTTATCAAGCTCAGAAAACCTACCAGCTCTGTCCAGAACTCCGTAAGCTTTCTGGCAAACACAAACGCATTTTGCGCCTGCCTCTCTGAATTACTTACCACCTCATAAAAAGATCTCTCAGCGGATGGATTATACTTTACCGAAAAACTTAGCTCACATATCTTTTTCAGTTTTACACGCAGTTCATCCATATCCCGCACATAACATCTCTGGGTATAATCCAGCTTCTGGTCCCCAAGTATCTCTTCTAATTTTTCACTTATAATAGCCAGAACCCAGTCTAAAATATCACACTCCTCAGGTATAATCTCTGGCATGATAATAGGAAAAACCATGTCGCCTTTATCCAGGGTCTCGATCTTTTCCCGTAACGTGTATAACACGGATGTCTTTCCAGTTCCACGCTCTCCCAAAATAGAAAAGACGTTATCATACATAAGTGCATCCTGATAACGTCTCTTACCTAAAGACTCAATACGAGCCTCTTTAAATTCTTCAATCTTACGCCATAAATCTTCAAAGCCTGGAAAGGTATTATACAACTGCTCATCGCTGAGCAGCTTAATACCTACCTTATGCGATATCTCTTTCGTCTCCCTCTTGTCCCCCATTACTTCTCCTCCTCATGTTCTTTATTTTCTAACTAATTCGTAGGGTGAAAGAATGCTGTCCAGCATTGTCACGTCCTCAAGCTCCTCCTTCATACTCCTTCTGACTCCATTACGCGACAAAACCTTCTGCTTAAAATCCTGTTCCTCTTTCTCGCGAGAAATCCTCGTTAGGCTGCGTTCAAATTCCTCTATGGAAATTGCATCTGCAATATCTATATCCCGTCTTACGCTCCTTATCCTTGCCATATAATCCCTCTTTTCCGCCTTTTAAATATTTTATTTGTATTTGTTCCCATTGTTGCATGTTTTAATCAGAAAAGGATTATAAACTTAAATACTCTCAGGAATTACGAGTAATCTAGTACGTTAATAAACCTGCCATATACCTACTCGACAGCATATGGCAGGTTCATTATTTAAATACTTTGTTTTGATTTAATCACATACATTCAAAAATTAAAACTTCAGCAAGTTGACCACCATATTATTTTGTTCTTCCTGCTTCTTCTGCATCATAATCCTGTACTCCTCCAACAGGCTGTTCTTCTTCATATCAGAAATTGCCTGCGGAAAATCCAGATCCTCAATACGGCTGCGCGCTGCAGTTGTATTCAAAGATGCATAGGAGTTAAAATTCATCGTATAATCCAGACGATTGTATGTGGCTCCCATATCGCCCCTGGCTGATGACACCATATTCAATGCATCATCAATCGCTGAAAGATCAAAATCTCCAGTCACATCAAAGTCTGCGATACCCAAAGCATCCAATGTCGCATTGGGCATGTTGATGTCCATACCGCTCCCATCCGGGCTGGAAGCTACATGACTGCTTCCCATCGTGCCATCTAACAGACCCATGGTGTTAAACGTAGTATTCCTTGCCGCATCGGAAATATTCTCCTTCAACTGGTCAATCTCCTGCTGCATCATCTTCCGCTCAGAATCACCATAGACAGCGGTGTTGCTGGCCTGCACGCCCAACTCCCTGATACGCTGCAGGGAATCCGTAATCGTAGACAACCCTCCATCTGCAACATTCACCATATCCTGTGAAGTCGCCGCATTCCGGCGTCCCACATCATAACCATTACTCTGTGTCAGCAATTTCTGGGCAATGGCCAATCCGGCCGCATCATCTGCCGCTGAATTAATCCGCTTCCCACTGGCAAGCTGCCGATAATTCTGATGTAACCCTTGACTACTTATACTAGAAATACTCATAGGTCATCCTCCCTTCTTTCTACCAATATTATATTCTAAATTGTCTGTTTATTCCATTCTCGCCTCTAAACAAAATACCTGTTTCGAGACTTTCTCATTTTTTTCATTATAACAAGCATTTGGGGAAAATTCAAGAATTTTTTACCAAAATTTGTTTTTGCTTATGAAGGGCGGTCCCCAAAGCCATAGCACTCCGGAAGCCATACCGGATGGTAAATGAATGGAAGGGATATGTTTTCCGGTATGAGCTTCGGGGAGCTACGGCTTTGGGGACCGCCGCACATGTTATTTCACTTTATTTGATTTTAAAGTTCTTTGTTTTTGCTTTGCTAAGAAGCTTCTTGTAAGCTGCTTTCTTTGATTTCTTCACAGTAAATGCGGCATTTTTCTTAATTCCCTTAAAAGCATTCTTGCCTATGCTCTTGATTGCCGTACCGCTGAATTTAATCTTTGCAAGCTTCTTACTGCCTTCAAAAGCGCTTGCGCCTATGCTCTTGATATTCTTGCCAATCGTAACGCTCTTTAATTTCTTCTGATTCCTAAACGCTTTCTTACCAACTGCCGTTACCTTAAAGGTCATGCCATTGTATTTCACGGTACTTGGTACGCTCAGCGTCGTAAGCTTCTTAGAGGTTCCTGTTATCGTCACCTGTTTTACAGATGCCGTACACTTAGTAACCTTATACTTCAGATTCTTACTCGTAAAAGTACTCTTTGCCATCTTGAAGGAAGCCTTCTTGCTTATGCCCTTAAATGCATCCTTGCCAATCGTCTTGACAGCCGTTCCCTTGAAGGTTACTTTTGTCAGCGCCTTGCAATTTAAGAATGCTTTCTTACCAATACTTATAATGTTCTTACCAATTACAACACTCTTGAGACCCTTCTGGTTTGCAAAGGCATTATCCGCAATTGCTGTCACCTTAAAGGTTGCTTTTTTGTACACGATTGTATCTGGTATGGTAAGACTGGTAAGCTGTTTGCTGGCTCCAATCACTGTTACATTTTTCACCTTGCTGCTGTAGGCGGTAACCTTATATTTCACGCCGTTGGATGCTGTGAAAATCTCGCCCGCTTTAGGCGCAGTCTCCACAGGCTTTTGCGCTTCCGCAACAGCTGCCCGGAGTTTCGCCAGTGCCTGATTAATTTCTTCTTCTGTCACGCCAGGCTTACTCAGAAGTTTCTCAATTTCATTGATCACTGTCTGCAGCGCCGCTTTCTTATCACTGCTAAGATTATTCAGGAGCGCCTTTGCCTCGGCAATTTTACCGCTTAATTCTTCTTTTTTCTCTATTTCTGTCACGGTTGTTTTCAGGCTGTTTAAAGCATTCTGTATGTCTTCTTCGGCTACGGCTCCTTCTTCTGCCAATGCCTTTATATCATCGATCACTTTCTGGAGCTTTTCTTTGTCCTGACCGCTTAATTTGGCAAGAAGCTTTTCAGCCTCGGCAATTTTACGCTTTAATTCTTCTTTCGCCGTTTTTGCCGCCTCAATTGCCGTCTCCGCATCAGCAATGGACTGACCCAGTGTGGTTATTGCACTCTCTATCTGTGTCTCGTCTGCGACTTCATCATTCAATTTCTTGTTTGCTGTGTTAATGGCTGCCTGAAGCTTATCCTTTTCTTTGCCTGCAAGCTGTGTAAGGATTTTCTGTGCGTCAGCTATCTTATCGCTCAGTTTATCCCAGGCATTCTTCTCCACTTCGTCTATTACTGCTGTCAGATCCTCAAGCGCTTTTTCAAGCTCTGCATCCGTTGCACCTGCCTTGTCTGCAACCGCCTTGGCAGCAGTTATTGCCTGCTGAAGTTCTGTCTTCTTATCGCCATCGAGTTCGGCAAGAAGATTCTCTGCCTTATCAATTCTTGAAGTAAGCCGATCCTTCACAGGCGTCTCCTCAAACTGATAATAATCAACGTTCATGATGGTCTCATTTTCTGTTGCAGAACCCTTAAATACCAGGAATACATTATGAACGCCAGTGATTTTATTCTGGAACTTGCAATTTGCAATCTGGTAAGCATCTGCGGATGTTCCTGCTGCAACGTCTACCGTACCAGCCAATGTTCCGCTCGGGCTGTCTATATGTACTTCTATACTTCCTCCCTTTGCAGAAGCAGCGTTTACCTTGATGCCTGTAGCTCCGTCTTCACCGAAGTCTACCTGTGCCACAGACGTCCAGTCACCATCCTGCAAATCTGTCAGTGCAGTATTATAATCCTCGAACAGCTTACCCGGTTCTTCACAGGGTACTACTTTCACGCCTGCATTCCATGCGATCGTCTCCGCATCAATCCTCTCATACGGATTCATCGTATGCAGCTGCGGAATCCCCTGGTATGTTCCTTTGATATCCTTGATGGTGCCGTCCGCGCGCATCTCAATCTTATCAATATGTGTAGAGCGGTAACCTTTCATCTTACCCAGCTCCTTGGCCACTGTCTGCGCGTGGTAAATAAAGTAACTCTCCCCTTCAAATACGAAGGTTGCATGATGGTTATTTCCAGGTGTGCCGAACCATACGCTCGGATTGCTGAAAATCTCTCCTGCATAAGTAAATGGTCCCATAGGATTATCACTTACCATGTAACAGATCGTTCCTGTTCCCGGATAGTCGTCCCTGCCAGCCGGTGTAAAGTTAGAACAATAGGAATAATAATACTTTCCATTGTACTTAAAGATACCGCTGTCCTCAAACATACAGGGCGCATCAATCATATACGATGTACGGTCTTTAATATGGACCATATCATCTGTAAGCTGAGCAACTCTTGCCGTCTGTGGATTCAGATTCTGTCCATCCGGTACGCCGCCACCGAAATAGATATACCCTGTTCCATCATCGTCCACCAGCACTGCCGGGTCGAAGCACCATACAACTCCCTGACATTCTGGATAGCCATACGTCAGCAATGCTTCGCCGTTGGGATCCTTCCACGGTCCTAAGGGGCTGTCGCCTTCCAGAACACCGATACCGGAACCACCGTTTGCAAAGTAGAGGAAGAACTTCTCTTTCCCGTCGATTGTCTTATGTGCAATTGCCGGAGCCCAGGAATTAGTCGCCCATTTTGCAACGCCGTCCGCTCCTGCCACAGCAATCTCACCGTGATCTGTCCAGTTCATCAAGTCTGCGGAGGATACTACCCTTATCGTTTTGATTTTAGAAAAACTATTGTCAAGCAGTTGTCCGTTACTATCATACTCATAATCATCCGCCGTCATGTAGACATAGACTCTTCCGTCATATTCCATCGCATAGGGGTCTGCGCCCAATGCCTGTGACATAATTGGATTGCCATAACCTAATTTCTTCGCAATCGCGTTGGTCTCCACAGCCTTTAACTGTATAGCGGCAACACATCCCATGACATCGTACTCAAGTTTTTCGTTGTCGGCCCTTACATAGTCCGCAGTTACTTCCACAGCCTTATCCTGCGCTGCATACGTGTTGACTTTTAATTTAATGGTTGCAAACACTTTATCTTCTGCCTTAAAGGAAACATTATCACCCCTGACCCTCAATGTCAGCTTGTTACCGTTCGTGCTGTAGCTTGCCCGCCCGTTGATTGCCTCTGTATTAAATGATACGCTTTCTACAAGCATCTCATTCGGTATACGGATGGATGCATTCAAACCTTTATAGTTGGCCGCCGTCAGTTCATCCAGCTTCAACTGCACTTCGCACTCTCCGCCTGCAACACCAGGAACTTCTTCCTGCAATGCGTTCAGTTCTGCATAAGATACGTCTGTCGATGCATTATCGCCTGTAATCTTATCCGAAACCTTAAAGAAGTCTACGTCCACATATCCACCGAGTCTCTTTGTCGCATAGTTAAAGATTGCAAACTTGCTGCCCATGAAATGTACCAGCTCATAAGTCATCCGCATAGCTTCCCCAAGCTTCGTCCAGGTTTTTCCATCAAAGCTGTAATAAAATGTTACGGTATCTTTGCCGCTTCCGTCTGCATTTCCTGCAAAGTTAAAATCTTCTTTCAGGTATACAATATCCGCTGTGCAGTCTGCGGTCTCCTTGACAACCGGTTTGTCTTCTTTCGTTTTATCATCATTCTGGGACGCGTCTACCATCTGAAGCTTCGTTACCTGCCCTTCCTTTTTGACCGCAATATAGCCATATTTGAAAGAGAGGGAACCAAGTCCTGCCACATCTCCATCATTCATCTTGCTGACGTCCATACGGATCACGCCGGAACATGCCGGACCAAATGTCCTCTGGGTCAGTGTATTTCTTGCCTTTAACAGACTGTCAACCACATTTCCGGTTTTTAATCTTAACCAGCCTTCACGCTCTGTAAGAGACCAGTTATTATTATTGGGATTATGATTCCATTGCCATACCAGATCCAGGTTGGAGCCATTGTAATCATGCTCTCCTTTTTCTGTGGTCTCGCTCTTAATCTCTTCTGTGATGGTCACATCATCCAGATAGTAATTCATATGGGGCGCTGGTGCATTTCCCGTATTTACGTACAGCGTCCAGTCTCCCGTCGCATCCTTGGGCATTGTCCATTTGCCCGTAACCTCTGTCCACTCTCCGGTCTCAGCCGTGACGGATGCCATTCTTTCGTAGGATGGCTCTGTATTATCTCCCTCAAACCCTTTCATGGTGAAGCTAAACTCCTGTTGTGCCGGTGTTGCCGCATCGTATTTGACATATGCTTTTAAGTTATAGGTATGGCCCGGTATCATCTTATCGCCAAATACAATTCCTGCACCATGCCAGTTCTCTGTACGTTCGCTGACCTTTAAGCAAGAGTCATTCTCTCCGCCGCGTCCCGGCTTCACAAGTTCTATCTTGCCATGGCCTTCAAACGGTACCCAGGGACCAACACCCTGATTGAAGGTAGCATCTCCCGCCATGTTATCATTAGGAATTGTCACGGAAAAATCATCCAGGTAATAATCAAGCTTATCATTGGAGTCATAAGGCGTCTCCACAAAAATATTTACATTATCTTTGTCAAACAGATGTCCTTTGTCCTTATCCTTCGCGACATATTCAGCCTTAAATGTTGTCCATTCTCCCTTTTTTGCCTCGAATGACGTGACAATATTCCGATATGTATAATTTTCCCCATGCTGCAATGTGACGTTAAACTTTCTCGTCGCCGCTTCTCCATCTGTGTATTTCAGTTTCCCGGAAACGGTATAGGTCTTGCCCACTTCCATCTTCCCACTGAGATTCTGGTTTGCGCCGGCTCCCGGCGCCTGTCTCCCAGATACATGGAGACTGTATGTACCGCTTGCCTTCTCTGTATCTACCGCCGCAAGCGTACAGGCTGTCTCTCCCGGTGTGCTCGTCCAGCCGTCCGTAGTTCCCGTCTCAAGATTTCCATTCGTAGTCAGATCTATAACTGATAAATCAGGTGTTCCCGGATCATTTCCAGGATCGTCCGGATCTCCCGGATCGCCCGGATCTCCCGGATCTCCCCCTTCGGTCTTCTTTGGTCTCTCATAGGTGACAGAAATATCATCTAAATAATAGTCCATCAAATGCAACTCTGGATTTGCTGCTACATCTTCCGGTTTTGCATAGTCATTATTCTCGATAAAGAACTTATTCTGGGCTGTGCCAAATTTATACGTTGTACCATTCCATATAACATTATCACTCGGCGAATATTCAATGATAAATTCCTTCCACTGACCTTTCACCGCATCAATCGTTCCGGCTCCCTGGCGGTAATTCCACCATTCTGGTGTATCTAATGCCGGACAGTTTTGGAACCTGGCAATAAATTTTTTAGTATCTGGTCCAGTCGTGTATTTTATCTTTCCCTTAATGGTGTACGTTGTTCCTTCTTCAATCTTGCCCGAAAGGTCATACATCGCACTTGACGATATATTCTTGCGTTCTTTTACATGCAGTACTTTGTTTTCCGACCCATCGTCCGCCGTAACTTCAATCGTTCCGTTTTCAAATTCTGCCCAGCCGCTTGTTCCCTTATCTCCCTCAAAGTCACCGTTTTCTACAAGCTCCACGGTCTCCATCTCAACCGGCGCATCGCCTTCTTTCGGTGCATTATAGGTCTGTGCTGCTGCAGATGCCGTCTGTGCTGCCTCAAATACCCGATGCTCTGCGTCATTCTCAAAATCGTCGGATTTAACCAGAGACATATTATCACTGCCGACAACCGGAAGCTGCATTTTTGCCTCTACCGTCTTACCGTCTCCATCCTTGCCGAGCATTGGCCAGTCATTTTTCCAGGTACAGTCTGTAAGAATCGGCGTACGTCCGATTGCGCCGTGATCCTGGAACATGAACCCATACCACTTGTCGTCGGGGGTATCAATGACCGCTCCCTGTGCCACGCCGCCGCCAACACCGTTATTCTGGAAATTAGCGTTTAATATGATTTGATTTTCCCAATTTTCACCGGGGAAAGTTTTGCTCCTGTGACATACTTCCGTACGCACGCCGCCCTGCGGCCAGCAGATATTGAACACATAATAGTACTCGCCCTTTTTCATGATATGCGTTCCTTCACCTGCAAGATTCGTTCCGATATTACTTCCCTCCGGCCATGTCTCTGTTCTGATATTAAAAAGTGTCTTCTCTGTTTCCGTCTTTACACTCTTATAATCGTCAGATAATTCCGCACATTTAATCTCGCCGCCTCCATAGAGAAGATAACCTTTTCCATTATCGTCAAAAAACAGTGACAGATCATGGAAAAATCCGTTGAGCGTTGTCTTCGTCCATGCGCCTCTTTCAATGTCGTCCGTCGTATATAGATACGCCTTACCTGTGGTATTGCAGTTAAATGCTGCATAGTAGATACCATTATGGTATTTCAGACTTGTCGCCCACTGTCCATTGCCGTACATACTCTCGCCATTTCTCAGATTCATGGCGTCTTCGTCACCCAGCGTATCATATACATAATTCACGATCTCCCAGTTTACCAGGTCCGTAGACTTCATAATCGGGCATCCTGGTGATAAATGCATTGTGGTGCTGACCATGTAATATGCATTACCCACGCGTATAATGTCGATATCCGGTACATCTGCATAAATTACCGGGTTATCGAAGGTTGTTCCGTCAGCATTTGCCGACGATGATGTCGCTGCCGCCTGTGCGCCGATTGGAAGCATTGTAACTACCATTGCTCCTGCCAAAACCACAGAACAGACGCGTTTCCATCCGTTTCTCAGTGCTTTCCTCACAATAAAACTCCTTTCTTTTGGGGAAAAAACCGGAATATTAGGAATGTTCCATTAGCCAAAACCCGGCTCTGCTATCCCAGCATTCCACAATATGCCCATAATTTTTTCCAGTTTTCATGAATGTAATATTATTTTTGCACATTACTAAGCAATTTTCATCCCCAAAAACTATAGGAATTGCACAGAAAAACGGATACTATATTTAGTTTTTTATATTTTTTATCTGAATATTTGATTGCCGGACAATGGCAATCCATTCAGGCAATCGTAACGAGGTCCAGCATCTGCGTTACCCTTACTTCATAAGAAAACAATTCCTGTACTTTCCCAAAACCGGCCTTTGCAATCTGCCGGCGTTCCTCCTCATGTGAAAGGTAATATGCGGTCTTATCTATCAATTCTTGCGCGCTCCCATACATCGCCAGTTCTTTTCCGTCCTCAAAATATTCTGCAAGTTCCGGCTGGTAATTGGACATCAAAAATCCGCCTGCCCCCATAATATCCAACGCACGCAAGGGTATCCCGCTGCGGATGGAGCGCAGGCTTATGTTAAGATTAATGCGGGAATCACGAAATACCCGCGGCATTTCCGTCACATAATCTACTGTACCTCCAAGCTTAACCCCTGGCAGACGCGAGGCATCCGAGGCTGTATATAAAGTTAACGGAAAGCGCTCCGACAATTCCTGCAGCAGACGCATCCGCTCCCTGGAGGTTATTTTCCCATTAATCATCTCCGCGTACAATTCCCGCTTCGTGACATGATAGCCTTGCGGCATCTCCATGGAAATATACTGGTCCATCTGTCCGATCATCTCATCTGTAAGAAGCTCACTTACAAAATTATAACCGTATATGCGCTCCTGCGCTTCCATAATTCCAGATAAATATCCCCTCACATATTCTGGAAGGTAATTAATTCTGTCATACAGATTATTCTCATAAAGGCTTCCCACAAAAGAAACGTCTGGACACCCTGCCTTCTTAGCCGCTTCCTTTCCCATACGTGCAAGCCGCGTAGTATTTACCGCCAGCGGAAAATGAAAGCAGCGCTGTACGCCTAACACTTTAAGCTGCTCATACTGCTGCAGATCAAACACAAAAATATAGTTATACGCACTTTTCACCGCAGGCGAGAACAAGGTCCAATGCGGACAGTCGTATACCCAGGATATGTATTTTATCCCATACTGCTCTGCAGCCCGGGCAATTACCGGAAAAAAATTAAATGAGAACATACAGTCAACTTCCTGCTTTCGTATAACCCCCTTTAAACTGGACATCACCTCCGCGTCCTGTTCATAATCGCGACATGGCGTATCGCATATAATTACTTCATGTCCCAGAATTTTTAAAGTCTCAAGCATATCGTCCCGGGAATTTTCATTCCAGGTATAGTATAAAATCTTCATATTCCTTCTTCCATTTCTTTTATTTATGTTAAACAATGGTATTTCCTTACAACACAGCCCTATAACATGGTATGGCAGCAGATGGCACGCTCTGCCACGGCGGATACCTCCGGGCGGATTCCTGCATCATCCGGCGCATATTTCATCCGCCGCAGATAAAATTTCGTCTTTAAATATTTCTGCTGCGCTTCTGCAAAAGAATGACAGCCATATAGAAAACCTTCCTCCCCGTAAATCCCCTCCGCCGCTTATTT
>CAPQSW010000002.1:0-117797 GCA_948688495.1 uncultured Lachnospiraceae bacterium | reverse complement strand
TTTCTGTAAAATTTCCAGTATATTTTTCAGGACAACGATTTCCGTATCAACAAACCGTTCATCAAAGGTCTTCTCAAGCGCTTCACGGACTTCCTGTATTTTGTCCAGGAACATCAATGCTTTCCACTGCTCTTTCAACTCCATCATCAGCGCAAAACGCTGGCGGTATTGTTCCTGATAAACCGGGGGCTGTCCCGTATAATCCGGCACGTCCGCCCCATATACTTCCAAGAATGTTTCCTGTGCGCGGTCATAGCCCGTAAGGCCCAGATACCCGCAGTCATGGATACACCACGGCTGCTGTCCTGCAAGCACCCACAATTCCCCGCCTGCCTTTGTATGTTCCAGCGATTGGGAAATATCATAGAAATCCCAGCCTGACAACACATCCTCCCTCCAGGGGAGATCCTTTGCGGTCATCAGAAACATCCCATCCAAAGCCGCTGCCCGGAAGAACCTTTTTGTCAGGCAGTTGTGGAATGCCTTCTTCTCACTGCAGCCAATGATATTCCCCTGGTTCCAGCTGCGGTAAAAGCGACGGTCCAAAGACAGCGCATGTGCCCCCAGCACCCCTGCCATCCCGGCCTTTGGATGTTGCTCAAAGAACCCAAGAAATTTCAACAAAATATCAGGTTCAATTAAGAATACATCCTGATGCATATAAACCTTATATTTCGCACTGGAATGCTGCATTGCCAGATTATACCCCTGGTAAATGGACCTGGCATTGCGCACCGGATAGACCTCCGCTGTAAAATCCCCAGGCAGGCGGAGACGCTCGATATAAAAGAGGCATTCTTCAAAATATGTCTCGTCATTTACGCATATAATAAAAGCGATTGATTTTGGCATAGCTCCTTCAATCCTCCACTTCCGCCTTCAATTTTACATGCTCAGGCTATAATTCACCGCCGCCCCAAAGTTCATGGTATTCCTGGTTAAATGGGATACGGCGTGTCGGTTTCCATGCCTTTTCTTTAAAATCAAATTGATACCACTTCTTTTGGGTAAATTTATAAAATTCTATGATATCTGTACCGCCAAGAACCTGGAACTGATCTTCTCCTCCCAGCTTTCCACCTTCCCTTAAACCTAACAATGGGGAATTGGGAATGAGTTTATATGCCAGCACAAGGTCGCCCTGCCCAAGCCCCCTTGCGGTTTCAAAATCCAACGCTACAGATACAAACTGGCTCATTGGGTCGCTGGAGGATTTGATTGCAAGCGACCGTAAAGTCGTTGCATATTTATACTGTTCTCCATTCTGCTTTTTAAGATCGATCACCGGCGTATAGTTCTGATTATATTTCTGATATTTCGACCGCATTTTTCGTTCCGTCTCGTTATATTTCATTTCCCAGCCAAGTGGTGAGCGGAAGATATATTGCGGCGTATTGACATATTTCCTGGTAAGAGAAGTGGACTTAATCTCATAGGCCCTCCTCTGAAGGCATTCTCTGCATCTCCCGCCAGACTCTGTAGCGCTAAGCGTACACTCTACCATTTCTGCCAGGGCGTCTTTATCCAAACATCCTGACCTCACCGCATTTTGCAGGGAAGCGCCCTCCAGGCCCTGCAAAGACATGGTCCTTCCCGGCGTATGTTCCCCTTCCCCGGACTCCATAGCCATCTGCACACGCTCACCTGCCGCGGGCGCACTGCCCTTCAATGTATACATGCCTACTTCCAGCTTACGCATATACCCCAGGTATTCTCCCGCCAGCGCAAAAATCTGTTCCCCCGCCTCTGCCCTGTAACAGAAGTCCTTCATATTGCTGCATCCCTGCATTGTCCCTCCGCAAATGCGATTCCCTTTATCCGTCGTAATCTCAATATGGCAGAGCGTATCACCATCCTGATATTCATATCTGCCAATCTTGCCGGAAATGCAGCAGATATGTTCATCTGACCCAAGTCTGAGCATTGTCCGGCTGCCCCCCGGCCCGCCATGAAAATGTGTTTCCTTGTCGCCATCATATACAAGCTGTATGCCGTCAACCACCCACCCTGTATTCAGCCTTATCTCTGTGACACGCTGCCTGCCTTGTACGTGCAGCGTGTCATCAAACTTTAGCAGATTCATGGTGCGGTGGTAGCAGGTATCAAATCCAAGAAAATACCTCTCATACCTTCCACTGAAAGAATGAAAATACTGTCCTTCGTCTGCATGCACCGTATGGTTCTGGCACTGCCTGCATTTATTTTTCTCTCCTCCCGCAAATTCCCTGCCTTTATTCGTCCGGAAACAAACGTAAGCCGTCACAAATAATGGGTAATCTTCCCACATACCTGTTATCCAGTCAACATGGGTAACAAACTCCCCATCTTCAAAGAAAAACTCGCTGAGATTCCCACCAGGACCGCCATACCAGGCCAGGCTGTCGTCCTTGTCATAAACAAATTGAATCGCATCCACAACGCATCCCGATCGAATACGGATTCCTTTAAACCTCTTATAACATCCAAACTGTTTCTCACTAAAACTGTGAAATTCTTCCATCATCTTTTGTATCTCCTCCAAATTAAATTATTTATACTTTTTTACAGTATATTATCCCGTAACACAATTGTCAATTCGGTATCTTATACATTATTTTGCACATTGCCTTGCATAATCGCAATCCTTCCCTTATAATAAAACTAATAAGTGGGTTACCTGCCCTGCAGAGCGCACTAGCGTTTCTTGCAGGGCTTAATTTATATCAAACAAATGAGGAGGAGAAATTATGTACTCTGAAAAAGAAACCATGCAATACCTGCGGGAAATTTTCCCGGACTATGTACCAAGAATGGAAAAGGCATCCACAGAGGAGGAGCTGAACGCCCTCAAGGAAGGACTTATGGCCAAGGTACGCCAGAATCTGCGTCAGGAACTCGCAAAGGCCAACAAGAATGAGGAGGACTTTTCCGATTTACTGCAAGGAACCTATGACGGCGACTCCCTGGCCGCCCTGACGATTGACAGCACGGATCATTCAGATTATGTCACTGCACAAGGGGACAAGATCAAAACTTTAGTTCAGGCATTGTACAATTCACTGCAAAATGTGAAAAACACAAATTCCGCAAATATCCGCAACGCAGACGTAAAAGCAGACAATTACCACATGGCCGCAGCTCTTGTTGTAAACGGTATCATTGCTACCAGCGACGCCGGCATCAGCGCCGCTGATAAAGTTCTGGAAGAATACGCTTCCAGGCAAGCGTCCGGCAAAATGAAGCTTGAGCTTGACGAAGCATGGCATGAGGTCTTGGCAGATTTCGAGGAGGAAGACCGCAAAAAAATCGTGGGCGCCTTTCCCGGAGCGCTGCCGGCTGCTTTTGCAGGTGTCGGAGCTGTCGGCGGTGCAGCAATCGTTGTCTCTATCATTCTTGTTATTCTTGCCGCGCTGACGGTAATTCTCTATTTCTGCATAAAAGATGCGGCATGTCTCGTACTGGTCATCAATGACCTTGCAGACGCAAATGGGGATTATGATAAATATAATCTCGAATTCACTTCTTCCCACAACGTTCATGGAAAGCAGACTGGATATACCCGCAAGCTCAAGTCTGCCCTTAAATTTACCGAAACGGAAATATTTGCCCCGGCCGGATTTTTTACTACCCAGAAGGTGACGGCTGCATTATACGGCACATGTTACGGTTTCCAGCTTAAAATCACAGACGCCAACCTCACGGTGGCATTCGGCGTGGAGAGCCCGCTGACCGGAAGCAACAAATGCTACTGCGGATTCGGGAAAACGGCGGAGGATGCTGCCAAAGCTGTCAGTTCAAACCTGTCGTCGAGTGCTAACTCCGGCAATTATAAGGCAACCATATCCATGAACTCAACTTCCGGTGAAACCGCTTATTATATCGCAAGGGTATACAAATAGAACATGAATAACATGCAAATATGCACAGAAAGGGGAACTATGAATATAGATACAAACATGCTTAAGGAACTGCGGGACGTCTTTCCAGACTATATCCCGCGTATGGAAAAGGCCGCTGCAAAAGAAGAACAGCGTGCCATATACCGGGAACTCTTACAGGAACAACGAAATAACCTGCGCCGGGAACTGGCAAAAGCCGGCATGGATGAGACAGATTACCAGGATTTACTGAATGATAATGCAGACGACCAGATTCTTCCCGCCATGCTGTTTGACTCCGCCTTATATGATGAGGTGGTTAACGCCGAAGGGGATAAGGTCAAGGCGATTGTCCAGGCGCTTTACAACACCATGAAACTGCTAAAATCAAAAGAAAATGCAAGCACGGCGGAGGTTGCATCCTGTCTGGTTGCCAATAGTATGATTGCAATGGGCGAAAAGGGAGTTGCCACAGCCAGGAAAGCCATCCTGGAATATGGCAGCAAACAGGCAGACAGTATCCCAGAGCTTAACTGCGAACTGCAGGATGCTTTGCAAACATTGACAGCAGAAGACCGCGAGCGCGTGCTTAATGCTGCTCCTGTCGCACTGCCTGCCGCTTTCGCTGCAACGGCATCCACAGGTCCGGGGGTTGTTGTCGCCATTGCTGCCATTGTTGTCCTCGCACTTATTGTACTCATATATTTTGCAGCAAAAGATGCGGCATGTATCCTGCTGGTAATCAATGACATCTCGAATATGTCTCCTGAAAGAAATGATAACTACGGACTTTACTTTGATTCCTCAAAAAATGTCCACGGAAAACAGACCGGCTATACCTCTCCCGGCATGAAATGCCCTGTCACTGCCGAAGGCGCGCGTTTCCTCTCCACAGGATTCTATACAACACAGAAAAAGGACGCTGCACTGTACGGCACGAACTATGGCGTAAGGCTTAATATATCCGGTACAAACATCCACGTGGCGTTTGGCGTGGAAAGCCCGCTCATCGGTGACAACAAATGCTATTGCGGATTTGGAAAGAGTGCGGAGGACGCTGCCAAGGCTGT
Organism: uncultured Lachnospiraceae bacterium; assembly: GCA_948688495.1. Lineage (GTDB taxonomy): Bacteria > Bacillota > Clostridia > Lachnospirales > Lachnospiraceae > Petralouisia. The sequence goes on along the minus strand of CAPQSW010000002.1, from coordinate 112,870 downwards.
TAAAAACAATCTGACATCGGAAGATTCTTTTGGCAATTATAAAGCCAATATAACCATGAACTCGAAATCGGGTGAGACTGCATATTATATTGCACGCGTGTATAATGTGTGATTGTGACATACGTAAGCGTTGCGAAAATGTCATGAAGTTATATTTTAGAGCTGGAAAAATGTCTTTTCCAGCTCTAAAATAATGGTACATTTCGCAAAAATCAACTGTCCGAAAACCAAATACTATAAATGATTGACTGCGTCCACCACATACTCCTGTTCTGCTTCCTCCATCCCGTTATAAAAGGGCAGCGATAAGACACTTCTTGCATACTGCTCTGTCAGAGGATAATGCCCTTGAGGGATTTCCAGATAACTCATTGCTTCCGATAGATGAGGCGGAATAGGATAATGAATCATCGTGTCAATCTCTTTCTTTTTCAATTCCTGCTGTACAGTTTCCCTATTTTCCACCTGCACAACATACTGATGCCACACGGTTTTTGAGCCTTGCCGGACTCCCGGCAGCACGAACCCTGGATTCACTATATTCTTTTCGTAATAAGCAGCCAGTTTTTCACGTTCTTTTAAAATCTCATTATAATGACGAAGCTTCACCCGCAATAAACCTGCCTGAAGCTCGTCAAGCCTGGAATTGATTCCCATCATCTCGTTATAATATTTTTTCCTGCTGCCATAATTGCGGTATACTTTTGCCCTGTCTGCAAGTTCATCACTGCCTGTGACCAACGCGCCCCCATCTCCAAATGCTCCCAGGTTCTTTGTCGGGTAAAAGGAAAAACATCCAAAATCCCCAAAAGTCCCCGTCTGTTTTCCTTCAAAGGACGCCCCGTGGGACTGTGCGCAATCCTCCACAACCTTCAGTTGGTATTCCCTTGCAATCTCCATAATTTTACCCATATTGGCAGCCTGCCCATATAAATGAACTGCAAGGATTGCCTTCGTCTTCTTTGTAATCTTATCTTCTATTTGGTCAGCGTCAATATTATAATATTCATCCGGTTCTACAAAAACAGGGACCGCACCATTCAAGGTAATTCCCAGAACGCTGGCAATGTATGTATTCGCTGGTACAATGACCTCATCCCCTGGTCCAATGTCCAACAGATGGAATGCCATCTCTAGGGCGGACAGGCCGCTGCCGACGCCAATGCAATGGCTTGTGCCCAGATAGCGGGCAAATTCCTCCTCAAATGCCTGCACCTCTTTTCCCAAAACATAATATCCACTCCGCATGACCTCTATCACTTTATCTTCAAATTCCTGTTGATATGCCAGAAATCCCCGGTCCAGCCGGTTGCATAAAATTCTCATCTAAATTTCCTCTCTCGCAGCGCCGCAAATCCCCTCTAAAAGCTGCACCGTATCCCTCACGCCTCTTTCCAGGGAACCCTGCGGCACAAATCCCAAGGATTTGATTTTGTCACAGGACACGTCATAGGAAAGCGTATTCATAATCTTGGACTTTACAAATTCCACCTGCACGTTTGCCACATGCTTCTTGATCTCGCCAACAATATCTTTGACGGCCGCATTGATGGTTACAATATTATAGATTTCATTGTGAAAATGATTCCCTTTGATAATAAAGCAAATGGCAGAAACGGCGTCTTCAATGTCCAGATACGGCCTCCGCTGTTCCCACGCCGTCTCCCACACTGACAAGCCCTGTCCGGTGCATGCCTGCCAGGTAAATTTATTGACGGCTGTATGAAAGCGCATTCCCGGGGATATCCCAAAAATAGTGCCAAAACGGCATACTGTATAGCACAGCTTTCCTTCCTGTCCAAGCTTTGCCAGATATTCCTCCGACATCACCTTTGTCCTCGCATACGGGCTCTGCGCCGCGTCTGCGCTGACTGATGTATGTTCGTCCACCGAACGGTCGGCTACCCCATATACACTGGTACTGGATGGAAAAAACATCGGAACATTCCATTTGGCACAGCAGTCCGCAACACGCTGCGTTCCAATATAATTCACTTCCTCAACTTCCCGCTCTTTCTCGACACTCTGTTCCGGTTCTGTATTTGCCGCAAGATTGATGACTGCGTCCGCGCCAGCGACCACGTCATCCAGTTGTCTCCCATCCAAAATATCTCCCTGCACAAAATGGTAATTTCCCTCCTTGGGAAGATGAAACAGCGAACAATACCTCTGCACTTTTAAATTATCCAAAATCGTAATGTCTGCCTGCGGTATCTCCTCGGGAAGTTTCCGGATTAATCTTGAACCAATATGCCCCAAGCCGCCTGTCACAACAATCTTCATAATTTCCCTTCTTTCATCATCCAATCTAACGTCTGCCTTATTCCACTTTCCAAAGAATAAGCACTCACAAATCCCAGACCTTCTAACTTGGCATTGTCTCCCACAATCAGAGGAGAATCATCTGTCTTATTACTGTTATCAAATTCTATAAGTTCCAGCTTTCCCAATTCCTCTGCAACCCGCATGACTATTCGTCCGATACTAACTGGTTTGCCAGAAGAAATATTATAAACACCCGTCGCTTTTGTTTCCAGCAGTAAATGGATGGCATTCACCGCATCCCCTATATAAATATAATCACGCTGCAACTCTCCGCAGGTATTCACGATTTTCTCATTCTGAGACAATCTCCAAGCCGTCAAAGGAATGAGGCGGTTTCTTTTCTCATATTTTCCATAAATTGCAAAGATTCTTGCCTCACAGTAGAGGGCGTCATATCTCTTTGCCAATTTACAAAGCACCTGGGATGTATAAAGTTTGCTGATGCCATACAGAGAGGAAGGATGTTCGTATTCCGGCAATTCCTTTAGGAATCCTTTCCCATAGTCATAACTTGCTGAAGTGCCGGCGAAAAGAATCTGCCGTCCTTCGTTTTCCAAAAAAACCTCCGCTGTCTGAATGCAAATATCTGCCCATACACAATTTTCCAATGTTTCCCAATAACTCTGCGTGCTGACATCCCATGCAAACAGCACCAGGACATCTGGACTTATTCTTTCTATAACCTCAGATATCCCTGCCGGATCTTTTAAATCCGTCACAAAAAAATGCTCCCTATCCATAAACGGCGGACAGTTCCTACCTACCGCAAATACCTCATATTTATTTCTGTCTAAGGACTCCATAAAGTTTCTGCCCACAAACCCTGTCACTCCGGTAAGAAGCATTTTCTCCATAGGGCCCCTCCTATTCATCCACCCTCACCTGGTCCACATACAGAATAAACTTGCCGCCAGTATTCTTAAACGACGATTCGTTCGTAATAATTTCTTCCCCATGATTCCAAGCAAACAGCAGGGCATATTCTGGATAATCAGCCACAAATGCATCATAGGGCTTCACCGGGATATGCATCCCCGGTGTATATTTACCCTGCTTAATCGGTGTAGTATCGCTGATAAATTCAATATATTCCGTTCCAATGCCACAGTAATTTAATACGGTAGTACTCTTAGACGTCGCACCATAACCCACAATCCGTTTCCCCTGTGACTTGATTTCCTTTAATAATGCGAGCAAATCTTCTTTGTTCTGCGCCACATGTTCCGCAAAAGCCTGATATGTAGAAAGCTTCTTAAGGCCCTGCTTTTCCTCCGCCGCCATAATCTCCCTGACACGCTCTGACACCTTTCTTGCACCTTTCCTCGCCAATATATAGCGCATAGACCCGCCATGCACATTCTGCGGCAGGGCATCAATTACTTCCAGTCCGTGCATATCTGCCAGATAAGATACGGAAGACACGGAGAAATAAAATGCATGTTCGTCATAAATCTGATCGTAAGAAGTTCTGCGTACAATATCTCCCACATACGGGTCTTCAAAAATCAAAACGCCCTGTGGCTTCAACAGGCTTGTCACACCATCAAACACAGAATGGATATAGGGCAGATGGCACATCACATTCGTCCCGGCAATCACGTCCGCCTCTCCATATTCCGCTTTGATTCGTTCTGCGTTCTCTTTGTCAAAAAAGCAGGACAGGGTATTAATCCCTTTGTCCCTTGCTGCCTGTGCAACATTCTCTGATGGTTCTACCCCGACATGCTTAATATTCTCCCTCGCATAATTCTGCAGCATTATGCCGTCGTTGCTCCCTATTTCCACCACAAAGGGGGCCTCCGACAGATAGGTCTCCATCACCCAATAGGCAAATTCCTTAAAGTGCTCCACCATCCTTTTCGAGGTTGAGGCGAAGTACGCATAATTCTCATTAAACATATCCTCTTTATCTACCAGCTCTGTCAACTGCACCATGCTGCACTTTGGGCAAAATCCCACTTCCAGAGGATAAAACTTTTCCTTCTCAAACATATCCTCCGGCAAAAAACCGTTTGCAATCGGCATATCCCCAAAGGAAATTACATGTTCCACTTTATTTCCACATACCAAACATTCGCACATTGTCCTCTCTCCTTTTATGACTTTTATTAATCTTCCTTTTCTTTGTATCGTTCTTCTTTCATGATTTCTTTATATTGCGCAAAATCACTCAGGTATTCTTCCTGACGGTAATGTTCGGAGGATACCACCAAAAGCACGGCGTCGCTTGAAAATTCATACATCTCTTTCCAGCATAAAGGCGCAATATACAATCCCTTCTTTGAGTCATGCAGCTCTATAATTTCTTCCTCAAATCCATCTGATACCTTGACTTTGCATCTGCCGCTGGCACATATCAGTACCAGTTCGCTGTCTTTGTTTGCGTGTTTTCCCCGCACCTCTGTCACATCGTTGACGTAAATAAAAAACACACGCTTGATGTCAAAAGGAATATCCATATATTCTCCCTCGAGAACCACCAGGCTTCCCCTCTCATCCCCATATTTCGGAAATTCTATGATTCGGTACATATCTTTTAAGGTTTTCAAATATAAATTCCCCCTTTACTGTCAGAATCATACGCATCATAAATAGGGTTTTATATGATGGTATATATGATCTGCAATAATTTTATTTCCTTCTTCATCTACATGAACACAATCCATAAATACCTCCGGGTGCCCATCCAAAATATCCGTAAGGTCAATAAACCATTCTTCTCTGATTTGTCTTGATTTCCTTCTAAATTCTACTGCATTCTTTTTATGTTCAGATCTCTCAAACGCCCATCTTCTCTCCTGGGTCAATTTCTCCTGCGAATACATAATCGGCTGGGCAAAACATACGAACTTAGCGCCGAACATGTTGGATACAACATGCATGATGCCTTCCATCCTGTACCAGAAATCGAAAGCTCTTAACTCCTCTTTCTTTGGCAGATGTTTTTTATTCCCACCCCAGCTCTTAACAGGAAGTCTTTCCCATACAAGATTTAAATATTCCGGCAGAAACGGATTATCATTTTCACCTATCAGCATATCGTTAACACCTGAAAAACTAATAACAAGATCCGGTCTCAATGCACATACATCCCGCAGTAATTTCATTAATTCCTGGCAGGAATTAAAACCATCCATAGCGGCATTGTAGATTACAATATCCCTGTCATCTTTTAGTTTATCATACAGATAGCGAGGCCATGACTTTACCCTGTATACGACATCCGTCGTGGTACTTCCTCCCAAAGTGACAATTGTATATTTGCCCTTGCCTTCTGTACCATACATATGGTAGCCGGGATACTGCTCAAGCTTTTCATCCTCACATAGCATAACATGTCCAAGCTGAATGTCCACTCCCGCATCCAAAATCAATTCTGAAAATAAATGCATTCCTAAAACATTCCTGCCTGAAAACCCCATAGATTCCAAGTCCTCACCGACCGAACGCCATTTATGGACATCAAATGCTAAAACCAGCAGTATCCTTCCAGTATCTTCATACAATAAATCGTATACACTCCTGACGTTATCTCCTTCCCGCATTTCTTTATCTACAAAATAATCAAAATCAATTCCCAGATAGCGGAATATTTTCTGCCAGACTGCACTATAAGTTTCGTTCATGCCATAAAGGACAAACTTCCTGCCCCGCCTTTGGGCGTCACGAATCCGCACAAATGGAATGGTTGCCTGCAACACCCCCAAATCACGATGCAGAAAGGGCATGGGACGATAAATTTTCTTCCCCAGCTTCTTCGCCAATACATAACAGTATCTGTCCGTTTTATACCAGCCCTCTGACACAAGTGAAAACACCAGATTCACATCCATATTTTTAATCTTTTCTATTCTTTCTTCTGTCAGTTCATATACAGAAACTTCATCCCAAACTTCACCTCCACATGATTCCACCCGCTTTCTTACTTTTCCCAGCGCGTGGGCTGATTCATATAGCAGTACATACTTTTTTTGATTTAATAATTCATTCCACTGAAAGACAGCCCCATAGGAATATACCTCACATGACCCTTGCAGTTTACGGCTTACCTCCGGGTGAAGCCATCCCTCGCAAACAACCAGCACGTCAGGCTGATTCCTAATATCTTCACTCTTTACTATCGGCCAAATCATAAAATTTGTTTCTTCCATACACGCATCGTCAACAATACCATGTACATGTATTCCCATAAATTCCAAATTGGCAAGAATCATCTGTCCATTTAAATTTGCGCCATATACAAATATCCTTTTGGATTTAAACTCGTCTCTGAGGACATAGGTGGAAACATAAGATTCTGCCGTCTGCAAGTCGATGTCTCCCCCAGACTTTATCCATACGGCGTCCGCCTCCTCCAAGAACCGATCTGTAATATGACAGTTTCCAGGAAGCCCCAAAAGCGGGACTATCAATTCCCATCCTTCGCCGGCTAGAAATATTTGCTTTTCTTTAAAATCCGGCATATCCCTTAATTTCTTTAAAATACCGATATTAACTTCATCACACCCTGAAATGAAGATATGTTTTACATTATCACAGTCCTGGATACGGAATGCAGGCCTCCCAATCTGGGCATTCCAGCAAAAAAAACTAACGAGCTCAGATTCCGTATTTAATACCGGCAATAAACACTCCCGATTCTCCAAGACGTCGTAAAACTCATACGCCTTTGCAAACATATCATTTCCATAGACAACGTAGGAAGACATATTTTTTCTTTCAAGTAATCCCTGATATGTAATTAATTCACAATATTTTCCTTCTTCATTAACTACCAGCAATGCATCCCTATGATCTGGCAGAAAAAAATCAAACAAGCGTATATGATTTAATTCTTCTTTCTCCACTGTCCATACTTCTTTTAGAACAAATTCCAGCATATTTTCATTTCTCCTCTCTTACAAAGTAGTCTAAAATATATATACATAATCTGGAATTTCTATTTCAGATTCCTCTATTATGCCATCTTTCACAGGAAGTAAGACTTCCTCCTGCGTTTTGGGAATTTCTTTCATCAGCGATACCGTAGAGATTACAATCATCTCCTGTAGAACATCATTCTCTTTCCAAAGATTCCCTAACTGCTCTTTTACCTCCAACGGCGTCTCAAATCCATATTCCCAAATACCCGGACTGACTTCGCGTTCTTCCCAATAAGAAGAATTATCTTTTTTTATCTGCGTAAAAATATGCTGTCTGCTTTCTTCGGTATAGTTACTTTCTGCCCATGCCAGAATCCTCTCTCCATCACTGGTAAGACTTGGATTCTGCTGCAAACGGCCGTGCTGCGATTGTCTGTTTTCTGAATATTTTTCCCTCCAATTTTCTTCTTCTATAAACTCCGGCTGTTCCTCTTTATATAGTATCATATCCTCCAAAACCAAAATATCCATTTCGGTACGCATAAAACATGCATATGCCTCCTGCGGGGTACATACAATGGGTTCGCCACGGACATTAAACGAGGTGTTGACGATCACCGGACAACCTGTTATTTTTTCAAACTCTTTTATCACATCATAGTAATAAGGATTCCTCTCCCTGCTGACACTCTGAATCCTGGCGCTGTAGTCCACATGGGTAACTGCCGGGATATGGGAACGTGCCATATTGACTATGGGAATCATGTCTATACCCCCCCCGGGGTATATCAGGCTGAATGGAAGCTGTTTCTCTTTTTTCACTTCATCCACCAGCAGCATATAAGGACTTTCCTGATCCAACTCAAATTCCTCATGTTGCCTTTCTTCCAATACAGATGGTGCAAATGGCCGGAAGGATTCCCGGTACTTTATTTTGAGATTTAACTTCGACTGCATCCCCGGCACCCTGGGGTCCGCTATAATGCTCCGGTTTCCAAGCGCACGCGGCCCAAATTCCATGCGCCCGTGGTAAAGCCCTATTACCTTTTCATCCGCCAATTCCTCTGCAACTTTTTTATGGATAGATTCTCCCATAACATGATAACGGTACTGGTTCTCATCCAGGAACTGTTTTATTTCTTCCGAATGATATTCCGGTCCAAGATAACTGCCATTCATGCTGTCCTGGAAATTGATTCTTCGTTCTTTCCCATATAGGTTATAATATGTATAGAACGCCGCTCCAAGAGCGCCTCCTGCATCTCCTGCTGCCGGCTGTATCCAAATTTGTTTGAATATCCCGCTGTTTAACAGCTTTCCATTCGCCACGCAGTTCAATGCCACGCCCCCAGCCAAAACTAACTGGTCAATGCCCTGTCCAAACGTGTTTTTTGCATACTGTGCCATCATTATAATAATTTCTTCCACAATGCGCTGTACGGAAGATGCAATATCCATCTCCCTTTTCGTAATCCGGCTCTCCGGCTGTCTGCGCCCTGAACCAAAAATCTCGGCAAAACGCTCCTCATTTATCATGGTTCTGCCATTTTGGAAGTCAAAGTATTCTAAATTTAACCGGAAGGAACCGTCCTCCTTTATGTCTATCATCTTCTCTTTGATAACGTCGTAATACACCGGTTCCCCATAAGGTGCAAGACCCATAAACTTGTAATCACCGGAATTTACCTTAAAACCACAGAAATAAGTGAATGCACTATAGAAAAGACCGATGGAATGCGGATAGGAAATCTGCATCTTCAAATCAAGCCGATTGCCCTCCCCCACGCCTGCCGTCGTAGTCGCCCATTCTCCCACGCCGTCAATTGTCAGTATTACAGCCTTTTCAAAGGGTGAGGGATAAAATGCAGATGCGGCATGGGAAATATGGTGCTCCGTCACAAACAGCCTCCCACGCTTGCCCAATCCTCCTATGGCACGTTCCAACTCCTTATGTATCCACATTCTTTTCCCATAGAGCGGATGAAATCCCCTTTCCACTAGACACCGCGCATCTTTTCCCAATGCCAGCACATTCTGAAGGTAGCGGTCCAGTGTTAATTGGGGATTATCATAATACACAACACATTCTAATTCTTTCGCTGTAATTCCAGCCTTATCCATACAGAAACGAATGGCATTCACTGGAACCCTCATATCATGTTTCTTTCTGGTAAACCGTTCTTCCTGTGCCGCCGCTATAATTGCGCCATCCTGAATCAACGCAGCAGCTGAATCATGGTATAAGCCTGAGATTCCTAAAATATACATAAATTTTCCTCCATTCTGTGCAAACTATGTTTCTTTCATTTCTCTTTACCCCGTTGCTGTATCCTGTACTACCTTCGCAATAAAATCGTCCAAAGTCCCATATTTACGGGACCAGATATTCAGCCTTCCTGAAATCTCATCTAGATTATTACGGAGACATTCCTCTGGAACATGGCTGTCAATGACCTCTACAAACTTCCTGTCCTTCATATCAATAATACAATGGTATCTTCCCCCACACGCCAACAGCTTCAAATAACGTCCATCTTCAAATCCTGCCTCCACATTCGGTATATCTGTTGCAAACGGCTGATCCCTCATAATTTCAGGAAATTTTAACACCTCAATACATCCCGAAAGCAAATCCAAAACAAGAATCTCCTTTGCCATCCAGGGAATTATCCACATCGTATTGTCATAAAAAAAACTGTTTGTAAACGTATGGCATTCAGAGCAAATAAACGTATCTGGAATCGTAAACCGTTCCTCTATGCCATGTTCAATGGAAAAAGAAAGAATCTCTCCTCTTCCTCCAGGGATAAGCCAAAACTTTCCATTGTGATAATGTAACCTTTCAAAGCTATATCCCTGCGGCGGCAAATCATATGTGTTTATCTCAAGGGTTTCCATATCTGTACATAGTATTTTGTTACTTCCATGCAGCAGCGTATATAACTTATTAGCAAGCAGCACGCACTGAAATGCAAGTACGCCGCTTTTCCTCCCTGTAATCTCCTGTACCTGTTCCTTCCACCCTGAACATTCTTCCACCACAGCGCCGTCAAACTTCAGCAGCGGATACTGAACATATCCAGGAATCAGATAAAAACAGCCCTTATATTCCTTGACGTCCATTGGCTCATAAAATGGCCCGTCTATCTTACACCACTCTTTCAGATTATAACGTTTCTGTCTCCCGGATATGACGTCTATGTCAATAATTCCAAGTCCCATAATCGGAAACAGATAAATATGATGATTCTTTTTCCCGATACATCCATATAGTTCCTGATTCCTTTGTTCTTGTGTAAGGCATTCCTGTACCGTTGCATCATATGCAAGCCTTAAATCCCGCATTTCTTTATTCATGGAAAATACAGCATTTAACTGTCCATACGAGCCAATCACCCATACCCTGTCATCTATTATAGCATGGAAACAGCTTCTTAGATATTGTTCCTCATCCGGACCTTCTCCTGTATCCATTCTATCAATATACATAGATTTCCCTCCACTCCAGACAACTTCTTTCAAAAAGACTGTTCACTTATACACAGGACCTGTCCAGATTCCTGACTATCCTTTCAATATCCTCCTCATCGCTTTGGCAGATAAATTCAAAGATCTTTTCTGTCCGCTCCGTCTCCCTTGTCAGCGCAATCCCAGCCTCCATCATTTCTTTACTTCTGGCTGATTCCGACAGATGCCCCCACTTATAAAATGCCTTCCACCTGTCCGTGTTAAAATATACACTGTCATCCTCCGGCCAGAGACACTGTATCGTTACATTTGTAAATATTGCAATAAAATTCAACAACCCCGTCCTCATTCCTACGACATTCCCGCATAATTCGACAAATCCCGGAAGATCAGAAAGACCCATAAATGTATATGGTACACCCGCCGCTACTTCTTCTTCCGAATTAAAAATCACATCGTATCCCTCTCTTGACAGCGCATCGCACAACTTTGTCCAGAACCCGGCGCTTTTCAATTCCTTGCCTATTGGGCCAAACCAATTTGCGTATGGCACAATAAATACTGTTTTCCCTCTTCTCAGACCGAAAGACTCAAACAATCGGGTAATCTTTTCTGTATCCGGCAAAATCTTAAGCGCAAACCTGTCAAACTCTGTCTCTTTCGGAAGCTTAAAAAATCTCCTTACTGCTTTCACGGCATCTAAATTGTCCTCACCCTCAAACAGAAGCCTCATGTCAAAGATTCTGCTTTTTTCTTCCTTAAAAAAATCCTCCAGTACATCTTCACACCCCGACGGAATCATTTCTACGTGCTCTATATGCGGACACAGCTCCAACGCTTCCTTTCCGCGTTTCCCTATGATATAAAACGCCAAAGATTTCTTAACCTTTTCTTTGTATGCTTTCACAAACCCCATAATGGAACACATATCACCGATTGGCCATTCAGGAACCAGAACTACTTCTGCCCCCTCTGTATTTATATCGCGCAGCATCTTTGTTTTATAAATCTCTGCCTGCATTTCACAGAATTCTTCATAGCCAATGCAGTCACTGCCGTATTGCAGCCCTTTATCTGATAATTCCTGGAAAATTTCATCCTGATAAACCTTGGGCGTTACAATCACATAATAATTCTTCCAATCCGTCATATCTTCCGGCGGAATTATCTCTATCCCACCAAGCTTTTTCCTGCTCTTTCCGGCGTCAACAATATATGCTATGGGAAAATTAAACAACCCATCTTTAAAGCCCACCTGCGTCCTTTTTCCGGCCCCCCAGACAATGACAGGCTTCTTCCCGGGATTAAAACTAAGATTTGCCAATGCATCCTCCCGCTCAGGGAGATGCCTTTTCACAGGATCTTCTTTTATTCTCCCCGCCATTCCATAAATCAAATTATTTGTTATTCCATATACATTTTTACAATAATGCTGAAAATCTTCATCCTGATAATGGCGATAATAATAGAATATAGCTGACAGCGGGGGACACATGTACGAATTTTTTAACATCCAGAATTTTTCACATTCCAGACAAAACCCGTCTTCCTCCGGCTGAAATTTCAATAAATCAGAGAACGTCTTTACGAAAAAATCCTTATCCAGATTTTCGGTAACCTCAAGTAAAATATAAGCCCTCTCTGTTTCATACCGAGTTAACATTTCCTGTGTAGGCATACTGACATTCGGTTTGTCTCCCTCCCAATGCGCCCGGTATCTGGCTACACTTTCTGGATACACATAAATCTCCGCCACTTGCAAAAGGCGAAGCCAATAATCATAATCGTGTATCTGTTTATACTGAAAACGAAATTTTCCCACTTGATCATATAGTTCCCTCCGAATACACATTGTCGAAGAACAAAAGCAGTTGCCCTGCCTGTAAATCTTACGGAACCACTGCTCTTTTCCCATGTTCTCATCCGAAAAAGCAGAATAAAAAGGTTCTTCCTGCAGCACCGCCCCGCTTCCGTCAATCATCAGCGGTTTACAGAGACATACCCCGTATTCCTTATGCTCCTGAAGAAATCCTATATATGTTTCCAGTAACGTTTCCTCCCACATATCATCTGAATCCAGCCAGCAGACAAACTCTCCCTGCATCTGTTCAAACATATACTCTGCAGCTCCAAATCCTGTATTCTCCTCCATTACCTTCACACGTATTCTAGGATCATTAAAACTCTTTATCACTTCCACCGAACGGTCCGTCGAAGCGTCATCCACAATAATTAATTCAAAATTGGTATATGTCTGTCCCAGTACACTTTGGATTGCCTGTCCCACATATTCCTCATGATTATAACATGGCATACAAACTGATACCAGCGGTTCTTTTTCCAACATATTGCTTCTCCTTTTCTCTGCTGTATTACACAGGCATGTGTATTGATTCACATATATAACATTCTTTCATTTGAGTATATATTATCATTTTCACATGTAAATTTCAATATGAAGCACGCACCTCCCATGCTCCCACACTCTGCCATCTTATTACTTAAACGAAGACAACCCCTTTGGTGATGGTTAGACAACTTATAACATAATTACACTTATCTATGATAATTTATAGGTATTCATATCTGCATCCATAATGGAACCATCCGGTTTCAGGATAATTGGAAATCCCGACCTCACTTCCTTTTCTACTACCACAATACTATCATAATAATGTACCGAATACATAGACTCCGTATTGTATCCCGGTACCATTACCTGTGAAAAATACGCATGCATATCATCTATAAATTTCTTGCTATATTCTATAAAATTTTTGCCTCCATATCCTGCGCCAAAGCCTTCCATATATGATGTATGTGTGTCCTCACACATATAAACTCCACCATCTGAAATAAATGGAAACATACACTCAAACGTAACAATCTGCTGATTCATCGTATGCCCGCCGTCATCCAGTAGTATATCAATTTTAGGGTATTTGTTCTTTATATATTCCCAAAACTTTGGATCCTCCTGCGACCCTATTTCTACTTTTGCATTTCCACCCTCATATACTTTACAAGTTTCATCTATGTCTACGCCAATAATCGTTGCTTTGTCACCAAAATACTGTTTCCACATCTGCAGCGAGCCGCCTTTACACACGCCGATTTCCAGGAAAACCACATCCGTACCGCGGTATGCGCTAAAATATCTGTCATAAATACGGTAATAATGAAGCCATTTATCAATAGGCGTATGCTCCTTGTTCATACAAAAGTCATACAGACTATTATTCTGCAGATTTTCCTTATTTTCCATTAAAAATACTTTATAGTAAAACTCTCCGATAGAAAGAACCTTATTGCAATCAGGAAGCAGTTCCTTCAAATGCTGTCTTATTTCTTCCTCGTAAACTGCAGTTCCTATAATAATATAATCACATTCCGTTCTCCCGATTTCTTCCGGTGCAATCACGGGTATAGAAATCCCTCCGATTAGTTTATGTTTATCCGTGCCCTTGACGTTTATTTTCGAATCTGTAATGGCAACGACCTGCCAAAACGAGGAATGCGCTATTTTCCTTATAAATTTTCCCGCCACATTTCCCATTCCATATACGAGTAATTTTCCCATAATAACCTCCTTATTTGATATTATGATATTATATTTTTCGACAAATGAATCACATTAGTATGAAATTAAAAATGAACTTATAGTAAGAAAATACAACTCACTCCTTTCATCAGAAAATCCAGCTTCCCCCCATAATCCCGCAAAGACCCTCGTACCAAATTCCAGCGCCATTCGCCTTCCTCCTCACTCTCTATCCCACAAACCCTGTTCCATTCCAGCCCCTGCACATCCTGTCAACACCTTCATTCATGGAAATTCTACACTTCCATCCAATCTGCTGTTCTATCTTTGAGGGATCCAGTACATTATTCTTTACCTGCGCTCCATATGCAGACCTTAACGTCTTGTGCAATTCCCTGCCGGCCACTTCCGAAATTATCTCGCATATTTGAAGAATGCTTGTCCCTGTACCGCTTCCGACATTATATACGCCTTCTGCTATATCCTGGCAGATGCAGCGGTAAATACACTCGCAGAGATCATCAATATAAAGATAATCCCGCAGACAGTTTCCATCCCCCCAAATCTCAACCTCCTTCCCTTGCAGGCAGCTTGCGAGGAACGTGGCTATAATTCCCTGTCCGCCAAACGGAGGCTGATAGGGTCCATATGGGTTCGCAATCCTAAGGCTTACGGCAGATACCTGACTTACTCTGGAAATATATCTCAGATAATCCTCTATCATTAGTTTTTGTATCCCGTACTCGGAAATGGGCTGTGTCTTCTGCTGCTCATCAATGGGAAACACTTCCTTATCGCCGTAAACCGCACCGCCGGAAGACGCAAAGAAAATCTTCTTCACCCTGTTTTCCACACATAGATCCATAAGAAGCATTGTGTCAACAATATTATTCTGGTAGAGCTCAAACCGTTCCTTTATATCCGAAACTGGTACACCCTTCCATTTTAACAGAATAATATAATCCCCTTCTTTCAGTATATGTTTATAACACGCGATCCCATTTCCCATTATCTTGTGGTAAGTAACACCCATAATCTGTTTTATCGGCTCCCTTTCATCGCAGGCAATCACCTCAATTTGCCTGCTGCTCAAATACTGCAACAAATTTGTACCAATAAAACCATTACTCCCAATTACTACAACCCGCATGTCCATTTCCTCTATTTGCATTTTTTCTGCCAGAGTGCCTCCAGCCTTTTTTCCATAATCGTTTCGCTAAAGTTTTGTTTATATATCTCTCGCGCCTGCCTGCCTATATTATACAATCTTTCTCTATGATTAACAACCCACGCCATCTGCTCTGCAAACTCTTCCTCATGTTCAAAGACAAATCCGTTTACCCCGGATTCCACAAATTCTACCTGTCCCACATTCTTAGATAAAATACATGGAATCCCATACATCATTGCCTGGGTAACTACAATCGGCATGGGATCCTCCCTGGACGGACAAACCAACACATCTATTTCTTTATACTTTTCAGAAAGCTCCTGCTGCGGTATCTCTCCAATAATCCTAATATTTTTCATTTGTTGCAGTAACGGTTTCTGCTCCTCCCAATACGCCGTTTCTGCAACGGCACCGATTATTATTACCTCTATTTTATCCTGGATATCCGTGGGCAACTTTAAAACCGCCCTTAAAAAAATATCCTGCGCCTTTCTCTCACTGATAGTCCCTATCAAACCGAATGATATTTTATCATCATTGGGTCTCTCGTCTTCAGCTATAAACAATTCCTCCTCAGGAATACTATATTGCAGAATTTGCGCATCTCTATCTTTACAATGGTTCCAGAATACTCTCCGCGCATATTCCCCTCCACAGAACACAGATACATTCTCACCGCAATCAATCTGCTCTATCCCCACATATCCCGGCTCTGACTCATGAATCCACCAGATAATGGGCGTCCCTGCATCTTTGTATTCATCTGCCAATTCCTTCAGACAGGCTGTACTTATTACGACCAGGTCGCATCCACTTATAAACTCCTTTTGCGTTTCCCTGTCTGTAAATTTCCAGTTCGGCACATAATCTATATGATTTATCTCCAATTCCTTTTTTAGCGAACCATCCTCTAACCCGGCATATAATACAGAAATGCCCATTCTGCGCATTACCCTTGCCATATTCATAAGCGCAATAGGCGCCCCTGTATAGGATAATTGATGTGATATTAACAAAGCCCTTTTATTCTGATGTGTATTGCACCAGTCTTCAAACGACAATTTTCCATCGGTATGATAGATCCATGCCGGCTGCCTTGTCATATTTCCAATATACAGGTAATTATAAATCATATGTTCCGGTATACCATCTGCTATCAATTGACGTTTCATCTCGTCATAATACACGCTCAAAATTAAGACCATATCGCAGTCAGACGCTTTTAAGCATTTGGGTGAAATAACCTCTATCCCCTCAATCTGCTTTCCAATCTTATCCTCACTGTTATCCATAAGACATACAACCTGCTCCCTGTCTATATATTTCCAATTTTTATAAAATATTTTCCCCGTTCCAAATATGGCAATCCTCAATTTATAAATCCTCCACGCAATAATTCATAATTCTTTTATATCGTTCTAAGCGCTCAGGGTAATCCCAGTTTGTCTCAAAATATATAGATTCCAATTCTCTCATATCCTGTTGGCATTTCCGCAAAAGATTCCTATCACCCTGTGCAAACGCCTGCTCTGCCACCAGAGATGCACGGTATACCTTAAACCTCTGAAGCCAAGGAATCATCTGCCACTCAAGTTCCCTTTCCCGTAGATAATCTATCATCCTTTGATAAGTTATGACTATATCATAAGCTACCTCCAAGTCCTCTGTGTGGGAGGTAGATGTTCCCCTCTGATAATAATGGTAAAATGCATCCTCCAAATAACAGATTCGTTTCGCATTTGCCGCTGCATGGAGAAAAAATACATTATCCGCACCAAAACGCAAGTCTTCCGGAAATTCCAGCAGCTTTCCATTTTCATATAAAAGTTTCCTTTGAAACAGCTTACACCAAACCAGAGCCGTGACCCCGCGATAGCGATCCCTGATATATACATACTGAAATAGTTCTTTTCTTCCAAATACTTCCCTGGAAACAGGATATTGATTTTGCATTGGATGACTCTGCCGGTCCGTATCCCAGAAATAGTTACAAGCCACCAGTTCCACATCCTTCTTATGCATTGCATCCAGCATCTTCTCATACATCTCCGGCTCGATCCAGTCATCGCAGTCCACAAATGTTATATATTTCCCTGTACTATACCGAAGTCCTGTATTCCTCGCACTGCTCTCCCCGCCATTGGGCTTATGGATAACCTTCACTCTGGAATCCCTTTTTGCATACTCATCTACTATCTTCTCCGAACCGTCCGTAGAACCATCGTCCACACATATGATCTCAAGGCTGCGGTAATTCTGTCCGCATACGCTGTCGAGGCATTTCTCCAGATATGCAGCGGTATTATAAACCGGTATAATCACCGATATGGTATCCGGTATGTCCAGAAATTCTTGCAACGAAATGACTTTTGCACTGCTTTTCTTCTCCAACCCTGCCTTTATCTCCCTAAATCCCGTAACCGGCGTCACAATAATTACATCTGCCTCCGGGAAATCCTCCCCAGGCAAATATAAAGGTATTTCTGGTTCCATAAAAGCATCTTTCCCACTGTCTATAGCATAACACACAGAAATGCTGGCTTTCCTAAGCCGCCTATAGATTTCACGTCCCAAAATTCCCCAGCCATAGACTGCCACCCTTTGGCTTCCAACGCTCCTTCGCAGACTGTCGAGACACGCTTCCTGATGAAGCCTTTCTATCTTACTCTGTAATGATATATACTGTTCATATCTTGCCAGCCTTTCCTCGGTTGCCGCCCTAAATATCTCCTTCTCCTCGTTAGACAGACAGTCCAGCATAAGAACCCTCTGCTTCATTTCGATAATTGACGCTCTCATATTTTCAAAATGATAAGAAGCATTCTCCCCGCTTTCTATATGCCAATATAATTTCTCCCCATTTACGGCAAACTCTTTGCTTTTGCTTAACATCAGAATCCACAGCAGTACATCATCGCTTCCATTTTTCTTTAAACAATCTCTTTTCCATTCTTCCGGTACAGCATCCCGCTTTAGCAATACCTGTCCCGGCGAGACAATCACATATTTCTGATGCAGATAATCCATAAACTGCGCGGCCTTCTTCTGTCTCTCCATAGAGGAATAAATCACACGATGATTCTGATAATACCCATTGCAAAGCACAGCATCATTCTGCCCGATATGGGACAGCTGATTCACCAGATAGTCATCGCAAATCTTATCATCCTGGTCCAGGAATAACAGATACATCCCCCTTGCCTGCTCTAAAGCGGTAACTCGGCTTTGGTGGATTCCCCGGTTCTGCTCATGCTCAATCAGCTTTACGGATATTCCTTCCCAATGTTTTGGCAAAGATATTTTCTGGTCCGGCGCATCATTGACAAACACCAGCTCTATTCCCGCCGTTATTCCTGACTGCTCAAGCCTCTTTTGGTTTTCCTTTAGCATTTCCAAAATGGAATCGATATACTTCTGTCCATAGTATAAAGGACATATCACACTGACAATTATTTCTTGCATCCCACTGATCCTTTAATCCACAATATAATCTTTAAGTCTGGCATGATTTCCCGCTGTCCCCCATGAAAAGCTCTGCATCTTTGCCATGTCACAGTATCGACAAGCAGGGATCGGCCGTTCCAATAATTC
Organism: uncultured Lachnospiraceae bacterium; assembly: GCA_948688495.1. Taxonomy (GTDB): domain Bacteria; phylum Bacillota; class Clostridia; order Lachnospirales; family Lachnospiraceae; genus Petralouisia. Next base: position 93,912 of record CAPQSW010000002.1, on the reverse strand, counting down.
CATTACATGAAAAGCATCAAAATCTTTTGCATGAATATCATAATAATCTTTGCCTTCTTCTAACTGATACGCCGTATGAAATTGCTGATTCATCTTGTCAAATGCAATCACACCCGAACACATGCTAAGCTTTCCCTGATACAATTCATGACAGGCACAGGTAAAACAATTCTGGAAATTATAATCCTTATCGTTGCTGTCTGAAAGAGAGTAAAATTTGGAGAAATCACTCCGTTCCAGAAAGCAATGGGGAATCCCTTCCCTCTGTAAAACCGTTTCTATTTCCTCCTGCATACGAAACACGGGATCATAACCGGAAATGTGAACCACAATACGCTGCTCCCGGAATAACTGGTACATTTGCTGCCCAAGTTTGGGCAACAACAGACCGTTCGTACACACATCAATCTCTGAGTCATCAAATATCCGGCGCACCGCCAGCAGTATTTCCCCAAGCTCCTCATGCATCAGAGGTTCTCCTCCCAGAATCCGTATCCAGGGAATATCCTCAAACAATTCTTTCATGCGCTCCAAATCCCGAATCACCATCGCGGCAGGAACACTTGTACAATCTCCTTTCGGATTACACAAAAAAAGACAGCCCTTACAATTCAAATTACAGGCGTTGATAATTGGAAGCTCCACATACGGCAGTGTCGGCCTGCTGAACGAAAAACGAATTCTTCGGATTCGATGCGGCAGAAACTGTTCACTTTCTATCAATGGCATTTTCCTCTTTCCTGGAATATCATGAAGCATATAAATGTTGGGAATCTCATTCCTACGGCAGACTTTGACCATTTCAGAGACTGCTTTCTGGCGTCCCGCTGTAATCACAACCGTCTCTGTTTCCCTTCCGTATCTTGCCATATAATCATCGGGGCGATAAACCGGAACATTTCTTATACTCTTTTTGGGGGAAAAAGCATCCAAAATGCCTGATATTTCTGTGCCCTGCATTTTCCTGTTCCACTCATCCAACATCCATTCGCCTGCTTTTCCCGCTCCATAAATTACTGTTTTTCCTGACATATTTCCTGTACTCCAAAATTAAAATAATTTCGCCGTCTGCTTTTCTATTTCTTTTGCGCGGCGGGTTGTCCCACAACCGGGTTATCCATATAGAATCCCCGGCAATGCTTACACAGGTTTGTATAACCCTTCTCATTATATCCTAATCGAAATTCCACCAATTCTTTCTTCTGTTCTGGCTGGAAATTTCTCAAATCAAACACTTCTTCTTTCTGCTGCTCATTGATCCTTGCTACCGTAGCATAACCGTCATAATTACAGCTATATAGTTTCCCATCCCTCAATTCCTGCCAGGTCTGGGCACAATTGTCGAAATGCTCTATTAACTGTTCTTCCGTCCACATGCTGTGGTCCGTCCTAGTAGGCGCAAGATCAATCCACGACTCGGCTTTATTGATCTCATATTTGATCTTATATTTATTAAGCTTTTGAATCAACCGTTCAAAGTCCTCTTTTTTATCTGGAACCGCCTCGCGGTAATCATCCACAGTAATCTCAAAATCAATCTCTGACAGACGCTGCAACAGGCTGTCCGGCGGCACTACGGTACCGTTGGTTACCGTTCGCAGCGTCAATATCCGGTCCCTGTATCTCGTGCCAAGATATTCTATTACCTCCGCAAAGTGGGGGTACAGAAACGGCTCCCCGCCGCTCACATGATAGAGCATTACATAATCCACAGCCTGGAAAAACAAGTCAATATCTTCTTTAACCTGTGCAAGACTCCTCACATCCGGCTTCCCCGCATAGGGATTAAAATTCAGGCAAAGTTCGCAATTCAGGTTACAGGCTGTACTTGGCAGCATGGAAACACTCATAAAATATACTTTATTATATCTGTATACATACCATACGGATAGAAACAGCTCCATCTTAAAGTAATCCTCACCCTCTATATAACCTTCGTCATCCAGCTTTGAGACTAATCCGCTCCTGGCAATCTGAGAGACAGCCACAATAATCGCCGTATCTTCTGATAGTTTGACGTCGGACAATTGATATATTTTTTGTCCATGCAAATTCTGTCCCCGCTTAGCCGGACTGTTGTCAATATATCCCAGCACAGTTATCTCATCTTTCATAATTCGATAAAACTGCGAACCATAATCCCCTGCGCCAAATATATAATACTTGTCTTTTTTCTGTATTTTATCATACACATGGTCCAGCTCATGACCTTTTCTCGTCCATTTCATTAATTTGCTCTCCTATCAATACATGTTTTCCCTCAAATGCAAATCCATAATGACGAATCCTGTCCTTTGAAATACCTCTGGCCGTCAATTCTTCATCATACTGTTTCTCCTCTATCTGGCGCAGCGCTGACTGCACGGTATCGGTTAAATCCCGTTCTTTTGCCGGATGAAATACCTTAAATTCTAAGATCATCGCCGACATGCCGTCTTCCATCGGCTCCATCATCACATCATACCTTCCAAACCCGCTTTCACGATTAGAGGTAATCCTGTATCTGTCTGCCAGATCCACTATAAGACCCAGTACAAAACCGTGGTAAAACCTCTCCGGCTCCGCCTGTACAGATGGCCGATTTCCAATATCAAAGCTGCTAAATGTCTGAACTGCAATCTCGTTCATATACCGATTCATATAATCCAAATTGCCCGCAAGCAGGGCGTCCCTAAAATTACCATACGATGTACTTTCTTCTGAAAACCATCCATTTATAATATTTTCAAACATCAGCATTACTTCATGATTCGTTATTTTCAAATTATAAACAGGCCGTCCTGTTCTCTTGTCCAGCAGCTTTTTCACCACTTTCAGATAACCGCTTGCAAGCAATAGGCTCCAAACTGCCCCCTTCTTCTGCTGCAATTGTTCGAATACAACCTGCTCATCAAATTCAGCCTCCAGTTCATTTCCCGCAAGAAGCCGCTCAAAGCACATCTTTATCTGAGGCGATCCTTCTTTGACAAGCTTTGATACCAGGCTGTTTTCACTTGTATCTGTCCAATACGTTCCATACTCCCCGGAATCCAAAAATTTTGTAATAGACCACGGATTATAAATATCAGGACAATTGCCAAAAATAAAGCCATCATACCAAGATTTTACCATTTCCCTCTCAGATGCCTGTCCGTTTTGCTCCAAAGCTTTAAATACTTCTTCCTCCGTAAATCCAAAGGCAGCTCCGTACTTTGCAGAGGTTGTTGTTACTACCTCTAAATTATTTAAATCAGAGAAAATGGATTCCTTGCTAACTCTTGTAATCCCGGTCAAAAGCCCGCGTTCCAGCCACGGATTTGTTTTAAAGGTTGAATTAAACAGGCTGCGGATAAAAGAAGCCAATTCCTCCCAATACCCATGCACATATGCCTCCTGCAACGGCGTATCATATTCATCCAGCAGAATGATTGCTTTTTTTCCATAACAGCTATGCATACAGGCTGCCAATCGTTTTAACGACATAGCCGCCACAGCGTCTGGCATATCCCCCTTCACATAACTAAAATATGTCCTCTCCTCCTCACTCAGCTCATTTTCTTTCAGCAGAAAACCAAACTGAGTATAAATATCTATAATAATCTGTACAATACCATCCCTGGCAGTTTCGTAATTGCTTCCTTTAACATCCGCAAAGCTAAGTGCAATCACCGGATACCCCCCCTGCAGCTTGTGATATTTTTCATCCTTCCAGATATCAAGTCCCTCAAACAAATCTGCTCTGCCTGCATATCTGTTAGAAAAAAACTGTTCCACCATACTCATGTTCAGCGTTTTTCCAAATCGGCGCGGCCGGGTAATCAATGTTACAATATCCTGACCTTCCCACCATTCTTTTATGAATAGCGTCTTGTCAATATAAAATGCATGATTAATCCTAATAGATTCAAAATTTTGATTTCCTATAGAAATAACCGGCATCATGTCTTTTCCCTCTTTCTTTCCTCGAATATATACCGCTCCATCACCTTCGCCAGCGCCACAGAATCCTCCATTTTCAGCTTATGCTCCTTTTTCTCATTCCCATTGACTGCCGCCACAAAATCACTGATTTCGTAACGCAGCCCGTCCCCTAAGAATTTGTAGAAAAACTTCTCATTCTGTCCCGGATTTTCATAGCGTACCTCTATTTGCTGCGTCTTCCACCAGGGCGCCGGGACAAAGATATAACCTTTCGTTCCAGAGATAATAAGCTCCCCTTCCGATTTGACCCCAAGTCCTGTCTTCGCTGTCGCCAGGCTGTTTTTATATCTGAAATAAGCCTTCGTGTATAAGTCAATTCCTCTCTCGTCGTGTATCGTTTCAAACCTCAAATCCCCATAGCCTGTGCCCAACAGCTTGATGATCGCAAGCAGGGGATAACTCGCAAGTTCCAAAAAACTTCCGCCGTAGTTAAGATCTGTCAATTCCCGGCTATCAGGGGATTCCAGCTTGGTAAATGCAGCCTCCACATCCCGAACCGCGCCTATTACACCGCTTCTGGCAATACCAAGAAGCTGCTGGAAGCCCGGACAATATGCCGTTTTAATCGCTTCCATCAGGATACATCCTTTTTCAGACGCCAGCGCATACAGTTCTTCTGCCTCTTTCCCTGATAATGCCATTGGCTTTTCACACAGCACATGCTTTCCATTCTTAAGCGCCTGTCGAATATAAGCCGTGTGTGTCTCATGGGGCGATGCAATATAAACGGCGTCTATCTGCCCCCAAAACTCCTCCATCCGGTCTGTTCCAAACTTTAACCCGAACTTCTCTTTATACGCTATGGCGCTTTCCAGATGTGGATTATACACACCCTCCATATTAACGCCGCTGACATACTTTGCTTCCGGATAAAAACGGTGGGCAATCCTTCCGGTTCCGATTATACCCATCTTTAAAATATTATAGTTAAGGGCACGCAGCATGGTACTGGAGACGTTCTTTGTCCTCTCCAGATAAATAACCTCACAGTAATCCTTTAACCAGTCAAATGAGCCTGTCCAGTCAGAGCCGACGGTAAACACATCGACCTGATATTTCTGAATGTCCTCAAGCTTCTGCCCGATATGGTCCTCTATGATAATCTCATCCACAAATCCGGTTCGTTTTACATTTTCAATCCGCTCCATCAACGAGTCCATAACATTCAGCTTCCCGCGGTATTCGTCGTAATGTTCCGTGGTAACTCCTACAATCAGATAATCGCCCAGTTCCTTCGCCCGCCTGAGCAGCTGATAGTGTCCCTCATGAAATAAATCGAATGAACCGTATGTTATTACTTTTCTCATATCTGTATCCTCTATTATTTATAAAAAGTTCATGACTGAATCATATTTAAATCTTCAGCCGTGATACCGGATGCACCTTACGCTTATCTTCCGGCGGCAGCTCCATGTAATTTCCAAATTTGAAACTCAGATAGGAATCATAATCCTTAATCCCCTGAAATACAACGCCTTCAAACTTAATAGGGCTGCTATTCTCATACCAGCAGCGGTAATATCCGTATTCGCTGTTCGGCGTAGGAAACATTAGAATCCGGACCATCCTGCCTCCTGCCCGGCTGCTTCTGCGGATAAGCTTATGATAATAGGCAAACACCTTCTGTTCCGGCAGCTTATCCAACAGATAGTACCAGCTTCGCATGAACAAGCTCTTATCCGCCACTTTCCCGACCCGCGCCCAGAGGATTTTCCTAAGGCAGAAACATTCAAAATTATGCATACTCCGAAGCAGATAATTGTCTGGAACCCCGTCCAGAGGAAATATGTCGATAAATACCCCCTGCGCATAGGGCATGTGTTCCTGATTCTGCCTCAAAAATACAGTTCCCTTCCGGCGCAGTTTCCCATACCCCCAGCGATAACCTTTCGTGGCACGGTGGTCCTGAAAATAAAATTTTTCATGATCAAGTTCTGTGCGGCATGCCTTGCGAAACTTTTCATATTCCGGCCGAAGAAGCGCCACATCCGCATCATCATCCCAGGGAATATACCCCTGATGGCGTACTGCGCCCAAAAGCGTGCCGGCAATCATATTATAATGTATCCCGCACTTTTTGCAAATCCGGTCCACCTCCTTAAGTAATTCCAACTGGATGAGCTGAACCTCTCTTAATTCCTCTTTTGATAATTCATAACTTTCCATAGATATATCTCCCGGATTCCAGTTCAATGATGCCAGCCTCCACCGTTCCCAAGCATCATTTACTCTGGAATTTCAGTAAAATCAATGCACAAATCGTCATAAATCCCGGCTCTGACTTTATCCTGAAATGAATAGACCTCAAATGCAAATTGATCCTGTTCCAAATGATAGACGAGCACCTTTTCACTGCGCGGGTCCACAATCCAGTACTCGCGAACGCCTGCATCTTTGTATAAGTTCAGCTTACGGATGTAATCATGTTCCGGATTGCCGGGGGAGATAATCTCTATAATCCAGTCAGGCGCTCCGGTGCATCCCCTGTCCGTAAGCTTACTGCGATCGCAGATGACGCTGATGTCCGGCTCTACAATCGTCTTCTTATCGCCAAAAAGCTTAACCGCAAATGGAGCGGGATATACTTTGCAGAAGCCGTTCTTAGAACGAATATACACATTTATTTCCGTACATAAAAAATTCAAAATTTCCTGATGAAAGCGTCCTGGCGCAGCCTGATAATAAATCTGCCCGTCTACCAAGTCTGCCCGGACATCTTCCGGGATATTGTAATAATCGTCTTCTGTATATATTTTTTGTTGTGGTAATGCCATAGACACTCTCCCTTCAAACAAACTTATGAAAAATGTTCCAGAACTGCTTTCCTTTTCCAGTAAAAATGCAATTCTGAAACATCTCATTTCCGTACAGACTATTATGCCAAAGCCTTCTCAATATATCCATCCAGCTTTTCAACAAATGGCAGCAGCTTTTCTTCCAGAATCTGTACAAGCTTATTGTCATCCTTGGATGTGTATGCATCATTGATCTGTATTACTATATCATTCAAATCATCCTTTGACACCTGTTCCTCTTTCTCATTCAACAGTGTCAATGTACCATTTATCACCTGAAGTTCCCAGTTGATGCCCTTGAAAATGTGCTCCAGATATTCCTGCGTATCTTCCTTGCGCTCTCCCAATATCTCCGGGATTACTTCCTTCAATGCCTTACAAACTTTGGGATTATAGTCCTTTAACGCCTCCAAAGCTTCTACCTGTTCTTTACGATTATCTTCCATGATATCTTCGTCCTTTCTTTTAGAATAAAAATACTATGTTATATATATCGTAAGATGTCCCTTTTTTCCTTAGATTTTTTTATGAATTCCATAATGTTTTCGATTCACCCAATGGCAGCAGCGAACTGCCTCCTATCAATATAACTACGCAAACTTTACCATACAAACCTTCTTACAGAAGCAGAACCCATACTTGTATATCTTCCGGTATCCCTCATCCAAAAGCTCTGCCGCGTAATTCTGCTCCTCGATCTGCCCAAGCGCTTCGTCACACAGCGCGTCCATCTCGCCAAACTTCCGCGCCCTCTTAATCTCAATAATCATTGCCGCCTGTTTCGGGTTGTGGGGCTCTAACACAAGGTCCGGCCTGCCATTCCCTTTCTCCTTGTTGGAACTAATCTTATATCCGCCAATCCCTCCAAGAATCCCCAAAAGGTACCCGTGGTAAAAGCTCTCTGTGCTGTCGTAATAACTGATACTTCCGGAAAGCTGGCTGCATATAAAATCCTCTATCTTCCCACAGTCACCATTCTTCATTCCCTCATAGAATGGGGCTGGATCGTATTCCTTCCTGCGCTCCTCAAACCACTCACGGATCGTATTCTGGTAAATGTAACGTATCTCCTCATTGGGAATCGTAAGCGTAAGGTAAATTGTATTTACCTCAAACCTCCGGGATATGGCTTTCAGATAACCTGTAAAAAACAGAAAATTCCACAGATTATCCTGGCTTTTATGAACATCTCCATAAGTAATGTCCTCATGGACCGGTTTCTCGATTGTGCCCCCGGCAATCAATTCCTCCAACTCCGATTTCACGGCGTCGTCTGCTCCATCCACAAGCTCGCGCACAATGCTGTTAGAAGATGTATTCGACCAGTAAGGCTTGGGAAATTCCGTATTCCTTTGCATGATGTCATATATATAATTGATGACGCTCCAGGGATTGTATACCTCCCTATGCCCGAACAGATAGCCATTATACCAGCGCCTAACTTCCTCCTCACGTTCCTCAATCCCATAATATGCAAGCATCCTTTTTACTTCCTCCGGGGTGAAACCAAAATACTCTGCATAATCCTCGTCGAGGACAGAATAAACCTTTAAGTTGTTCAGCCCGGTAAATATGCTTTCCCGGCTGATTCTAAGACACCCGGTAATCACTGCAAATTTCAGGCAGTCGTTCGTCTTTAATGCCGACTCGAACAAAGAACGGATGAAATCTATCATCTCATCATAGAATCCCCTGAAATGGGCATTCTCCAAAGGCACGTCGTATTCATCCAGGAGGAAGATAACGTCTTTCCCATGATAATGTTTGAGGCATTTCGATAGGAACATCAGGGCTGTTGCATAAACACCCTTTTTTGCCTTCCTTCCCATCAGCAGCTCGTATTGTTCCCGGTCGTCCGCTGTCATACCGTCCAGAAGGTATGCATGTCTTTGAAACTCCTCTGCAATCATATCCCTCAGCTTTTCATAGGATGTCTGAAAATCCGGCTGCCTTGCTGACTTTAGGGAAAATGAGATTACCGGGTACTGCCCCATATGCGCCGTGTATTCTTCCCCGGCCTCCATAATCTTTGTCCCCGCAAAGTAATGGCTGTTATCCGTAATCGTGCCGTCTACCCCAGTCTCTGCCTCAAAAAACGTGCGCAGGGTACTCCATGCAAGCGTCTTTCCAAAACGGCGCGGACGCGTGAATAGATTTACTTTTCCGCCTTGATCTATAATATCCTTAATTATCAAGGTTTTATCTATATAGTAATATGGTTTCCCTTTCATGTCTTTGTAAAATTCAACTCCAATTGGCAGAGGCAGTTTTCGCATTCTCTTTCCCTCGCTTTCTTTTTCTCCATTCTAACATACAAAACCACGCCTGGAAAGCTGTATTAGCCGTTGTTTTCCGACAACTGCAACCATCCAGCCCACGCTATTTGATATATGGATGGAAAAATAATAATTGACATATGTTCAAAAATGAATTATTCTCATTAAGAAATGAACACCGTAGGATAAATTACACCAGAAAGGGTGAGTTAAGATAAAAACATCCGTTTTTTCAGACAAAGACATCCATATTATTACGAACGCTTTACAGGTATCAGAAAAAGACATCACAAATATCTCTGCCTTAAAACAGGGGATGACAAATCAGTCTTTTCTATTTGACTGTCAAAACCAGACTTACATCATGCGGATTGCAGGGGCTGGGACTGACAGGCTTATCAACCGCTGCCAGGAATATGAGGTATATCAGACAATCGCGCCTTTACATTTATCGGATGATATCGTGTATATAGACCCGGCAAACGGATATAAAATCTCGCGATACCTGCAAAAATCCAGGGTATGCAACGCGAAAGATGCATCTGATGTTTCCCGGTGCATGCAAACGCTGCGTACATTCCATAACCAGAATCTTATGGTGGGACATACCTTTGATATCTGGCGTCAGATCAATTTTTATGAATCTTTATGGAACAAAAAAAACTCCGTATTTGGCGATTATGCCAGTACAAAGGAACGAGCATCCCAGCTAAAGCAATACATAGACACACAGAAAAAACATTGGACCTTAGCCCATATCGACGCTGTACCAGATAACTTCCTGTTTACCGCAGAAAATGAAATTCGCCTGATTGACTGGGAGTACGCCGGGATGCAGGACGCCTGTGTGGATATCGCCATGTTTGCCATCTATGCCATGTACGACCGAAAGGATGTTGAAATGCTGATCGACGCTTATTACACGGAGGGATGCACCTTAAATGTCCGCTTGAAAATATATGCTTACATTGCACTGTGCGGCCTTTTATGGAGCAACTGGTGTGAGTACAAGCGGCAGCTTGGCATAAAATTTGGCGGCTACGCCGTACGGCAAAACGAATATGCAAAAGAATACTATGAAATTTTTCAGACAGAGAGGAAACGGATATGAATACAGGAAAGCAAAAGATTGATTGGATGATTACGCTATTGCCTTTGGGCATAATTATCGGATTAAGCATGCTGTTTTTCTTTTTCCCAGGACAGTCGAACGACGTGTTAAGTAACATACGGTACGTTTTAGGGGATACATTTGGAAGCTATTATCTGGTTATCGGCCTGGGTATTTTCCTGGTATCCATTTATCTTTGTGCGTCAAAATATGGCGCACTGGTACTTGGGAATACGGACGAAAAGCCGAAATATTCCTTTTTTGCATGGGGTTCGATGATGTTTACCGCTGGTCTGGCTGCCGACATTTTATTTTATTCCTTTTCGGAATGGATCTTGTATGCAACAGATCCGCATATTGCAGAAATGGGCAGCATACAGGACTGGGCGAGCGTATATCCCATTTTCCATTGGAGCCTGATTCCCTGGGGATTTTATCTGGTGCTGGCCGTTGCATTTGGATTTATGCTGCATGTCAGGAAACAGAACCGGCAAAGATTCTCCGAGGCATGCCGCCCGATTTTGGGCAAATATACCGATGGCCTCCCTGGAAGATTCATTGACCTGCTCGCCGTCTTTGCACTTCTGGCTGGGACTGCAACCACCTTCAGCCTTGCCACGCCTCTTATGGCAGACATTATCAATGCACTGTTTCACACAGATCTGAATCGGACCGCCATTACGATTCTTATATTGATTGTGACTTGTATCCTCTATACATTCTCACTGCTGCATGGCTTTAAAGGAATTAACATTCTGGCAAAAATATGTATATTTTTGTTTTTTACATTGCTGGCGTTTGTCCTGCTTTTTGGCGGCGAAACAAAATATATTGTAGAGACCGGTATTTCCGCGACTGGGAGAATGATACAGAATTTCTTTACGCTTGCCACGTTTACTGACGCTTCACGCACCACATCCTTCCCACAGAATTGGACCATATTTTACTGGGCATACTGGATGGTATGGTGTGTAGCCGCTCCGTTTTTCATTGGCAGCATTTCCAAAGGACGGACCGTACGGCAAACCATCTTAGGCGGCTATGTGTTCGGCGTCGGCTCTACGATTGTCAGCTTCCTTGTGCTGGGAAATTATTCATTGGGAAAACAGGTCAATGGTACAGCAGATTTTCTTTCCCTATATGAGAAATCAGGCGATTTGTACCAGGTGATACTGGACATCATCCATACCCTGCCATGCGCTCCCCTGGTGCTTTGCCTTGTGCTGTTTACCATGATCGCATTCTACGCAACATCCTTTGACTCCATTGCGCTGATTGCATCCTGTTACAGCTGTCGCGAATTAAAAGAGGGAGAAATACCTGACAAAAAGATAGAGCTCCTATGGTGCATCCTCTTAATCCTGCTCCCAATTGCACTGGTATTCTCCGAAAGCTCCATGAGCAACCTGCAGTCCGTCAGCATCATTGCCGCCTTTCCCATCGGGATTGTGATGATACTGATTGTTGGAAGCTTCTTGAAAGATGCGAGGTGAAATTATGTTATCCAAAAAACAGTTCGACGTACTGACTCTTATAGAAAACCATGGGCAAAAGCTTAGCCAGCGTTCCATCGCAGCAGCTCTTGGTTTCTCCCTTGGAACCGTAAATAAGATATTATCGGAATTAAACAGTTATGGCTATATTTCGGAAGGCATCATCACTGGGGAGGGCTTTACGGTGTTAGAACCCTACCGTGTACAGCGGATGCTCATCTTTGCGGCAGGATTCGGCTCACGCCTTGTACCTGTCACATTAACGACACCGAAACCACTGATCCGTGTAAATGGAAAGCGCATCATAGACAGCCTTTTAGACGCCGCCCTTGATGCGGAAATTGAGGAAATCTATATCGTACGGGGCTATCTCGGGGAACAGTTTGATGAACTCCTCGCCAAATACCCTGCCGTCCGATTCATAGAAAACCCTGACTACCGTGAGGAAAACAACATTTCCTCTGCCATGCGCGCACGGCATTTATTTGCAAACTCCTACGTATGCGATGCGGACTTACTGCTCTATAATCCAGATCTGATTTGCAAATACCAATATGAAACAAATTATATCGGTGTTCCGGTAGACAAGACAGACGACTGGTGCCTGAAGACAAAAAACGGCGTCATCAACCAGATGTGCCTTGGGGGAACAGACTGTTACCATATGTTTGATATTTCTTACTGGACATCAAAAGACGGCGGAAATCTTGCCTTGGATATTGAGGACGTGTACCATTCTCCTGGCGGCAGGAAGCGTTACTGGGATCAGGTTGCCCTGGAATACAAACGCAGCAATTACCGCATCACCATACGCCCCTGCCAGGCCAGCGATATTAAAGAAATTGATACTTACAACGAATTAAAAGCCCTAGACAATTCTTATATTTAGGAGCCTTTGACTGCTTCTATAACAGCATGGATCACATAGTCCTGTTGATCGTCCGTCATAGCCGGATGCAGCGGAATGCTGATCATCTGTTTATAAATCTGTTCTGCATGAGGACAACAGACGTCCTGGTAACCATGTGCCCGGTAATACGGGTGGCTGTATACCGGGATGTAGTGCACATTGACCCCGATTCCCTTTGCACGCAGAGCTTCAAACACCTGCTTTCTGTCACAGCCCTGCACCTGAATAATATACAGATGCCAGCCGCTGTCCGTATCCGATAGCTGGTATGGCGTTATAATGTTTGAAATATCCCTGAATGCTTTGTCATAGCGCCCTGCCAGCTCCCTCCTGCGTCTTAAAAACCTTTCCAGCTTCTTCATCTGGGAACATCCCAGGGCACATTGGATATCTGTAATCCGGTAGTTATACCCAAGCTCCAACTGCTGGTAGAACCATGGCCCCTGATTCTCTGTCAGTAATTCCCCGTCTCTGGTAATCCCATGGCTTCGGAAAAGAATCAGCTTCTTATACAGTTCTTCCTGATCTGTGACAACCATTCCTCCTTCTCCGGTTGTGATGGGCTTTACCGGATGAAAACTGAACGTTGTCATATCAGACAGCGCCCCAATTTTTCTGCCCTTATATTCCGCGCCGAGCGCATGGGCGCCATCCTCAATGACCGTAAGCCCATATTCCGCCGCAATTTTACGGATGGCATCCATATCACAGGGCTGACCGGCCAGATGCACTGGTATAACGGCTTTCGTCCTGTCTGTAATTTTTCTTTTTATATCTTCTGCATCAATGTTATACGTCCTAAGGTCAACATCCGCAAATACGGGCGTTGCCTTGCAATACAGAATGCAGTTTGACGATGCTGCAAATGTGAGCGGAGTGGTAATGACCTCGTCCCCCTCTTTGATTCCCGCGGCAAAACATGCGGCGTGCAATGCTGCCGTTCCATTCGATACTGCCACAGCATATTTCGCACCGACATAATCTGCCACACTCTTTTCAAACTCTGCAATCTTGGGTCCTGTCGTAAGGTAATCTGACCTTAGCACCTCCACCACTGCCTGTATATCATCTTCTTCTATAATCTGCCTTCCATATGGTATCATTATGATTCCTCACTCATTAATCAATATCTCAGCAATACGCCGCGCACCTTGTCCGTCTACCAGCTCCTGCATACGCAGGGACCTTTCCTGGCGAAGTTTCTGGTTCTGTCCATAATAATCCAGATACCCTGCGACACGCTCTGCCACCGGGTCTTTCCTCAAATCCCCTGCATAGGAAATCATTCCGTCCTCATCGAATTTCTCTACATTTCTCAGTTGGTTATCTGCAAAGGAATATGAAATCGCAGGCGTACCCACGGCACACAATTCGTAGAGTGTAATGCCCCCTGCAGAAACTGCCATATCTGCCTCCTGCATATAACGAATGATATTCGGTATTCCCTGATAGATACAGACATTGTCATTCTTCTTATATTTCTCACGCAGAGCATTATATTTTGTATAATAAATGCCGCAAATCACACTAACCCGGCGATACCTTTCCCTGTGAATCCGCTCTAATATCCCGTCTAAAATATCATAAGGATCCGATCCCCCGGAAAGCAGAAGCAAATGCTCCACACCAGACCTGATTTGCTTTTTCCCACAGTTTGAGAAGTCCTTCCTCAAGGGAGTATACTGTGTTCCCAGATACAGCTTTGTATTATCATAATGTTCCCTGTACCTGAACCTCTCCCAATAATTTGCATAGCATATAAGCGTATCCACCGGATAATGGAACGCGTTAATATCGTCTATATAATATACCTCGGTATATTTTTTTAATTCTCCCAGATACGCCGCGGTAACCTGATAGCTGTCAAGCAGAATCCTTGGAATTTGATAATCCCAGAGTATCTTTTTGAGGACTTTAAGCTCCAGTTCCTTATCATCCCATGGAATGTTGAGTACAATCGCATGGTGTCCTCTTTTCTTGATCAAACCAAGCGCCTGATTGTCCGCAAGAAGAAACGTCACCTCCTCGCCCAAGCTTTTTGCTGCATCTGCAACAGACAGGCAGCGCATCATATGTCCGGTAGCAATCCGGTTATTCATATCAACTCTAATATACAACATAATTCATCTCTTTATATCTAATTCATAGACCTCGTATTTTTTTGTATATCCTGTATCAGAAAATGCCTTTTGGGAAGCTGTATTCCCAGGTTTTACCTTTGCGATCAATTTCTGCACTTTAGGGTAATCACATTTCATCTGCTCATATAAAAGACGGAGCATATTTTTCCCATGTCCCATTCCCCTCATCCCGGCACAGACACTGTAACCAATCTCCGCCTCTGTGCCAAAGACCGACACACGCACCTGTCCGACAGCCTGTCTGTCATACATATAAATATACTGCCCGACATCCTTTTTTGACATAATCCTGCTGTACCAGACTTTATGTTCTTCATAAGTTATCTGGGAAGCAGAGAAAGAATTAGCACGGACAGAGGCTTCATTTGCCCATTCAAACAGCAAATCCATATCTTCCTCTGTCGCAGCCCGCAAATAAGCAGCTTCCATCACTTACCTCCTATCAGCTCAAACCCAAGCGGCGTACCCCTTTCAATATCCTGCAATGCTCTCTGTCCCAACACCTGCTGGTAATACTTAGGCGCAAGACCGTAACCGGGACGGATGACCCTTATATTTTCTTCGGTAAGTTTCTCACCTTTTTTAATATCCTTTACACAGAAAATTGAGCGGCGGAATACAATACTTGATTCCTCCTGTTTGGTAACACCGTACTTCACACATCCAACTGCCTTCTCCGCCTGCCGGACGTCCTTTACCATCTGTCCAAACTCCTGTGGGTTCATGGAAAACAAAGCATCTGGATTCTCAATGGAACGGTCAAGGCAAAAATGCTTCTCAATGATGCACGCCCCCAATGCAACCGCCGCAACCGCCCCCACAGACCCCATAGAGTGATCCGAAAGCCCCACCGGAACACCGAAAACCTCCGCCATATTCTGCATCGTTCTCAGATTCATTTCATCGGTAACCGCCGGATATGCGCTGGCACACCGAAGCAGTGCAAGCCGCCCCCGTCCGGCATTTCGTACCGCATTCACCGCCTCCTCAATTTCCCCCAGAGTGGCCATACCGGTAGACATGATAATGGGCTTTCCTTTGGAGGCAGTATAAGAAATCAACGGCAGATCCACCAACTCAAAAGAAGCTATTTTGTAGAAATCCACGTCAAGATCTTCCAGAAAATCCACAGCGCTTTTGTCAAACGGCGTGGAGAGAAAATCAATTCCTACCCTCCCGGCTTCCTCCTTCAGTTCCCGCTGCCACTCCCAGGGCGTATACGCTTTCTCATACAGATGATATAAATTTTCCCCCTCCCACGTTCCGTCCGAAATATGAAAATATTTACTATCACAATCAATCGTTAAGGTATCCGGCGTATACGTCTGTATCTTAATACAGTCCGCGCCGGACTCTTTTGCCGCATGGATAATCTCTTTGGCACGCGCAAGGCTTCCCGCATGGTTCGCCGACATTTCTGCAATTACATATACGGGAAGCCCCGTACCGATGACTCTTTGCCCTATCTTAATTCCTTCCATCTGTCAAACCTCCATATCAGCCATTCTTCCACTGCCTATCTCCTGCACTTATTTCTTCCTCTCCAGAAGCAGCCTGTATTTCAACTCTGCAATTTTCCAGTCCTCCAAGGTGTCGATGTCCTGTACCTCAAGCTCATCCATAAGAAACGGAATGGTATTTTCCAAAATCATATTTTCCTGTGTAAGAAAAGGCTGCACACGCATAAAATAAAACTGCCCGCAGTCATGGTAGTACGGCTCCAAATCCTGGGAACGTTTTAAACGGTTCTTTGGCCACTTATACTTCACACGCCCATCCTCAATCACAAAACAGCGCTGGGGCGGGAAGGAATAACGGACAACCGGTACAACTCCATCCGCCCCGGTCTCCTGCAGCTTCTCCACCGCCTCTTTCAATCTCCCCGATGTAAGAAATGGCGCGGTGGGATATATGCAGCAGACAATATCAAACTTCCTGCGTTGATGCTCGTATTCGCGCAAGACTTCTATTAGAACCTCATGGGTCATCGCCATATCCCCCGACGTCCCCTCGGAACGCAGAAACGGCACCTGTGCGCCTGCCTTCCTAGCAATTTGGGCAATCTCATCGTCATCCGTTGAAACCATGACCTCATCAAACACATTGCTGCCTAAGGCTGCCTGGATGGAATACTCTATCATTGGTTTCCCACAAAATTCTTTTATATTCTTATGCGGAATGCGTTTGCTTCCGCCTCTTGCAGTGATTACCGCAAGGCATTTTTCTGCCATGTTAATTCCTCCTGACCAATCCACCGCTTCTATTTTTGTAAATAACTATCGACTAATGCCTGGAACCTCTCTTTGGCATTTTCCTGCCAAAAACAATTCCTTTCCCCCCGGTATGTCTTTCCCCTCTCATAACTGCTAATCTCACGGTAAAGCTGTTCTTCATCCTCTGCCAGAACAATCTCTCCACGCTCTATCACTTCCTGTAAAATCGCTTTCGGTTTTTCCTCACTGAAATCTTCAGCCGTATCTTTTACGGCTATAACCTTAACCTCAGGATATGGCAACGCATCAAAAATCCCGGAACTTCGTATTCCCACTACAATATCCGAAGCTCCTATAAGCTCCCTTATATCCACGCTGCCAGACACAAACCTAAAGTTTACAATTTCTGTTTGGATTTCTGCGATTTCCACCGGACTCCACAATTCTGAATTATGTGATTTATATACGACCAGATACTTTTGTTTCTCGAGCCGCATCGCCAGATTCCTGGCATAAGAAAAAATCTCATGTTCCAGACTGGAAATAAAGGCTATCACAATCGCCGGTCCCCTCTCTGCCTGGACTGCCTGTTCATATACCCCCGGCTTTCCAATTCCCAAGACCCTGCCATTGCCCGATTCCCTGGACTTTTTGGCAATAATTTCACTGTATGCTGCCAGATCATCCGCATATACCAGATGCTTATGGTAAGCGCCTGCCGTTACAATCCCATGACTGATTTCAAGCGTTGGAATTTCAAGCTCTAACGCTGCATCCCGAAGACAGGCGAGAACCATATCTGGACCGTGGGAATATATTATGACCTTCGGCTTTACCCTGGAAATGACTTCCTTATAGAACCCCATATATCCCACTCTGGCCTTTAGCAGATATACTGCCTTGCGATAACATCCGTGAAAAATATTTTCTTCAAACTTCATCCCCAATGTCTGCTCCAGTGGATGAATGAAATTGCACCACAAAAATTCCAGCAGTTCCTTCCCGTTGACATCTCCAACGCCATAGGCCCTTGGAATTGCCGCCTCCAAAACGGCATATCTGTTTGGCGTAGGTATCTTTCTCTTTCTGTCTTCTTCCACATCCCCCACAATTTCCAAATCCAGATAAAGTTCTTCCGAAAGGCTTGCCATATAAGTCTCCATAGCCGTATGGATATATTCTCCCTGATGCATTCTGCGAATAGGAAGTGTTACAAACAAAACTTCTTTTTGCGGCAGGTTTTCAATAACCTCTTGCATTTCCATTGCTTCTTTTTCCGTAGACAGCGCCACATCCTTTGCGCCCCATGTAAGCGCAAGCTTGCTCCTTTTGGTATTCTGCAGCCTGTTTTGATGATTAATCCCCGCAAGAATATCTGACTTGAGATATTTGTACAGATAAACCCCCTTATAGTCAATATCGCCAAAATGATACAGGAGCTTATGAAGCCTTTCCTGAAGATAAACATTTGCAGCAAGCGACCGATAGGGCTCATCCTTCGTATCCCCAACCGCAAAACATACCGCCTTTTTTGCGATTGCAAAGCATTTCCCATCCCGCAGCACGTTCTTCATATACCCCCGCAATACCGCCTGTGGAATTGCTAGTCCTGTCTCAAGCCTGTCTAGCGTATCGCCCCTTAACAGCATGACATCCGCATTCAGGTATGCCGTTTCTACAACTTCATCTGCAATACTTTTCTGAAAATCCTGTGCCTCCTCATAACTGTTTCCCAGAAAACATCTCTGCTCCCCGCACAGATTGTTCCCAACTGGCCCGGCCGCCGCAATGTCCCCGCCGCCTCGCAAGGCTGCCTTCATACAGGCAATGCTTCCCGGTGTGAGAAAACAGTTGGCACGCAGCAGCAAAAGATCTCTCCCATTGCCAAACTGTTCTGCCACGACTTTTAGGATTTCTCCGTATCCTTCCAACTTATCATCACAGACAATGTAAGATATATTTTTCTGTGTCATCAGCCACTGCTGCAATCCATCGTCGGAACAGTTATCTACAACGACAATTTCCGAATCCGCCTCCTGTAATTCCCCGCGCAGAATCTGCACATTCAGCTTTACATACTGCATCTCATTATGGGCTGTTATTACCGCTAAAACACCATCCTTCATTTATCTTCTCTCCTTGCCTGCAGAACTTCCACATGCTGCATGAGAATATGAAAATAATAATCCCAACGCTCCTTGTCCTGACATTCCCTGCCCTGCCTGTCGAGAAGCATGCACTGGTAATCCCCCAGCCCAAACCTGCCGTCATAGGACGCAAGGCCGCCCGACGTAAAATAAAACACCTCGTCTTTACCATAAATAGCTGCATAATAGGGATCATTTAGATGCACGCTCTCTGTTATGACATATTCACGTTCCCTGGAGCCGCCAAAAAAGCGCGGCAGCCTTCCCTCTATCTTTTCATCTTTCAGCGGTATGCCTGCCATTTGGCACAGAATCGGCAGATAGTCACAGGTGGAGACCAGCTCCTCACATACCCCGCCTTCTTTCATTCCTCCCCGGAACATCATGCCTACCTTTGTACGGCCCTCTGCCAGAAAGTGCTCATCCTCTCTCACCAGATATCCCTGCCCATGGTCGCCAAACATGGAAACAACAATTTCCTCATCCTCATAATTCCTTTCGATATAACTGTACAGGCTCAAAAGGCATCGGTCAATATATTTTATCTGCTGTATATATGCCGTCCGCTTGCTGCAACTGTAATACTGTTTCACAGAAGTTACCCCTGCCTCCTCCACACAACGCTTCTCCAGGGGGATGGCAGCCTGTACCGATGCATGCAGGGCATACCCGTCTGCGATGTTATGAAGGTCGCCTACGCACATCCAGATAAATTGATTCGTCTCCTTCATCAACTCCATATGGTCTAAAACATTCTCTACCACCTGCGCTGCTTTCAGTCCCGTATCCTGATACTGATAGACCACCCTGTCCATGCCCCTGCCATATCCATAAAGAAGATTGGAACGCCAGTCCCCGTCTATCTTGGCCGTCTGATAACCCTGTTCCTTAAAATATTCGGCAAGAACGGTAACATCTTCGGGTAGTATATGTGTCACCCGGTCATGAATCAGCATATGGTCTGCCGTACTAAGGCCCGTCGTATAGGAAGCGAGTGACGGCAGCGTCCATTCCCCCGCTGTATAGGCATTGCTTACGCATACCCCTTTGGAAAAAAACTGCGCCGTAAACGGCATAAGATTTGCAAGCCCATCTTCCTCTATTACCTTTTGCGACAGACCATCCACAAAAATATTCAACACAAGCTTCTTTTTCTTGGCATCCTGTTTTAGCAGAATCGGTTTCCCGACAAACAATGGCATCTCTGATTCCAGCTTTGTCTGAGGCTGCAACCGGTAATACTCAAAATGCTGGGGCTTTTTATTCTTGCAGATATACTCTAATCCATCTGCCGTCGTAAACTTATACGGGATATCCGTTTTCTCCTGAAGAACCGGCAGCAAATATTCTGTATCCCCCTCCGCGATAAAGGAGTTTGTTTTTGTAACCGCAAGGCATTCCATCTTTGTCAGCACACAATTATCAAACGCCGATTCCACGTCAGGAAGAATATCCTCAAAACTTACCGCGTCACAACGCGCATTGTACCATCGGTTTCCAAATCCATCCTCATAAATTTTGCCGACAATTGAGCCCTTGTCATAAGTATGGTCATCAAACCCAAATGCTACAGGGATACGCCCTTTCAGAAAATCAATCTCATCCTTGTATTTTAAGGCCCTAGTCCCATCCCCCTGTGCAAGAGCAATATGATGCTGCGCATGGAGTTTCCCCATCAGCTCGCGCGTCCATGCATCAACACACGGAAGTTCTGGAAACATGTCATGAAGAAACTTCAGGATGGTATCATACTTTACCGCACCGCTGTCATCTCCTGTATCTGCAGATAGCAGCCTTGCCATCCGGTTTACCATAAAATTATAGGGATTTATACGCACCGCTTCTTTTATTACAGTATAAGCCTGCGCTTTCTGTCCCGCGCAAAAGAGCCGCTGCGCCCGCATGACAATTCCGTCGAGCCCCTTTGCCTCCTTTTCCTCTTCTTTCCCATCTTTACCCGGATTTTGAAAAACAGTTTCTAATTCTGCTGTGAGAAACCCTGATATTCTCTTGCTGTGCAGCTGCAGTAAGAGATTCCAATATCTTTTTGGCTCATCTGTGACGATCTCCCCTGGCAGGGGAACGTGAAAAGATGCTTCAAAAAAGCGGCGCAAAAGCATTTCATTTTTAAAAACAATGACATTTCTAAGATACCGTTCTTTGAAATGAGGCAATTGAAAAAACGATGCAAATCTTGCTTCCTGCTTTTCTGGCAGAATATATACTGCCGGCCTTTGATATTGTTTCATATCCGGCAGTACCTCGCGAAAATCCCAGGTATCTGTATATAAAATACTCTCATACACCGGATCTTTCCCACATACCGGCGTTTCATCCATTACAAACAGGCCCGAAAATTCCTGCTGTTCCTTATCAAAAATATAATACCGATTCTCACATACGGGTATAAATTCCAACGCGCATTCCTCAAACGGAATCTGCACAAACTCCGCACTCCCCTGTCTGTAATAATCCCGAAATTCCTGCTCATTCGGCTGAATAAAACAATTACGGATATTTTCTAAAATCCATTCCTGTTCATAGCCCAGCCCATATGCTTGAATCATATTTTGCACAGCCTGCTCATAATTCCCAGACTCAAAAAAACGGATTCCCTGTTCTAAATAAAACGCGCCTGTACCGCTCATTGTATCGACTCCTTGCTGCAGGCAATAGCTGCCTGTTATATATGTTTTAATGCCTCACGCAATTCTTCCACGCCAAGCCATTCTGTATTGTTACCGGAATTATACTCAAAACCTTCCGTTACCTTTACACCGCCAGGAGTAAAATTCTTCTCAAAGTCCCACCATTCAAAATGGGGATAAATAATATAATGCTTTTCGTATTCATAGGTCATAAAGGAGTCATCCTTTGTCACCATCACCTCATGCAGTTTTTCACCTTCCCGGATGCCAAACTCATCAATCTTACACCCTGGAAGCATGGCATTTGCCAAATCCCCAATGTGGAACGATGGAATTTTGGATATATAGGTCTCCCCTCCCTTTGATTCCTTTAACGCCTTAAATACCAGATCAACTCCCTCATCCAGTGTAATCCAGAAACGCGTCATGCGCATATCTGTCACCCCAAGGGTATTGCTGCCCTCTGCGATCAGCTTCCCCCAGATAGGTATGACGGAACCCCTGCTGCCCGCCACATTCCCATACCTTACCACGGAAAATACGGTGTTATAATTTGTTCCAATATATGCATTCGCTGCTATAAACAGTTTGTCTGATACCAGCTTCGTACCGCCATACAGGTTGATGGGATTTACCGCCTTATCGGTGGACAACGCTACCACCTTTTGCACTCCGCAGTCTAATGCCGAATCTATGACATTCTGCGCACCATGGATATTCGTCTTAATCGCCTCCATCGGATTGTATTCGCAGGTAGGCACCTGTTTCATGGCTGCCGCATGGATCACATAGTCTACCCCTGTAAACGCGCGGTGCATACGCTCCTTATCCCGCACATCCCCAATGAAAAACCGCACACGGTTCATATCCACCTTATCCGCGTATTCCATCTTCATAACACTCTGCTTGTACTCATCCCTAGAATAAATGATCACTTTCTTAGGATTATATTCTGCAAAAATCTTTTCTAAAAACTTTTTTCCAAATGATCCCGTCCCGCCTGTAATTAAAATTGTTTTTCCGTTTAACATTCTGACACCTCACATTTATTGCTCAATAAATTCCTATCCCATATAACCCTCTGCCAGTTCCACGATCCTTTCCTCAAATACTGCCATCGCAAAATATTTCTCATAGACAGCCCTTCCCGCTTCCCTTACGGCGTCAAGCCTGGTATTATTATCAATAATATACGTTATCTTTTCTGCCAGGGCGTCTGCATCTTCCGGCGGGACCGTAAACCCATTCCTGCCATCCTCAATATAATGCGCCACTCCGCAAACATCCGTACAAAGGCAGAGATTTCCTTTCATCATTACCTCCGCGGCAACGGTAGGCATAGGGTCTATCCGGGAGGGTGCAATCAGACAATCGCACTGCTCCATCCATTTAAGCGTCTCCTGCCGCGATAACTGATGCAGCAAGATGACATTTTCATACTCTTTACTTAACTTCTCCACTGGAAGGAAAACGGATTCGTCAACCATCTGCTCATTTCCACAAAAATAAAATTCCGCCCGCACCAGATATTCCCGCGGAAGTTTCCGAATAGCTTCCACCAGCACATCCTGTGCCTTTACCCGGGAATATGTACCGGCAGTAAGGAAACAAACCTTCCCACTCTCTGACCCCTTTTCATGCAAAGCGGGCAGATCCCCAATTCCAAAATGAAGGATTTCGGTGTGCACACCATACAATTCCTCTATCACGCGCTGCACATAATGTCCCACGGAAAATACATGGATATTGGCAGGCAGATTGCGAAAATCGGGCAGTACACTGGCAAAATATTCAAAATACTGCCGTCCCTCGTGCAGCCACCACAACACCGGGACTTTCATATATTTCAATAAATGTATGGCTTCAAATGTAACCAGCGTATTTGCTACCACAAAGTCAAACCCTCCGGCATAGGAGAGAAAATCGTCCACCTGATCCATAAAACGCTCCTGCACTTTCATTGGAATGTGCAGTTTATGAAGTTCCTCCCGAAGCTCGCCGTCCAGCATGGTAATCACTTCGATTTGATACCCCTGCCGGTGATACACCCTTATCATATCCAGCAATACAATCGGCGCCCCTGTGCGGGACAGTTGGTGGGTAATTACTAATATTTTTTTATTTCCCGTATTCTGTCTTCCCATTTTTCACCCTGCAATTCTTTTTGTAAAAACATATGCCATATTTCATCACTTCCTGATACCCCTCTGCAAGAAGCCCCTCCGTATACTGCCGCTTTTCAATCTGTGCAAGCGCCTCCTCGCACAGTCTGTCCATCTGCCCAAAATTCTGCGCCCGTTTCAACTCCAGAATAATTGCCGGTTTCTGTGGGACAAATGGCTTTAACACAATATCCGGCCTTCCCTCCCCCTGCTCCCTGTTTGACTTAATCTCATATCCCTTAAAAAAGCTTAACAAGCCTAACATATATCCGTGATAAAAGTTTTCTGCACTGTCATGGTAACTGATACTTTGCGCAAGCTGGCCATTGATAAACTCCTCGATCTTTCTGCTGTCCCCACTGCAGATTCCTTCATAGAGAGGCTCCATATCACAATTCCTCTGCTTCTGCTCCAACCAGCTCTCGATTGTATTGCGGTAAATATATCGCACTTCCTCATTTGGTATTGCGAGCGCAAGATATACCCTGTTCGCCTCAAACCGTTTGGACACGCCTTTCAGATAGCCCGTAAAATACAGGAAATTCCAGAGATTATCCTGATTCTGATGGATTTCTCCATATGTGATATCTTCATGGATGGGCTTTTCGATTTCGCCGCCTGCAATAAGCTCCTCAATCTGACTTTTCACATTTTCATCTGCATTTTCCACCAGCTCCTTAATAATACTATTGGAGGAGGTGTTTGACCAATAAGGCCTTGGATATTCAAAGTCATGCGTAGCCGTTGCCTTCACATAGTTGACTACACTCCACGGATTATATACAATCTTATCCCCAAACAGATAGCCATTGTACCAACCCTTTACCACATGAAGCTTCTCCGTGATTCCATAAAACTCAAGCATATCACACACTTCTCCCGGAGTAAAACCAAAATACTCCGCAAAGCTGTCACTTAACACGGAATGAATTTCCAGGTTGTTCAATCCGGTAAAAATGCTTTCCCGGCTGATTCTAAGGCATCCGGTAATCACTGCCAGTTCCAGGCAATTGTTTGTCTTTAATGCAGACTCAAACAGAGAACGGATAAACCCTGTCATCTCGTCATAGAATCCTTCAAAATAAGCATTCTCCAACGGAACATCATATTCATCCATCAGGATAATTACCTTTTTGCCATGATAATTACTCAAACATTCCGACAAAAACAACAGAGATGTGGCATACTCCCCGATCTGCGCACGCTGCCCCATCAACGCCCGGTATTTTTCCTCCTCATCCTCCATAAGCACATCGGCCCCCAGCACATATCTGTGGCGTTTGAACTCCCTGGCTATCTGCTCCGTAAGACATTTGTATGCCATCTGGATATCAGGCTGCTTGGCATACTTCAAGGACAGGCTGATGACCGGATATTGCCCCATGTACCTTAAGTATTCCTCCCCCTCTTCCATAATTTTCGTTCCTTCAAAGTAATGCCTGTTATCTGTCACATTCCCTTTCCAGTCCATGTCCAGTTCAAAAAAAGTCTGCAGAGTATGAAGGAGAAGCGTCTTTCCAAAACGGCGGGGCCTTGTAAAAAGATTTACCCCTCCGCCGCCATCCAGCAAATCTTTAATAATAAGCGTCTTATCTACATAGTAATAAGATTTATCTATCATATCCTTATAAAATTCAATTCCAACCGGCAGCCGTTTTTTCAACCGCATGATACATCCCTCACTTTCCGCTCTACAGCTGCATCAGCAAATCCTTTTCCAATTCCAAGGCCCTTGCACGCCAGGTATGGAACTGCTTTGCCTTGGCATAGCCCCGGTCGGCAATCTGCTGTGCTGCCTTGGGGGCAGACAGCAATTCTTCTACCTGCAATGGGAGAGTCTTAATTTTCTCCAGTTCAAAGAATACCAGCTCCCTGCGGTCTTCTCTCGATGAACCTTCTTCCTGAAATCCGCAAAATTCTTCCTTCATGTAGCCGGATGTATCCGTTAGGGCAACGGCGCCCTGCAGCATTCCGTTAAACACTCTGTCGTGCGTGCCGTCCTTAAACCAGGTCATGGTGCTTAATACGATCTTGGCATCCTGCATTTTAACAACCACTTCTTCTGCTGGAATCTTCCCGCCATAGCTGACATTCGGCAGGTGGATCCAGGAACACTTTTCCCATCCGGCCCCATAAATCTGTACCGGTATCCCATGCTCCGCAAGTGATTGTACCGTCCTCTCCCGAAAATGGGAGACCACATAAAGATCAACAAAATGAAGCTCTGCAATTAAATCCTTAAGCTCATCATCGGACAGGTCAAGCTCACAAGCCGTCAATGCTTCTTCGATTGACTGCTCCGTCGTCTTAAAAGGATGCGCAATCAAATCCCGGCATACCTTCTTACATAGTTCCTCTGCATCAAACGTGGTATATTTCGATAAATCCGGTGTAATATTCCCCGCAAAACTTCTGGAGAGATTGCCCGCATACAAGACGTCAATGCTCCGCTCTGCTATCGGCCGTTTCGTCTGTGACAATTCCTTCCCGGCGTGAGGCAGGTAGCCAATCATTGGAATATTGGGATAAAACCGCCCAAGATACCTCATATGATTCCGGTCCGTGCACAGTACGACAGCATTGGCCGGTGCATGGTCCAACGCATCTTTATAACAATAAGGATGATCCATTAAGATATTGATACAGGGAATGGAAAGCTGCTCCCATACA
Source organism: uncultured Lachnospiraceae bacterium (assembly GCA_948688495.1). Taxonomy (GTDB): domain Bacteria; phylum Bacillota; class Clostridia; order Lachnospirales; family Lachnospiraceae; genus Petralouisia. The sequence continues at coordinate 67,386 of CAPQSW010000002.1, read as the reverse complement.
TTCTGCCCAGGCTGAAGTTCCATATTGAATCCCAGATTGTTAAAGGTAATCACCGCTTTGACCGGCCTTGACGCAAATACTGCCAGATCCTTTAATCCCTGCGCCATATCCCGAACGTCGAATACCATTGTCTCATAACCCAATAATTCAAATTCTCGTTTCAATTCATAAGTAAACAAATCTAATGTGTCGTAAACCCCGACAAAAAATATCAATCGTTTCACGCTTAACCTCTTTCCAGTCCCCTGCAGTCCTCCGCGCGCCCGGCTGACTGATAGACTTCATACAAACTCTGCAATGCCTGCGAAGGATCCGCTATCATGCCCGGCTGTGCATTCATAAGCATAACCTTTCCCATGACCCAGGAGACATTCTGCGTTAAAATGTAATCTGTGTCCTCATAAAGCGCTTCTCCCTTTGAAAAATGGGACAGACATTCCATAACCCTGCGGTAATGGGCAATCCACTCATTCAAATCATTGGAACGCTCTATAAGCCCCGGCAGGTTACGCTGCTGTTCTTCCCTCGCAATATACAAAAGCTGTTCAATAATGGGAATCTCCCCACGGATATCCGACAGCTCCAGCCGCACATCCGGGCGCACCTTCAAATACTCGTAAAACATCTGTCTTGCCTCATCCACCTGCTTCATCTTCACAAGCTGTGTCATGGCAAGTTTAAATTCCACGGTCTCCGCTTTCTCTGCGGTAATTCCCACGTTACCCTCATACACCTTCAGACCATTCTTCTGAATCCAGATCTTCACCATCTGCTCTGACAGAAATCCAAACACCCGCTGGTTATATAAATCATAAGAATCCACATCAATTCTCTTTTCCACTTCAAAGAGAATGTCAAACAGCCATTTAGCATAATCCTCAAACAATTTCCGGGACGTCACCATCAGATTGCCGTAATAATAAGTGTTTCCCTCCATCGCCGACTGAAAATACGGCGAATACTCAGGATATTTCTCCGCAATCACCTCACCCACCGTAAGAAGGTCCTTTGCATTATGCGCTTCTCCAAAATAGTCCAGGTAATTGGTATCCGCCTCTGCTTCATTGGAGACAATGATGTCATAATCTTTTAAAATTTTCTCATATTCCTGCTGATTCATCAGCTCCCGCTGTCCATTCAGGAAAAAACGGCGATAGTGGCAGATCCCAATCACATCTGCCTCCTTTTCATTTTTCCAAACCCAGTAGACACCCGTCAACTCTCCATAATAATGATTCCACCCAGAAATCGTATCACCAGTGTCGTCTCCCAGGTAACCCAGGTCAGCCTTGCCTGCCCTTCCAACATGGAGCGGCACATAGATGCTGTCCTCCGGCTCTTGAAACCTCTTATGGGTCATTGTAAAAATTTTAATCCGCATAAATTCCTCCACATTTATGAAACACTTAAATACTGCTTACTTCTCCAACAAAAACCAGGTAAGGTCATCCTGCGGAAAATTATTATCCCGGTAATATTTAAATCCATAGTCAACCAGACGGACATCCGGAAACCTATCCATAAACTCACCACAGAAATCCCGCTTGAACAGCCTGTCTGCATTCTCCCTGTATGCAACTGCCACCGGCGTCGGATTATAATATTCCGCCATACAGATGTATCTGCTGCTGGAGTCGTATAATTTCTGATACACCTCCTGCAATTCATCTGGATTGATATGGATCAATACGCCTTTGGTAAAGACAAAATCATATTTATTCTTCGCCTCATATTCCAGGATGGACGTCTCATAAACTTTTGTTCCCTGCAGTGCTGGATCATTGCGCAATATTTCCGCGGCCTTATGGTTGATTTCAATTGCAGAATACCTTATATCGGGAAATAATGTTTTTAACGCCTTTAGATTCTGCCCGATATTCGAGCCAAACTCTAACACGGATCCAACCCCGGCAGTCTTCTTCATAATTTCACCAAGCAGCGCCATATTACACACAATATTATTGCCTGATTGATTCCTCTCGATATACTCGTTTCCAAATTCCCCTGCCCAGAATTCTTCCTGCTGTGTCCTGTAATTCATCTGCTTAAACCTACCTTTCCAATACATAGAAATACTGCGCCGTTTCCTTACGGTTATTCAACGCGTTCTCATCAAACACGAATCCTTCCTGGCTGATTTTAAACCCTTTACCCAAAAACGCCGTTTCAAAAAACTGCAAAAGTTCCTGCCGTGCCCGATAAATGGCATTATAATTATCCTTCAATTCATCCGAAAAGAAATCTTTTAACGTAAGCCTTTCCTTAATGCCAATCGGTTCGCGGATACAAATGACCGCATGCTCCTGGCAGATTCTCTCAATCTGTGCAAAGGCATTTTCCAATTCTTTATCGTTCAGATACACCAATATTCCCATCATCAGTATCCTGTTAAATTTCCCTTTATTATTTTGTGTGACAACATTCTCTATCTCATCTACAGCTCCCTCTAAAAAACAACAATTGTCCCTGATATTCCTCTTCCTTGCAATTTGAATTAACTCCTCGCTGAAATCCACTCCACAGTATTCTTCAATATCTTGCGGCATTGCATCTGCCCATCTCCCAATCCCGCAGGCTATATCAAGTACCTTTGCTTCTGGATTTAATTTCAGCAAGGGCAAAAGCTTCTGCACCTCTTTTTGGTTTTTTTTCTCTACCAGTTCTTTATTTCCATCCTGATACATCGTTACCGAATATGGATTATCCTCGGAATACTTTTCTGCACGTTTTTTAAAAAAATTCTTTGTCTCATTATAATCAATTGTTACAATCTCATCTGTAATACGCATTGTTATTTCATCTCCTTGAATATCTGCCTGTTATTAAGTATAGCGCTTAAAAATCAATTCACCCGTTAAAATATCCTCGTATCTGCTCATCCATACATCCGACAATATCTCCGTCTTCCATGTATATTTTCCACCACTCCACAGTCTTTTCTACAGCAGTCTCCACATCCCATATTGGTTTCCATCCGATCCGGCGTTTAATTTTCGATGCGTCCAGCTTCAGAAAACCGGCCTCGTGAGGACCTTCCACACACTGCTGCGTACATGAAACCACATATCCAGTTGCCTCCCGCCATTTATCACAGAACAATGATGCAAGATTCCCCGTTGTACGGCTGCTATCCTCGTCTGGCCCCACATTATAACTCCCCGCCAGAGTTTTGTCATAATACTGCGCCTTAGCCACCATCAGATACGCGCCCAAAGGTTCCAGCACGTGCTGGTATGGCCTGGTAGAATATGGATTTCTGAGCACAATCTCCCCTCCCGACTGCGCGGCCCGCACACAATCTGGAATAATCCGGTCCACTGCGAAGTCCCCGCCGCCTATGACATTTCCTGCCCTGCAGGTGCTGACTGCAACATTCCTGTCACGGAAAAAGGAGTTCACATAGCTGCTGGTCACCAGCTCTGAGCATGATTTTGAATTGGAATATGGGTCATATCCATTCAACTCGTCACTCTCGCGGTATCCCCATTCCCACTCCCTGTTGTGATACACCTTATCTGTTGTGACATTGACGACTGAGCGCACCGCCGGCGTCTGCCTTACACATTCCATCACATTCACGGTACCCATAACATTTGTCTCGTATGTATACACCGGATTTATATAAGATTCGCGCACCAGCGGCTGCGCCGCCATATGTATTACAATCTCCGGCTGCACCCGGTCAAATACGTCACGCAAATGTTCCAGACTGCGGATATCCCCAATCACAGAGTCCACGTCAGCCCCAAGCCGGCAGATTGCAAAGAGATTGCATCCCTCTGCCCCTTCCAATGCATAACCGGTAACCTCCGCCCCGGCCAGGGCGAGCAGACGGCACATCCAGGAACCCTTAAATCCTGTATGCCCGGTAATCAGAACTTTTCTGTTTTTATAAAATTCCAATACTGACATTATCTGAACGCTCCTTCACGTTTTTGCTGTACCGCGCTTTCGCCCAGCATATCATGTGTGCAAATCCCTCTTTCATACTATAGCACGGACAAAAGCCAAGCGAAACTACTTTTTCCAGGGACGGCTGGTTTACTTTTATCGGACTTGGCAGATAATTCTCCCTTACCGGCTCCCTCTTTAATGGAATCCCATACTCCTCGGAAATCATTGTCATCAGATCCAAAATAGAACATACCCCTTGTCCATTTCCAATATTGTAGCTCTCCCCGGCCTTTCCCCGGTAAAGCACATACATCATTCCAAGAACAGCGTCGGCAATATAACAAAATGTGCGGACAGCACTCCCATCGCTCCTAAGCAACAGCTTCTTTTCCTTTACCACCCCTGAGGCGATATCGCCAAATATCCTGCCGTCATCCAGGGATATTCCAGGACCGTACGTGTGAAACAGCCTTGCAATCCTGACCGGCACCTGGTATTGCTCATGGTAAGATACACACATAACTTCTCCCATCCGCTTGCTTTCCGCATAACAGCTTCTGACCTCCCCAAGATCCACATACCCATAATCATTTTCTGCGGATGGAGTATTGCGGGGAATCCCGTATACCTCGCCGCTGCTAATAAACAATACATTTTTCACCCGGTTTTTCCTGGCAAATTCCAGTAATTGATAAGTACCTACTGTATTAGGCTTTAAAACCCCTACCGGGTCTTTTAAATAATACTTTGGACTTGCAAGGCTCGCGGCGTGAATGATGCAGTCTACCGGCACATTCACATTCAGTTCTTCGCACACATCCTGCTCTATCAGTTGGAACCTGCTATCCTCCAAATATTCTCCAAAAATTTTCTCTGCTTCTTTTCCCCTTCGCACCAACGCCAGTACTTTCATTGCCCTTTGCTTCTCTCGCGCCAGATACATATAAAAATGGACCAGATAAGAGCCGATCATCCCGCCTGCTCCGGTAATCAATACCGTTCCATCCATTATATCCTCTATAATGGAATCCTTCGTAATATTTTCTAAATCTGACCTTATGACCTCATCCACGATATTTTCTCCTGCTACCCAAGTTCTTTTGCCAATGCGCTGTGTTTGTCTTTATGGAGGAACACAAAATTTGTCTCCACGGTTTCCTCGGTAATCTCTGTAATCTTTGATAACTTTTTATTCCTGATACAATAACATTCGTAGCCAATTTCCTTCATAAACTTTATGACGTCATTTGGAGTATATAAAAACTCCTTCGACCACTTCCGCAAAAGCTCCAGAAAAACTACCGGCTTTTTCTCGGAAATGGTATGCTTTCCTCCTTTGAGAACCATGAACTCCGCGCCTTCCACGTCACATTTTATAAAATCCAGGCGTTCTTCCCCCAAACCTTGATACAGAGAATCCAGCAAATCCGTCCTGCATGTAATCTCACTGACGTCCTCCCTGCCGGACAAATTCTGCAGCGAAGAATTTCCACATCCCTGGGGATAATAGAAAAAAGAAAATTCACCCTTCTTGTTAGAACAGCCGACATTGTAAGTTTTGATATTTTTCATATTGTTATTCCTTACATTTGTTTCCAGCATTTCATACGTTATCCCTACCGGCTCAAAAGAATATACCGATATGTCCTTGTGTTTTTTCCCCACAAAAATAGAAATATAACCCACGTTTGCACCTATATCAAAAAAAGTCTCTGCTTGTAATATCGTAAGGATTTTGTCAATCATATCCAGTTCTTCTCTCTCATAATCATTGAAATTCAACATCTCTATCGGTATAATACGCTCATCCAGTTCCCGACACAGCAGCTTTATTCCCAAATCCCTGGTCTCCATGTAAACCTGGTTATCCTCAATCACAATCCTCTTAACGTTTGTTTCCGGCAAAAAACCGGCATACTGGTACAGATTATCATGATATTGGTACATTTTTGAGATGTATTCTGCCTTAGCAATATTTCCCTTCTGGTAACTTTCCTTTAATCTAATCATCCGTTTCCTCTCCTTTGTTATCCCTGCAGCGCCTTCAGTAATATGCACAGCACCCTTTCTTTATCCGTACAGGTGTTATTTATCACACGATTGATAAACTGGGAAGATATAAAGTTCTCCTGGATATATCCTCTCACTTCCTTAAAGCTCTCCTTCGCGCTGCCACACTCCATCTTATGCAGCAAATCTTTTAACATCAAATACTTCCGCTCTACATCCTCATACCCTGATATTCCGCAAAAAATTCCTTTTTTTACACCACCAGTCAACTCCTCATGATAAATCTCCAAAAAATCCCCCAGCAGCATATATTCTTTGTTGCCTCCAAAATTCCTGATTATCCAACGGTTCATTCTATACAGAAGGCTGGCATTCACATAATCCCCTGACTCGAACAGCCTGTTAACCCTGGAATTGATAATATTATGCACTTCCTGATACTGTCTGCATACAATTAACACTACTTCCTCCACTGGAATATCCGATACGGCCTCCCACTGGGGATATATCTTTGCAAAAACCTCCTTAGACAAAATCCCATCCTCCCTTAACTTAATCAGTTGGTCATAAGAGCCTAAAATCCAGGGCAGGGATGCCGCATGTTTTATCGTTCTGCTTTTATATCTGTCGTAACAGGAAGGCAGGGCATCGTTGGCTTTCAACCAAAGATTGGCCCAGACATGGAAGGTCCGTGCCGTCCAGGAAGATTTTCCCAGAGATGAGGTATAAAACTTTGCCTTTTTTGGTGGAATGATTCTGACTGAACATTTCTGCCTCTGTGCAAGGCTGTGGAACAACACAACAAATTGGTCAAAGTAACTTTCTCCATTAAAAAAATACTGCTCCTTAAACTCTTTCCAGTCAACATCTGCAAGCATTGTCTGTACACGGAACACCGTCACATTCATGGATGTGGCAAGCCAGCCCCATGCCCCATATAACTCAGCCGGATCATCATACACTTCCGGCACATACCGGCAGCTTTCCGTAACGGTTGGATGCAGGGAAGCTATCAGGAAAATAGCGTCATATCCATTCTCTATATTCTCTGTCACACATTTTAATGTACACTCCTCTACATACACTCTGTCTTTCACCGGCCATATGTATTTATATTCTTTCTTCTGCCCATATCCCGAAAAGATCATCAGCATCTTATCATCAATACCAACCGATTCATCCACCTTAATATAATAAAGATTGTCAAAACCATGCACTATATAGGCCGTTACAACATCCTGTGTCCGGTTGTCTGCACTGGAATCATAAATATATACATCCATATGATATTTCTGGTATAGCTCTTTGCTCTTACTCAATATGTCGTCGATTACTTCCGGATGATTATAGGTGGGAATACAATAGGCAATTCCCGTTCCTTCTTCTCTGCTCTCCATTCAAATACCTCTATATTTCGATTGGCTTAACTATCATGTTTGATAAAAATTCTTCCCGTTCCAGGAACGGAGCCATATCCTCTATCGGCATGGATACCATCTGCCCCTGCGCGTTCTGCTTAGAGCTCACCGACGGAATCACCGGCTGATCCCTGATACACATCACTTCACATATGACCGGTTCTGTATAGGACGTCACCTCAGAAAGCTGTTCATGGATTGTAGCAATGTCTGAAATTCTTACATACCGCAGGCCATAAGCCGCTGATATTTTTTCCAAATCGGGGAAAGATACCCCGCTTGTGCTGTCCGTTCCAATAAACCTTCCGTCAAAAAACTTATTCTGTGTCGCCCGGATTGACAAGTACCCGTCATTATTCCACACAAACAATTTGACCGGCAGTTTATAATGCTTCAATGTCTGAAGCTCCTGTATATTCATCTGCAGGCTGCCATCCCCTGTAATGGCAAGCACCTCTTTTGATTTCCGTGCAATGGATACGCCAATTGCAGCCGGCAGGGAAAATCCCATCTCAGCCTGCCCTCCGCTGGTGATATATCTCTGCGCTCTGGACGTCGTCTTAATCCCCTGGGCCGGGACATAGACTGCCGAGCCTGCATCGCCAATCACCACAGAATCTTCTTTTAATACGTTTGATAACTCCTCCACAAAGAGATACATATTGATACCTTCTTTGAAATCATAGTACTCTGGCAGGCAGACCGGATAGTTCTCCCTCCAGGCAAGGCACCTCTGTGCCCACCCGCCAAAATCCATCGTTTCACTGATTGGCAGCCTCAAAAGCACATCCTTTACATCCGCTATAATAACCTGTTCAATATGCACGGTGTTCTTTGTATGCTCATATTTATCTATATCGACAACCGTCACCTTGGCTTCCCTGGCGAAATACCCGTATTCCTGTCCGGTGGAGCTGACGCTGAGCCTGCTTCCCAATACAAGGACAAAATCGGCATTCTGGAGTGCAAAATTTGCCGCCCGCGTACCCTTATTACCGATACGCCCGATATTTAACGGATCCATCGTAGGAAGCACATCCGTCCCCATCCTGGAACATACAAATGGAATCTGGTATTTGTGGACAAATATATCAAACTCATCGATAGCCCCTGCCAGACGAATCCCGCCCCCTGCTATGATCACCGGCCGCTTCGCCTGTTTCAAGTCATTTACAATATCCTGTATTTCCTTGTCTGTCGCCCTGGTCTTTTCCTGGTATAACTCAGACGCGTCAAAATGCCGCATCGTTTTCTCGTCCACCTGTGCAGACTGGACATCCATCGGGACGTCAATCCAGACTGGTCCTGGACGGCCGGACTTCGCCAGATAAACGGCTTTTTCAAGATGATAGCAGATCTCGCCTGGGTCATTGACCATGACCGCATATTTCGTGATGCTCTCAACAATTTTGACAATATCTGCCTCCTGCACCCCAATCTGCCGAATCGGAACACCTGTGTTCCTCAAAGTTTCTTTCCGCTTGCACTGTCCGGACACAAATAAGCACGGCGTATTGTCCTGCCAGGCATTCAACACCCCTGTAACCGCATTCGTTCCACCGCAGCCTGTCGTCACATAGGCGCAACCCATCCCTCGGTACTTGCCATATGCCACAGCCGCCATCGCCACAGCCTGTTCGTGATGGCAGCACACAACATTCAAGTCCCTGTTGCACGCCAGCCCATCCGTCAGAAACATCAGGCCCCCGCCAGACACCATAAACACATCTTCCACTCCCTGTTTCGAAATAAAATCCGCAATATAATCACAAACCCGCATCTATTTTCCTCCTTATAAGCGATCAACAAACTGGCGGATACGCCTTATTCCTTCTGTGATGTCCTCCTCAGAATTTGCATAACACAGCCTCACAAAGCCTTCCCCGCAATCACCAAAATCACTGCCGGCACAAAGTCCTACTCCGCCTTCCTCCAAAATCCGAAACGCAAATTCCTTGCTGCCAAGCCCAGTCTGTGTAATATTGGGAAATACATAGAACGCGCCCGCGGGATTCACACAGCTAATTTTGGGAATGCTGTTAAGCCCTCTCACCAACAGATCCCTGCGTTTTTTATAAGTATCCACCATGAATCTGACCGGATTCTGGCTCCCCGATATAGCCTCCATACCCGCACGCTGGATAAAGCTTGGAACACAGGATGACGTCGTCTGCAGCAACAGACCCATTTTTCCCATTACATCCCGCGGTCCAATTCCAGTCCCCAGCCTCCATCCCGTCATCGCAAACGCTTTCGAGAAGCCATTTGCAACAATCGTGTATTCCTTACACTCATCCAGGACAGAAGGACTGTAAAAGGGAATATCCCCATAATTCAGCCTGGAATAGATTTCATCGCAATACAAATAAATTTTATTCTCAATTGCAAACCTTCCTATCGCTTCCAATTCCTTTGGAGAGATAATCGCACCCGTAGGATTGTGCGGACTGTTCACAATGATTAACCTTGTCTTTTCCGTCACGCTTCTCTTTAAATCCTCGAGCCGCAGTGCAAATCCATATTCTTCTCGCAGCGGGACAAACACTGGTTTCACCCCGCAGAAGTTAAACACCGATAAATATGTCGGGAAACATGGATTTTGCACGATTACCTCATCCCCTGGATTTACCAGGCACCTGACCGCATAATAAATCATCATATTTGCACCTGGCAGAACAAGCACCTGATCTATGTCCGGCACAAATCCACGGGATTTAAAGTTATTGTCACAGATTAAACGCCTGAAGTCATAATCTCCCATAGAATCAGAATAATGCGTATACCCCTCGTCAAGCGCCCGTTTGCCGGCTTCGACAATATTCTCCGGCGTGTTAAAATCCGGGTCCCCGATCTCAAAATGAACGATATGCCTCCCCTCCCTCTCAAGCTCCTTGATCCGGGAGAGAATCTTGAACATAGGCTGCCCGTCAATCCTTTCCGCGGCTTCTGATAACCGGTACGTTTCTCTCTCCATATGCTTCACAACCCCATTGTCCTTTCTCATCAGTCGTTACCCTCTAACGGCATTTATGATTATTTCTATCATATCATCAATCATCTCATCTGTCATTCCTGGATATACGCCCACCCAGAATGTATCATTCATAATCCTGTCCGTATTATTCAAATCGCCGGCTATCCGATATCCGCTGCCTTTCTTACGCATCTGGTCAAAACAGGGATGCTTTGTCAAGTTCCCCGCAAACAGCATCCGCGTCTGTACGCCATGTCCTTCTATGTAGGAAATTACGCTGCTGCGTGCAGTCCCCTGTTTGCAGGTGAGTGGGAAGCCAAACCAGCTCGGAATAGAATTATGACACGCCTCCGGCAATATCAGCCTGTCTTCACATCCCGCCAGTCCCCTCCTTAACCGCTCAAAATTATGTATCCTCTTTTCCACAAAGCCCGGAAATTTCTCAATCTGAGCGCAGCCAATCGCCGCCTGCATATCTGTCGCCTTCAGGTTATAGCCAAAGTGGGAATAAACATATTTGTGGTCGTATCCTGGCGGCAGCTCTCCATATTGTCCGTCAAAGCGATGGCCGCACAGATTATCCTGCCCGGAGGCACAACAGCAGTCGCGTCCCCAGTCCCGGAAGGACCGGATACACTTATGCAGCAACGGATGGTTGGTATAGACTGCCCCGCCCTCTCCCATCGTCATATGATGCGGTGGATAAAAAGAAGACGTCCCTATATCCCCTATGGTTCCGGTAAAACACTCTTTCCCATCCAGAACGTATCTGGAACCCAGCGCGTCGCAATTGTCCTCAATCAGCCATAATCCATGTTTCTCACAGAAGGACTTCACTGCCGCCAAATCAAAAGGATTCCCCAATGTATGCGCAATCATAACCACTTTTGTCCTGTCTGAGAGCGCACCCTCCAATCTCGTGACATCAATGTTGTACTGTGGAATGGTAACATCGACGAACACCGGAATCACCCCATACTGGACTGCCGGCGCCACGGTTGTTGGAAATCCTGCCGCCACGGTAATCATCTCATCTCCCGGTATAACCTGCCGTTCTCCCAGCAAAGGAGAAGTCAAAGCCATAAACGCAATCAGGTTTGCAGATGAGCCAGAGTTTACCAGAGAACAGAATTTTACCCCCAGATACCTGGCAAATTTTTCCTCAAACTCTGCCGTATACCTTCCGGCTGTCAGCCAGAATTCCAGGGCGGAATCTACAAGATTGCACATTTCTTCCCCATCATATACGCGGGAGGCGTACGGTATCCTGTCCCCCTTTTGGTAGTCTGTATGGTTGTGATACTTATCACAATACTCAGATACCATATTTAAGATTTCTTTCCTGGCCTGTGCCTCTGTCATTTGCTCAAACATTCCTGCCTCATTCCTTCCATATTTTCCATGGCGCCTGACCTTTCGCCCATAAATCGTTCAGCAGATCCATTTCACGCTTCGTATCCATGCACGCCCAGAATCCGTCAAACATATACGCCATCAATTGTTTATTCCTCGCAAGCATCTCCAACGGCTCTCTTTCAAAAACCGTATGATCATCTTTTATATACTCAAATATCTGCGGTTTTAACACCATAAATCCAGCATTGATTTTCCCCCCGTCATCCTGTGCCTTCTCCCGGAAGGAGGTAATCTCTTTATCTTCTGAAATATCTAAAATTCCGAACCGCTGCCCCACATCTGCCGCCGTAATTGTTGCTATCCTGCCATGGCTTTTGTGAAATTCCAGCAGCTTTGGAATATTGACATTGCTCACCCCATCCCCATAGGTCAGCATAAAGGATTCGTCGCCAATATATTTGCGGACCCTTTTCACCCTTCCGCCAGTCATAGTATTTAATCCGGTATCTACAATGGTAACCCGCCAGGGCTCTGACACATTATTATGTACGATCATCTTGTTATCCGCTGTAAAGTCAAAGGTCACATCACTGTTATATAGATAATAATCTGCAAACCACTCTTTTATCATATGCTGCTTATACCCGCAGCATATGATAAAGTCATGATAACCATAGTGGGAATATCCTTTCATAATATGCCAGAGGATTGGCTTGTCCCCAATTTCCAACATCGGCTTAGGCTTCAAATGGCTCTCCTCACTAATCCGGGTTCCAAGCCCTCCGGCCAGAATAACTACTTTCATCTTCCCATACCTCCATCAGTCTGACGCCATGATCTCCAAAGCAAGCTGTTTTGCCCGGCACTGCCAGGTCTGCGTATCCCTTGCATATTCATAACCCCTCGTGGCAATTTGATGTAAGCCCTCCGGCCGTGCCAAATAATGCTTCACCTTATCTGGAAGATCCTCCAGATGGTCCAGGGAATAAAAAATCGCTTCGCTGCCATCTGTAAGCGTTTGGTCCACATATCTACTGCTATCTGTCAGGCACACGCTCTGATTCAGCATAGCTGTGTATACCCGGTCGTGAACGCCGGACTTAAACCAGGGCATTACATTCAATGTAACTTTTGCATCCGCAATCAGCGGGATTGTCTCATCGAAGGGAATGCGTGCATGCAAAACCAGATTCTCCTGTTTACAGTCAAGGAATTGCCATCCCTCTCCATAAATATGAACTTTAATCCCCGCATTGGCCAATGTTCTTACTACCTCGGCACGGGCACGGCTTCTTAACATACCGTCCATATCCTGAAACAGACGTACCGTATCCCGCAAGTCCTCCTCCGGCAGCGTTAACCCCTTCTTCCTGAGACAGTGTTCCAACCCTTGCTCCAGGGTCAGATGCGTCTGGCTGCACAAAAGCTCATAACATTCCAGCCAGAGCTGCTTCAACCCCTCACCCAGCCCCCGGATATGGTATTCAATATTATTATCAATCAGATATGCCCCAGTAAACAAAATATCCATCGAGCGTTCCTCAAAAGGTATCACCGGCTCCTGGCAGCGGATACCCGCCAGCGGCAGGAAATAGCTTCGCACTTTTCCTGGATAAAAGCGCGCAATAAATTGCTGGTGATACTCGTCCACGCACAGAAACGTCAGTCTGCGGACAGGAAAAATAATCGCCGCATGATAGTACATGGGATGGTCTACAATATAATCATAACAATCCACATCAAGATCATTCCAAATGCTTGTCTTATTTTCTGTCAGCAGATTCAGGCCGGCATGGTTAAAAAACAACGCCGCCACATCCCCCTGCCCGGCAAATGCATAAACTGCCTCCCTTGTCTTCCCTTCATCCTGCATATCTGCCATCAGAACCTGAAAACCTATCTCCCGAAAGCCTTCCGCCATCTGTCTGGCAAACGTTCGCAGCGAATCCGTCGCGGATTCAAATATAATTATTTTCTTCATAAGAAACCTCATTTCGCCTGATAGAATTTCAAATTATTATGACCACATGTTGACCGGCATATAACGGCAGGACATGTTCTCCTTTCGGAACCCTGTTCTTTCCCCGCCGGCAGTAAAATATTCAATAGCATCCATGATGTCCCTGTTCACATGCTCTTTATTTGGAAAAAGCGATTCCGACATCCGGGTAAGATCTACAGCGCTTTGGGAAAGTACACGCGTAACAGTCTCTTGCAATGCCGCCTTTTTACATTTATAAATGCTTTCATACGGAACACTCGGCAGCCTTGGCGGATTTACATCCGGTATCAGCCAGTCTTCTACCGCAATCGCGGGCTTGCCAAACATCATTCCCTCTATCATGACATTGGATTCATCCGAAACTATCAGGTCGCATATTTTCAATGCAGTCATAATGCTTTCCTCCGGCTCAATATAGTACAGATTCTTATATTTTCCCTCATGCATTTCACGCATTTTATGTATATTTTCCGTAATATTCTGATATCCTTCCTTCACCATCAGTCTCATCAGGTCTTCCGCCCACATTGCCTGTTTCACCAAAAGGTTTACTGGCAGTGATTCTAAGGCATGTACAAACTCATCCTCTTTGCCGTCATTCTCCCAGGATGGCGCATACAATACGGAAACATCATAGGCAAGCCCCAGGGATTCCTTCAATTCCCTTGCACGTTCCTCCAGCTCACTGGAAAATACTTCACTGCTCTTGGGATAACCCAGCACATATGCACCGCACCTGGGACATGTATAATAGTGGAAGGAACACCTCTCAAAGCGTTCCTTCCACTCCTCATTCGGAAGGATTCCTATATCGTAATCACTCCAGTGTTCGGATTCCCATAGGTTCGGCCAATGGTTCGCCCCTTGTGCCATATCGTGCAATAAGACTACTGAAAATCTGGCATTCTGCGGATATCCTGTATGCTGGCAGTAGACGCCGATTTCTGCCTTTGCAATCATGTTATCCGTATGGTTTACCTGATATCCGCGCTTCTTCGCCTCGTGCATAAGCGGAAGGAGATTATAATATTCACCATCATCCGTGGCAAAAAAAGTTATTTCTTTTTTCAATTTTATGCTCTCTGTCTTCTCCTCCTTAACCAGCCCCCGATGTTCTTTTGCAATTCCGGGGAAAATCCCAGGCTCCTCCTCCCAGCCATGAATCTGGGAAAAGACCTGTAACTGCTTTTCAAACTGCATCTGCCGGCATTTGAATTTTTCTGCACGGAATGGCTCTACAAAGGTGGAGACAAGTGTTTTTTCCAAAATTCCCACAACCCGGCCTGCGAGAATCTCAAACAGCAGAAATGCCTTTTGCATTGTGGGATTATCATTTACTGCATACCGCTTTAAATTCTCCATGCACGGTATAGCCTTCTCCCGGCAAAACATCGTCGTCGTTAAATTCCCCAGCAGATTGCGCCCATTATCTATGCACCGGTATAAAATCTGATCTCCGGCAAACAGCGTATCCTTAAAAACATTGCGGTATTTATTATCTGGATATGCCACCACCGTACCATCTTTTTCAGCATAATTCCTATGGCAAAACAGAACTGCTGCATCCCTTAGGCGGTCTGCATATTCTACCATAAGTTTTATCTTATCCGGTACCATCCATTGTCCATCTTCCAGAAAACAAATATATTCACTATCCGTATATTCACAATACTCCACAATATCCTGGTAAAAATCCTTCCCCGTAACCGCCTCAACAACCTCAAGATTAGGATAGGTCTGATTCCCCAGTCTGTCGTCAATATAGTCCGAATCACAATCTATACATATCACAGAAACTTTCTTCACTCTTTCTACCTCTCATCATGACCACATATTTACCGGCATATAGCGGCAGGACATCTTCCATTTCATAAACTCTGTATTGCCCCTGCCGGTAGTAAAGTATTCTATGGCGTCCATAATATCCCTGTTCACGTGTTCTTTATTTGCAAAAAATTCCCCTGCCCGTTTCGCCGTTTCCGTATTGTGAAGTCCATCTTTTATTAACCTCTCAACCGCGCCTCGCAGCTCGCTCTTTTTACATTTATAGACATCCTCATAGGGAATGCTTGCAAATCTGCTGGGAGTCGTATCCGGTATCAGCCAGTCCCGGACAGCAAGCGCAGGCTTTCCAAACATCGCCCCTTCTATCATAACGCTCGATTCATCCGAAACAATCAGATCGCACATTTTCAGCGCAACCATAATGCTTTCTTCCGGTTCGATGTAATACAGATTATCATATTTCCCCTCATGAAGTCTGCGCATATCCTCGTTATTCTTAGTCACCCAGCCAAACTCCAGAGGCCACATAGCCTGTTTTACGAAAAGATTTACCGGGAGCGATGATAAGGCTTGCACAAAATCATCTTCTTTTCCATCATTTTCCCAAGATGGCGCATAGAGCACCGAAATATCATATTTCAAATTCATAGCGTCTTTTAACTCCTTTACCCGACGCTCCAATTCTTCCGAGAATACCTCCTGGCTTTTGGGATACCCAAGCATATATGCACCGCACCTGGGATATGCGTGGTAGTCAAAGGCGCATCTCTCCCACCGCTCTTTCCATCTTATACCCGGAACAATTCCTATATCATATTCACACCAGTGTTCTGCCTCCCAAATATTCGGCCATCGGTTATGTCCCTGTACCATGTCATGCAGCAGGACTACAGAAAATTTTGCATTCTGTGGTTTCCCAGCATGCTGGCAGTAGATTCCGATCTCTGTCTTTTCATCCAGGTCATCCGTGTACCTTACCTTATATCCCCTTTTTTCGGCTTCCCGCATAATCGGCAGAACATTGTAGTATTCTCCTTTATCCGTGGCAAACAGGGTAATCTCCCTTTTCAGTCCCCTGTCTTTTACCTCCGTCTCCTGTATCAGTGACCGGTGTACCTTGGCAATTCCCGACACAGCGTTCTTCATATCCCATCCATGAATCCTTACAAATATTTCAAACTGGCGCTCAAACAGTCTTTCCTGCTTCTTTAAATATTCCACATCCAATTCCTGCACAAACGTGCATACCAGCACGTTCTCCAACAGACACATGGGCTGCCCTGCCAATATTTCCAGCAATAAAAACGTTTTCTGCATCTGCGGATTTTCCTTCACCTCATATTGACCAAGACGCTCCATACAAAGCTTTACTTTCTCCCTGCGAAACATAACTGTCGTTAAACTTCCCAGTATGTTGCGCCCGCTCTCTAAAACATTCTTATACAATAGGAAAGGTTCCTCAAAAAACCTGCCCTGAAACAGACCGCGATATTCCCTGTCCGGATATGACAGTACCGTACCATCCCATTCTGCATGATCTCTATAACAGGATATAACCGCCGCCCGATCGAATTGTTCCGCATATTCCACCATATCCTTGATTTTATCGGGTGCCAGCCATTGTCCCGATTCCAGAAAAGAGATATATTCACTATCCGTATTTTCACAATATTCTACAATATCCTGATAAAAATCCTTCCCTGTTACTGCTTCAACAACCTCCAGATTGGAATATGTCTGATTTCCTAACCTATCATCAATATAAGCGGAATCACAATCTATGCATATCACAGAAACCTTCTTCATCACCTGTCGTCTCCTTTTATAACATTCCTCTCAGGGCATTTAATTCCTCTACCGTATCTATCTCCACAATCTTCCCCTCCTCCACCGGAAAGATTCTAAGCCGCAATTTCTTAAGATTAAAGTCCACTACCTCGTCCCAGTATAAATCCCCGTTTCCATCTTCTTCATAAGCCTTTGTTATCTCCCCGGCAAGAAGCCTGGCATCCTCTTTCTTAAAATAGGAAATACCGACCATGTTATATACGTCAGTTCCGCCTTTTTTTACTCTGGAAATAAATCCATCCTCCATTTCAAATATCCAGTCATCCGAATATCCATGGACCATTTTCCCATAGTAACCGGAAGATTCAAAATCCCTCTCAAACAATGCCGCATCCCGAACCAGCAAATCTGCCTCACAGATAAAACAATCTGCCCTGCCTAAAATATCTCTGGCTGCATATAGGGAAGAAATATTATTTTTTGTCCGATATTCCTTATTCTCAATCAAAAAAAGGCCCTTGTATTTTTCACATAAATAAGAAAATTGCTCTTTCAAATATCCCACGATTACATAAATCTCAGATACATTTCTCCTCTTTAACCCCTGTATGACCGTTTCAACCAAAGGCGTCCCTCCCACTTCGACTAATGGTTTGGGTACCGTCTCTGTCAGCGGGCGCATCCGGCTTCCCAGGCCTGCTGCCATAATCATGGCAATTTCTTCTCTCATTTCCCTTCACTTCCCATCTATTCCTCATAGCAGACTGGTATCTGCACCCCAAATGTGATAAGCGCTTCTTCCAAGACAACAAAAAAATCCTCAATATCCTTAGGGGTAATTGCCCCAAGCGCACATAAACGAAATGTGTTTTGATCTGCGATCTTGCCGGGATATATCGTAAATCCACGCGCATAACAGTAATCATGTACTTTTTCAAAATCCCAATTCACATCTGCAGGATACTTCACGGCAACGACTAATCCTGCCTGCCATTCTCGTTTAATCATGTCGCGGAACCCTAATTTGGAAAGACCCTTATGGATTGCCTCAAAAACCGCCGTATGCCTCGCCCATTTTTCCATTTCACCCTCAGCAAAATACTCCTCGATTGCCTGGCGTGTTGCATACACGGTCTGCACCGGAGGCGTAAAATGCATTTCCCCCGTCTTCTCAAAAAAATCATACTGCAAATATAAATTACAATAGTAGGAACGCTTGGGATAAGTTGCAGATTCCTGAATCACCTGAGTCTTACCCACAACCCAGGAGAGGCCGGTCATCGACATCAGCCCCTTTTGTGCAGACGCCATGCAGAAATCAATATTGTCTGCTTCTATATCAATGGGACGCATGGCAAAGGTAGATGTGGTATCCACCACAAATATAGCGCCATACCGGTGTGCTAATGCGCCAATCTCACGCACTGGATTTAAAATCCCGGTTCCAGTCTCATTATGGGTGGTATATACCATGGCAATCTCAGGATTCTCCTGCAATACTTTCTCGATTTCTGGAATCTTTGGCAATTCATCTACTGGGAACTTCAGATTGATATGGGGCAGTCCGTAATATTCACAAATTTCCACAGCCCGCGCACTGTATGCCCCATTATTGACAACTAATATTTTCTTATCGGCGGGCAGCAGCGAATTGATACACACATCCAGATTTAATGTGCCTGAGCCACAGAAAAGCACCGCCGTATACTGCTCAGGATTCCCGTGGACAATACGGACCAAATCCTTACGCATCTGTTTCATCATAGACGCAAACTCTTTTTCCCTTGGGCAAATATCCGGCACAACCTGCGCCATTTTTACGGTGTCCGTCGTAGTCGCCGGCCCCGGATTCAATAAAATATTCCGTTTCAACTTCGTCCCTCCTACAAAAGCTTTTTTATGTTGTCTAAATACGCCGCCTTGCTTTGGCCGCGAAGTATCTGGCCCTGACGGATGTGCACAAGGTCTGCCGTTATTCCCAGAAACATATTGTCCAGCCTGTCAAACTCCTGCCATGCCGTAAGCAACTGGTATCTTCCTGCAGCCTCGGCAATTGGAATTATCTCTTCTATCCAGGGAAATTTGGAATACAGTAACACCACAGAACGGAAAAATATAAATCTGGCAGGAACACATTCCAAAATCCATTCCTGGTCAAACCAGCGGATTTCTCCATCCGCATAAAAAGCATTCCGCAGTATCATATCAAGATACCCAATCCGCATAATGGGTCCATATTTCTCCGAATTTGTATCCGTATCAATCTGCATGGTGTAAAAGATATTTTCTTCTGCCGCAATCTGTTCTGACGAGGCAAGAATTTCCTGATACACCCTGTCCAGTAATTGATAAAATCTGTCAATGTCCCCTTTTTTGCAGGCATCCATTACCTGATTCTCAAGCAGCTCATCCTGCACATACGGCGAAACCAATTTTCCATCCTTAAATTCCGTCGGCAATACGCCCCTTCCCATTCCTTCCATTGCCCTGGTATTTTTCAATATCTGCTCCACATGGGCGGCCCCTTCTGCTTCTGATAAGGGGAATTTCTCTACGGTGTGATTCTTGGTAAATACAGTACCGATCCGGTATTTTTCCAACCGTTCCGAACTCAAAATACTTTCGGTAACGATACCCAGATCTGCATCATCGGAACACTCCACCAGAAAAGAATTGGCAAAAAAACCAAAGACGTCATTATCAATAATATCCTTATATATGTCCATCTCATTTGCCACCAGAGTCGTATTGTCCGGAATATAATACGGCTGCATGTTATACATATTCTCATCCTTTGGCGTCCTGCTCTGAGAGTAAATTACCGTTGGCAGCTTATAATCCGGCATTGGATAATAAAAAAATGTATGCGCAAAACCGCTGCTTTTTATCAAATCTTCCAATTCCTTTTTGGCAAATGTCCTTGCTATGCTGTTTGAAATGGAATACTGATTCATCCCTTCAAACGGGATTCCTGTGTGATCCTCCCCTGCGCCGCACCAGTATTTCAGCCCATATTTATTTTCAATGGCAACCAGCAGTTTCCCATCCGGCTTGAGCAGCTTTTTGATTCCCGCCAGGAAATCGAGATAGGGGTTCTTAGTATCCGTAAAAGTACCCTGATACTCCAACACTCCGATTAACGTAATGTAATCAAACGTTTTCTCAAATTCAATATCATTTAGATTGCCTACAATAATTTCCAAGTTCTCCTTGTCCCGGCACCGCAGCAATGTTGCCGTTGCCCTTCTTTTAGAAAGTTCGACAGCAGTTACGTCATGGCATTTGTCACAGAGCATACTGGTAATCGCCCCCATACCGCATCCAATTTCCAATACGCTGCCATCCTTTTTAAATGGATACCAATTTAAGATGTTTTTCCTCTGATGAGTCAGATAATAATAGACGGGCCAATTCATATTCTGTAGGATAGCTTCTGTGTATTTCTCCGGCTCATTCTCTGCAATCATTTTGATAATCAGGTCTTCTGCTGGCCCATCCGAGTATAAATCCTTATCCGTATACCATCTCAAGTTAAATGCTGGCTTTGGCTTTAACCGATTTATAAGCTCACTGTACACTGTCATTCCCTCTTTTCCATTTCATGTATTCTTCCATCCTGCCCTTACATAGTACCTAAAATGTACTCCCTTACATCTATATCATTTCTGTGGCTGTAAACAATATCTGAAAGCTCTGCCTTCCCGAAATCATACAACACCCTGTTTACCTTCAATTCTCCATCTTTTGCATCATACAACACAATTCTGCTGTATGTATCTATCTCAGGAATACACAGCTTTCCGTCTACCCAGGAGAAAAAATACGGGATACCTTTCATTCCCAGCGTGCCATACAGATCCACGCAGCGCTCTGTTCCAAAGTCATTGAGGGAAGGCAGCCTTAACAGCGCCGGCATCTTTTCATACTCCCGATTCTGATAGACAGAGATCCAGAAATATCCCTGGAAATATATCATATCATTCATACTAAAATACTCTGGCGGCACAGCATACTTATGTTCCACAACAAATTTATCCTTTGCAAATGACAGTTCCAAAATATTGCCCGGTCCGGAAACAATATAAAATCTACCGTCAATAATTCTCATACTGCGCACATAAGAGGACTGCAGTTCTTCAATTTTCTGTCTGAAAGGCAGCTCTATAGACGCATTCACAACCTTTATGCCAAAGATTTCCTGGGATTCCCCCATAAGCGCCCAAAACATCTCCCGCTTCTCATCATACAGTATCCTGTGTGGTCTTCTTCCAACCGGAAGTTCCCCTATCTTCACAAATGATTCTTTTTTCTTGTAAAAACAGACTGTCCCGGCCTCTGTATTCTCAACAGCATAAATACCTTTTTCCCGGCAGATAGAATGGGGATGCTGCAAATTGGAATCCAGAGAACTCCAATCCTTAATCTCACACAATTCCCGAGAATAAAGGACCCTGTCATGCCAGCAATCCACAATCATATAGTATTCGCCAATCTTCTCCATATTGGTAGGTGTATACAACCTGCCCTGCATCCTCTGTTCGACCTGTCTGATACTATCCTTTGCTTTTTTTACCAAAACCTCTTTCTGTTCAGAATCTGAAATCTTTGCCAACAACTTTAACGCCAAATACCCATCCCCATGTGCCAGAGCCTCAGACAGCTCTTTTTGAAAAGTTTTCTTACAAATCCCCTCATGGACCGCTATCACACCGGAATCATAATGACGCTCCTTTAAGAAACTTCCTATCGCCTCCAATGCCTCAATCTGCCTCACACCCCATTGATTCGTTAACGTCCAGCCAATCATTGCCCAGACTGAAATCTCCCTCTCAATAAACTGGATGATTGGCAGACTTAATTCCTGTTTATGGACGATCACCCCCATAATTTTGTCAATTATATCATATTTCCTGATCGCTTCCTCATAAGAAAACACATTGTAAAAGATTGTCCGCATCCCCTGTGCTTTTTCCAAAGACCAGATTTCAAGCATATTACATAATAGCGTCTCCCGTCCTTGCTTTCCCTGCATATAATTATATAATCCGTCTATATCACGTCCCAAAAGATAGCTGTCTATTTTATCATACCCGCCAGTTTCTTTATGTTCGTCAGACATGCTTCCCTGTCACCTCCACGGTATGTTTTTCCTTCTTCTGTATGGGCAATATCCAGTATATCGATCAAAAACAATCCCTCCAACATCTGGTAAGAGTTCCATGCCGAAATCAGATGATATTTCTCCCCCACTTCCTGAAGGGAGAAAACCTTGTCTATCCAGTTATACGCTGCATATAATTCCTTAAACAGCCGATAAAGAATAAAGCCTGCCGGAACGCATTCCAATATCCACTCCTGGTCAAACCACAAAATCTGCCCATCCACATAGAAAGCATTCCGCAAAATCATGTCAAGATATCCTATCCGCAGTATCGGGCCGTATTTCTTTGAATTTCTATCATTATCAAGATCCAAAGCATAAATGATATTTTCTTCCGGTGCGACCTGTCCGGAAGACGCCAGGATTTCCTCATATACCTTATCCAGTATCCGGTAAAATTCAAACCTATTCTTCCTTCTTACGGCATCAAGCAGCCGTTCCTCGAGCAGCTCATACGTTACAAATTCGGATACCAGTTTTCCATCTCTAAGCTGCATCGGCAATATTTTCCTTCCGCTTCTGGCAAGCGCAATGCTATTTTTCATAATCTGCTCAACGTGGGCACACCCCTCTTTGCGCAACGCAAGCTTCTGTACCTCGCCATCCCTCGTAAATGTTGTGGCAACCTGGTATTTCCCCCGCCTCTCCGATGCCAGGCAGCTTTGTTTTATTTTTCCAATATCCTTACTATCCGAGCATTCAACCAGAAACGAATTGGCAAAAAACTCAAATACGCCATTCTCGATGACGTCCTTGTAAATCTCCATCTCATCCGCCACCAATGTCGTCCTGTCTGGAATATAATAGGGCTCCAGATTGTGCATATTCTCATTCTGCGGCAGGCTTCCCTGGGAATAAACCACCGTCGGAAGCTTATAATCCGGCATAGGATAATAGAAATACGTATTCCCAAACCCGCTTTCTTTTACCAATTCCTCAAGTTCCCTCCTAGCAAATGTCCGCACTTCGCGATTCGACAGGGTATACTGATTCATACCCTCAAAAGGCATCCCGGTGTGATCCTCCCTGGCGCCGCACCAGTACTTGAGGCCATATTTATTCTCAATTGCAATTAACAGTTTGCCGTCCGGTTTGAGGAGCTTCTTTATCTCCATCAAAAAGTCCAGATAAGGGTTGTCCGCATCTGTAAATGTCCCCTGATACTCCAAAACTCCGATCAACGTGATATAATCAAACTTCTTCTCAAACTCAATATCATTTAAATTTCCGACAATAATCTCCAGGTTTTCCCTCTCCCGGCAGCGCAGCAATGCTGCCGTTGCCCTACGCCTGGAAAGCTCAACCGCCGTAACCGACTGGCACTTGTCACACAGTACGCTCGTAATTGCCCCCAGACCGCACCCGATTTCCAGCACGCTGCTTCCCTCTTTGAAGGGGTACCAGTTGAGGATATTCTTCCTTAAATGGGTCAGGTGATAATAGGTTGGCCAGCACATTGCTCTCGCGATCGCCTCTGTATATTCCTCCGGCTCGTTCTCCGCAATAATCTGAATTATCGTATCCTCTATCGGTCCATCCGAATATAAATCTTCATCCTTATACCATTTTAAATTAAATACGGGCTTGGGCGCTAATTTTTCTATTAATTCGCAATACATTTGCCTTCCTCCTCTTCCTTCCTCCTATACTCTTTTAAAAATATTTCTCTTTCCTCATAATAATTGCTCAGATTCATGATCCCATCATCATGGATACACCATGCGTGCTCCATATTGGGAACCACCACCTGATAGCCCCGTTTCCGAAACTCCAGGCTCTGGGAAACATCATAAAAGTCCCACTTCTTAAAAAGATCTTCCCTCCACAAAACATCATACTGGGTAGCCATCAAAAAACCGTCGATAACCTCCACCTGCTGGTATTTTCCTTCTATCTCCCCACATACAGCTTCCTCGGCAAGTGTAATGGGATTGGCATACAGCTTTCCTACCCGGCCCCCATGCCACATAACGGCCGTCTCCCCAAGACTGGGAGCTCCTACCATGCCTATCATTCCAATTGCGGGATTTTCAAAAATATTTAAAATTTGTGTGATAAAGTCTGGATATACAATAAATACATCCTGGTGCAGATATACTTTATATTTTGCGTCCGACCCCTGCATCGCCCCATTATATCCAGAGGTAATAGAGGCTGCTCCTCTTACAAGAATAATATCACGCACAAAACCTTCCGGCAGATTTAGACGCTCAATATAAGAGACGCATTCCCTTTCATACAAGTCATCATTCACACATATAATAAAAGCTATCTTGTGCCTGTCCATCTCACACCCCCCACTTCTTCCGATATTGTGTCAAAACCTCAGATGGATGCTTAATTCTTTGTATACAATCGTTTGCACTCTCAAACTTTCCTGCCAAAATACAGACATCCGCCATCTCACAATATATAATTTCTTCACCCGGACACAACTGATTCAAAAAATTCAGCATGGCAAACGCTTGTGCAAACCTTCCACTCTCTTTCAAAAGTATTGCCATTTTTAACGTCGTATCGCCCTTCTCAAAAGACGATGTGTAGATGAGATGCATTAAAAAATATGGGGATACCGGATTCTTTTCAATGAATTTCAGAAATCTGCCATTCTCATGAAAGAACTCTAATCTCCACATCATAAATTTAGCCTGAAGGTAACGCTCCCTCGCCTCCTTCATACTATGAATATCGGTTAAAATCTTTCCTTCACTTCCATTCTTTACCTCATCCTGATAGATAGCCAGTACAATATTCATAATCGCCACATCATTTTCCATAAGGCAGAGTTTTCTGACTGGTTCTGACTGGTAATAATCCAGCAACTCATCATATGCCTTATCTTCCAGCATCCTATCAATCTCTTTTTGGTATCCCTCATGCTGCTGAAGGAATTTTTTATTTTCTTCTTCCCGCCGCCGTTCTTTTTCTACAATATCCTTTTCGTGATTCATCCCTTCAACACTCATCTATATCCTCCTGAAGTTATAAGAAACTGCTTTCATAACTTTAGTTTTTTCTCAAAATATGATATAATTGGGCATAAGAAAAATTCTGATACCTTGTATCGTTATTCCATACAGTAATTATTATACACTATTTCCCGGAGGTAAGCTATGCATTTTTTGTTTATCCGCGTAAAAAATTCAAGTTACGATATTCCCTGGGCATTGTCTGAAATGGGCAAACAGGTAGATATATATCCCCATGGTGTGTTTGACCCGCTAACGCCTATATCCGAGGATTTCGAAAAGCTGGAAAAATTTCTGTCTGAGCACAGCTTTGACTGTTTGATTTCCTATCTTTTTGTACCGGAAATTTCAGATTTATGTCAAAAGCAGGGACGTACCTACATTGGCTGGGTTTACGATTCCCCATTGATGTCCCTGTTCCATCCTTCCGTATCAAATCCCTGCAATTACCTTTTTATTTTCGACCGCGCCCAGTACGAACACATGAAATCATACCATATCCCCCATTTGTACTATTTACCATTGGGTGTAAATATTTCACGCACGGGGGCGTTAAATATCAGCGCTGAAGATGAAAAAAATTTCAGCTGCGATATATCTTTTATTGGGAACCTTTACGAAGATAACTCCTACAATCTCTTTATTTCCCAGCTCCCGGAAGATATTGCGGCAGAGTTAAAATTATATCTGTTGAAACACCTGTGCAACTGGCATAACAGCAAGCCATGGCCTCGTGTATCACAGAAAACTGCCGACTATATGGCAAAGACCTTTGGTGCAGATACCTGGGTACGCCAGGAAATGGATCTCGATTTATACCTGGGCATTCTTCTCCTATCCAGAAAACTTGCGGAGATGGACCGGATCACCGTGTTAAATGCCCTTGCCAGCCACCATACCGTAGACTTCTACACGAAAAGTAAATGCCGCAATCTCCCTAATGTACAGATACATCAAGGCGTTGACTATTATACGGATATGAATAAGATTTTCTATTTAAGCAAAATCAATCTCAATATTACACTGCCCTCTATTGAGACCGGCCTGCCACAGCGGATTTTGGATATTATGGGGTCGGGGGGATTTGTTTTGACCAATTACCAGCAGGAAATTGATGACTGCTTTGTCATTGGCAAAGAGATTGAAGTCTTTCATGATTTGGACGAGCTGTTGGAAAAAACCGCCTACTATCTTTCCCACGAAGAAGAGCGGCTGAAAATAGCCATGAACGGCTATCTGAAAGTACGGGATAACTTCTCTTATACCCACCAGCTCAAACATATTTTACAGACGGTAAAGGAGGACCAGGCATGAGGCCGTTGTTTATATTTTCTGCAGAGGAGGCATTGACATGAAGCTGTTATTTTACCGCTATGGAAGCATATGTGAACCTGACGTTATTGAGGGTTTTGCAGAACTTGGTTATACCGTACAGGAAGTCACTGCAGAAATTACCAATAAATCCCTGACGCCACAGGAATCCATTCAGATTGTCAGTAATGTGCTCTTAGAGCACCCGGCAGACTTTGTATTCAGCATCAACTTCTTCCCATTTTTGAGCGAGGTGTGCAATATCTTTAAACTTCCGTACCTTTGCTGGACTGTGGATTCCCCGGTGATGGAATTGTTCGCAACCTCTATTGCCCATCCATGCAACCGCATATTTCTTTTTGATTTGGCGCAGTATGAGGAGATTTCACCTTTAAATCCCGGACATGTGTTCCATCTTCCTCTTGCCACAAACATAAAACAAAAGCAAGCGTGCATCCGCTCTGCTTCTTCTTCCATGCGCAGAAAATTTAGCGCTGATATTTCTTTTGTCGGCTCATTGTACACCGAGAAATGCCCTTACGACAAATTAACGAATCCTCCCGATTACCTCCTGGGTTATCTGGAAGGAATTATGGAGGCACAGCTTAGGATTTATGGAGGTTTTATTATCGAAGACCTTTTGACCGATGAGATTGTAGATGAATTTAAGGCTCATCTTCCCGGCTTTTTTACTTATCCCTTTGATTCCTATCTGACGGATAAAAAGACAGCCGCCCAACTCTACATCGGAAATAAAATCTCCGCCATGGAACGGCTGCGTATCATGGCGCTTTTGTCGGAGCATTTTTCTGTAGACCTCTATACCGCCAGCGATACTTCCACGCTTCCCCATATCCATAACCGGGGACTTGCAAAGACATTGGAAGAAATGCCTGTCATATTTCACAACAGCAAAATTAACTTAAACATAACCTCCAAATCTATTCGCAGCGGACTTCCTTTGCGCATTTTTGATATTTTGGCCTGTGGTGGTTTTGTATTAACCAATTTCCAGCCGGAGCTGCCACAGTTTTTGAGCCCGGGAGAGGATCTTATCTATTACGAAAACCTGGAGGATCTCGCCAGTAAGGCTGACTACTTCCTCCATCATGAAAAGGAGCGCATGGAAATTGCAGAGAATGGATTCGAGACTGTAAGAAGATACCATACCTATCCTGTCCGCTTAGCGCAGATGATAACACTCGCTTTTGGAAAGCAGGATTCCATTTTAGATCAATAATAATTAGGAGGATTTTCCATGAATGTTTTATTTATAGACTGGGAATGTTTTGGCAAAGTGGATGCCATCTTTACATTACAGCAGATGGGATATGAATTAACCATGTTTTCCCACAAAGACTATCAGGAACGAATCAGTTCGGATTTTGATACAGCATTTGATCATATAGTCAAGGATAAGAACTTTCAGTTCTGTTATTCCTTTAATTTTTATCCGGTAGTAGCCGAGGGCTGCAAAAGACATGGGATTCCTTATATCGCCCTGGTATATGACAGCCCCTATGTCCCCTTATATTCCTACACAATTATTTATCCTACCAACCATGTGTTTCTTTTCGACAAACAAGAGTATCTCAAGCTAAAGAATATGGGGATTCGCACGGTATATTACACACCACTGCCCGTCAACGCCACGATTATTGATTTTCTGGCAAAAAAACAGTTTGACCGAGAAAAATGCACCTGCGATATTTCCTTTGTCGGCGCATTATATAACGAAGCCCACAACTTCTATGAGCGGCTTGCCGATGTCAACGATTATACCAAAGGTTATCTGGACGCCGTGATGGAGGCACAGTTAAAGATTTATGGCTATAATTTCCTGGAGGAAGTGCTCACCGGCCCTATACTGGAAGAAATGCTCCGGGTATCCCCATACGCCAGCGATAAATACGGCGTAGAAACCCCGCAGTATATTTACGCCAACTATTATCTCGGACGCAAAGTGACTTCTTTGGAGCGCACAAGAATTTTGACCGCCATTGGAGATCGCTTCCCAGACCGCCTAAAATTTTTCACATTGAACAAGGACACCCGCATTCCCCATGTGCGCAATATGGGTGCGACAGACTACTACGCGGAAATGCCCTACGTCTTTGCCAACAGCAAAATCAATCTGAATATCACATTAAAGAGCATCCAGTCCGGGATTCCCCTGCGTGCCATGGATATTATGGGAACCGGCGGATTTCTTTTGACGAACTTTCAGGCAGATTTCCTGGATTACTTTGTTCCAGACGAGGATTTTGTCTACTATAATGACACAGAAGATTTACTCGACAAAATAGACTACTATTTATCTCATGAGAAGGAACGCAGGGAAATAGCTGCGAACGGTCACAGAAAAGTAAAAGAAAACCACAGTTTTGAGAAATGCTTCCAGGATATGCTGCGTATCGCCAGTCTGATAGATTAAGTGTGCAGTCGCTTTGCAATTATTCTCCTATAAAAAAATGAGACCGGAAAATCCGGTCTCATTCTTATGATAGTCACTAATTCGATTAGCCAAGTAAGGACAGTACGCCCTGGTTGGACTGATTAGCCTGTGCAAGCATAGACTGTCCAGCCTGTGCAAGAATGTTGTTCTTGCTGTACTCAACCATCTCTTCTGCCATATCAACGTCACGAATACGAGACTCAGCAGCGGATGTGTTCTCAGAAATGTTATCCAGGTTAGAGATTGTATGCTCTAATCTGTTCTGCAGAGCACCAAGATAAGATCTCTGGTCAGATACTAATTCGATAGCGCTCTGGATAGCTGTCATAGCAGATCCTGCAGATGCATAAGAGCTAACTGCCAATCCTGTAACACCCAACTCAGTAGCATCCATGTTGCTGATGTGGATGGAAATTGCCTGGCCAGCTAAGGAACCAACCTGAAGGTTCTTGCCTGTGAATGTTCCGTCTAACAGGTTCATGGTGTTGAACTGTGTAGTAGACTGGATTCTGGTAATCTCGGACTGTAACTGCTGGATTTCCTTGTTGATAGCATTTCTATCAACAGAAGTATTACTGTCGTTAGCAGCCTGGGTAGCCAGTTCGTTCATTCTCTGTAAGATAGAATGAGCTTCATTCAAAGCACCTTCAGCAACCTGGATTAAGGAAACACCGTCCTGAGCGTTAGAAGAAGCTTTGTTCAAGCCTCTGATCTGGCTTCTCATCTTCTCAGAAATAGATAATCCAGCAGCATCATCGCCTGCACGGTTGATTCTGTAACCAGAAGATAATTTCTCAGTTGACTTAGCCTGAGCATCTGTTGTGATGCCTAACATTCTGTTTGCGTTCATCGCTGTAAGATTGTGTTGTACTACCATAATATATTCCTCCTTGAATGTACTGCAGCTTCCATGCTGCATTTGATTTTGATTTGTGATCTTCTCATCTGGCCGTACGCTCCATCCGAGTCAATCACTGAAGTTTTAAGTAATTTATTTTCTTTACTTGATACATATATCGGAGACTTTCTTTTATACTTAACACCTAATTTATATTTTTTTTAATATTTTTTCAAAAGTTTTTCCATCAGTTTTTCTTATCCATAAACTGTGATTCCACAACGTTGATCTTCGCCATGCTCTTATAATATTGGCTTGCTGCTTTCGTACTGGCGCGCGCCTTGCGGATACCCATCTTCACAGCAGAGAATCGTTTTACGGCAAGTTCCCGGTTTCTCTGTTCCTGTGCCTGGATTGTAGTACTTTTTTCTGTAATTCCTGTAATCAGCTTCTGCATCTTTAAAATTTCTTCTTTATAAGCTTCCTTATCTTTCTTAAGGGCAGCCTCTACCCTGTCATATATTTGCTGGAACCCCTCGTCCAATTCATTCAACTTGTCTACAAAACCGCTTTTCTCCTGCATATTTTCTTCCAGTCGGTCAGGGTCGGAAGCTTCATCCATAAATAAGATTTTTTGCTCTTTGTTTTTCTCAATAATCTTATCTAAAAGTCCCTCCTTCTTTTCCAGGCTCTGAATCAATACTGCGATATATTCTTTATCCTGCATACATCCTCCTTATTTATAATGTATCGCTATACGTCACAATGGGACTACTGCAATGCAGTATTGCAATAGTCCCATAAAGTTTCCCTTTCTTATTCCTTGGCTTTTTGCATAACCTCTTTCCAGGTATCACGCATTGTACGAAGATGCTTTAACACCTCCTCTAAAATCTCCTTGTCTTTCTTTACGTTCGCTTCTACCAATCTATCATAAATATATACGTAGACATTCTCAAAGTCCTCTGCAACTTGATACTTATGGTTCAAGGTTGCCCGAAATTCTTCTATAATCTTCTCAACTTTGACAATATTATCATGCGCCTTTTGAACATTCTCCTGTTCAATAGCCGCTATTGCAATATTACAAAATTTGATTGCCCCTTCATATAACATCAAGGTAAGTTCTCCGGGGGTTGCTGTCATGATTTTATTTTTGTTGTAAGCTGCATAACCCTGGTTTGCATTCATTTTTATTTCCTCCTTGAAATAAAATTGTCCTTATGGAAATATATTATACAGATGCCCGGGCTTCCCCGGGCATCTGCTATCTACGCTGCTTATCAGGAACCTAATAAACCGCTTAATGCACTGGTACTCTGCTGCAAGGTTGAAAGTGCTTTCTCCATTGCAGAAAACTTCTTATAGTAATAGTCCTCCATGCTGGTAACTTTTTCTTCCCATTTCTTAATAGTTTGCGTATAACGGTCATAGTCACTCTGCATCTTCTTGTCATGATAAATGCTGAACTTACTGTTCAATGTAGTACTCTGCATCTTCTTGTCCAGCTTCGTATACAGATCATCGGACAACTTCTGGAAAAATTCCTGTACCATATCTGGATCCTGTTGCAGAGCTGCCAGCAATTTATCTGTCTTACCCGAGCTAACCTCATCCTCACTGTCACCATCTATATGATAAACATAACCCTCATTCTCGGCTGCCGCCAAATAGCCCTGGGTCTTAATTCCGAAGCTCGACAGGCTGTATTTCTTACCGTCACTCAGTGTAAAGCCCTTCGACATAGTATTGGTCATCAGACTCATAACGGAAGACAAGGTATCATCTCTCCTCAGGATGGAGCCTTTAATCTTCTCCTCCCATTTCTCAATCTCCTTGTCAGACATGGCTTCCTTCTCATCATCTGTCAAAGGCTCATATCCCTTTGCAGAATCCGCATTATACAATTCATCCATCTCTTTAATCAGAGCGTTGTATTCCTTAAGGAAATCCTTAATGGTATCATACATGCCCTGGACATCTGCCTGGGTAGTAACACTAAGCGTCTCACCAGGATCTGTCTTCTGCAAAGCCGTAACAGTAAGACCGTTTACTGTGATACTATTGCTGGAAGATACATATTCCACACCGTTCAGCTCAATCTTGGCGTCTGAGCCGGCAGTCCTTACCGCGTGGCCGTCCACACTCGGATCATCACTGGTTTTGTCTGTACTGTTTTTCATTGCCTGTGCATAATTATATCTAGCCATCAATGCATCCGCACGGTCAGCGTTCGTTGTCGTATCGTTTGCTGGAGCGGACGCTGTCAGAAGCTGATTCTCCTGAATAAACTGTTTCTTTTGCGCAATTGTATCTGCATTATTCTGCATCTGCTTAGAAATTGCTGAAATAGCGTCTCCATTTGTAGTTAACCATGTATCCATATCGGAAGCGTTGAAATGTCCTTGAACACTGCTTACTACTGCTGCGTTCTCAGTATCAGCTTCAAATGAGGCTACAGACTTCACGGTTGATTTTAATTTGGAGAACTCCTTATCGCTATAGCCAAGCTTCTCCTGCAAAGCCTTTATATCTGTCTTATCAGCCTCTGTAAGATCGCTGTTTTCCTTCTCAAGTAATTTCTGCAGCTTATTCTGCTCTGCCGTTGTCAGCTTCGTACCGCTTCCGTCTTCCTTATCAGCCGCAAGCATCTCTTTCATACTCATATATGAAGTAGCATAATTGCGGTCCGTCTGCAGATTTGAAGCCTGAGTCCTTAAATCGGCATTATCATCTTCCAATTCCTTGATGCTGCCAACACCATCACCCTGGTACTGGTCTATTTTATCTAAAATCTGCTCAAAATATGCTTTTGTCGCATTTGCATCAATATTGTTCTCATCAAATGCTGCGTTCTTTATCTTCTCTCCAGTGGCAGGATCCAGGGCAAAATTGCCCTCCATATCCATGACATATCTTGTTCTTCCATTCGTATCCACAGCGTAATTATCCCACTGTGCATATGCAGCATTATCCGCCGCAGATTTTGTATAGATACCAAGACTCTTTAACGCCTGAAGACCATTCGCATCTGCCGCAGTCAGGGAAAAGTCGTTGGCTGCTCCACTGTCCTTCGCGGAAATATACATACGGTTGTATGCAGCATCATAGCTTGCGGAAACGCCGGCTTCTTTCAGCTTATTTACAAAGTCTGAGATCTTCATGTCAGCCGTTACTTCGATATCCGTATTCTTAGCGCCATTCTTGGTAGCAACGGAAATTGTTCCGTCTCCTGCTAATCCCAGCTCTCCCAGCGTTGTGGATGACGTCGTTCCACTGTGCTTAATCTGCGCACCCGTGATATAACCAGTAGTCGCCACCTGCATAATCTTCAACGACTGTGTTCCATTAATTGCACTGTTACTTGCTGTAACGGTTGCCTTGGTACTGTCTGAGATAGAAGTCGTCTTCTTATTGTAATAAGAACTCAGTTTCATGTTGCCCAGCCGCTTGTAAAGCGTATTGACCTTTTTATTGAGCTCTTTCCAGGCATCCATTTTCCATTCCAACTTTGTCTGCGCCTTTACAGTCTTATCCTTCTTCTTACTATAAGCAGAAACCAACTCCTGGACAATGGAATCTGTGTCCAGTCCAGATACAAGGCCTGATACTCTAATTGCCATAATAATTCCTCCTTTTACATCTTCTCATCCACTAACAATCCTGCCAGTTCCCAGACCTTTGCAATCATATCAAGGGTCTTCTCGGGCGGATACTCTTTCAATACTTCCTTTGTCTTCTTATCCACAATCTTAATCGTTACACGGTTCGTGGATTCATGGACGCCAAATACAGCTTCTGAATCAGCGTTCTTCTTATTCATCTCCTCAACTGCGCGCTTCACGCTCTCATTCGATACCGCTCCTTCTGCTGTCTCCCTGTTCTCCAAAGGCTGCGATTCCCGAATCACCGGTCTCTCCTGAGCCTTACGGTTCACAGCGCCATTATCCGTCATAATCGGAGCAGCTTTCGCCTCCATCTTCGGCTCTGCATCTTTTGCCGCTTTGCCTTCTCCTGTCTGAATGGCCTTTTCCACAATTTTAATATCCCTTGCTATAACAGGCGCTTCCGGCGCTGAAGCTTTCGGCGCTGCTTTTACTGCGGTTTTCCGGCTACTTCCCTGATATGCCTGAATCCCAGCAGATTTTAATGCTTCCATTGCCATCATGATCACCTCCATGTGATATTTAAGACAAATGGACTGGCATTTCCAAATGTCCTATTCCTCTAGTATCCTTTATCTTATATAGATTATCGGTTTTTTTTTACAAAAATTTACGCTTTACAGTATATTTTTCAGTACATTTACATCCTCAAGGTTAACTGCCGCCTCATTTTCTTTTTGAATCTGGAGATATACCTCCTTACGGTATACCGGCACCTCCTTCGGTGCGCTGATTCCAACCTTAACCTGATCTCCACGGATATCCAGGATACTGATTTCTATATCATTGTTTACAATAATAGATTCGCCTTTCTTTCTGGTCAATGCCAGCATCCTATTCACCCGCCTTTTCTTTTTTCTCCTGCAAAATCTCATAGATAGGATATTTTACCGGGAAATTGTCCTCCACAATGAGCTGCTCTGCCTTGCGCTCCGCCACATTGATAACAATCGGAGCCTTCAGATTCACACTGAGTTTTTTGATGTCCGTAGGTACGGTCACAGTCACAAGCACATACAAATTCTCTCCTGTAAGTTCTCCAAGACTCTTAAGAAGTTCATGCTCCACCTGCGGGTCATAATCCTCCTTCACAATCAAAGGATCCATAACCGGAAGCGCAAACCCTGGTTCCTCAATGGACTGAAGCCAAGAAATATTCTTGCGTTTCCCATCCTCTGTCTCATCATAAATCAATGTAAATCGCTGGCAATGGGGAAATCCTATGATACCTTTTTCAAAGAAGATAATCTTCTCGTCTTCGATTTCTATTTCTCCAAATAATCTTGTATTTAATTGCATATTCTCTCTCCTTGCGTTGACCCTTCAAATGAATTTGAACGGCCTAAATTGCTATTTCCATGAGGTTCTGAATCATTACAGATAGTTCAGCAATGTCTGTCCATTTGCCTTTGCTGATGCCTGCAAAGATGCCTGATAGGCATTATATGCCGCAGTATATTCGATAATAATGTCCGAAAGTTCCATATCCTCATTCCTGGACTTGAGCTGTTCAAAAGTTGACTGTTGGTCGGACATCCGGTTCTCTGTCAGATTCAGCCGATCCTCCCGGCTTCCAAGGTCCGTCCTTGCAAGGGTGACGTTATCCTTATATTTCTGGAACTTCCCAACACCCCTCGAATAAAGCTTCTGCATATAGTCGTCTGCATAAGCTGCTTCCTTCTCTGCCGCCTCCAGCCACTCTTTTAGCCCTTCCTGTGCTAATGGATCTGAATACTGTGCTTCTTTCTGCATTTCTTTTAGTTTTGCAATCTTATCATGGGCTGCTATCGCCGCCTGTACAGCATTTGTCAGTTCATCAATGTCCCTGCCGATAGAAGAATCCATAACATCGCTGGCCTGGGTATTTATGGTAAGGCTCTGGTTAAAGGCAACCGTAAACTGAATCTCCTGATTCTCTTTCGTATATTCAATATGGTTCGCTTCATTGTCGTCTGTAATATCCTTACAATCAAAATAATGCTCTGGACGCAGCTCGCCTTCGGTAAATCCCTGCTTCGTATAAGTGGCACTGAGTTCTATTCTCTCGCTTGCCATATAATTGGCAACCCTCTCACCCAGAATCAATTCACCAGTTTCTTTGAAATAAATGACCTGGTTTGCGCTCACTTCATAATCCGAAGCTGCCCAGTCATCATAAGATAAATCTGTGGTAACACGAGGAAACGGTCCACCAATCTGCATATCTCCTACCGGCAGCCACTCCTCGGCGTCCTTATCGTAATATTTCAGATTCTCGGCGTCCAGCGTCTCTGTCGCTTCATAGGACAGACGGATGCGCTTGTGGATATACTCTTTGGGCATATCCTCCAGTTCCACGCCTGCCTGCACATCTGTAACAGTATTCGGCACAGTCACCTCGTTGCTGTAAAAATTCTTTTCTTCGATATCCTCAAAGGAAACCTTCTCTGTAATCTCATACTTCGTATCGTTCTCATTCTCTGCGAATGTGAGCTGCTTATTGGTTTTATAACCGGTGAATACATATCTTCCGGCACAGTCTGCGTTACCTTCATTGTATACCTGTTTCCTTAAGGACTGGAGATTCTTTAAGATCGCTGCCCTGTCCTCCTCGTTCAATGTATCCGTAGAACCATACTCGCACTGTACATAGACATTGTCAAGAATGGTTTCCATATTCTTTAGCGCGCCTTCGGTAACTTCTATCCAAGAATGGGCATCGGGAATATTGCGCTCATAATACTGGTTCAGCTCGCTTAGGTTGCTTCTTAACCGTAATGCACGGATTGCAATTACCGGATCCTCAGAGGGTCTGGAAATCTTCTTCTGGGATGTCATCTGGTTATTCAGCCTATCGACACTCACCTTATTGCCGTTCATATTTGTCATGCTGTTCCTGCTGATCATACTATTGGTAACTCTCATCTATATATCCCTCCTAAACACCAGTTTCTAGTATCAGTCTGTCGTACATTTCAGTCAACGTCTGCACCATCTTGGACGCCAGATTATACGCATTCTGGAATCTTAACATATCAAGCGCTTCCTCATCTTCATCTACTGCAGAGATAGACATACGCTTCTGGATGATCGTCTCGGAAATATTGCTGTAATTGTTATAGAATGTCTCCGACTTCTGTGTATCTACTGAATTATCAGTAATCAGGCATTTCAAAAATTCCTCTGCCGCACCGCCGCGGAACATCTTGACGTCTTTCTTGAGCTTCATCATAGCTTCCGTCAATGCCTGGTTTGCCACTCCGTTATTATAATCTTCCTCTGAAATCGTCGCCATCTTATCAGGATTCTTAATAAGTGTATTGGACACCTTGACATTGCCTGCTGTCAATTTATAGTAATCATTTTTGAATGTACTCATGCTGCCGTTTGCATCATAATCTGCAAAATCATACTCACTGCCGTCGGAAGCATTTCCAGCCACAAAGAAAGCTCCTGCAAGCTGGCCGTCAATATCGACACCTGATTTCTGGATATTATTGAGCTGCTTAGCAAACTCACGCAGAAAACTGTTACACTGTGCCTGATAATAGGGTATACCCATAGCATCGATATTTTCTCCAATGTTAACCTTACGGTTGTTCAAATCCTCCCTTTCTTCCACGGAAAGGGTCCGTTTTAACTGAAATTCATATGTCTGTGTATCAGCATTATAGGAAAAACCAGAATAACGGTAATCGGTATTATTAAGTGTGATAATTCCATCATCTGCCATATTCATGCTGTTAATATCTGTAATACTGGGATATTTGATTGTGACAATGTCTCCGTTCTGACCTGCCCTTACAGAATCCACAATTCCGCTGAAGCCTTCGTTGTTATTGCCGTCACGCATGTCAAACAACGCCTTCATTCTTCCCGTGCATCCCTTGCCGCTTACGTTGAAAGGAATATTATCGCCTTTCCAGCGAACATCGTACAGACCATCCGCGTCACTCTGGTTAATCTTCTTCTCGCGCGCTACAATCTCTAAGGTATTGTAATCAAACCTGTCTACCAAAGTCTGACCATTAATTTTAACAATATAATTAGTGGCCCCGGTAAACACATCCGGATGCTGGGAATCCACAACATTCGTCTCTTTCACCTCTACATGAACCAGATCCGACAATTCATCAATCAATAATGCCCTCTCATCGCGCAGCTCATTGGCATTGACGCCCTGGAGCTCAATTACGTTAATCTGCCTGTTCAGGAGAGCAATTTTCTCTGCTATACCGTTGATCTGGTCAACCTGGGTCGAAATCTCCTGATTGCAGTCTTCCTGAATCTGCTGCAGACCTATATACATGCTGTGGAAGAAATTCGCAAGATTCTGGGACTTACTGATAAACGCCTGTCTGGCATCTCTGTCTTCCGGCGTCTTGTGCACCTCATCCAAAGCGCCGAACATTTCATCCATAATCGTCGTAAATCCCTTTACATTTTCATCGTTAAGCAGGAAATTCTCGACCTGCTGTGAGTAATACAGCTTGGAATCATATAATCCCAGCTTAGCATTATTCTCCCAGTATTTCACATCGTAATAAAAGTCCCGGGTCTGTATAATTTCTGTCGTGGTAACACCGCTTCCTGCCATGCCATAACGCTCTCTCACCCTAAGCGCTTCCGCCGCATAGCGGACGGCCTGCTGTCTCGTATATCCTTTTGTATTCACATTTGAAATATTATTTGCTGTCGTATTCACTGCTGCCTGAAAAGAATTCAGTGCAGATCCCGCAATGGTCAATCCAAAAAATGTTGATGCCATAGTTTCCCTCCTGTTATATCACCCGGTCTATAATCTGGTTACGATATGCTCCAGCATCTCGGAAATCACATTGATAAACCTGCTGGCTGCATTATATGCATTCTGGTACTTAATCATATTTTGTAATTCCTCGTCCGAGGATACACCGATTACCTGCTGTCTGCTGTTATCAATGCTTTCCACCTCTGCGCTGAGACCGGTCGACAGACCTTCATATACGGAACCTGTAGTCCCTACATCCTGTATCATTCTACGGTAATATTCCTTGAAATTGCAGGGGTCTGTATTGCTTGGATTGATCGTCTGCTTCTTCGCACTCCACACATCTACCAATGCCTTTGCCATCGCCCATCCAGGCTCACCATCCTTTTTGAGATGGGGGATTGCATTCTCTAAATGCAGCAAATCTTCATTGACTTCGATACCCTTGGTGGTATACATTTTCGCCGTGTCCGTCAGATCTTCCTCATTATATACATAATATACCGAGCCGTCATTTGCCGTTACCTTGGTATAGCGGTCACAGCCTCTCCTGGTGAAAAGCTCACGTCCCGGCTTCTGGCCGTCTGTGCCCAGACATCCATTTTCTTCATCCCATACCTTAACATTCGTGTATCTGGTCCCATCCATTGCCGTAAAGCTTGCGGTAGTAAGGGGACTGAAAATATCATTGATGGATGTCACAACCTCATGGATGAGCTGATCCAGCTCTGCCTGGGCGGTCATAACTACAGACATCCCTGTGCTATCCTCATATTTCTGCCGGTCCATGCCGGTAATGTCACGGTAATCTGCCGGCCTCTCTCCTCTTGAAACAATAAGACCCTTCAACTCACCAATGTCCGTGTTAAACTCGGCCGCAATATCTCCGCTCTTATAATCAAACATATAAGTATACTGACCTCTTTCGACATCTGAAAGCTGCGGCCAATACGGAGTAATAAATCCTGTCGTTGGATCTGTATATCCCTTAACTTCATATACATGGATCTCATCTACAAATTCTACATTCTCAAGCTTCACCCTCACAGTTCCGTCAGAGCGCTCTTTGAAATCGACTTTGGCAAGCCCGGATAATTCATCCAGAAGATTGTCACGTTCATCGCGCATCGTCATCGCCGTCTCTACGCCACCGGATTCGATCTTCAATATCTGCAAATTCAAATCCCGGATTTGATTGCCAATTTCATTGATTCTGTCTATCGTATTATTAATCTTATAGTTGAGGTTCTTCTGATAGGAATTGAAAGCATCCTGAATCTTCTGCGCCCTGTCCAGGAACAGCGTTGCTTTCTGTACAACCAGGGTCTGGTAAATTCCCTGATCCGGTCCTTTGGAAAACTCCTCAAAGGACTCCCAAAATTCCTGAAGGGCTGTCTGGAACTGCTCCCCCTCCAATTCCTGGAACTGAGTCTCAACTTCCCTTGAAGTCTCGGCACATGCCTCATAGAAAGACTGCCTGCCGTTCTCCGTGCGGTAATACTGGTCTAAAAAAATATTCCTGGTATGTACCACGTCTGCGATATTCACACCAAGCCCTGCCTGCTGGTAGCTGACAGGTGATTTCTTGTCAAATGTCACATAATCTCTGTCTTCAAACAGCACCTGCTGCCTGACATAACCTTTTGTCTCCACATTGCTAAGATTATTTGCCGTGGTATTCAGTGCATTCTGACTGTTCTGTAAGCCGGATGCTCCAATATATAAGCTTCCCATTCCGTTTGCCATATTACTGTTCTCCTTTACTGCTTGGCATCAAAGCCGCTGCTTCCCAACAAATCCCCTGTGTTATTTGCCCGGTTGTCATAATTCGCTGTAGTGGGCGCCTGCCGCATACTGCGAAACAGCGTCAAATCAAATTCTGCCATCTCCATTGCATGCTGCAAAAGCACTTCATTCTGCGCATTGACGTCCGCCATCTTTTTCAGCGTATCCTTAAGCCTATCCCGCAGGTCAATCAGCTTACTCTGTTCCTGCGGCTGTTTATTTAAAAATGCTATCATATTAGTAACTGTCAGATCCTCTGGCTTCTTACTAAGTACGATAGACATATCACTTACAACTTCATTTCTTTTATTTTCCAAATTCTTAAGGCGGCTGGTAACTTCCTGTTCCTGATCAGTAATTGCCTCAAGAGCAGGAATATCACCGTCTATAATAATCTGTCTCTTTTTCTGGGACAGCTCTGTAAGACGTTGATATCCCCCATTTTCTTCTTCCAATATACTTATAAAATCTTCCATTAAGCTTGCCACGCAAAAACCTCATTTCTAACAGTATGCATCGTATTTTGCAAGTAACTTTGCTGCAAATTCACCATTATCCACTTTATAATTACCGGCTGCCATACGGCCCTTCACCTGAATGACCCTGTCTTCCCTAATGTCAGGAGCTTCTGCGACTGCCTGTTTTGCTACCTGGTAATCACGCCCAGTCCGGGAAATCTGAACTTCATCCCGCTTTTTTACACTGTCGGCGCCCTGTGCCTTAGCTACCCTGCTGCTGTTATAAATCTGAGTAACCTGATTGTATGCTTCTATACGCATTATGCTCTCTCCTTTCTATATAAAAATCTGTGTTATTCTTATATCTTGTGCTTTATCTAACTTATTTATCGGTTGTTTCATTGGAAACTTTAGGAGTTTCGCCAAAGTTGGTAAATCAAAGCAGACAGGTTCCTTTCTTATGCATCTCTGCGCATATAGAAAGAGCCGTGCCATTGGCACGACCCTTTGCATATTATGTTAAGCATTCATGTTTTTCTTTTTTTTGGTAAGCACCAGGCAGATACCAGCAAGGAAAACGCCTGCACAAAGCACATATCTTGCATCAAAATCAATTCCCGTCTTAGGCGTCCCGCTTCCTACCTGTGCAGTCCCTATATTCCTGGAAGCAGAGCTTCCCGTGCTTCTTGCAACTGTAGTGGTACTTCCGCCTTTTGTAGTTGTTCCACCACCGTTACTGCCGTTGTTGCTGCCGCCGCTGCCTCCGTTGTCTCCCTCATTGCCGCCTCCGTTGTCTCCCTCATTGCTGCCTCCGTTGCCTCCCGGTCCACCTCCTGGTGGAGGATCCTCTATTACCGGATCATCAGAGCCGCCCTCCGCTTCAAAAATATATCCATTTTGATCTGCAAAGCGCTCTGCCTCAGAACCCTTGACTCCATATATTACATCTGGATTCCAGGAAGACTGCGCGCCAATAGAGGTAACACTCTTTGGAATATTAACCGTTCCAATTCCGCTGCCTGAAAACGCATCTGCCTCAATCGTAGTAACCGAATCTGGGATCTTAAGGTTATATACGTATGGACAACTTGCAAACGCGGAAGAAGTAATCGTTTTCATGCCGCCTGGAAGGCTGAGGCTTGATTTTCCCATTGGGCAGTACAGGAGCTGGGACTGGTCACTGTTATATACCGCGCCGTCATAGGAGCTGTAACTGCTATTCTCTACGTTAATTTCCGTTAAGTTGCTGCATCCGTCAAAAGCGCTAAAATCTATAGAGGTCGTTGCAGATGGGATAGAGATACTGGAAAGACCAGAACAATTCCCAAATGCCTGGGAACCAATACTTCCCACAGATCCTGGAATATCAATGCCTCCCAAACCACTGCAGCCATACAGGGTAAGTTCTGGTATGCTTCCCATTCCACCGGAAAGGCTTACAGAGCCCAAGCCGCTGCAACCTGAGAGCACACCGCTTCCCATAGAGGTTACAGAATCTGGAATGACAATGGAAGACAGGCCTACACAGTTGTTAAACGCGCTGCTTCCGATTTCCGATACACTGGAAGGAATTGTAATTGATCCAAGACTTCCACATCCACTAAATGCCTTGGCGCCGATTGAAGAAACACCATCTGGAATCGCCACAGACCCGAGAGAACCGCAGCCGTCAAAAGTTTCTTCAGGAATCGTAGACAGGCCGCCCGGAAGTTCTGCATACCCCAAAGCACCGCAGCCATAAAATACACCGCTTCCAAGGCTTACCGTTCCGCCGAATACAACGCCGCTTAATCCGCCACACCCTGAAAAGCTATAAGAACCCACACTGGTAATATTAGCCGGAATTACCACGCTGCTAATGCTGTTATTCCCAGCAAACGCATAATCCGCAATCGCGGTTGCCGTTGCAGGAAGTGTAATATCTCCCCCGGCTCCATTATAGCCCGTAATTGTTGTTCCATCCATGATATAGGCGCTGACATCCTCTTCCGCCATCGTCTCCATTACCGGACACAATGCCAGGCTGAGCGCTACAATCAGGACCGCATTAAAACATCTGCTAACTAATTTTTTCATCTTCTTGTCCTCCTTGCATTACCTTCCCTGTTACTTTTCACATTTCTTTGCTACCAAAAACAATCTTCCATCTTCCGTATAGTTATTACAGGTAGAAAGTGTTAATAATTTATCTCCATACGAGAGAGAAATCTCCTCGTCCATAATATTCAATTTCTCAAGATTCTTCACATACCGTTTAAAAGCTTTCTTATTCCCAGCGTTGATGAAATCATAATATTTAAACTCGCCGTCCCCATCTTCCGCTACCTTTGACAGACATACCGCTACGATTTCATATTCCGCCTTCTCATAGATTGTATTAAATATAACTTTTTTGTGTTCTTTCCAAAATGCCGGTTCCAAATATTCCTTTAAATCTCCAAACATCATTCCCGACTTCATGTTATGGCCATAAATAATCATGTTATCATTGGGTTCTTCCAGATCATTCCTGGAATCCAGGAAAATGGAACCGTTAATGTCCTCTTTTCCATTATAATCATGATCCAGATAAAAATCGCTGCTCTGTGACACCGCCTGCATAACAGGATAGTCAATGGCAGTTCCCTCGAGCGTAAGCCATCCGGCAAAATCAGAGTTCTTCTCATACAATTCCTGATACTCCGGTAAAATCTCCGGACCGATTTCCTGTATCGGCTCCGCAGCGTAAACCTCGTTCTCGACCGTCTCGGTCTGTGCCACGATTGCTTCTTCCTTAGCGTCGTCTTCCTTCCCCTGTGTTCCGGCTTCCTCTGCCTGCATCTCATCCAAAACTCTTGCAGAGAGCCAGTCGGAAGCTGCTGAAATCTCCCGTTCACTCTTTATTCTTTCTAACTCTTTTGTCTTCTGCCTGTCATGATACTCGCTTCCTAAAAATACCAGGAAACAGACTACTGCGCCTGCCATACAGATTACCCCCACAACCTGACGGGGAGATACCTGCCGCAGCCTTCTCGCCAGCTTTTTCAGGAAGGAATCCCGGGCCACAGCACGGTAATCCTCCACCACCATATCCGAGAGGTAGAGCAGGTAATCGTCTCCAATCACACTCCGAAACACAATCTTCCCCTCTCGGATCAAGGTGTAAAGTCTCTGTGCCACGCCCGGTTCATTGATATCCATTTTTTTGGAAATGCATTTGATTTTTTCTATATCATCCAAGGCTTCCTGATACTTTTCCTTGGAATCGAACTGAAATTTTCCAATACAATAGATTCTATCCATGTCGATATCAATTTCCTTTCCATCCGCCGTTACTACCTGGCAACGA
The DNA here is from genome assembly GCA_948688495.1 of uncultured Lachnospiraceae bacterium. GTDB lineage: Bacteria > Bacillota > Clostridia > Lachnospirales > Lachnospiraceae > Petralouisia. The sequence goes on along the minus strand of CAPQSW010000002.1, from coordinate 23,460 downwards.
CGGATTTAACTGACGAATCACTATAATAGGTTTTAGAACCAAATTTCCTGCATACACGGATTCTGTAATAGTAAGCCTTACCTCCTGTTGCCTTCTTATCCGTGTAGGACGTCTTCTTTGTCGTACCAATCTTCTTATACTTGCCATCCAGGCTGGTGCTGCGATATACCTGGTAATTTGTTGCGCCTTTCACTTTCTTCCATTTAATTGCTACCTGTTTGGATTTACTCGAGCTGATACTCGTAATACTCGTCACCTTAGGCGCTGTAGCAGCCTTAATCTTTACAAAACTGCCGTAATAATACTGACCATGGGCAATTACATATGCCCTAACCTTAAATGTCCCTGTGCTGCCAGCTTTCAATTTGGAAACCGTTGCCTTAACTGTACTGTTCTTCCTTACACGCGCTACCCGCTTATTCTTGGAATTGTAAATCTCATAACCGTTGACTACTTTGTTCCGTTTCCAGGAGAAGGTAATGCTGGTATCTGTATATCCTGAAACCTTTACTCCTGCCACCTTAGGCACTACGATCATATAATTTACGGTCTGGGTTCCTGTAAAGTTCCCTTTTCCTTTAATAATCACACTTGCCTTTCCTGGATTTTTATTGTCCACATGAACCACTGTGTAGTCGGTCCCCTTCTTCAAGGAAACTCCTTCGCTCTTCACAGTCACAGAAGGTTTCTTACTCTTCTTATTATAAGTCTGGTTTGCAATCTTGCTTACCGTCGCACGCCCAATATTCTGAGGCGTAATCTTGAACTTCGCGCTGGCTGTTCCGCTGTATGCACCTACTCCGGTCACTGTAACCGTTGCTGTTCCTACATTAATGTTATTACTGTAGCTTACGGTGTAATCTGTTCCCTTTGAGAGAATTCTACCGTGATCCTCCACAAGTACGGCTGGTGTAATCGCCTTGCCGGTATAAGTATAAGCTGCAGCCATACCTCTAATCTCTGTCTCCTCAGAGAAATCCCTTGCAATTTCAAAAGTAACCTTCTTCTCTCCAGTATACCAGCCCATTCCTGTAATTGTAATCGTCGCTGTTCCCTGTGCCACATTGTCGGCATAGTCTAACGTATAATCCTCACCCTCCGTCAGCAGCTTTCCTGCCAGAGATACGGACGGCTTAGGCGTCACCGCATTTCCGGTATATGGTTGAGCATTGATTTTGGGTACATCTGCCAGATTCATCGGCCCAAGAATCTTAAACTGGGTACTGATGCTTCCGGTATAATTGCCAATACCAGTAATCGCCACACTCGCTGTACCTACCGGTACATTCGTAAGATAAGAGAGCGTATAATCCTTGTTCAGTACTAACAATTCATCACTGTCATCCTCCTGGACTGCCTGCTTGTGGAAGGTAAGGGACACATCCGGGGTAACGCCTCTGCCCGTGTACAGTTGGTCTTCAATGTCCGCCAGTGTCATATAGGATGCTATGCCGTCATCTACTGTACCTATACTCTTGGGCAAAATTGTAAATGTTTTTCTTACTTCGCCTCCGTAGTTACCTGTTCCTTTTACAATCAAGGTTGCCGTTCCGGCATCTATGTTGTCCTCATAGGCAAATTCATATTCGCTTTCTGACAGTGGAATCTCCTGGCCGTCTATCTCTACCATCACGGAAGGCTTCGGCTCAATAGGATTACCTGTATACGTCTCATCCGGAATTTCACCAATACGGAAAGCTTCCGAAACATCTGGCGCAACGATATTAAAAGGCACATCGCGCGTTCCTGTATAATTGCCAAGTCCCTGAATCGTGACATATCCAACCGGTGCGTTTATATTATCCCGATATCCAACAATTTCATAATCTGGCTGCTGTGGTTCAACCGGCGTCTCGGGCGCATCCGGATCAACCGGCGTCTCGGGAATGTCTGCTTTATCTATCAAAAGCGTACCATCTTTGGCTTTCACAACAAGCGTAGTCGTTGCTTCTTCTCCCGTGTAAGGTGCACTAGAGGCTGTGATATCAAAATCGTCTTCTTCTCCTTCTAATGGAGTAAGCGGCTCAGGCCCAATCGTGAAGGTCTTTCTAAGAGTTCCACCATAAGAACCCTTTCCAGTGACGACCACAACCGGGGCGCTGTCCCCTGCATACTCCGTGGCAGCATTCGTGTTATTTTCATAAGCAACATCATAATCCTTGCCCTTTTGAAGGACTACCTTTCCCTCTACGCTGTCTATATAAGAGACTTCTACGTCCGGTGTCTGGGCCTTCCGGTTATAAACGATGGTATCACTGAGAAGATTGACCTGCATGCCATCAATCTGGCGCGGAATAATATTAAATTCAAATGTCTTCTGTCCCACATAATTGCTGCCATCCACTGCACGGATCGTAACAGTCGCTTTTCTGGTTTCTGTGGAAATTGCTGTGTTGTTGTTATAACCAACAATCGTATAGTCTACCTCAGGTACCATAAGCTGACCATGGTTTCTCACCTGAATACTGGGCTCAATGGGCTCACCGGTATAGATATAGGCATTCTCATAGTCTTCCGAGGGATAGGTTCCTGCAAATTCGACTGTGATGTCCCCTTGGTCCGTTGTCAGGTTTTTGGGAATAATATTGTAATATCTCGCAATTACACCCCGGTAACATCCTATACCGCGAACAACTACATACGGTCTGTCTTCCTCATTCTCTGCGTTCTCACTTGCCACATTCACATTGTTTTTGCTTGCTCCTAATACGGCGTCCGGCACGGATTCTGTTTCCGATGCCGACGAATCTGACTTCGGATCCTTAACAATCTCAAAATCTACGCCTTCCTCCAGTATCTTTACCTCATTCGCCTCCCCGCACATTACACCGGAATAATCCTCAAATACCATGTCCGGATATACAGACACGATACCAAAAGGAACATCGTGGTCATTCCTGTCGCGGTCAAAACGCAGCGTCATATATTTCAGTGGAGGATTCGCCTCAGGTTCTGTCTTACCCACCACCTCAATGCTTGCCATAATCTTAAAGGTTCTCTCATATGTTCCTTCATAGTTACTGAATTCCACATGAGAAATGATGATCTTGGCTTCTCCAATTTTTGTATTGTCTTCATATGCAACACTATAGTCCTGATTTTCCAGCAGAGTAGTATTCTGCCCTTCCTTGCTCCAGGTTACCGTCATATCGTTTCTGGTATCTGTCGGATCATCGGGATCTATCGGAAATGTAATCTTTTCCCCCGTGTAATCTACTTCCGGCACCTGCGTATCGTCATATTCCACGCCTGCTACACGCAACAGGGTTTTTAATGTCTCCCCTGAGATCTGCCTGGGGTTAATCTGGAATTGCATCCGGAATCCACCCTTGTAATTCCCTGTATAATTTCCATCCTCATCATGAGCCGCATTGACGATAACTGTAGGATACAGACGCTCGCCGCGCTCTCCGTTTTCCTCTTCGGCAAATTCATATACATTCAGGTTGTTCTCAGCCGAGATGCCGTAGTCGCCATCATCCCCTGTTGACAGTGCTATCTCATCACATGTAATCTGCAGTTCCGGAATAATATCCAGACCGTTATATTCATATCCATCCCTATTCAGTCCTGTCACCTTCAGCGATGGATCCAGAGGATGTTCCTCAGGATACCCTTCCGAATCGTCCTTTGCAACCGCATTTGTAAGATCCCTCTGCAAAATCTCAAACTCTGCCGCTCTCGGTTCGCCTCCGCTCTGTGCATAATTCCCTTCTACTGTAAGTCCATCATCTGACATTACCGGGAGAATAATTGCTTTCGCTTTTGAGCCACTCTTGACGGTAGAATCTGTATTGTTCTCATAGGTTACCTTATAATCCACCTCCGGCACAAGGGTTTCCGTCGTCCCATTATCGTAAGTATAAGTCACTGTCGGCTCCGGCGTATTCCCGGCAGGTGTATATTCACAATCTTCCACCTCTACCTTGGTTCTATCAGAGGACAAATCTCCCCGGATTCGGAAGGTTCTGGTAATCGTTCCGCCAAAGTTGCCCTTACCGTTGATCGTAATTGTCGCTGTACCGATTTTCTTATTATCTCTATAGGAAACTTCATATTCCGTACCTAAATCAAGCGCTCTGGCAGAAAGCTCTGTCCCGTCTAAATCTACCGGCGTATACATCACCTTCAAATCAGACATGACCACCTGCCCGTCATCTGTCATCTGGGCATTTATGTCATTTCCTGCAATTACCGTATCCAGAATAACATCTGCCACTCCCTGCACATCTATATAACCTGCAGCATAATCTGCGCCAAGATCATATGGCACAATCTGGAATTCTTTCTGACGGCTTCCCGTATAATTATACTCATCGCCTTTAATGGTCAGCGTAGCAGGCCCAACCTTGTTATTATCCCCATACTCAACATAATAATGGGTATCCGCTGTCAGGGGATTACCATTGTGGGTAATCTGAGGCTGCGGCCGAAGCTGATGCCCCGTATCAATGAACGGATAGCTTTCTTTGATATTAGCAATGACATATTCTATTTCTTCCAGGTCATCTTTGCTCAAATCAAATTTACGGATTGAAAACTGAACATTCTCTGCCCGGTTAAAATAATCTCCTTTTCCCTCGATGGTTGCTGTTGCCTCTCCGGCATCGGTGTTGTCATTATTCTCACACGTAACCTCATAATCCTTGCCATAAGTCAGCTCTTTCCCCGCAAAGATTACCTTGGCATTATCAGGCACAATCGGATTGCTCGTATAAACCTGTTCCGGAATTGTTATCTCCGTAAAGGCGCTGTCTGACAAATCTCCCTTAATCGTAAATGTTACCTGCCTGCTTCCGGTATAATTACCGCCATCCACCGCCTTGATTGTCACGGTTGCCGTGCCAATCTCTTTGTTCCTGCTGAATTGGAGCTCATAATCCGTTCCTTCATCCAACGGAACATTATCCATGCCTGCCTCTGCATTCGTATAACTCACCACCAGGGACGGCTTTATCTCCTGCCCGGTATAGGAATACTTACGGTCATCTGCCGTTCCGACTGCAAAATCATAATTCGGTGTATCATCCCTGACATTCAGCGTCCCCGAAGCAATGTTTCTTGCCGTAATCGCAAACGTTTTATCCACAGTGCCTTTGTAATTGCCCATTCCTGTAATAGTGACGCTTCCCGTACCCCTCTGGATGTTGTCGCCATAACTCAGCGTATAATCCGTATTCTCAGTCAACGTCCTGCCGCTATGCCTGACAGTCACATCCGGTTCAAGCTTCGCCCCAGTAAACTGCATAGAAGCCGGAACCTGAATGCTTATGGATGAATCATTCAAATCACGCTGAGTAATCGTAAAGCTCCTCTCGAACTCGCCTCTATAGTTCCCCGTTCCGGTAATCTTAATCTTTGCCGCTCCAACAGCTCCCACGGACGTGTTGTTTTCATAACTTACCGTATAATCCGTACCCTTCGCCAAAGCTCCTCTGGTAGTGTGCCTTACACTCACGTTAGGCTGGATTTCACTACCCGTGTAAACATACTCCGCCGGGTCAGCAATACCGCCGATCTCCGCATTACCATTGGCAGGATCTACTGCCTTATCTATCAGCCGAATGGGATCAATGTCAAAGTTACACCACGCTGACTCACCTGTGAAATTCCCTTTTCCTTCTGCCTTTACACCAGCCTTGCTGTCATCCGTAGTTGCATTTGTATTATTCGTATAGATTAGCGGAGTTGTATAATCCACGCCTGCCACAAGCGTCTTGCTCCCACCACTCGTGGATGTATAAGTAATCTCCAAACCCGGCGTCTTCGCCCTGCCGTCATATGTCCTATCCGTATAATTTGTTATTCCCAGGCGTATCCCGGAATCCGTGAGCTTCCTCGGCTCTATGTTATAAGTCACAGTCACAGATTCCCCTGCTTTCAGCATTCCTCTGCCCGTGGTTTTTACAACAATCCTGTGCGTTCCTGCTGAAGTGCCGGCGTCCCCCGCCAGACGCTCGACCGTATAATCTTTGTCTGCGCCTTCTTCATAGGTTACGTCACCGTTGCTTACAACAAGATTCTTTCTCACTTCTTCAAACTGATCCTTCGCATCGCCGTTGCTGTCAATATCATAAGTATATGTACCGCTAATCTTCACCATGTCAGCCTTGAGGTGACCGGCTACGATTTCAAATTCCTCCCATCTGGTACCCATATATTTTCCTATCCCCCGGAACTGAACCCTGGCAGTTCCTTCTGAAGTATTATTTTCATATTCGGCAATCTCATAATCAACGCCGAGCTTCAACTGCGCGTTCTTATAGTCCGGATCCACAAGGACAACGTCTTCTTCCTCGAGTGTGACCGGCGTATTCCCTTTATAAGATTTTTCTGCAATCGATGCGCATTGAATACTTGCTGCCCCGTATTGATTTGCACGAATACCCTTTGTAAGCAAAATCTTCTTATGATCACTTTCAAGGCCGCTGTACTTGCCGCCCGTGATCCCAATCCAGACTTCCACTTCACCGGCATACGCCCTGTTACTGCCATAGCGCACTTCGCACAGTTCTTTGTCTATCTTGTTGCCATCATAAGTAGCGCCATCTTTCGTCTCAAGTTCAAGAGCCGCTCCTGTATAACTCGTTTTATCTCCGTCATTATACTCAAATGTACCGTCTGTAAGCGTATAAACCAGCTTCGAGCCATTAAGCAACGTAACGGTAAATGCAATTTTCTTGGTCCCTGAATAATTACCCGCTCCTGTTATTGTCAAAGTCGCCTCTCCGTCAGCATCCGCTGTAGGCGCCCTGTTAACCGTAACAGAGTATGTGTAATCCTTATCGCGGATCAGGGTCTGATGGTCCTTATTACCGCTGTCTGTTACCGCCACAGTTGGATTGATTGATGCATCGCTTCTCGGGACCTCCTGTGCCAGAGAGGCAGCGCTTGGGAATCCACTTTCACCACAGTCGTTTATATCTCTCTTGGCAATGGAAAACGTCTCAGAGTTCGTATCTGTCGGATCCTTCACATTGGTAACTATAACAGTCGCCGTGCCATAATTGACATTGTTCTCATATTTTACTGTGTACTCAGATGCTGGTATCACCTGGTCACGAAAATCCGTAACCGTTACCGCCGGTTCCTTCGCGCTTCCGTCATACACGATTGGATTCGTCCTGTCAACCGCAACTGTCGCATTCTGTATCTTCGTCTCCGCAGCACGCACAGTAAGCCCGGACAGATCCACCATCCCGGCTATCATGCAGACACTCAATGCCAATGCCATTATTCTTTTGGTTAGATCCCTGTACATAGTCTTTCCCTCCTGCTCTTGTCTTTATCCAGTAATATTTATCATTAATATTTTCTCGGCATTCTGCCTTAAAAAATTTATAGTTTTATGTGTTTTTCCTTACATTACCACACATATTACTTATTATTCTGTTAAAGTATAGCACAAATTAGCGGGCAATACAATTATTTCTTACGGAGTTCTGCAAAAATGCAAGTCAAACTGCCAATTACTTAATATTCGCTATACTAGCCCCTGCAATCCATAATGGAAGCACATTCCTCAGGCAAAAACTGCTCCAGCAAAATCTGCTGCTCATCTTTCTTTGGCATATCTCTCTCCGGAAAAACTTCCTGCCGCAAATTCCCATCTGCACCGTCCTGCGTTTTCTCACTGAAAACTTCACCTGATTCTTCCCGCAGAAATCCCTTCTTCTTGCTGTCCTCTACGGCTGCTTTCACCGCCTCTCCTAACAGCTCTCCAAACTGCGGCTGTTTCTTACTCACCTGGGCGACCATATCATACGCCTGATGGATAATATTCTGCTGCTCGCTCTTAGAGGACGCACTCTGCAGTGCGTGTTTGATCCTCTCGCCCTGCTGCCTGGCAAGCTCAGCCATCTGCGCCAGCTTGGGGTCCGTCTTCATCAGGAACGCTTTCTCCTGTGGTGTGACGGTTTCTCCTCTGGCAATCTTCCTGGCAATCTTCTCCGCCTTCTTGGCATCCCTCTCGCTGTCGTCCACCTCTTGCGGCTCTAACACCCTTTGCAAAAATGATTTCTTATCCTCATCTGTCTCCACGCCGGTTACATTGCGGATTACCTGTCCGACGTCCACTGTGACATTTCCCACTGTAACAACTGCTTTCATTGCTGATTCCATCCTTCATTCCTCCCGAAAATATCATGCAGGTTCTTCTTTAAGATTATATCGGCACAGAAATGCTATTGTTTTACGCCTTTCCCGGCACGAATAAACATTACAATCCCCAATATCAGGATAAAAATGGATATTATCTGCGACGTAGACAAGAAACCGACGGCCCCCCGGTAATCATTCCGAAGGATCTCAATTACAAAGCGGCCAATACTGTATAATATGCAGTAGCCGGCGGCAACTTTCCCTTTCGCGGGCTCACGCTTTGCGTATACCATCAGGACAAACGCTAACACAAAATCTCCAATGCTGGAATAGATTTGTGTCGGAATCAGCTTCACACCGTTCGGGGCGTACTCCGACTGCCAGTACTGGATACTTAAGGCTGAATCCGTCTCCCGTCCATAACAGCATCCGGCAAAAAAACATCCAATGCGCCCGCATCCCTGCGCAAACGCCACTCCCGGAAGCACCAAATCCAGATAGCTGACAAAATCTGCTTTTTTATATCTGCAATAAACAAGGCTTGCAAGCACGCCTCCGATTATCCCTCCATAGACTACCCAGCCATTCTGAAAATCCCACAGGATAGATGGATTGCGGACAATATCCGGGATGCTTACAATGTAATAGAGAAGCTTGCTGCCACCGGAACCGCCAAGCACTGCACACCAGAATATCCCATACAGAATATCGGTGTCCATCCCTTTCCTTTTTGCGCGAATCTCACTGATAATAAATGCACTCAGATAACCAAGCGCCGTCATAATTCCATAGACATGTAACGTCAATGGGCCAATTTGTATGTTATTAATCATTTTCGTATCCTCACTTTTCTCCTTTGACCTGTTTAGAATTATACGGGATATTGTGTTTGATTGCAAGATTCATATAGATAGTATAGAAAAGTTATGATAAAATATGATTACTTTTCACACAGCAATGGTACAAGGAGGAAATTTACATGTGGATTGCAGATAACTGGAAGGACTATGAAGTCATTGACTGCTCAAAGGGCGAGAAACTAGAACGCTGGGGCGATTATATCCTTGTAAGGCCAGACCCCCAAGTCATCTGGGACACAGCAAAGACGCAGCCAGGCTGGAAAAAGAAACATGGACATTACCACCGCAGTAAAAAGGGCGGCGGTGAATGGGAATTTTTTCATCTGCCCAAGCAGTGGGACATCCATTATAACCGCCTCACATTTCACTTAAAGCCTTTCAGCTTCAAGCATACCGGTCTGTTTCCGGAACAGGCAGTAAACTGGGACTGGTTTGGCGATAAAATTCACCATGCCAAACACCCTGTCAAAGTTTTGAACCTCTTTGCCTATACCGGAGGCGCAACGCTCGCCGCTGCGGCAGCCGGAGCAAGCGTCACACACGTGGACGCCTCCAAGGGTATGGTGACATGGGCACGGGAAAACGCTGTCTCGTCGGGCCTTGCCGATGCCCCGATCCGCTGGATTGTGGATGACTGCGTGAAATTTACAGAACGGGAAATCCGCCGGGGCAACCATTATGATGCTATTATCATGGACCCCCCCTCTTACGGAAGGGGACCAAAAGGCGAGATCTGGAAAATCGAGGATGCCATTTATCCTCTGATAAAGCTGTGCAGCCAGCTATTATCTGAGCGGCCACTGTTTTTCTTAATCAATTCCTATACCACTGGTCTACAGCCGGCGGTGCTCGCTTATATGCTTGGCACAGCGCTTAGCAGATTCCACGGACATATAGACGCCCAGGAGATTGGTCTTCCGGTTTCCTCTAGCGGACTGGTCCTGCCCTGCGGCGCAAGCGGAAGGTGGGAAGCACGGTAATCCGGCTTCCCACCCCTTGTTTACTATTCCTGTGGAACTTCTCCTTCCTGTCCCTCCCCAGGCTCCTCTTTCTCAGGGTCTTTATAGGAGAATGCATTGGAAATCTTAGCATTTTCCGCTGTCAGCTCTACCGGTTCACGATAGAAAGCAATCACAGGCGTACCTACCTCAATCTCTTGATATATTTTCTCTGCCACCTCAAAAGGCACGTTGATGCAGCCATGGGAACCACCAGTCTTGTAGATTTCCCCACCAAACTTGCCATTACGCCAGGAGGCGTCATGGATACCCACATTGTAGGCAAAAGGCATAAAATACTCTACATCCGATTCATAATCCTCACCCTTTAACACTGCCGGACTGTCTTTGTATACAATCTTAAACACTCCATCGGGCGAACCATTGTCCCTGTTGATATTTCCCGATACAAGATCGCTCTCCACCACCAGCTGCCCATCCTCATAATACCACAAATGCTGTTTGGTATAATCAATCTCCACATAGGTGTCCCCAATATCATCTTCACCGTCCACAAAAGCGCGCTGGGAATAAACCGGCTCGCGCTCTACCGCCTTTCCCGCCTCTAAATCTGCTATAAGCTGTTCGGCTTCACCGGGCTTGTCTACAATCCAGCCATAATCACCGCCGCCAATATCAACCGTATCACCAGAAGATGTATGGAACGTGCGCACATCCGCATATGTATTGTATTTGCTGGCAATCATCTGCACATAATCGGTAATCTTGTCCTCTTTTAAGGAAACATCAAAACCGTCCACTGTAACGAAATCCCGGATCTGTTCTTTATCCAGCACTTCCTCCTTGCCCATGACCTTATAGGTAATAACAGCGTTCTCAAATCCATTAATCCGCTCCATCGCACCTACGATTTCATCACTCTCGGTGGTGTATTTTGCACTGACATAATCTTCATCTGTAAGCTGTACCGAAGAAGCCCCCTCAGAGACTGCCTGTTCCACCTTTGCAAGCACACGCTCAAAAACCATGCGATTCCCGGGAATTTCAGGTTCTACATAATAGCCATCTTCCCCAAGTTCAATATGGGCGTCCTCAGGCTCCGTGATATTTTTTATCTGAAAGCAATCCATATCCTTCACTGCCTGGGAAATCAGTTCTTTCTTATATTCCATAGTAATGGGAACTTCATTATTGTCTGGATGAAAAATAGCGCCAATCCACTGCATAGGCTTCTGCCTCTTTAATGCCGCTTCGACAGATCCATCCGGCACATAGAAACATTCAATATCCCCCCCATAAACATGGTGCTTGCCTCCATCCCTGTCAAATACTGTCAGAAGATAATCCTCCACGCTTTCTCCCACTTTTTCCTCGGCTGCATGCAAATCCATTCCGCCGACCCGCCAGCCATTAATTCTTGCACGGAAGAAAAAATGGTTGCTGAAATAGAACGAAATTGCAAAGTACAATCCAATCAGCACTGTAATGGAAAAAACTGCACTGCCTATGGCAATTTTTAATTTTCTCCTGCTTTTGCGTCTTCGTTTTCCCATACGCATCCCTCAATTCTTGTTTTTTCTTCTACCTCTGAAACATAGATCATAAATTCCTTCAACTGCCCCCTGTTGTCGAATTTTCTAGGAAAAGCTGCCGCCCTTACCTTCCTCATCTCTCCGTCTATCTTTCGTTGATAAAAACAGGATACCTCTGTCCCTCCCCTGTTAAATTCTTCCTGCAGATGTCTGGTAGAAAATAACTGCAAAACTTTTTCCTGGGCAGTTTCCTCCACCATCTCCCTGACGACAAGCTGGAGCATTTTCTCATATCTGCTGACATGGTAATCATCCCTGAGGATTTCCGCCAATCGCTGCTCCTCCCTGGGGCCCTTCAAAACCCAGCAGCCATCCGGCTTCATACATACCAGCATAATCTTAAAATACCCTGGCCTTCTGTATGTTTCTTTATTTTTCATACTGATATACTTCCCTCTTTCTATCTTATCACTTACCGCCCAATAGATAATGTATCTTTTGCAAATTATTTCTTAGGCTTTTCTTAATCTTTGTAAACGACGCGTCCGAAACTTACAGCCTGTATAAACACACCTTCCCCTGGCGCAGACTCTCTGGCACGTCAATAATCCGCTGGTTTCGCGATCCTCGAAACGTCAGTGATATATCCTTTTCCTCCTCTACAAATTCTCCATCAACCAAAACATCAATCAGCGATAGTATTTCATCCGTAACCTCACATCTCGCTGCGCTCTCCTCCCACAACTGTTTGTCCAGCAGATATCCGGTATAACACCAGATCGTCTTCTGCGGATGCCGTTTCCTTACCTTCTTCAGAAATGGCAATAACACACGTTGATTGGAGGGCTCCATTGGTTCTCCGCCGAGCAGCGTAAGTCCCTCGATGAATGCTGGTTCCAGTTGTGTGAGCAGTTGTTCTCCTGTTTCCTCTGTAAACTCCTGTCCATAATGAAAATCCCATGTTTCCGGATTAAAACATCCCCTGCAATGGTGGGTGCAGCCCGATACAAACAGGCTGACCCGCACGCCTGGTCCATTGGCAATATCCGTCTTCTTGATTTGCCCATAATTCATTATAAATGCATCACCCTCTCCTGAATCTCCTGGGTTCTTCCCTGATTCCAGAATTGTGTTCCGATATAACCGCAGGTTCTGCGTGCCACGTTCATCTTGCTTTCATCCTGATTCTGACAATTTGGACACTCCCATACCAGCTTTCCATCCTTATCAGAAACAATCTTGATTTCTCCTTCATAACCACATACCTGACAGTAATCGCTCTTGGTATTCAGTTCCCCGTACATAATATTGTCGTAGATATGCTGCATCACGGTCAGTACGGCTGAAATGTTCCCCTGCATGTTTGGCACTTCCACATAGCTTACAGCGCCGCCTGGCGACAGTTTCTGGAACTGTGATTCAAAAGTGAGTTTGCTAAATGCATCAATCTCCTCTGTCACATGAATATGATAGCTGTTGGTAATATAATTCTTGTCGGTAACACCTTCAATTACACCAAACTGACGCTTTAGTGCCTTTGCAAATTTGTATGTGGTAGATTCTAGCGGCGTACCATACAGGCTGAAATCTATATCCGTCTCCTCTTTCCAACGCCTGCATGCAGCATTCATATATTCCATTACCTTCAAGGCAAAAGGCGTCGCTGCAGGATCAGTATGAGACTTGCCGGTCATATATCTGGTACATTCACAAAGTCCCGCATATCCCAGGGAAATCGTGGAATAACCATGATAAAGCAGTTTATCAATGACCTCACCCTTTTTCAAACGGGCAAGCGCCCCATACTGCCACAAAATCGGGGCCACATCGGAAGTTGTCCCTTTCAGGCGCTCATGGCGGAGCATCAATGCCTCCCTGCACAACTCCAGACGTTCATCAAAAATCCGCCAGAATTTATCCCGATCCCCGCCAGAGGAACATGCAATGTCTACCAGGTTCAACGTTACAACCCCCTGATTAAACCTGCCATAGAATTTAGGCTGATTTTGCTCGTCATGGTATACCGTCAGGAACGAACGGCACCCCATGCAGGGATAACAATACCCCTGTTTATTCTCCTTCATGACTTTCTCGGAAATATAGTCAGGCACCATACGCTTTGCCGTACATTTTGCTGCAAGCCTGGTCAAATCCCAATATCGGCTTCCCTCACGGACATTATCTTCTTCCAACACGTATATCAGCTTGGGAAATGCCGGCGTAATATAGACACCCTTCTCATTTTTTACGCCCTGCATCCGCTGCAAAAGCATTTCTTTAATTACCAACGCCAGATCATCCCTGAGACGTCCTTCCTCCACCTCATCCAGATACATGAACACCGTCACAAAAGGCGCCTGCCCATTTGTAGTCATAAGTGTAATTACCTGGTATTGAATCATCTGAACGCCGCGGCGGATTTCTTCTTTTACACGCATCTCTGCCACGTCATTTACTTTTTCCTCAATTAGGGGCAACCCAGCCGCCATAAATTCCCGGCGCACTATTTTCCTTAGCTTCTGCCGGCTCACCTCCACAAAGGGCGCTAAATGGGACAGGGTAATGCTCTGTCCCCCATACTGGGAACTGGCAATCTGTGCAATTGCCTGCGTGGCCACATTGCATGCCGTAGAAAAGCTCTTAGGACGTTCAATCATGGTCTCACTGATTACTGTTCCATTCTGAAGCATATCCTCCAGATTTACAAGACAGCAATTGTGCATATGCTGCGCAAAATAATCGGAATCATGAAAATGAATCTGCCCATCTTCGTGTGCACGGACAATATGCTCTGGCAGAAGAAATCTTTTTGTAATGTCCTTGCTGACCTCCCCTGCCATATAATCTCTCTGCACACTGTTTACTACAGGATTCTTGTTAGAATTCTCTTGTTTTATCTCCTCATTGTTACATTCAATCAGACTTAATATCTGTTCATCCGTTGAATTGGATTTGCGCACCAGCGCACGTTTGTAACGATAGGTAATGTATTTTCTTGCCACCTCAAATGCTTTACATGCCATAATCTCGTTCTCTACCATGTCCTGGATTTCTTCGACATTATATATCCGGTCCATAGACGCACAGATCTTAGCAATATGCTCAGCAATTTCATCTATTTGCTTCTCTGATAACCTGTCAGTCTCCGCTACCTCCTTGTTTGCCTTTGCAACCGCATCTAAAATCTTGCTTTTGTCAAACCCGGCTTCCTTGCCGCTTCTCTTAATAATCTTCATTATTTTTCCTCCAAAACAACGCCTTTAATACCTAAAATAACTAAATATAGTACTATTTTGTTTCCTACATACTATATATGCCTATCTAATATATCATTATCAAATAAAAAAAGCAAGTTGAAAAATTTATTTTTCAGTTAAATTATTTCCAATTTTTATTCTTTACTTGCATCTATCCCCCAAAGATATTATCATATATTTATATTTTGTTTATATTTACATAGGAGGCATTACAAATGAAAATCCAGAAACTGATTACCTTTGCCCTTAGCTGTCTGCTGATACTAGAAACACCTCTTATTTCGCAAGCAGCTGAACTTTCGTCTACTCCGGGCCAGACAATAGAATCTGGCATACAGGAGGAGACATCTGTACAGGGGGATAATTTGCCTGTACAGCAGGAGACACCTATACAGGATGAATCCATTTTGGATATCACACTAAACCAGTACAGCGCCAGCCTTTCAGCCGGGGACACACTTCAATTATCAGCATCCACTTCCGGTCATGAAAATGAAACAGCAGCGAATCTTCCTCAGATAACATGGTCTTCTGAGCATGCGGATATTGCTTCTGTATCTCCCCAGGGGCTTGTAACTGCTGTGAAAATGGGTACAGCCAGAATTACCGCTACGGCAGTCCTTCATACGGAGGACCATACATATACAGCTGCAGTTTCCTGTACAATTACCGTAGCAAATACGATTTCTTTAAATAAGAAGAAACTCTCTTTATATACCACCCAGACGGCGCAATTGACGGCTGAGACGGCCCCATCTGGTAAGGTTGCCTGGCACTCCTCCAACACTGCTATTGCATCTGTTGATGCCAATGGTAAGCTTTCAGCCAAAAAGGCTGGTTCCGCTAAAATTACAGCATCGGCAAACGGCGTGTCTGCATCCTGTAACGTTACCGTTAAGGCGCCTTCCCTGCATTTATCTTCCAGTAAAACAATTTACTTAAAAAATCCTTACAAATTAAAGGCAACCGTCAAACCAAAAGGAAGCGTTACCTGGAAATCTTCCAACCAAAAAATTGCAGTCGTCAGTGCGAAGGGTAAAATAACGCCCAAAAAGACAGGAACCGTTACCATTACAGCTTCCTGCCACGGAATAAAAAAATCCTGTAAGGTCACTGTGAAAAATCCATCGGTCAAGTTGCCTGTGAAAAAATATCTGGTCTTTGCCGAAAATAATTGCGACCTAAAGATATCTGCCCATCCATCCTCGGATGTTTCCTACCGCACTTCCAATCCGAAAGTGGCAAAAGTTTCCAAAGATGGGACACTTAAGGGTATTCGCTCGGGGACGGCCACTATCACGGCATCCGTGCCCGGCGCCGAGGATTCCTGTGAAGTTACTGTACTCAGGAACAATTATAAACTTAACCATTCCTCGCAGATATTGATGAAGGGGAGCAACATGACTCTCTATATGTCCAATGTTCCCGCTGACGGTGATATATCCTATGAACTGTCCGATCCGTCTATTGCAAAGCTTAGTTCTTCCGGAAATAGCTGCAAAATTACTGCGCGTGAAGCTGGAAAGACCACTTTAAATGCATATTACACCGTATACCAGGATGGAATGTATGCCACCTGTAAGAGATCCTGCAAGATTACGGTTATCGATTCCGGCATTGTCCAACAACAAACCGCTATTGCAACCGGTACAACCAAGACCCTTACCTTAAAGCATATCAATAAATCCGACGCTAAAGTTAAGAGTATTTCCTGGAAATCCTCTAACCCCAAAGTGGCATCTGTAGGACACAAATCAGGTAAGGTAAAAGGCCGCAAATCCGGCTCTGTAAAAATTACAGCTACTGTCAGCTATTCAGATGATACTTCCAAAGAATATGCGACCCAATTAAAGGTCTCTCATCCACAGACGGTTTATAAGCGCACAGTTTTATCCTTAGGGCATTCCCAGAAAGTTGCCCTGCAGGGGCTTACCTCCTACAGTGACATTACATGGAAACTGAAAAAGAAATCGCCTGTTTCCATTAACCCTGACGGTACTGTAACCGCTGGAAATACGACTGGAACAACTACAGTAACGATCAATGTAGACGGGAAAACCATAAAGCATACCATCATTGTTACCAACCCCAGCCTGGCATCCTCTTATGTTGTGCTGGCTCCGAACGGAACAAGCCGTATCAGGTTGTCCGGGGTATCTTCCCAGAGTAAGATTATTTACCGTTCCAGAAAGAAGTCCGTAGCCACAGTAAGCAAATCGGGCGTCGTGACTGCCCATAAATACGGGAATGCCAATATTAGTGTTATTGCAGACGGCATTGCCTTTACTTTCCAGGTTAACGTAGCTCCCCAGCGCGCAGTCGATGCCTGCAATATTGGATATAGCATTATGTACAGTTCCAGCTACAGCCAGGCAAGACGTATGAGCAATGGCTATTACGACTGCAGCTCCCTTGTATTCCGTTCCTATGGCTGTGACACCGGACTTTTGGGCGGCATACCCTCCTGGGCGCCTACTGCAGCCTCTATGGCATCCTACTTGGAGCGTCATGGAAAAGTAATCGCGTACCGGGGTCTGAACTCCTCGCAGCTCCTACCGGGAGATTTGATCTTTTTCGGCGGAGGCTACAACGGAAGATATAAGAACATCTACCATGTCTCCATGTACTTCGGAGGCGGTTACCGGCTGGAAAAACCTCTGCGTGAATATTACCCGGAGGGTAACATTGTTATGATTGCGCGGCCAGTAAGATAATTAAACATTACATATCAAAAGAAAGCCTGGCTTTATCAAATAATATTGAAAAGCCTGGCTTTCTTTTTCTAAGGAGGTGTTGCATTGCAGGAATATATCGCCAAATTTTGGCTGCTCTGTCTCCGACGGCGGTATAGCTTCCGGCTGTTGCGTGCTGTCTGTGCCGCCTAAATTCTGCTGATTCCCCTTCTTTTGAAAAGTACCTCCTTTATTTTATTGATAAACAGTAAATGCACAAGGAGGTACTTTTATTTCAAACATTTTAAAAATTTTTAAAAAAATTATTTACCTGCTCCATCTGCCCGCACGACATTTGGCCCTCCGGGCAGTTCCCGGTAACGTAACACGTCGGTCCATAAAGCGAAAACAATATGGGATGTTTCTCCCTTAAAATTTTCAACAGTTCCTTCGCATTATCCGCAATCTCCCATTGCGCCCGATTACAAGTCCGCAGGCGGATAAAGGTAAATAATTCATTCGCATTCATTGTTGTCATGACCGGAACTGTCAATCCGCTCAACAGCAGGTAAACCTCATCACATCTGGGAAGTCCCTCTTTCCTCAATTCATCCATCACCTTTTCAGATTCACGAAAGACATTCTCATATGTTTCCTGCAAGCCGGCTTCCACAATACTTGGCGGCATAATGTATTTGCCAAAATCACATGTGTCAATATATTTCGGTATCACAATCGACTGCATCCTATGTCGAACCAGATGCGTAATCCCGGCTAGGGAAATCCGCTGGAATAGAATCGTAAAGCCTGCCTGCTCCAGTTCCCGCTTTCGCGGACTAAATAAAATATCCTGTATGATCTCTTTCTGAATACGAGGTTCCTTTACTTGCTCACATGCAAAACCATCCATTCCCGCTGCTAAAAGTGCGGCCCTGCATATTACTTCCTCTGGATTGTCTGTGGAATTTAACAGAACGGCTAGTCCATCTTCCTTACATGTTTTCGCAGCCTCATGCCTGGTTTCAATCATCGATTTTATATCGCGTTTTTTCCTGCCCTCAAAACCATATCCAAAATCCAGAAAGGATATTTTATCTTCACACTGTTTGATCAGGGACTCTCCAAGCGATACAATTTCCGGGTATTCCTTTCCTCTGCCCCAGACCATCTCATTCACAATCTTAATAAATTCCCTGGCATTCACCGTACAATAAAAATTACTGCGGAATGAATATGGCAGGACAAACCTGGCATCTTCTTTGGGAATCCCCTGCTCCAAAAGGCTATTATATTCTTTAAACAAAAATTCCATGTGCCTGTGGTAAATTTCTTCCATGTGCCTGGAATTTTCTCCATATTGATCAAATTCAGGACTGACATAACCCATATTCCCGAAGTCCACATACCTTCTGGACTTTACGGTAAAGGACGCCAGCCTGAATTCAATGATAAATTGTTCCACGAACACAGACACATTATTAAATGCCAGATTAAAAAATACATGTTCCAATACAGATGTATGGCCAGATGATATTATTTTTTTAATTAAATTAGTATTTTGGGACTTGTCCTTTTCACAGGACTTTTCATATATTTCGACAGCACTGCCCTGCGTCGTAGAAATTCTCCCAGCCGATGCCACAATGCTGTCCGAATTTTCATTATAAAATAATATTTTCGCTGAACTTTTTTCCATTTGTCTTCTCCCATATTCTCGTAATATCATCCAGATAATATTGCCCTCTATCTGATTACATGATTCGCTTTTGCTTCTTCAAACTCTGCCATAATCTCTTTGCTTGGTTCTTTCGTCAGCAAACTTACAACAATAATAGCTGCAATTCCAACAAGAAATGCAGGCAGCAGTTCATAAATTGCAAATGCACCGCCCATAGGCGCAATCAGGTACTTCCATACAAATACTGTCGCTCCGCCTGCAACCATTCCGACAATTGCTCCGGGCAATGTAGTGCGTTTCCAGAACAGAGAGCAGATAATCACAGGACCAAATGCAGCGCCGAATCCTGCCCAGGCAAAAGATACAATTCCAAACACAGAACTGTTTGGGTCTCTTGCAATTACCACGCCAAGTATCGCAATGATAACAACTGTTCCACGTGCAATCAGCATACTTGTCTTGGGAGACAGATTCAAACGCATGGTATCCTGCAGGATATTCTGTGACACACTGGAAGATGCTGCCAAAAGCTGGGAATCTGCCGTGGACATGGTACTTGCCAGAATCCCCGCCAAAATGATCCCTGCCATCAACGCCGGGAGAATCCCAAAGCTCGACAGGAAGCCTGCAATACGAACGATTACAGTCTCCGTATCACTTCCTGCCAGAGAAGCAATGATTCCCTGTTCACTCAGTGCATTTCCTATGATACCAATACATACTGCCATAGCCATAGCGATAACCACCCAGATAGAAGCCACACGGCGGGACAGTTTCAATTTGTTCTCGTCCTCAATTGCCATAAAGCGGAGCAGGATATGCGGCATTCCGAAATATCCGAATCCCCATGCACAAGTAGATATAATTTTTAAGAATCCATAAGGCTGTGCAGAAACTGTATCTGCTGCATAAGTACTGGTAACAGACAAATAACCCGGCAATGCCTTAGCATTCTCCACAACCGCACCAATTCCGCCTGCTGAAACAGTAGCAAATACCATGACAACGACAATCGCAATCGTCATAATAATACTTTGTATAAAATCAGTCGTGGAAGCCGCAAGGAAACCGCCTGCCGCCGTATACCCCACAATAACAATTGCAGAAATAATCATTGCTGTCATATAGTCTGCCCCGAACAGGGAAGAAAATAGCTTTCCACAAGCCGCAAAACCGGAAGCTGTATATGGCACAAAAAATATGATTATAATAAGCGCGGCGATAACCGTCAGAATATTCTTCTTATCATGAAAACGGTTAGAAAAAAACTGTGGAAGTGTAATGGATCCCGTAATCTGTGTATAACGTCGCAGACGCCTTGCCGTAAACAGCCAGTTCAGATATGTACCCGCTGCCAGACCTACAATCGTCCAGCCCACATCCGCAACACCCGACAGATAAGCCAATCCAGGCAATCCCATTAACAAGTAGCCTGACATATCAGACGCCTCCGCGCTCATTGCTGTTACCAACGGTCCCAGCTTACGTCCTCCCAGATAAAAATCTGAGGTAGACTCATTTTTCCTGGCAAAATGAAACCCGACAGTCAACATACCAATGAGATAAACTACAATTGTAATTAAGATACAAATGGATGCTGTACTCATAAATTATTTTCTCCTTCCATAAAGTAGGTCACAGGAAAAAAATACATTTCAAATATTCTTTCCTGTGACCTAAAATTACATTGCGTATTTCGATTCTTAAACTAACTCGAGAAGAACCTCTAAAGCACCATCACCTTTGCGCTGTCCAATTTTGACAATTCTGGTGTATCCACCATTACGGCCTGCATATTTTGGAGCAATTTCGTCAAATATCTTGGCTGCAACGTCAACTTTCTTGGTGTTTTTCTTCTTTCCTGCATTTTCAGCCGGAACAGATGTTACCGGGTATAATACCTTATTCATCTGACGCCTTGCGTGTAAACGGGAAGGAAGATCCTTCTTAATGGTCTTCTCTACTTCGTCATATACGGTAACTTTCTTGCCGTCTACAACTTCCTTTACCCTCTTGCCGTCCTTATCCTTACGAGGAACCTTAGCCGTTACTGTCACTTCCTCATAATTATCTCTTTCTCTGATTCCCAGGGCAATGAGTCCCTCCGCAACTTTGCGGATTTCTTTTGCCTTAGCTTCTGTGGTAACAATCTTGCCATGATAAAGCAGTGCTGTCACCTGATTCCGAATCAAAGCCTTTCTCTGATCGGAAGTTCTTCCTAATTTTCTATACTTTGCCATTCTTTTCGTCCTCCATTTGTGGAGTATCCGGCGATGCCTTTTGGTCTTATTCACCAAATACTGTTATTTGTCTTCCACTCATTTCGGTTATACAGAGCTTTGCCTTTTGGTCTTACAAACCCTGCCGTCTATGAGTTAATAAGAATTATTCTTCATCCAGGGTAAGGCGGTACCCAAACGAACATTAACAGTTCGTTTGATATCACCCTGTCCCGGATTACTCCTCGCCAGGGTTCAGCTGTAACCCTAATTCTTTTAATTTTGCCAACACTTCTTCTAATGATTTGCGCCCAAGATTCCGAACCTTCATCATATCCTCCGGCGTTCTGTTTGTCAATTCCTCTACTGTGTTAATTCCTGCACGTTTGAGACAATTGTAAGAACGAACGGACAATTCCAGTTCATCAATATTCATTTCCAGAACCTTTTCTTTGGCATTGTCTTCTTTTTCAATCATAACTTCTGCCGTTTTTGCATTCTCGGACAAATCAATAAATAGATTTAAATGCTCGCTTAAAACTTTTGCTGCCAGACTCACTGCCTCATCCGGCTCTAAAGTGCCGTTCGTATATACGTCCAGCGTAAGTTTATCATAGTCTGTAATCTGTCCCACACGGGTATTCTCAATGGAAAGATTTACACGTTCAATCGGAGTGTAAATACAATCGACTGCGATTACGCCAATTGGGACATCTTCACCTTTGTTCTTATCCGCGCTGACATAGCCTCTGCCTTTCGTGATGGTCAGTTCCATATAAAGTCTGGAATCTGCCCCGCCATTCAAATGGGCAATCACTAAATCCGGGTTCATAATCTCAATGTCCGGATCAACTTGAATATCCGCAGCTGTAACTACGCCCTCGCCCTCAAATTCAATATAAGCAACTTTAGACTCGTTTGTTGGGCTGGTGTTTTTCAAAGCCAGATTCTTAATGTTCATGATAATTTCGGTCACATCTTCCTTGATACCAGGAATAGAACTGAATTCATGAAGGACACCTTCGATTTTCACCTGGCTGACTGCTGCACCGGGCAAAGAAGAAAGCATAATCCTTCTTAACGAATTGCCAAGTGTAGTACCATAGCCTCTTTCAAGTGGTTCTACGACAAATCGGCCATATTTTTTGTCTTCTGAAATCTGTGCAATTTCAATTTTCGGTTTTTCAAAATCGAACACTACAAAGTCCCTCCTTTTCGGATACCGTTGCTTGTCACTTATTATTTAGAATATAACTCGACGATAAGCATTTCATCAACCGGAACATCAATAGCTTCTCTGCTCGGCAGTTCCTTCACGCTGCCTTTCAGATTCTCCTGGTCAACTTCTAACCATTCTGGTGTCAATCTTCCGCCAGTCACCTCAAGAATATCTTTATATCTCTGAGAGCCTTTGCATTTCTCTTTAATTTCAATGGTATCTCCTGCCTTTACCAGATAAGACGGAATCTTTACCTGTTTGCCATTCACCAGCACATGCTTATGATCAACAATCTGTCTTGCCTCTTTTCTGGTTCTTGCCAGACCCAAACGATATACCACATTATCCAATCTGCTTTCCAGAATGATCATCAGGTTCTCACCTGTCATGCCCTTCATCCTGTCCGCTTTCAGATAATAGTTGTGGAAAGGTTTCTCTAACACGCCATAGATGAATTTTGCCTTCTGTTTTTCTCTCAACTGAAGTCCATACTCAGACACTTTCCTATTTGCCCTTTTCAGCTGTCTGTTGGACTTTTTATCTATTCCCAGATAAACCGGGTCTAAACCAAGAGATCTGCATCTCTTAAGAACTGGAACTCTATTTACTGCCATCTTAACCTATACCTCCTAATTAGACTCTTCTGCGTTTTGGTGGACGACATCCGTTGTGAGGTACCGGAGTAACGTCTTTGATGCTGGTTACTTCAAGGCCACATGCCTGAAGCGCACGAATTGCTGCTTCACGTCCCGAACCAGGTCCCTTTACCATAACGTCTACTGTTTTCAAACCATGAACAAGAGCTGCTTTTGTTGCAGTCTCTGCCGCCATCTGTGCAGCATATGGAGTAGATTTCCTTGAACCTCTAAAACCAAGACCGCCTGCACTTGCCCATGATAAAGCATTTCCTTCAGCATCTGTAATCGTTACAATTGTATTGTTAAAAGATGACTGAATGTGCGCC
>CAPQSW010000001.1:212299-214347 GCA_948688495.1 uncultured Lachnospiraceae bacterium | reverse complement strand
GAGCACTTGACTTTTAATCAAGTTGTCCGGGGTTCGAATCCCCGATGTCTCATTGCTGAAAGACAGCGGAAAACACTGATTTTACAGTGTTTTCCGCTGTTTTTAATGTAGCTGTTTGTGATTAATTGTGGGTGGTTGTAAATGTCCGCAGCGTGTCCGCAGAGACGCTTTTTCAACCTAATGTCCGCATTGTGTCCGCAAAAATCACACTGCCAATATATCGTTTATTACACCTGCAGGGTCCTCCCTTTCATCCATGATATGGTTGTAAACATCCATCACCATTTTCTCTGTATCTCCCATGAGTTGCGCAATCTTCTTTATACTGATAGCCGGAACCTGGTAACAAAGGTTGGTGCAGTAATTGTGTCGGAAGATATGGGCGGTAAGCCCCTTGATTACTGGAAAGGCATCGGTCCCGCCAGACGCGTGATTCATTTTGCGTACAATGGAGTTCCACATCTTCACATAGGAGGAGTGAGTTATCAGAGAGCTGTTCCGGGAAGTAAAGAGCTGTGTACCATCCAGATTGAATATGTATTCCTTCAGGAAGGCGGCAGTGCTATCAGGAATCGGAAGCCTGCGAAATCCATTACCTGTCTTCGGCACAGGCTTTATCTATGGCGTGTTGTGATCGAAAATAAGCGCTTTTGTGATGGAAAGGGTATTTTTCCCCGCCTCGAAAGAAAAATCAAATACAGAGAGTGCCAGGGCTTCCCCACGGCGCAGTCCGCAGGAGTATATAATATATACGAAAGCCTTTTCACGGTCGGTGAAGTCCGCGGCCAGAACGGCGTCTTTTTCGGTCTGCGTCAGTGCTCGCTTCTCCGTTCTGGTATACTTGGGTAAGTTGATGTCCGAGCATATCATTTCATACATTCCGGCCCCGATGTAATTGTCCGTGACTGCCATCTTTAAAATCTGCTTGAAAGTGATATATATCTGCTGGCATGTCCGGGGCTTATCCAGTGCATTGTTGATGGCAAGCTGGAAGTGGCTGTTGCGGATTTCTGAAATCCTTATTCCTTTCAGGAAGGAAAGGTGTATTTCGATGATATTCTCATACATTCGCTGTGTATTCTTTTCACGTACGCCCTTTTTGGTATGTAGCCATTGCCTGGCATAATCCAGGAACAAAATATCAGAATCCTGGACATACTGCCCATTTTCTACTTGGGATTTCAGGGCGTTTACTTTCCGCTCTAGGTCCGCACTTGATTTTTTCGATACAAGCCGTTTCCGGTGCTTGCTCCCATCAGGATTGTATGTACCATCCCAGATACGGGCCTCAAATTCCCCTCTGTAGTTTCTTTTGTACTTCGCTGTTGCCATAGTCTCATCCTTTCTCTTGCTGGGTGCAGCAGTCTTTTTTTGGGGTATAAAAATAACAGCCAGCCGGAACAAAGTTCCGCTTGCAAGCTGTTCCCGAAGATGGTACAATGTTCTTGCTTGTAAAAATTTTTTTTATCATCTTCGGATGTATCTTTAAACCGTTCCTGGTGGCACAGGGGCGGTTTTGCTTTACATAGATAGTAGGATTGTGCTACAATCCTTATGTCGTCATACCCAATCCGGCAACGGAAAGGGGTGTAAAAGTTGATAGAAGCTATTATTTCCTTTATATCCGCTGTTACGGCTGGTATAGTCTGCCACTATATCATCAAATGGTTAGACAGCGGAAGCGATGACAACTAGCCTTGGCATGATTCCACCACAATGGAATAAGAAAACCCCTGGACTGCCATTCCGGGGGTTTTCGTTTTGGTGTTTCGGCTGACAGAAACACTATTATTTCCTTTTGCCTACTGGCATTATAGCATATGCAGAATAGGAATGCAATATGCTCCCCGGAGGTTTTTATTGAACTGTTACATTGAAATGCTGTCAGGTGAATTTTACTTAATAAACATATGCCATTAAATCGTACAAATAGTCTCTATACTTTTCATAAGGGAAATAGTAATTACTAAAAGGCTTGGGTGTTCCGTTCTTTTTTAATATGGAACTCAAATTATTGGTTTCTTTATATAATTTATTCCATGTCGTTT
>CAPQSW010000001.1:206347-212289 GCA_948688495.1 uncultured Lachnospiraceae bacterium | reverse complement strand
TTACACAAGTCACAAAATTGTTATAAGTTTTTTTCTTTTTTAAGCTTAAATTGAGTTGTGAAATAACTTTTTTTGGATTCATACTTTTTCCGTATGAGTTGCTCCCATACTCAATATAGTGATAAATGTCACAAAAACCATTATTCCAAATATCCTTACATTGCCAATTATAAGCGTCAATAAGTTTACTAGCAATGTCATAATCATCCATAACTACAACTTTGCATTTGTAACGTTTTTTTCCTATTTTTGCAGTTATGTAAGCCGTTCCCTTTTTTTTACCAGTGACTTTTCCATTTTTTGAAACTTTTGCAATGGATTTCTTACTAGTAGACCATTTAATATTTTTTTTGTTCCAGATACTTTTAAGGTATAACTATTTTTTGGCGCGATAATAATTTTAGAATCGTTAAGAGTAACAGCAGCATCGCTTTTTAATGCGAAGCAATTGGATAGCACTATTGTGAACAATAGAAACATTGAAATTTTTAAAGTTTTTTTCATAAAGAATATCTCCTCTCATTTTTATACTTATTATTTATTAAAACACCGAAGTGGTTTAATCACAGTTTGTCAACAACTCGCCCCATACACCTTGAATTTTCTGTTAGCGGAATATTATCATATTCAGGATTAAGGGAAATAAGTTCCCCATTCCCTAGTTTTTTTACATAACTTTCATTATCTACTAAGAATATCCCGATTTCCCCCATCTTAATTTCTTCTGCCATTTCAATAAGGAGCGTATCACCGTCGTTATATTCCGGCTCCATGCTGTTTCCATTTACCCCTATGGCGTAATCAACTTTCTTATATTCTGGAATATCAGGTATTTCAATCTTTTCCGTAGGCGGCATATCGAATATTATTTGTCCTGTTCCAGCAGATGCCAGGCGGTAGTAATAATTGATAAGACGTGTATTTGGATTATGTATGTCGTTTTGTGAAATTGATTTTTCTAATTCTTTTATATGTTCGATTTTTTGTTTAAGTTCTGATATTCTTTCGGTTTCTCTGTCTAATTCATAATCAATATGCTTTTTTCCAGATACGTCTAGTTCCCTGTATCTTTTAATTAATAATTTCTCGGAAGGTGAAAAATCATCTGGAGAATTTGAAAGTAAATAATTAGGGGTTATTTCCAAAACGCCACATATAAGCTCTATTGTATTTGGATCGGGTTTATTAATATCGTTTTCCCAATTACTAATGGAATTGTGCTTCACAGAAAGCATTTCAGCTAGTTGTTTTTGTGTCATGTGCTTTTCTGTTCGGGCCCTTTTTAATTTTCTTCCGAAAGTCATATAATCACGTCCTTTTCAATGATATTAGCATGATATTTTGATTTTGTAAATAAAAATTTCAGAAATACTGAAACAAAAGTGAGGTGATGTTAGATGAAAATGGAAGAAAAAATCAAAGAATATCTGGAGGAAAACGGTATCTCGCAGACGTTTATTAGCAAAAAGACAGGAATAGATTTGCCTAAATTAAATTTATCACTGAATGGAAATAGAAGGATGACTTTTCCGGAATATGAGTTAGTTTGTGGGGCATTGAATGTCAACAAAGATAAATTCCTACATCCACGGACACCAGTATAGGAGGGGAGATGAGAAAGCATGGAGAGCGAAAAGCTAGAATCAATCCACATTGATACAAAAAAAGGGATTTACCAGTTAAATGGAGAAAATATCGGAGATTGCGTGTCAGAACTGGAGTTGAGGTTTGAGAAAGGAAAATGGGTACTGGCAATCGACAAAACATTAAAATACGAAAGCCAGAACTGCTTGTCGGGGGTGCATGTACAGGAAAGGAAGCGTACAAAACTTCGCATAGAGGAAGATGAAAGCACATGTTCAATATTTTTAAATGACACAGAGCTTACTGATGTTATGAACTACAAATTGGAGAAAAGTTCAGCATCACCACTGTTAAATCGAGCCGTTTTAACGGTAACGATGCTGGTAGAATGCACTATTGGCTGAGGTAGAAATCTAAGGCAATCTTAGGAGCGATTTCCATAAGAATGGGTAGAGATGCATTTGCGCATTTAAGCAAAAGCTTTTTCCAGACAGCTTCATTTTTTATATTAGAGAGAAATTCGTGACCGAGCGGTGTTAAGTCCTTAACGTAAATAGAGACGCCACCGTCACAATAACTGACGTCATATATTAAATTGGACAGCTCACATTGACGGATATGGTAAATAATTTCTTCATGGTAAAAATTATCAAGCGGGGTATTGGAAAGTTCTCCACGCAAATAGTGCATTTGATGATGATAGTCACTTTTCTCCTCGACAGCCAACAAAACTGCGCGGACACAATTAGGATTTAATTTCATGTGTTTACCCTCCTCTCATATGTACTCGGCTGTTGCAGCAGCCTGTACCCACATTGTAACGAAAAGGGGAAAGGGAATCAACAAATTTCCAGGCGTCCACGGACGCCAGTATAGGAGGAAGGTGAAATTATGGCATTAATTATAAAAGTAAATGGATCAGACACAGGCTATGAAATTCATGACGTTGGAACACAGATAATCAAACATATTTCATGGAGCACACATCTAGTTGCGTTTTGTCTTCCCGACCACGTGTCGAACGAACTTTTAGAAACAGAGGAGTGGAGGAATTTTGAATCACTTCTGGAGAAACATCAAAGAGAAGACTACCAGAGGAGGCGCCAAGCTGCTGAACGCAGACAGGAAAATTTATATTGTAAAGAAACTTGCGTGCAACAATTTCATCATTCTCACGGTACGCATATCTGTCAACGAGCCTTGGATATTTTTCTGGGAGTATTTCGTCATCGCTTATAAAGAGTCTTGCGGATGTGATGGAGATAGGAAGCCTGGAACGATTTTCAAATGTAATTGTTATCGACAAAGTCTTGACGTCTTTTATGTAAGCGAGGTTAGAAACTATCATTTTCAGGTTTTTGCGGTTACTTTTAAATGCGGCTATAAATGTAATCAGAGTTCCAACAGAGCCAAAGACTGATAATACAAAGGTGATGTTTTCAAAAGTGAGCAAGTTACAAAAAGAATCTATAAACGTCTGGATATTCATAATATTTCTCCTTTTTTATTAGGAGTATATCACACATTAAGCAAGCGAGAAAGTATAAAACCTTATCCGATGGTGAGGACAATCATGTGACAAATGGGGATGCCAGTATAGGAGGGAGGTGAGGAACGTGGGAAAAATAAATAAAGCAATAAAACATATATGCACATGGTTCTGGGAAGACCTGGGATTTATTTTAGAAGATTTTTTTGACATAGCAAAAATCCCGCTGGCATGCGGGATTATCGGAAATTTTATAGGGATGGCAATAGTCAAGCTGATAGGAATATGGTAATCAGGGTTGTAATAATGGCAATCCAGGTATGAGACGGAGGAGTGGAAAGGTATTGCAGAAATGACAAAAGCCCTGGCAGAGCTGGTGTCTGTCAGGAAAGAAAGGAGATGAGAATAAAATGTTTATGCCACAAACCATGTTTCCTGAAAAGTTTGAGTACAGAAGCAGCCTTAAAACATCAGGAAACTATCAGAGGAAAACGTTATACCCAAGGAAAAAAGACAGGACATCAACAGATGGAGCGGAAATAAAGAAGCCCACCAGACTGGATGCTGTCGGAGAGCTTCTTGGAAAAAACTTTACAGACAGAGAAATTAAATGCAGCTTACATTATTTGGGAGCAAAGCGCCTCATCTAATAGTGCCCCGGCAGTAAGCGTATACGGGCCGGGGCATGTAACTAATAACTTAGGCTTATCAGTTACAGCCAGATTTTAACATTCCTATCTGTATTCTGCAAGCAAAGGAGGAAAAATGAAATATCCAAAATCAGTAATGAGGAAAAATGAGCTGGTAAAGATGGGGCATTCAGAGGCCCAGCTGATGCGTATATACAGGGAAAAGGGCCTGCCTGTTGCCTGGAAGCTGAATCCGGGCACAAAAAATAGGAACAGCCCCATTGTATTTAATGTGGAAGAACTTGAAAAAGCCATTGCAAGGGAAAATGCAATGAGGAGATAGGAGGGACAACCCCATGACAATCACAAGGGAGATCAAAGAAAAATCCAGGTATTTTGAAGGAAACCCCAGGGAAGGCTGGGAACTGCTGACAATCGTACAGGGAAAAAAGTACAACACCTATTACTATCAGGACACACAGGGAAACTACCACCACACATCAGTAAAAAGGAAAGACGCATATAACCCGTTTGAAACCAAGATCCGGGATAGAGACGGCATTACATTTGCGAAAATAACAAACAAAAAGACTGGGCAGCCAATCAGGAGATAGGCCGCCCAGTCAGGGGTAAATTACTTTACTAAGACATATAAAGTATACCACCCCGGGGATTTAAAGTCAATGGAAAAACGGTGGAAAATAAAGGCTTTCATGCCTTTTCCATTACTTGTTCAGGATATTAACGTTAGGGGTGATTTTAAATTGCACATAGAAAAAATATACGATCTCGGGGACGTGAAAGAGGTAGCCAGGTACTATCCGGGGAACTACGGAGCGCCAGGATGCAGACGCGCGCCAAAGAAAAAGGCAACGCCGGAGGATATTGAGAGGCAGAACAGAAGGAACCGCGCAAGGAAAATACAGAGGCTTATCCTTGCGAACTTCCATGAAGGAGACTCCCACCTTGTACTGACTTACCGGAAAACGGACAGACCAAAGGACATGAAAGAGGCAAAAAAGCACAGGAGGATATTCTTCGAAGACATGAGGGATGCATACAGGAAATCGGGATACAAATTCAAGTTCCTGTGCGTAACAGTGATCGGAAAGCGGGGCGCAGCCCATCACCATCTGATTATCGAGGATATACCGGAACTCAATACAAAAAAACTGGTAATGAAATACTGGAAATACGGGGGAAGGCACTTCACGCCGCTGTATGAGGAAGGGGAATATGGGGAACTTTCAGACTACCTGGCAAAAGAGGAGGGGAAGGAGCAAAGCTACACAAGGAGCCGCAACCTATTAGTGCCTGAGCCCATTAAAAAACGGGTATGGGGCAGGAAGTGGGAGGATGAGCCGGAGCCGGAAAAGGGCTGGTACATAATAAAGGATTCCCTGGAAAACGGCATAAACCCCGTCACTGGGCACCCGTACCAGCATTACATGGCAAGGAGGCTGGAAAGAAAGGAGGCGTCTGTACATGCCGGAAGTACGGATATTCATAGTCGATTCATGGAACGGGCCGGCAAAGCGGGACGGCGTGGCAGAGTGGATCCTGGAATACATGAAAGACGGGGAGCCGGAGACGGAAGAAGGATTCATCCACCTAAAAGCCGGAACACAGCCACAGGGCGTGCTGATGGCATTAATCAACGCCTTCCACGTGCTGGATGCGCTGGCAAAGAAAAATATCCTGGAAAGCCCGCATACCGTAAGGGCATACACGGACTGCACACATGTATCGGCCGCTGTGCGAAACGGCTGGCCTCTGCAGTGGCAGGAAACCGGATGGAGGAACGCCCGCGGGAAACCGGTAAGGAACGCCGCACTCTGGAAGATGCTGTCCGAAAAAAGCGCGGGCCGTGCGTGGACAATGGAAACCGGAAGGCATGAATACACATCCGTGATGCAGGATGCCGTGAAGAAAGAATTAAGGCAGTGGAAAAGGAGGAAGGGAAATGCCGGGAAACGTTGAAATGATTAGGGCGGAGGCCGATTCTGTCCAGGAAAACGGAAAAACCACGCAAAAAACGCCGGAAAGCCCTGAAATGATTAGGGCGGGGGACAGTTCTGGAAAAGTAATTTCGGACACGGAAACATCCTGCCGGAATATCATAACGCAGTCATTGCAGTATATGCATCTGATTTGGCAGCGCGGAGAGTGGGAATACACGGAACAGCTGGCAGAGGACATGATGGACGCGGCCACGGCAGTAAGAAGAAACATGAAAACCA
>CAPQSW010000001.1:163357-206337 GCA_948688495.1 uncultured Lachnospiraceae bacterium | reverse complement strand
AACCATACAGGAAACCAGAAGGAGGAAACAGCAGTGAACAGCGAAACAGCAAAAAAGAACGAAATCATCTACATACAGGCAGAGCACATACGTCCCCACCCAGACAATCCCAGAAAGGAATTAGGGGACCTTTCAGAGCTTGAGGAATCCATCAGGAAAAACGGCATCCTGCAGAATCTTACGGTAATCCCTGTGGAGGGCGAGCCCGGGGAGTACATGGCGCTCATCGGACACCGGAGACATGCAGCAGGCATCCGCGCAGGCATAAAGGAATTTCCATGCCAGATAGCGGAAGGGCTGGATTTAAAAGAGCAGGTTGCAATCATGTTGGAAGAAAATATGCAACGTAATGATTTGACAATATGGGAGCAGGCAAACGGTTTCCAGATGATGCTTGATCTCGGGGAAAGCGTAGAGCAGATAGCCCAAAAGACCGGATTCAGCGATACAACCATAAGGCACCGCCTGAACATCGCAAAACTGAATCAGAAGGAACTGAAAAAGAAGGATCAGGATGAAAGCTTCCAGCTCTCACTCAGGGACCTGTATGAACTCGAAAAAATCAAAGACCTCAAAACCAGGAACAAGATTTTAAAATATGCCCAAAATTCGAGGGAAATTACCACGATGGCCCAAAGGGAGGCAGCAGAGGCGTTACGAAATGAAAGATATAAGCAGTTTGCAGATATGGCGGAAAAGGCAGGTATAGAAAAAGCACCGGAAGGGACACAGAACGAGCTGTATTCCGGGAAATGGGACAAGATCAAGGAAATTGACCTGGACAAAGAAATTCCTAAAAGGCTGGACGTAAAAGAGAGCGAAAAACTTTATTATCTTCTGTACTGGAGGAATGCCTGTATAATCAAAAAACACAAAAACGAGAAAAAGAAGCTGACCCCTGAGGAAACCGCCAAAAAGGAAAAAGACAAGAAAAAGAAACAGCTCAAGGCGATTATCAAAGAAATGGATGCCAGTCGCAAGGATTTTATACTGAATATCATAGAGGGAAAAATCCGCAAGCCGGAGAATGAGGAGGAGATAAGGGAAAAGATATGGAGGTTCCTGATTGAAAGCTGTGCGTACCTGTCATCCAATGGTGTGATTGAATTTTTTACCAGCAAAGAGTATTACAACTGTTCGGAAGAAGAAAAGGAGGAAGCAAAGGAAAAACTGAACAGCTTAAGTTACACAAACTCAATGCTTCTGGCGCTCCACAATGAGGTGAAAGACGCGGAACTTATCGATTATAGAGGATGCTACAGGGAAAAGGAGGGGAAAAGACTGAAGCGCTGCTATGACACCCTGAAACCGTATGGATGGATATTTGCTGGTGAAGATGAAGAAAAGGTGCTGGATGGCACGCATGAACTCTACCGGAAGGAGGAAGAACAGTGAAAGTATACATCAGCGGGCCAATCACAGGGACAGACGATTACATGGAACGTTTTGACCGGGCAGAAAGAAGCCTGCAGGCAGAGGGATGCACCGTAATCAACCCGGCAGAGGTATGCGCCCGGCTCCCGGCAGATACCACGCACGGGGAATACATGAGGATATGCATTCCCATGATTGATATGTGCCAGGCCGTATTTATGCTCGAAGGCTGGCAGGAAAGCAAAGGCTGTGCACAGGAATTTGAATACGCCTACGAACACGGCATCACAATCATGTTTGAGGGAGGAAGGAAATGAGCAGGTCCAGACAGGCGAAGGCCCGGGAATTTAATGCCCGGGCAAGGAAGGAGATTATAAAGCGCGACCGCGGGGAATGCATCTTCTGTGCAATGGGCTACCGGATGGAAGGCGGGCCGGAATTTGCAAAAGAAATAAAAGGCATCATGCACTACATCCCGAGGAGTAAAAACGGCCTAGGCATACCGCAGAACGGAGGCCTGGGGTGCCAGTACCACCATGAAATGATGGACAATGGGAACAGGGGATTCCGCGGGGAGATGCTTGAAATATTCAAAGAATATTTAAAAAGCCATTACCCGGGCTGGGACGAAAGGGAACTCGTATACAGCAAATGGGGATTTCTGGAAGGAGGAGAAGCATGAGCAAAATGGTGCATATCGCGCCCTGCAGATTCTGCGGGCAGACCATACAATTTGAATCAGCGCCACTGACGGAGGAACAGGAAATAGAGGAGTTTTCGGCGAGAATGCCGGGGAACAGAATGCGCAGGGGGAAATAATCTTATCAATCCTGAATGCAGCAATAGGCGAAATGCTGGACGGAAGGCTTGAAAAAATTGCCTTAAACCTTGCGGGCGGGATAAAAGCCATAATTTCGAAGAGTAGCAAGGGAGAGATAAAAGTGGAGCGGGTGGAAACGAAGAAACGCCAGCTTACGGGATAGGAGGAAGCAATGGGAAAACACATGACTGCGGACCAGAGAAACCCATACATGGGGCTGGACAATAAAATCTGCCAAAACCCGGCTTTCTGGTGCAGACTGCACCAGGTATGGCTCTCTAAAGAGGATGCAGAAAGGAAAAAGTGCAGAAACAGGCTCGATTACAACATGCTCGGCACGCACTGGTGCCCGAACCTGGAAAAGAGCGAGCGGAGATGAAAGCAGTAATGAAATACCCTGGAAGCAAGTGGAGTCTTGCCGGCTGGATTATAGATTTCTTCCCAAAGCACCACAGCTACCTGGAACCCTTCTTTGGATCCGGCGCTGTGCTGTTCAACAAGCCCCGGTCCAACATTGAAACAGTGAACGATCTGGACAACAACGTAGTGAACTTATTTGAGTGGATAAAAAAAGATCCCGAAAAGCTTGCCCATGAAGTCTACTGGACACCATACGCCAGGCAGATCTACGAGGATGCATTTGCAGCAGTCCCGGAGGACAGCCTGGGGAAAGCCGTAAACTTTTACATACGCCTGAACATGGGGCATGGCTTCCGCACAAACGGAGAGAAAGTTGGCTGGAAAAACGATGTACAGGGAAGGGAGCGCGCTTACGCTTCCCAGGACTGGCGCAGACTGCCGGAGAAGATCATGCAGGCGGCGGAACGGCTCAGGGGCGTGCAGATAGAAAACAGGCCGGCAATTGAAATAATCCAGAGATTCAACTTCCCGAATGTGCTCATCTATGCAGATCCGCCATATGTGCTGGGCGCCAGGCACGGAAAGCAGTACCGGCACGAGATGGATGATCCGGCCCAGGAGGAACTGCTGTACATTCTCCTTGCACACAAAGGCCCGGTAATCCTGAGCGGATATGATAATGAGCTTTACAATGCCACCCTGAAAGGCTGGCACAGGGAGGAAACCACGGCATATTCCCAGGTATGCAGCAGGAAAAAGGAAATACTGTGGATGAATTTCGAGCCGGAGTACCGGCAGATGGAACTGCAGATAAACTGATTCGTGCCGATTGCCCTATATGCGGTGCAGCTGTAAGAGGAATAAAAGAGCCTTTTGGCGGTTGGTGTAGTAAGTGCGGACAGAAGTTGAATTGGAAGCAATGAGAGCGGTGAGTGCATGAGTGGCGGAGCGGAGAAAGAATGTGGAGGAAAGGGAATATGGAGAGATTGACAGAACGTGACGAATTTGGAAACGCCGACATTATCGGCGTGGACGGCATGGATTTACAGTGTAATCTTGGATTTGATGAATTTAATAAAGTCACAAACACGCTGAACAGGCTGGCAGAATATGAGGACTTGGAGGAACAGGGAAAGCTTCCGAAACTGCCCTGTGCGGTGGGAGATACGGTATATCGAATCAATAAAGGCGCAAAGCGGCCAGTAATCCCATTACAAGTTATCAATTTTAAGATATTTGGTAATTTATCGGATAACTTCAAGATGGAATGCGCGGACGAATGGGGTGGTGGGTATACATACCGGAAAATGGATATAGGAAAGGGTATTTTTCTTACTCAAGAAGAAGCCGAAGCCGCATTGGAAGAATTGCAAAGGAGGACATAGGGAATGAGAGAAATTTTATTCAGGGCAAAGAAAGAATCCGGGGACGGATGGGCGGAAGGACTTCCCGTCCATGACATAAACGGGGCTCTGACGGAATTTGAAGTTTACAAGGGTTTTTGTGACTGCGGTACAGTTAAAATCGACCCGGAAACAATCGGCCAGTACACAGGATTTAAAGATGCCAATGAAAGGAAGATTTTTGAGGGAGACATCCTCTGTACAGACACGGACGAGGAAAACCTTCTGGTAAGGTGGGACACTGATAGCGCAGGATTTGTACTGGAGGGGGAAGGCGCTGAGATGAGCTTTGACGGCTACTGGGGCTGGCAGCTGGAGATTATAGGCAACATATCAGATAACCCGGAATTATGGAGGTGAGAAAATGCTAAAACCAGCGCAATTATACGAGGCCAGGCTGCGGGAGGAAAATATAAAATCTTGGTACAGGCCGGAAAATATATTTTGGAACGGCGGAACGGGAGGCAGCACAATAGATCTGCCGGAAGACAACTTTGATAGGCACTGCTTCGTATCGGTGGATGGGAAAGATAATATTCTTGGCTACATAGAATATTCGATCGACTGGAAGTCAATGTCTGCTGAAAGATTCGGCATCATCAGCTACAAAAAGAATAGTATTGAATTTGCAAGGGATGTATATAAGGCGGTTTGCGATTTGTTCGAGATTTACCACATGAATCGAATATCATGGTGTGCCTTTGCAGATAATCCTGCCATCAGGGGCTACCGGAATTTCATCAAAAAGTACGGAGGGCGTGAATGTGCATATTACAGGCAGGTGGCAAGGCTGCAAGATGGAAGGCTTCATGATAGCGTCGATTTTGAGATACTAGCGGAGGAATTTAAGGGGAGGAGTAGGAAATGAGGCTGAAATGCGAAAAAACAAGAGCTTTGAAAAGAAAGGAGAGAAAGCGATGGAGCAGGAAGTAAAGAAAAAATACAATACGGATATGTCCCCGGAAGATATACGAAAAACATACCTGGAAGCAGCAAACAAGAGGGAACAGATAAAGATTCTGTCTGAGATAAATCTGTGCAGCAGGGAAACAATCAGGGAAATACTCATAGAGCAGGGAATCCCGGAAGATGAAATACCGAAAACGAGAGCCCCAAGGGAAAAGCCGGAGGATAAGCTGAAAGCCGCAGAAGAAAAGAAAATAGAGAAAAAGCCGGACGAAGCAAAAGAAAAGACTGAAAAAAGCAGGATGCAGCAGTACAGGGAAT
Organism: uncultured Lachnospiraceae bacterium; assembly: GCA_948688495.1. GTDB lineage: Bacteria > Bacillota > Clostridia > Lachnospirales > Lachnospiraceae > Petralouisia. The sequence goes on along the minus strand of CAPQSW010000001.1, from coordinate 201,153 downwards.
CAGGCCACCGCGGGCGGTGCTTGATCTCATTAGTGAAGAAGTTGAAAGGCTTATGAAGGAAATACTGGAAAAAGAGGAAAAACTGGCAGTGCTACACGCATTCCTCATATCCGTAAAAGGGGAAGGCGATGACGTGGAAAGCTTATAAGGAAGAATGGTTGAGGAATAATATCTGCCGCTTCTGCCTGGGCTCCCGGATGCATACATGTACTTCCTTCCAGTGCGAGTTGGCACATGAAAAGGCAGAGGAGTACATAGAAAGCATAATAGCCAGAACGGAAGTGGCAAAAAAGAAACGGAAGTATGTAAAGCCCCTGGAGTCAGGGGAATTGAAAGCAGAAGGATTTCCCATTACAGAGGCATGGATAGTCTTAAGCGCCCACAAGGAAGAATTTATCATCAGATTTCAGGATAATATTCCAAAGATGCAGCAGTCCGCATACCTGGAAATGATTAAGGAGCGCAGAACAGACGCGGAACAGATAAGGGCATGGAAAGCAGAGGACGGGGAAACCATCAGGAATGGAATACCATTCAACAAAGAGGAGGAAGGAAATGAAAAAATTTGAGCTGACGGAAGAATATATAATAAGTGCGGAAAGGAAATTGTACAGAATTAAAGCCTTGAAAGATTTTAAAAATGTCAAGGCGGGGGATGTTGGGGGATATATTGAAAAAGAGGAAAATCTTGCCCAGAATGGCAATGCCTGGGTCTACGGCAATGCCAAGGTCTGCGGAGATGCCGAGGTCTGCGGAGATGCTGAGGTCTACGGCAATGCCTGGGTCTACGGCAATGCCGAGGTCTGCGAAGATACCGAGGTCTACGGCAATGCCTGGGTCTACGGCAATGCCAAGGTCTGCGGAGATGCCGAGGTCTGCGGAGATGCCAAGGTCTGCGGAGATGCCAAGGTCTGCGGAGATGCAAAGATTTGCAAAGATGAAGATTATGCATTGGTAAAAGGATTCGGTTCCGCCTGTCGTCACACAACATTCCATCGACAAAAAGATGAAAGCATTGGGGTCGTATGCGGGTGTTTTACTGGAACGTTAGAAGAATTTAAGGAAAAAGTCCGTAAAACACACAGCGAATCAAAATATGCCAAAGAATATCTGATGATTGCCGAATTGATGGAAATGCACTTTGAAGAAGGTGAAAAGCCGAAAGAATGAAATCCCGGCAAATAGAGAAAGGGAAGGAAATGGATAGAAAGGAAACGACAAAATTCCTGGGAGAGCTGCTTATCTCGTCCAAATTTTCCGGGATGGGGAAATACTGGGCAAAGGAAGTGAGTATAGATCCATTTGCAGCTAAAGGAAAGCCAAAGAGAATTGATTACATGCAGTTTGTCCCAGCTGGGCAGTGCTCGGTATCGGATATAGAAAAGGGCATATTTGTCTGTTACGAGATTAAGAGCTGTAAGCAGGATGCCTACAGCGGGAATGGCTTAAATTTCCTCGGGGAGAAGAATTACATAGTCACCACGATGGAATGCTACAAGGAATTATTGCCGGATTTGCGAAATGGAGCATTTTCACGGCATCTGCACGAAACGGCGCCAGATTCATCCATGCACTTTGGGATTATGGTGGCGGTGCCATATATATCAAATTTATCAGATGAATTTGAAAATCCATCTGAAATCGATTACGAGAGCGGGCGGTGGAAGCTGGCAACCATACAGAAATGTGTACCAGGGCCGAGGAGAAAATCGATGACAGAATTATTATTCTGCATGTTGAGGAGCGGGCAGTAAAAAAGGAGGATGGCAAGGTGATAAAGCCAATATTATTCAATGCAGAAATGGTCCGTGCCATATTAGATGGGCGAAAAAAGAATACAAGGCGGGTAATAAAATTTCCAAGAAACAGATTTACAGGAGAAATTCCGAAACCCGATGATATAAAAATATACAGCCCGCTGGTATTTTCAGACAAAATAAGTTTTCATGTGAAGCCGTTTTATCGCTTTGATATGAAAGTGCCTTATGAGAGAGGGGATTTTTTGTATATCCGGGAAACCTGGGGAATATCAAATCTGGATTATGATGATAAGATCACATACATAGTATACAAGACTTCTGAAAATGAGAAGGATGGGGGATGCAGAATAGTAAGGCTTCCCGATGATAAGTTTGAAAAACTGTATGATTCTATGGCAGAGAACAGCCCACAATGGCGTCCTTCCATTCATATGCCAAAAGAAGCTGCCAGAATCTTCTTGAGGGTGACGGATGTCCGGGTGGAGCGCCTGCAAGACATAACAGATGCAGAAGCCGAAAGAGAAGGAGCACAGCCACAGAATCCATTTGATTATGATGTAAATAAGTGGCCAAACAAAGAACACTTCAAGGAAATTTGGAATTCAACTATCAAGAAATCAGATTTTGAGTGTTACGGATGGGAGGTTAATCCCTGGGTGTGGGCATATGAATTTGAAGAATGTGGAAAGCCGGAAGAATGGATTATATAATTCACAAATAAGGTACCAGCCTTTAGGGATAATAATATATCACAATAGCAAAACAATCATACAACGTCTGCCGGGAACATCCCGGCAGAGAAAGGAGGGAACAATGGGAAGCAGAGAAAAACTGATGGGAAGCCATTGGAAATGCAGTTCAAATGCCACATTATGCCAGAATCCGGAGGAATGTAAGGTGTGCTCACTGAATGAGAACTGCATGAGCTGTAGAAATCGGGATAGGGGCGTATGCACTTCCTGTAAGAACTATAATTATAGAGAATCAGAAGAAGGGGTTGGAATCAGAGCCAGCGAGAGCACAGCCTGTGACGCAGCCGAGAATGAACTTTTTAGCGAACATGGAAAGTATGTCATACAATTTGCCAGAAACCACGGAATATCCATTTCTGAGGCATATGGACATCCAATGGTAAAAGCCCATAAGGAAGCGCTGCAGCACCTAAACGAATGCAGGGCATTTGCAGCAGGGGATTGGTTTATTCCAGGGGCATAGAGGGAAAATACAGGGAAAGCAAATAAAATAAGAATGCGGCAGGGCGGAGAGAGAATATGACGTTAGAAGAATCCAAACAGATATATTACATAAACCGGGAAATAGAATATATAAAAAAACAATTACAAGATCTGGAGGCAGAGAGGATATATTACAAACCAGTCATTCTGTCGGATATGCCTAAAGGGAGTGGTGAACATACTGACATAACAGACGATTTTCTGGAAAAACAGAAAGATTTGGAGGATATGATGCAATATTCCCTTAGAAAGCTGCAGGAAGAAAGAAAAGAGTTTGAGGAATTTCTAAAATCCGTGGATGATGCAGAAATGCGCTTGATACTTAGATTGCGCTGTATCAATAATATGCGTTGGGAGGAAATTGGAGAGGAAATAGGGGTGCACAGAACAACTGTATCAAAAAAATTTTACAGTTTCTTTAAACTTTCTCACAATTCTCATGAAGACTGTGATAATATGTAAAATAAGCAAAGCAGCTTACAAAGTTTTTGCATGAAGCACTGTGCCTTAGCATGGTGCTTTTTTCATGGGAAAAATGAGTTGGAAATAGAACAAATTTTTGGGAAAGAAGGTGGCAGTGTGGCAAAATTAACAGAAAAACAGCAGCGGTTTGTAGATGAATACCTGATTGACCTGAACGCAACGCAGGCGGCTATAAGAGCCGGATATTCAGCAAAAACAGCTGATGTCCAGGGCTCAAGGATGTTAGGAATTGTTAAGGTTCAACAGGCTATTTCAGAAGCGATGGCAGAACGCAGCAGAAGGATGGGAGTGAATCAAGACAGGGTCGTTCTGGAACTAGCAAAGCTTGCTTTTGTGAAGATAACAGACATTGTTGACAGCAACGGGAAAATTAAAGACACTGCCACGGAAGAAGATCTTGCCTGCATAGAATCCATAAAATACAAAGAATCGGAGGGGGATTCTATTTCGAGTGTGGAAAGGGAAGTAAAGATTGCTTCTAAACTAAAGGCACTGGAGCTGTTGGGTAAGCACTTAGGAATGTGGAGTGATAAAATGGATGTCAATATCGCCACACCGATTGTTATTAGTGGGGAAGATGCCCTTGAAGATTAGGCGGGTGGCGCCTTATGACAAGACAAAAGATTTCTTCGCAACATATTTTTGGGTATCAGAAATTCATTCTGTACCCGGAAAATTATAAGTCAGAAAATGCAAACGGCAAGGTAAGTATGAAACTGCCTGAAATAGTCGGCAAAGGGTACGGTACTTTTTGGCGGTGGAAGGGAAGGTATCGGGTCTGCAAAGGATCCAGGGCATCCAAGAAGTCCAAGACGTCCGCGTTATGGTACATCACTAATATGATGAAATACCCGGATGCAAACACCCTTGTCATCAGGAAAACGTTTAGGACATTAAAGGATTCCTGCTTTACGGAGTTAAAGTGGGCCATTCACCGCCTTGGCATTGATGCCTTTTGGGATGTTAAGGAATCGCCCCTTGAAATGACTTACAAGCCAACAGGCCAAAAAATTTATTTCAGAGGCCTTGATGATCCCTTGAAAGTTACATCCATTACTGTTAAAACCGGCTGTTTGTGCTGGATGTGGATAGAAGAAGCATATGAAATCAGCAGCGAAGATGACTTTAATATGCTTGATGAATCAATCAGGGGTGCAGTCCCGGAAGGTTCAGGGCTGTTCAAACAGATAACTCTGACACTTAATCCGTGGAACGAACATCACTGGATAAAAAAGCGCTTTTTCGATAATCCAGATGGAGAAACCCTTGCAATGACAACCAACTACATGTGCAATGAATGGTTGGACACTGCAGACTTAAAAGTTTTTGAAACCATGAAAAAGCAAAATCCCAGGAGATACCAGGTAGCAGGCCTTGGCGATTGGGGCATCGTTGATGGGCTTGTTTATGAAAACTGGGAGGAAAAACTTTTTGACATTGGTGAGGTCAAGAAGATTTCTGGTGTCAAAACCGTATTTGGATTGGACTTTGGTTACACGAATGACCCAAGTGTCTTGTTCTGCGGATTCGTCGACCAGGCGAGCAAGACTATATGGGTCTTTGATGAAATGTATAAACCTGGCATGAGCAATGAAGCCATTGCGGATGAAGTTCAGCGGATGGGTTACATGAAAGAAAAAATAACTGCTGATTCCGCCGAACCCAAAAGCATTGATAGATTGCGTGAGTTGGGCCTGAAAGGCATCCGAAAAGCCAGGAAGGGCAAGGATAGCATAAACAACGGCATCGACTTCCTGCAGAATTACCACATTGTTATACATCCCAGGTGCGAGAACTTCATTATTGAAATCAGTAACTATACTTGGGACACCGACAGCAAGACAGGAAGAAAGCTGAATAAGCCCATTGATGATTTTAACCATCTTATGGATGCAATGCGGTATGCAGTGGAGGATATGGCAAAAGGCAGTGCGTTCAGTTTTGAATAAATAACGAAAGGATGAATTAGGCGATGTTTAGAAGCTGGGTCAACACGCTAATATCAAAGGTCAGCAATTTCATTTCGTGGCGGTCGGAACCAAATAACCGGGAACTGCTGGAAAAGGAAATTGCCAGGTGGAAAAACTCACCGCAGAGAATCATGCAGATCAAAGGCTTTTTGTATTATGGGAATGAGCACGATATACTGAAACGAAAAAGGACTATGATTGGGGAGAATGGCGAGCTGGAAGTGGTGGAGAATTTGCCGAACAATCATGTAATAGACAATCAGTACTTGAAAATGGTAAATCAGAAGGCAAATTACCTGTTTGGCAACCCATTTTCTATAGAGACCAAAAATATAAGGTATAATGAGTTATTAAAGCAAGTGTTCAACAAGAAATTTATGAGGACAATCAAAAACAGTGGCAAGGCAGCCTATAACGGAGGCATTGCATGGTTACATCCTTATTACACGGAGGGCGGAGAACTTTCTTTCAGGATATTCCCGGCATATGAGATCCTTCCGTTCTGGGCGGATAGCGAACACAACATTCTAAAATCAGCAGTGAGAATTTATCCGGTGGCGGGATATGAAGGAACTACCCCAATAATCATTGAAAAAGTTGAATTATATGATCTGGATGGAATACACAGGTTCATCCTGGATGGGGAGACGTTAGTCCAGGACATGGACAATGAAGGGAAAAGCGACCGCCCCTATGCGGTGGGAATGGATGGAGAGGGAAATCTGCAGGAGTTTAACTGGGAGAGAATCCCACTCATACCGCTGAAATGCAATGAGGATGAGATACCATTGCTGAAAAAGGTTAAATCGCTCCAAGATGGCATCAATATCATGCTGTCAGAATTTGAAAACAACATGCAGCAGGATGCGAGGAACACAATCCTTGTCTTAAAGAACTATGATGGTGAGGACTTGGGCGAGTTCCGGAAAAACCTTTCCACATATGGGGCCGTAAAGGTAAGGTATGATGATTCTGCCAAAGGCGGAGTAGAAACCCTTGAGATCAAGGTGGATGCAGAAAATTACAAAAGCATCGTGGAAATCTTCAAGAAAGCGCTGATTGAAAACGCCATGGGCTACGATGCCAAAGATGATAGATTGTCTGGAAATCCAAATCAGATGAATATTCAATCGATGTATTCTGATATAGATATTGATGCCAACGACATGGAAACAGAGTACCAGGCGGCGTTTGAAGAAATTTTATGGTTTGTAAATTCCCATCTTGCCAATATGGGATATGGCGATTTTGGAAACGAGAATGTCAATATCATATTCAATCGAGATATTATAATGAATGAATCTGAAAGTATTGATAACTGCCAAAATTCAGTCGGGCTGCTGTCTGACGAGACTGTCATCGCCAAACATCCGTGGGTAAGCGACCCACAGGAGGAAATGGAACGCCTTAAAAGGCAGAAACGGAAGGAGGAGGAAGAATTAAAAAAACAGTATGATCCGTTTGGCCTAGAGAAAAAAGATGAGGCAGGAAAAGGCATGGATGGTGATTTGGATGAAAAATAGCCAGTACTGGAAGGAACGGTTTGAACTGCTTGAACAAGTCCAAAACCAAAAGGGAAGGCAGTGTTATGTGGAAATCGAGAAACAGTATCTCGAGGCGCAGAGGAGGATAGAGGGAAAAATTTCCTCCTGGTACATGCGTTTTGCAAAAAATAATAACATAAGCATCAAGGAGGCCAGGAGGCTTTTGAATGCCGGAGAGCTGGAGGAGCTGAAATGGGATGTGCACCAATACATAAAATATGGCAGGGCAAATGAAATTAATGGGGCATGGATGGCACAGCTTGAGAATGCTTCGGCACGGGCACACATTAACAGGATGGAGGCATTAAAACTCCAAATGCAGCAGGAGCTTGAAGTGATGTTTGGAAATCAGCTTGACAGCATTGATTCAGCAATGAGGGACATCTATAAGGCAGGATATTATCACACAGCATACGAAATACAAACGGGTATAGGTATTGGATGGGATTTTGCGACGCTGGACAGAAATAAAATATCCAAAGTAATCCATAAACCTTGGGCAGTGGATGGCAAGAATTTTTCCGAGCGGGTATGGGGAAACCGGAAAAAGCTGGTGAATGAAATACATACCGAATTGACACAGAACATAATTCTGGGGGAGAACCCACAGAAAGCCATCAACGCCATTGCAAAAAAAATGAAGACATCAAAGAATGTCGCAGGCAGGCTGGTTATGACGGAGGAGGCGTTTTTTAGCTCCGTAGCCCAAAAGGACTGTTTTAAGGAATTGGACATTGAGCAGTTTGAAGTTGTGGCAACCTTGGATTCGCATACATCCGAAATCTGCCGAAGGATGGATGGCAAAGCATTCCCCATGTCGCAATGGGAGGTTGGGGTCACAGCGCCGCCGTTCCATGTCTGGTGCAGGACAACTACAGCCCCTGCGTTTGGGGATGAATTTGACAATGTCGGGAAACGTGCCGCGCGTGGGGCGGATGGAAAGACCTATTATGTCCCGGGAAACATGACTTACAAAGAATGGCAGAAAACTTTTGTGGAGGGTGATAAAACTGGATTGCAGGAAACAATGCCTGGTGATATAATAAAGGCAGAAGAAGCGCGTATACAATCGGTCAAAGATACGCAAACGTTTGCAGAAATGCAGAACTATATGAAAGATTGCCATGGAGTGGTTGTTGATAATTCGGTTGGATTATTGGATTTCCAATCTGTCAAAGAAGGAGTTCATGGTATTGAATATATTATCAGAGAGTTTCCACAAGCAAAATCATCCTTCAAGGCGGTAGGAACAGCGAAGAATGGGCTGATGTGTGCAAGGTATGATGGCAGCATTAATTTTAATCCATCATGCTACAAGACAAGGGAAAGTGCACTGTATAATCATGGCGTTGGTGAGGGCATGGTTCAAATCGGTTTTCATCCAAAAGGAAATAATTGTTTTGGCTCGGGAGCGCATGAATCGGGGCACATTCTTGAAAAAGCATTGATTGATAAAGTTAGCGGAGAATCGATATTAGGAACGCTGAACTGGAATGATTGCACTTATGCAAAATCGATTGTTAGCGATGCCTGTAAAAATACTAAGATACTGCCTGAATGCAAAGGTATGATAAATAGCCAATTAAAAGGAGCGATTTCACAATATGCCAGGACAAGTGATAGTGAATGTCTGGCGGAAGCGGTGTGCGATGTTGCCTTAAACGGTGAAGATGCTGCGCCACTATCAAAAGAGATATGGAAGCTGCTAAAAAAGGAGTTGGGATAAAATAAATGGAAGTATACGAAAATGTAAAAGATTTTTGGAAATATTTAGAATATTATCCTGATGAAGACGAACCGGGTTTTGACGGTGTCCATTATGGCGGAATCAAAGGGATTGCGGAAGATGCCCCAGAAGCTGCAAGAAAAGCCTTTGAGGAATACCGGGAGAGGCAGATAGAATTTGCGAAACAAGGAATAAAAATATAGCTGAAATCATGGTCAAGCGGCCGTGATTTTTTTGTGCCTTATAATAAGGGCATCATGCGAGAACGGAAAGGAGGATAAAACAACATGAAAACCAGGACTTAACAGAAAGGCAGGGTGGCCTGAAATTATCTCCCAGCCATGGGTAAAATGGCGGCAAAAAGCATCCTTGAAGGGTGTTTTTTATTTGCGGGCTGCCAAGCGTATAACCGAGCAAGCCAAACAATCATGTGTGAGCGAACACGTAGAAAAACGTATTTGAAAGGATGGTAATGAAATGACAAGGAAACAGTTAGAGGATTTAGGGGTAACCAGGGAACAGGCTGACAGTATTATGAAAATCAATGGAGAAGACATTGAAAATGCACGGTCTGCATCCACCGCGGAGGCAAAGAATCTGCAGACAGAACTTGAAGGGCTGAAAGCACAGGTGGCTGACCGTGACAAACAGCTTGAGGAACTGAAAGCGTCAGCAGGTGACAATGAGGCACTGGCAAAACAGATTGCGGACCTCCAGGCTGAAAATGCCAGCGCAAAGGAAGCCCATGAATCCGAAATGAATCAGCTAAAAATTGATTTTGCTGTTGAAAAGGCACTAACAGGGGCGAGGGCAAGGAATACAAAAGCAGTGAAAGCGTTGCTGGATTTGACAGATGCAAAGCTTGACAAGGAAGGAAATGTCAAAGGGCTGCAGGAACAGATAGACAAACTGACTTCTGCAGATGACACCAAGTTCCTGTTTGAAACACAGCAGATGAAGCTTAAAGGATTTCAGCCAGGCGCATCGGCGCAACAGATACCGGGGGCAGAAGTCGATATATCAAAGATGAGTTACGAAGAACTTGCTGCATATTTTGACTCCAACCCCGATGCGCAGATTTAACAAAATGAATATAGGAAAGGGAAAGGTAAAAAAGAATGGCAAAATTTAATGCAAAAAGCTTTAACGACAAGGCGTTTGGAAAGTATATGTCTGCAGTACCAAACGTGAAATTGAATAAGTTAAGAGAGTCACGCGCTATTGTAGGCGACCAGAGACTGCGTGAAACATTTAAGAGTAATTCACAGACTGGCACAGTTTATGCCGTGATTCCATATTTCGGAACGCTTTCCGGTACGCCACAGAATTATGACGGTGTCTCTAATGTAGATCCCCAGACAACAGATACTTACGAGCAGGGAGTGTTCACCTACGGAAGGATGAATGGATGGACAGAGGCGGACTTTAGCTTCGATGTGACTGGAGGCACGGATTTCATGGCAAATGTAAGGAGCCAGATTAACAGATATTGGAATGGGGTAGACCAGAATATTCTCCTTGCAATCTTAAAAGGCATTTTCGCTATGGCATCTACAGGAAAGGGGGCGATTAAAGAGGCAAACGCTGAATTTGTCGCCAGACACACCTACGACATCAGCGCGCCGGATGCCGCGGCCGCATCAGAGGAAATGTATGTGGGGGCGACCACGTTAAACTCGGCAATCCAGCAGGCGTGTGGAGACAATAAGCAGAAGTTCAGCCTTGTATACTGCCACAGTGCAGTCTCTACAAACCTTGAAAATCTGAAACTCATTGCATATTTAAAATACACGGATGAACAGGGTATAGAAAGGGACCTTGAAATGGGGACATGGAATGGCAGGCTTGTAGTAGTGGATGATTCCATGCCGGTGGAAGTCGTAGCTCCTGTTGCCGAAAGCGGAACACCGGGAGAGGAAGGATATACTGCGCCAAAGGAAGGATATACAAGGTATACAACTTATGTTCTTGGGGAAGGGGCCATCGGGCTTGAGGATGTAGGAGCCAAAGTACCGTATGAAATGGTCCGGGATGCAAAACTTCACGGCGGGGAAGACACGTTGATCTCGCGAAAGAGACACGCCGTAAGCGTGGCGGGGATTTCCTACCTGAAAGCGAACCAGAAAACAAACAGTCCAACGGATGAAGAACTTGAGGACGGCAAAAACTGGTCACTGGTGGACAATGGAGACAATAAAGCGATTGAACACAAAGCAGTTCCGATTGCCCGTATCATATCAAGGGGATAAAGAAAGGGCGGTTGACTATGTTTGGCGTGGAAATAGTAAAAAAAAGGCTGCTTTCCTTTGGCTACGAGACGAAGGCGGATGATGAGTCTGCCCTGGTCTTTTGCGTTGAGAAGACAAGGAACACCATCAAGAATGAAACAAACAGGAAGGATATTCCGGAAGGGCTGGAACAGGTAGCTGTGGATATGGCAGTTGGGGAGTTTTTACTCAGTAAAAAGACCTTTGCACCGGCCGATCTGGAGGGACTTGACCTAAATTATGCGGTAAAACAGATCCAGACAGGAGACACAAACACTGTATTTGCGATAGGGGACGGAAACATGACACCAGAACAAAGACTGACATCCTTTATCAACCATCTCCTGACAAGCAGGAGGGCTGAATTTAATTCGTTCAGGAAAATACGATGGTAAATGGGATGAAGGCGGCACAGGAAGCTGCAAGGAAAGCCATAGAAGAAACATATGATGGTGTCCTAACGGTCACGGAGATAAAGAAAGTGAAGGAAGAAAAGTCAAAGCTGACAAGGATGGAACCGGTGGTTGTACTGGAGGAACAGCCCTGCAGATTGTCTTTTGAAATACTGAAAGCGGCCGTCCAATCAGAATCGGGTGCAGCAGTCTCACAGGTGGCAAAACTGTTTGTTTCCCCGGAAGTGCAGATTAAGGCAGGGTCGAAAATCACAGTGGCACAGGACGGCGTCACCACAGACTATACCCACAGCGGAATACCAGCAGTATATCCGACACATCAGGAAATCATCCTTGAGCTGTTTGAGAGGTGGGCGTGACATGGGGAGGATGGGAAGATTTGATGCGGACAGACTGAAAGAGTTCAAGAAAGAATTGGAGAGGCTGGACAGGAACATGGATGTATTCCTGGAATCGTGCGCGACAGAGCTCGCAGCTCGGCTGTTGCGGATGGTGGTAAAAAATACACCGGTCGGGGATTACCAAAAAGGCTCAGGAAAAAAAGGCGGGACGCTGAGGCGTGGATGGACAGGAGAAAAGAGGATGTCTGCCAAGAATTATGCAGCATCCCTGACAGTCCATCATTTTGGGGACAGATATGTGATTGAAATAATAAATCCAGTAGAATATGCCAGCTATGTTGAATACGGACACAGAACACCGAATCACAAAGGGTGGGTAAGTGGATGCTTTATGATGACAATTTCCGAAAGGGAGCTTGAGAATATTGCCCCGAAGGTGCTTGAAAACAAGATTAAAAAATATTTAGGGGGATGCTTTAAGTGATAAATTCAATAATTGAAGCAATCAGCGTTTCCCTGAACAGCGAATTTGGGGACGGGTATGAAATCCACATGGAGGAGATAAGGCAGGATTTGATGGAACCCTGTTTTTTTATTTCCAGCCTGGAGCCAAGCAGCCGCCTATATACCGGGAAACGCCACTTCCGGGAAAACCCCTTCTGCATTCAGTATTTCCCGGAAACAGATGAAAGTCAGCGGCAATGCAATGATGTAGCCGAACGGATGCAGCAGTGCCTGGAATACATAATGGCAGAAGGATGGGGCAGACCGATGATGGGAACCAAAATGAAATATCGGATAGTCGGCGGAATTTTGAATTTTTTTGTGAACTACGACTGCTTTACCTATGTAGCAGAACCTCCGCAGGACTTAATGGATGAAATGGAGGAAAGTATAAGCGTGAAAGAAGGTGAGTGATATGGAAGCAGAAAATAAGAACAAAATGCATTCGGAAAATAGGAAGCATGAAACAAATGCCAAAAAACTGGAACAGGAGTTTAGCAAGGAACAGATTGCCATATCTGAAAAGTACAGTAATCAAAGGGACCTGGTGAACACCCTCCTTGAGGAAGGAAAAATGTACACACTCAAAACGGTTGACGGCATGATAGATAAATATCTGAAAGGAAAGGTGATGTGACATGGCTTTAGGCGGAGGAAGTTTTACGGAACAGAATAAGGTACTCCCTGGTGTGTATGCAAATTTTGTATCGATTGCCAAGGCGTCCCAGGCGCTATCCGACAGGGGGGTTGTCACCATGCCCCTTGAGCTGGACTGGGGCAGGGAAGGCATGGTGTTTGAAGTTACCAGGGAGGATTTTGAAAAGGACAGCATGAAGATTTTTGGCTATGGACAGGAACATGATAAGATGAAGGGCATCCGCGATTTATTTAAGGGCGCAAGTACCTTGTATGCATATAGGCTGAACGGAGGAGGCATAAAGGCATCCAATGACTTTGCGGTTGCATTGCATGGCGGGGTACGCGGAAATGATTTGAAAACCGTCATACAGGCGACTGTGGATGACCCCAGGGAATATGAAGTGAAGACCTATCTCGGGCTGACCGAGGTGGATTCGCAGACCGTTTCAAGTGCGCAGGAACTTGCCGCGAATGACTACGTGGCATTCAAGACGGATGCAGAACTTGTGGTGACAGCGTCCACGCCTATGTCAGGAGGCACGAATGGGACAGTGGACGGGACAGCGCATAAGGCGTACCAGGAAAAGATAGAGTCTTATGTTTACAATACCATGGGCGTCGTGGTGACGGACGAGGTCACGAAGAACATGTATGCGGCGTTCAACCGGAGAATGCGCGAGGAGCTCGGCATCAAATCACAGCTTGCTCTGTACAATCTGGCCGCGGATTATCTGGGCGTCATCAACGTGAAGAACAGGACGCTGGACGAAGGATGGAGCGAGGCAAGTCTTGTCTATTGGGTAACCGGTGCGCAAAGTGGATGTGCCGTGAATAAATCTTGCCAGAATAAAGTGTATGACGGCTCCTTTGAGGTTGATGCTGATTATTCACAGGAACAGTTGAAGAAATGTTTGAAAGATGGCGAATTTGTCCTGCATAAGGTCAACATGGAAATTAGAGTGTTAGAAGATATTAACAGCATGACAACGGTCACGGATGGCTGCGGAGACATTTTTAAAGACAATCAGACCATCCGTGTTATTGACCAGATTGGGAATGATGATGCGGTGCTGTTCAACGAAAAATACAATGGCAGAATGCCAAACGACAATGCGGGGAGAATTTCTCTCTGGTCCGATCTTGTGAAAATCCGCCAGGAACTGCAGAAAATGAGGGCTATTGAGGGATTTTCTGATTCGGATGTATCTGTTGAGGCTGGCAAAGGAAAGAAATCCGTTGTGGTGAACAGTAATATTACAATTGTAAACACCATGAGCAAATTATATATTACGACCCAGGTGGCGTAGGAAGGAGGAAATCGGATGGAGCAGATAGGACAGAATGTGACAATGACAGCAAAGGACACAATCTCTGCTGCGCTTGCGGAATGCTTTGTTACAGTTGGCAAACGTCGCTATAATCTTATGCAGGCAATCAATGTGGAGGCGAAGTTTAAAAAGACCAAAAAACAGGTGCCGATTTTAGGAAAAACCGGGAAGGGCAATAAAGCGACTGGATGGGAAGGGACCGGTTCGTGTACGATGCATTATAATACAAGCGTTTTCCGGGAGATGATGGTGGATTACAAAGATACAGGGCGAGACACGTATTTTGAAATGCAGATTACTAACGAGGACCCGACAAGCAGTGTGGGGAGGCAGACGGTCGTCCTCAAGGACTGCAATATGGATGGGGGCCTCCTGGCAAAGTTTGATGCTGATGCAGATTACTTAGAGGAAGATGTGGATTTCACGTTTGATGATTTCACAATGCCGGAAAAATTCAAGGAACTAATAGGATTTGCAGCCAATTAAGCAGCAGGTCCCTGTGCGGAATAACATACGTGCGGGGCCAGCTGCCTCACAATAAAAAGGGAGGAAGAACAGAATGTCAAATTTTAAAAAATTCATGAAGGCAAACAAAATTCCAAAGGAAAATGGGAAGTATGCACCAACGGAAAGTCTCGTAGATGAAAACGGAAAACCGCTGGAATGGGAGTTCAGGCATATCACATCAAAAGAAAACGAGGATATAAGGGAATTCTGTACCATTGAAGTACCTGTGACAGGAAAGCCGAATATGTTCCGTCCCAAATTAAATTCTCCTAAGTATCTGGTGGAGACAATTGTGAAATCAACGGTCTTCCCGGATTTGTTCGATAAGGAGCTTCAGGATTCCTACGGCGTAATGACGCCGGAAGAACTGGTGTATGCCATGGTGGACGATGCAGGGGAATACCAGAAATTTTCGGCATGGCTGAGCAGGTTCCAGGGCTTTGAGGAAAGTATGGACGAGAAGGTGAAAGTGGCAAAAAACTCATAAAGGGCGGGGATACGGAGGCGAACTATGCATACTACGCCCTGCATAAATTACATATCCTTCCATCTGCCTTTTTGGACATGGACAGCCAGGAAAAGGCCTTTATTATAGCAGCAATTGACATCAAAGCGGAAAATGACAAAAAAGAAAAGAAAAAAGCGGAGGCACAGGCGAACAAAAGGAGATGATTTGCGGTGTATGTACAGACAGGAATACAGCTGCAGGATAATTTCAGCGGCGTTATGTTTGGCATTATGGATTCTGTAAATTCTGCGATAGGGGCAATGTACGACATGCAGCAGGCTATGGGTGCGGGCGTGGATGTGTCTTCGCTGGATGCTGCCAGGGACAGCATTAACCAGGCAACGGAAGCCATGATGGAAATGAATGCCGCTATGGAGAATGCTCCGGCACCGCCTGCAGTGCCGGCACCAACTACGGAATATAATCCGGTCCCCCCTGTAGTGCCGGCATCAACATGGGAACCGGACAGCATGGAAGTGTTCGGGGGAAGCGGGATGGAGCGATTCAGGCAGGAGGCGCAGCGCACGGACACAATAATGGGACAGCTCCGCAGTACACAGGATGAGATCGCAAGACAGGCGCTTTACATGGACTTTCTGCCCCCAGGGGCATTCCAGGATCTGAACAGCATTGCTGTGCGCATGGATAACATCCATGAAAGAATCCGGCAGATCGAGAATAACCCGATGAACATAGGGACAGACGTGGCGAATGCAGAGCTTGAGCAGATGTACGCACAGTTAAATCTCGCCGCACAGAGACAGGAGGAACTGAACCAGGCATTGCAGGGCATGGACGTTTCGGCTGCGAACAGCGCATATTTAAGGCTGTCGCAGATAATCGGTGGGACAGAGCAGTACATCAGGGACAACGTGGATGCACAGGGACAGTTCAACCAGCAGATACGGGATGGGACCGGTGAGGCGGAAAACCTCATGAGGACCATCGAGCACGTGGCTGCGGCATACATAAGCATCCAGGGCATAGGAAATATATTAGACATATCGGACGATCTGACCCAGACCACAGCGCGGCTAAGCCTTATGAATGATGGGATGCAGTCCACGCAGGAACTTGTGGACATGGCATATATGGCAGCACAGGATGCCAGGGGCTCCTTTGGCAAGATGGCCGATGTGGTTGCCCGGTTCGGGAACAATGCTGGTGATGCATTTGGCAGCAGTGCGGAGGTCGTGGATTTTGCCAATTTAATCCAAAAACAAATGACAATTGCAGGGGCATCCACTCAGGAATCAGCGAATGCCACGCTCCAACTGTCGCAGGCGCTTGGATCTGGCGTTCTGCGTGGGGATGAGTTGAACAGTATTTTTGAACAGGCTCCGAACCTGATACAGAATATTGCGGATTATATGGGAGAGCCCATGGGGGCCATCCGGGACATGGCATCAGAAGGGCAGATTACAGCGGACATCGTAAAAGCGGCAATCTTTGCAGCGTCCGATGAAATAAACGCTGAATTTTCACAGATGCCTATGACCTGGGGGCAGGTATGGCAGTCTATGCAGAATACAGCACTGATAAATTTTCAGCCGGTATTACAGCGAATCAACCAGCTTGCAAACAGTGAAGGATTCCAGGCATTTGCGAATGGAGCAATGGAGGCCATGGCAGCGCTGGCGGATGCGGTACTGCAGATTTTTGATCTGATGGGTGAGGGCGGAAGTTTCATCACTGATAACTGGTCATGGATTTCACCCATTATATATGGGGTAGCCGGCGCATTGGCAGTTTATTACGGTGCGCAGCTGTCAGTAAATATAATAACTGCAGTCGGCCAAGGCATCCATTTTATTATGGCAGCAGCACAGATGGCGCATGCAGCAGCAACAGGAACACTCACAACGGCAACAGCGGCAGAAATAGCCGCACAGAATGGACTGAATGGTGCAATGTACGCCTGCCCCCTTGTATGGATCATTATGCTCATACTGGCACTGATTGCTATAATTTATGCGGTATGCAGCGCAATAGCAAAGATGACAGGCGTTGCAAACTCAGGTTTCGGCGTGATGTGCGGTGGAATCAATGTAGTGATACAGTTTTTCAAAAATCTGGGACTAAGTGTTGCAAATATTGCGCTTGGCATCGGGTTCGCAATATCAGCGCTGACACAGAACATAATGTTTGCTTTCTATAATTCTATATGCAGTGTGCAGGCGTTTTTCTACAATCTGCTATCGACTGCCTGCAGTGTCATCAGCAGGATTGCAGCAGAACTGAACAAGCTTCCGTTTGTGGAATTTGATTATTCGGGAATCGCATCTGCGGCAGATGAGTATGCATCAAAGGCAAATGCCTGGTCCGGCAGCAAACGGGAATATAACAATATCGGGGCGGCGTTTGATAAAGGAATGAATACATTTGATGCATTTGGCAGCGGATGGGCGAAAGATGCATTTAACGCAGGGGTATCCTGGGGAGACGGCATATCGGATAAAGTATCAGGGCTGCTTGATGGGTTCAAAAATCCAAAAATGCCGGAAATCCCACAGCAGAAGGATTATGGAAGCGGGTATGGAGGAGGCACAGACGGAAGCGGGTATGGCGGAGGCATTGCAGACGGTATAGATGGAAGCGGTGCAGCAGGGAATATATCGGATATCAAAGATTCCGTGAGCGTAACACAGGAAGAACTGAAATACCTTAGGGACCTTGCGGAACAGGAAACGGTAAACAGATATACCGTAGCGGAAATCCATATCGACCAGACCAACAACAATAATGTCTCAGGAGGAATGGACTTGGACGGAGTTGTTACGGGATTGACGGATGCGGTAAAGGAGGCAGCTGCAATTATAACGGAAGGAGTGCATGGCTGATGACAAATAATGAGTACGATCGTCTGAGAAGAATTATGCTGCAGGAAGGGGGGTACGATTTTTACATAGGGAAGCGTATGCTTCCCATACCGCCAGAAAAACTGCAGATTAAGATCAATAATGCGAATGATACGGTAACCTTGATGAATGAGGGAGAAGTGAATCTTCTGAAAAAAGCGGGGCTGACAGATATTGAATTTGAATTCCTGATACCGCAGGTGAAATATCCGTTTGCGTCCTACAAGGGAAAGTTCAGGAAGGCTCCGTATTTCCTGAATTACTTTGAAAAACTAAAAACAAGCAGAAAACCGTTCCGATTTATTGTATCAAGATACATGCCTAATGGGCTCCCGCTGTTTGACACAAACATCCGCGTGTCGCTGGAAGATTATACCATTACTGAGGATGCGAAAGAGGGATTTGATCTGAGAGTAAAAATTAAACTGAAACAGTACCGGGATTATGGGACCAGGACAGTGAAGATAAAGAAAAATAAGAGGCTGGCAGTGGTAAAAAAGACAAGAGAGACGGATAATTCGCCGGCCCCTGCAGCCGCCCAATCATACACGGTTGTAAAAGGGGACTGTCTGTGGAACATTGCGAAAAGGTTTTACGGGAACGGTTCCCTGTACACAGTTATCTATAATGCCAACCAGGCAATTATTGGGGGAAATCCCAATCTGATCTACCCGGGACAGGTGCTTACCATACCACCGGTATAGGAGATGTATCATGAAAATAGAATTGTTGATAGGCAACGAAAAGGGTACGAGGATTTATGAACCTGCAGTATTGGAAGGAATTGAATGGAGCACAGGGCGTAGGGGAGCGCCAGGCAGGCTGTCTTTTGAAGTCTTAAAGGATAGCAATTTGAAGATCTCAGAAGGAAACCCGGTAAGGCTCAGGGTGGATGGCAGGAAAATCTTTTACGGGTTCGTATTTAAGCAGCAAAGTTCCAAGAAGGAAGGAAAGGTACAGCGCGTAAAAGTAACCGCGTATGACCAGATCCGATACCTGAGCAACAAAGACACCAGGGTATACGAAAATAAGACTGCAGACCAATTTTTAAAAATGATTGCCAGCGATTTTGCACTAAAAGTTGGAAAATTAGAAAATACTGGATATATCATACCATCCAGGATCGAGGAGAACACATCCCTTCTGGAAATGATGGAAAATGCCTTGGATCTTACATTGGAAAACCGGAAAGAAATGTATGTACTATATGATGATTTCGGCAAGCTTACATTGAAAAACATATCCAATATGTATGTGCACAGAAAGGAAAAATATCTGCTGGTTGATGCCGAGGCAGGGGAAAACTTTGAATATACATCTTCTATTGATGATGATACCTATAACAAGATAAAGCTGGCCTATGATAATAAGGATAGTGGAAAACGTGAAGTATACATTGCACAGGACAGAGCAAATATCAACAGATGGGGCATTCTACAGTATTTTGATGTTTTGAAAGAAGGAGAAGACGGCAAGGCGAAGGCGGACGCTTTACTAAAATTGTACAACCATAAGGCGAGGAGCTTGAAAATAACGAATGCATTCGGCGATAATCGGGTACGCGCCGGAAGCATGGTGGCAGTTAACCTAAATCTTGGAGGTACAAAGGTCAGGAATTTCATGCTTGTGGAAAAGTGCAGGCATATATACAAAGAAAATGAACATTGGATGGATTTGACACTCAGAGGGGGTGATTTTATTGCCTGATGCAATGGAACTGGTAAAAGCAATGAAAAAGACAGCGGTGGATGCGATGGACGCTACAAAGCCGATGAACATCTGCTACGGAACGGTGGAAGCTGTAAATCCGCTGAAAATAAGGGTGGAACAGAAAATATTGCTTGGAGCTGCCCAGTTGATGCTATGCAGGAATGTAACGGAACATAACATATATGTGACAGTGAACTGCCAGACTGAAAGCAGCAGCCAGGAAACCCGGGAAGAACAGGGAATGACAGATCCAGGAGGAATCCCAGAGCACACCCATAATTTCCAGGTGCAGGGAGGTGGTGCATCACACGCTCACACCATTTCGGGGAAAAAAGAAATTACCGTACACAATGCACTGTCTGTTGGGGACAATGTAATTATGCTGAGGCAGCAGGGAGGGCAAAAATATATAGTATGGGACAGGATAGGAGGGATGTAACATGACACCTTCGGCCGCAGAAGACCTGGAATTGGATTTTGAAATAGAGGAAGCACCGGGAAAAACCTATTATATGGATAATGCAGACCAAAGAATCCGGGGGTGCGTGGATGGATTGGAGGCAGTAAAACAGGCGGCCTTCAAAATTTTAAACACAGAGCGTTACCAGCATATTATTTACTCCTGGGATTATGGTATTGAGACTATGGATCTATACGGGGAGCCAATATCTTACGTGTGTCCGGAACTGGAACGCCGTATAACGGATGCACTTACCCAGAATTCCAGAATCAGGGAAGTAGCAGATTTTGAATTTGAGTCCGTGAAAAGGGGTTCACTGCATGTAACATTCACAATTTATACGATATATGGCATGGTGCAGATGGAAAGGGAGGTGGATATATAGTGTACGAAGAAATCACATATGAAGACATATTGGATAGAATGCTGGATCGCGTCCCTGATGATATGGATAAAAGGGAAGGATCCTTGATTTATGATGCATTGGCTCCGGCTGCTGTGGAAATGCAGCTTATGTATATTGAGTTGGATGTGATTTTAAAGGAGGCATTTGCAGATACGGCTTCCCGGAAATACCTTATACGGCGGGCAGCAGAACGCGGAATAACGCCAGTCCCTGCAACGAAGGCCGTGTTAAAAGGTGAATTTGCACCCGAGATCATAGAAATTCCGATAGGAAGCCGTTTCAGGTGTGGAGGCTTAAATTATGAGGTAAAGGAAAAGGCAGGTAACGGGGAATACTTGCTGGAGTGCGAGACGGAAGGAAAAGCAGGAAATACGGTCTTTGGAAACCTTATACCTATTGAATACATAGAAGGATTGGAGACGGCAGTCCTTACAATGCTCCTGGCACCAGGGACAGAGGAGGAGAAGACGGAATCCATAAAGGAAAGGTACTTTGCCTCATTTAAGAGCCGGGAATTTGGGGGAAACATAAAG
This sequence comes from uncultured Lachnospiraceae bacterium, assembly GCA_948688495.1. Taxonomy (GTDB): domain Bacteria; phylum Bacillota; class Clostridia; order Lachnospirales; family Lachnospiraceae; genus Petralouisia. Next base: position 179,961 of record CAPQSW010000001.1, on the reverse strand, counting down.
GATTACAAAAAGAAATCTTTAGAGATACCAGGAGTTGGGGCAGTAAAGGTTTATCCAGTGTGGAATGGAGGCGGAACGGTAAAATTAACAATACTTGATTCTGAATATAATAAGGCAAGCTCATATCTTCTGGGTAGAGTGCAGCAGGAAATTGATCCGTCTCAAGATGGCAGCGGTATAGGGCTGGCTCCAATCGGACATGTGGTGACGGTGGAGACACCGGAGGAATATACAGTAAACGTGAATGCAAATGTTGTATATGATACGGGCTACAGTTTTGAATTGTTAGGCACACAGATTTCAGGAGTGATTGACAGCTATTTGTACGAACTGAGGAAAAGGTGGGAGGAACAGGCAATTGTTATCAGAAAAACCCAGATTGAGTCCAGAATTTTAGGAATAATGGGAGTTATTGATATTACTGAAATCACATTGAATGGGAAAGAAGAAAACATCATTATGGATGAAGATTATATTCCTGTGATGGGGGAGGTTACAGCATGAAAAGAGATGTGGAGCTGAAATCCTATCTCCCGGATTTTTTACAAAATTATAAAGAACTGTATGAGATCCTGCAGACGCAGAATCCGGAAATACAGGCACTTGAAGATCTGACCGAGACAATCAAAGATAATTTATTCATTCTATATTGTGATGAGCAAGGGATAGAAAAGTTTGAAAAGATGCTGGAACTGAAAGCGTTGGATGGAGACACATTGGATAACAGGAAATTCCGTATTTTATCAAAATGGAATAATGCAATACTATACACAACGCAGGCTTTGCGCCAGAAGTTGGAAACGTTGTGCGGAAAAGACGGATATGAATTGAAAATTTTACCAGAACAGTATACTGTGGTTATCCGGGTTGCATTAAAAAGCAAACGAAATTATGAAATGGTAAAGGATATGCTGGATGAAGTTATTCCGGCAAACATGATAATAAATTTATCTCTCCTTTACAATAAAAATGAGCTGCTGGGCAAATATACGCATGGTCGATTATCATCGTACACATATAAGCAATTAAGAAATGAGGTGCTGGAAAATGGCAGGAAAAACACAAAATTACGGCTATCCGAAGCCGGAGGAAGAAGATTTTTATGATGTTGGCGATTTTAACCGGGCAATGGATATGATAGATAAAAACATGAAGGAGACGGAAGACATTGCATCGGGGATCAATAAACAGATAACCACATTTGAGGAGGCGGAGAATCGAGAGAATATAAGTGAAAACGACACCCTTGGGGTAATACTTGGTAAAATAAAAAAAAATTTTACAGATTTAAAAAAAGTAGCATTTTCAGGCAGTTACAAGGACTTATCGGATAAACCCTCAATTCCAGCAGAAGTCAAGGTAAAAGGAAATGCAGAAACTGATTTCCACACAGGAAATGTGAATATTTCCCCCGAAAATATCGGCTCACCATCCAATGAATACATGGAGGAGCATTTTGTGCCGGATTATGTTTCTTCTGCGATAAGCGCAATAGGGAGCCAGGGCATTGGCTGGTATAGGATAGCAAAAGCAAAATATCCATATTACAATTCGTGCGTGATAAGCCTAAAAAGAAGCTACAATCTTCCTGGACCAGAATATCAAAAGATTCAATTGATGAATGCGTACAGTAATCATAAATTTGTCAGCCTTGCAGCTTTATCTAATTCTCATATTTGGTCAAAAATACGAGAGACATGGGATGAAGAAAAAACAGAGGCTTATATAGAAGTTTACCTAAGTGAAGTCAGAGAAGCTCGCGATAATATGTGGTTAATTTCTATAGAAGATGCTATGGACCCTATGAATAGCCCGTGGAAAGCAATACCTCCCGTAAAAACAGAAGAAACCGTAAGCGGTGTTGCGATTCTTGCTTCTTTAGATTTACCGGCTAATTTTGATTCCTCTTATCTGGTGAATAAGAATGGAGATTTAGTAAATGGCGTTATTAAATTTATACAGAATGGACTTCTTCAATTCATTGCCCCTGATGGCAGCGCTGCAAGGGGAATGGAATTTTACAATAAAGACCAATCTTCCATGTTTGGCGGAATAGGTGTGTACAGCAAGGATGGCAATCCGCAAATGATTTATATGGGAGCTGGAACCAATGCCCCTTGGAATGCAGCAAACGGGCTCTCCATCACAGGAAATGCTATCAAATGGAAGAATTCAAATATTCTTACAGAGGATTCTGGGACTGCTTATGAAGCTGCCAGGGACGACGATGGAAATGTGATTAAAGATAGTTATGCAAAAAAGAGCATTTATGGAGATACAATAGTAAGCGCCGGGAGAAAAGAGGGGACAACAGTTGGAGAGGGAAGTTTTGCATTTGGAAATAGTGTAATAGCGACGGGCAAATATTCCCATACAGAGGGAAGCCATACAACGGCAAGCGGTAACAGTTCCCATGCAGAAGGAAGCCATACAACGGCAAGCGGTAATTATTCTCATACAGAAGGAAGCCATACAACGGCAAGCGGTAATTATTCTCATACAGAAGGAAACTATACAACGGCAAGCAATTACAGTTCTCATGCAGAGGGGGATCATACTGAAGCAAATAATTATGCTTCCCACGCATCTGGAAAATACAATAAATCCATGATAGCAGGAGGGACATACAATACACAAGTTGGGGATGCATTTGTCGTTGGAAATGGAGTAGGAAGTTCCGCACGTTCCAATGCCTTGCGCATTACCAATGCTGGTGAAATTTTAGGTACACAGGCATTCAAATCCTCCGGTGCGGACTATGCAGAGCATATCAAGCCGTGGGCAGACGGAAACCCCGATAACGAAGACCGTGTAGGGTATTTTGTGACGCTGAAAGATGGCGCACTTTACAAAGCAAATACGGGTGACTACATAGCCGGAATCACATCAGGAAATCCATCCGTGGTAGGGAACGCCGACGAGGATTACTACTGGAAGTATGATAGAGATACGTTCAACCGGATTGTAATGGAGGATGTGCCGGAAGAAATACAGGCCGTGGATGAAGATGGCAATCCAGTGTTTGATGAAGAAACCCACGAACCAATCATGGTTAAAACCGGAAACATCATCAAAAATGCACGCATGAAATTGTCAGAGAGCTACGATCCATCCCTCCAGGAAAGTTATGTGGAGCGCAAAGACAGGAAAGAGTGGGACTATGTCGGTATGATCGGGGTTATCCCTGTAAGGGATAACGGCACATGCCTCCCCGATCATTTCTGTAAATGTGGCCAGGATGGAATTGCTACATTAGCAACAGAAAGAGGGTTTGATACATTTTATGTGCTTGAGCGGATTTCAGAGAATGTGGTGAGTGTTGAGCTTAGATAAAATAGGAGGACACATATGAGAAACATAAGGGATGCACCAAGCAGGCGCGATAATAGAAAGATATAGAAGAAGGAGGAAAGCTTATGAGTACAAACCAATTAAAAGCAATCATCACAGCGGCAGCAAGCACATTATCATCTATGCTTGGCGTGCTGTACATACCGGTGCTGCTTATGATAGCGTGCAATATCATCGACTATGCAACCGGGCTTATGGCAGTGCCAAACCGTGAAACCGGAATCAGCTCCTACCGGAGTATGAAGGGAATCTTCAAAAAGATTACCATGTGGCTTTTGGTAGTGGTGGGGGCAATTATAGACCAGTTATTGAAGTATGGAAGTGAAACGCTTGGGCTTACACTTCCATTTAATTTTTTAGCGGCCTGTATCGTTGCTGTATGGATTATCTGCAATGAGCTAATCAGCATCCTGGAGAACATGGTAGATATTGGCGTAAACATCCCAGGATTCCTGATGCCGCTCGTAAAACATATCAGGGCACAGGTGGACGAAATGGCAGAAAACGTTCCCGGAAGCAGTGAAAATGTTATTAGAAACAAAGAAAACGTATCGGAAAATAGTGAAATTGTATCAGAAAGCGAGGAAAAGTAACATGAAAAAGTATATTGGAACGAAAATGATTGAAGCAAAACCCATGAACAGAGGGGATTACAACGCATATCGTGGATGGGAAATACCGGAAGATGAAAATCCAGAAGACGAGGGATTTCTTGTAAAATATTCTGATGAGTATGAAAGCTGGTCCCCAAAGAAACAGTTTGAGGATGCATACAGGGATTGTAAGGGTATGACTTTCGGTATTGCAGTAGAGCTTTTGAAAAAGGGTTGTAAAGTAGCGAGAGAAGGCTGGAACGGCAAAGGAATGTTCTTATTGTATGTTCCGTCTGAAAAATGGGGGATTATTGATAAAATTGGCTTAGAAATCCCCAAAGGCAACCTGCTGCCATGGATTGGGATGAAAACGGCTGATGGCAAATTCGTCCCGTGGCTGGCAAGTCAGATAGATATGTTGGCAGAGGATTGGGTTATCGTAGAAGAAAGCGAGGGAAAATAATATGAACAACACTACTATCAACAAAGATTTTATCTCAACAAAGAACACTTACATAGGGCAGAACAAACCGAGATACATAATTGTTCACGAGACGGATAATTATGCAGCAGGAGCCGGGGCAAAGAGGCATGCGGAGGCACAGGCGGCTGGACACCTGAGCACGTCCGTCCATTATTATGCCGGCTCAGATGGAATCTACCAGGCGGCAAATCATTCGGACAGTACATGGTCCGTAGGACGCGAATACGGCGGAAATCATTCCATTAAAGATGCAACAAACAGGAATACCATTAACATTGAAATCTGTGTGAACGAAGACGGCGACTATATGAAAGCCCGCGCAAATGCCATTGAGCTGGTGAAATACCTGATTCAGTCTACAGGAATCCCCGCAGAGCGGGTAATCCGGCATTTTGACGCAAAGGGTAAATACTGTCCCAGGAAGATGATGGACAACCCCGAACTGTGGGAAGATTTCAAAAAGCAGATTGGACAGGCTGGGACACAGCAGCCGGAAATCAAAAATCCTGCGCCAGAAGAAAATGAAGGGGAAGAAATCTGGTATCGCGTAGGTTCCGACTGGAAAGATGGTATCTGTCAGAAGCAGACAGGTGCATATCATAATAAGGATTTTGCCATTGCGGACTGCCGGCCAGGGCAGAATGTGTACAGTGAGAATGGAAATATCATCTATTCAGGGAAGGATGAAGCAGTGCAGCCATCCAGCTACACACAGAGGCAGTTTGTCGTTGATGTACAGGGAATCACCGGCTCTTACCCAGATGGCCTTGCCGGGGATGAAACCATAAGGAACACGGTCACTATCTCCGCATCCAGGAACCGGAAACACCCGGTAGTAAGAGCTTTGCAGAAACGCCTGAATGCACTGGGACATAATTGTGGAACTGTAGACGGCATTGCAGGCCCTAAATTCACCGCTGCAGTAAATTCCTACCAGAAAAACGTTCTGGGTTATAAAAATCCGGACGGAGAAATCACTGCCAGGAAGAAAATGTGGAAATCCCTGCTGGGGATGGTTTAGAAATATAAAAAATGACTTAAAAAGTGTTTTAAACAGTTAGCGGTTAGCAACAAATTAGTAACAAATCACAAAAAATTCACATTTTACAAGGGATTTGGAAATATATATTTAAGTTTCATTTAAAGTTCCAAGAATATACTGGGCAAAAGTGAAACAGCACAAGGAAAGGACTGGTGAAGTTTATGAAGAAAAAAATTGTAATGATTCTGCTTTGTCTGTCTCTGAGTGTATCTCTATTAAATGGATGCGGTAATACAGAAAAAAGAGGAAAGCAGGGTGCAGCACAGGAACAGAAAAAAGAGGATGCGGTGTATGGTGAGGTCATCGGGCTGACACAGGATTCTATAACGGTGAAGGTTGATTCCACTGGAGAGGAGCAGGAGATTACGATTACAGAAGATACTGTAATAAAACGCCAGAGTATGGGCGGGGGTATGGGACAAAAGCCGGAAGGCGGAGAGCCGCCAGAGAGACCGGAAGGACAACAGGGTACAGAGAATTTAGAGCCGCCAGAGAGATCAGCGGGAGATATGCCAGACGGACAGAAGCCTGATATGATAAATGTCAGTGAGGAAATAGCCCTCTCTGATATTTCTGAGGGTGATACGGTTATGGTAATTGTTGAAGATGATGGAAGCGCAGCAGAAATATTGATATTCAGGAGGGAGCAGGCGTGAAAAAAACGGAAAGATGGGGCGGAATGTCTGGAAAGAGAAAGTATTTATTGATAGCAGCAGTTATCTCGGCGACTGGGCTTATATCTTTGGGAGTATATTCCATGAAGGGTATTCGGGCAGAGAAAGCAGCAGCCCAAAAAATGCCGGTCCAGGAGACGCAGGCAGAACTTAAAAATATTTCCAATACCATTGTGGGAACAGGAAATTTGGAATACAATGCGGGCGTATCAGTTACCATCCCTTCCGGCGTTGTTGTGGATGAGGTGACCGTGGAGAGCGGAGATCGTGTATCCAAAGGCGATGTGCTTGCCGTGGTAAATGAAACTTCCGTATGCAGAGCTATGGAAGATATTCAGGAGGAAATGGATGCTCTGGATGAAGAAATTGACGACAGTAAAGATGACACAGGCAGTCAATCCGTAAAGTCTAAGGTGGACGGAAAGGTAAAGAAAATATATGTGCAAGAAGGGCAGAAGGTGTCAGACTGCATGGCAGCACAGGGGGCTTTGATGATTTTGTCGATGGAGGATTATATTACGGCGGAAGATGAGACAGATACACAGATTCTCGTTACGGCGACGGCAGGGAGCGTGGAAGAAATCTGTGTATCTGAGGGTGATACAGTTTATGCAGGGACGACGCTTTTGAAAATTGAAAATGAGGGACAGAGCCTGGAATACCGGGAGCAGATGGCAGAAAGGCAAAAGCTGGCCGAAACCTTGCAGAAACTGGTGGTTCTGTCACAAAATACTACGATTACAGCGGAATCAGATGGAATAATAAAAACTGTAAATATTTCGGCAAACGGAAGTGCAGGGGAAACAGAAGACGCCCAGGTATCCCAGAATATGACGGCGATCGTGGGGAGTGCACAGAATGGTACATCAGAAGGCGGGAAAAGTCAGGAAGACCAGAATACATCAGGAGATGAGACGGAGCAGGAGAACCAGAATACATCAGGAGATGGGAAGGAGCAGGAGAACCAGAATACATCAGGAGATGGGAAGGAGCAGGAAGAACAGAATGGGGAAGGGATGGGAAATCTTCTTATGCTGAAAGTTGAGGAATCTGGCAAAGTGGATAAAGATACGCTTGTGGTTGAGAGTCCTGTGACGGGAGGGAAGCCGCAAACGACATTACGCGCAGAAGACGGCAGTTATGAAGGTATCGTATCCTGGACGCCGTCATGCAGCAAATTTGCAGCGGAGACTTCTTATCAGGCATTTATATCGTTGTCTGCCGGGGAAGGGTATCAGTTTGGAAATAACAGCATTTCACAGATAAAGACAGGTGTTTTATCTGGTATAAATGTGACGGAGGACGGAAAGAAACTGAGTTTTTGTATTACCTACCCATTTACAGCATCTGAAAAACAGGGTGGTCAAAATGGTAGTGAAGGCAATGGAAACAATGACAAAAGTCAGAATAATAGCGGAAACGCGGAAAATGGAAACAATAGCGGAAATGCGGAAAATGGAAATAATAGCGGAAATGGGAACAATGGACAAAATGCGGAAAATGGAAATAGTGGTGGAAACGAGGCGGGAAATGGAAGCGGCAGCCAGAATAATGGCGGGATAAGCAGCCAGAGTGTAAGTGTTGCAGCGTCTGGCTCTACAGTTTCTTATACTGACAGCCAGGAGAGTACGGAAACTTTGAGTACAGGCAGTGAAATCACCGCATTTACAATCGTAGATTCCGATACCATAATGCTGTCTGTCAATGTGGATGAACTCGATATTAATTCGGTATCCAAAGGGCAGAGTGCAGAAATCACACTGGATGCCATGGAAGGGGAAACATTTACTGGAACAGTGTCCAGGGTTGGAAACACTGCCAGCACTTCCAGTGGCGGCGTTGCAAAATACACGGTGGAATTGACAGTTCCCGGAGACGAACGGATGAAGGAGGGGATGAATGCCTCGGCAGTGATTACGGTTGAGGAGCGGGAGAACGTTGTGACAATACCTGTGAACGCGCTCCAGGAGCGTGGAGACCGGGTGTTTGTTTATACACAGGCGGACAGCGAAGGAAACCTTCAGGGAGAGCAGGAGGTAGCGACTGGTCTGTCTGATGGGGAGACAGTAGAAATTACGGATGGTCTGTCTGAGGGGGACAGTGTATATTACCAAAGAAGCGGGAAGATTTCCGAACAGGATAATTTTCCAGAGGCAGGAGGCATGGAAGGCGGTCCTGGTGGATCTATGGGAGATATGCCAAAGGGTGGCTTTCGAGGAGGGGAATCCGGCGGCGGGATGCCAGGCGGCACTCCGGGAAGCCAGCAGTAAGCGTATCCAAAACGAAATGTCAGGCTATCAGCGATAGGAGTGTTTAACATGATTCAATTACAGGAAATTTCAAAAATATATGAGATGGGAAATGATAAGGTGTATGCGTTAGACCATGCCAGTATGGAGATTGGGCAGGGAGAGTTTGTCAGTATTTCCGGGCCTTCCGGGAGTGGGAAATCTACGATGATGAACATTATTGGCTGTCTGGATACTGCGGATGAGGGAAATTATGTCCTGGATGGGATTTCGATCGAAAACTATTCCGAGCGGGAGCTGGCAAAACTGCGCAATAAGAAGATTGGGTTTATTTTTCAGAATTTTAATCTGTTGCCACGGCTTACTGCGGAGGAGAATGTGGAGCTTCCCCTGATTTATCAGAGAGTTTCTGTACAGGAACGGAAACGCAGGGTACGTGAGGCATTGGGGCAGGTCGGGCTTTTGGAACGGATGGGACATTGTCCTGCCCAGTTGAGCGGTGGACAGCAGCAGCGGGTGGCAATTGCGCGCGCTCTGGTGACGAAGCCATCACTGTTTCTTGCCGATGAACCTACCGGGAATCTGGATTCCAAAACAGGAAGGGAAATTATGGGATTGTTCCATACCCTTCATGAAGCGGGAAATACGATTGTATTGATTACACACGACAATCAGATTGCCAAAGAAGCAGAACGAACCATACATATCCGCGATGGGAAGGTAAGAGAGGAAAACCATCGGAGGGAGGAGCAGGACAGGGGGGAAGGAACATGGTGATTCAGACAGGGAAGATGGCATGGAGTGCGGTCTGTGCCAATAAAATGAGGACATTTCTCACAATGCTGGGAATTATCATCGGAGTGGCGGCATTGATTATTCTGGTATCCATTGCAGACGGCGCGGGTAATTCCGTTTCCAGCCAGATTTCACAGATGGGAAGTAATTATCTGAGTGTGCAGATTTCCGATAACAAAGAAAATCCACTCAAGCTTACAGAGTTTATGGCATTATTTGCAGAGGATGAATTTGCGCAGACGTCTCCGATTGGCAGGACCAGTGTCACGGGGAAAAGCGGATATACGGATAGCTCTGTCAATATATATGGGACCAGTGGCGGATATTTTGATATTATGGGAATGGAACTGTACGCCGGGAGGACATTAAAACGGACAGATTTGGAAAACTGCTCCTATGTGATTGTGATTTCTTATGATACGGCGGTGGAGATGTTTGGAAGGGCGGATGTGGCAGGCGAAAGCTTGTCGCTGGACGGCAAATCCTTTCTGGTAATTGGCGTGTTGTCTGAGGATTCGGCGTCCTTTTCTTCCACTATGATGGTGAGAAATGGTGATGACAGCTCAGAGACAGTTGTCCTGGAAGGCTATATTCCGTATTCAACGTTGAGTAAATTGGCGGACAATGTGCTGGAAATCAAGCAGTTTTATGTGTCTTCTGCGGATGAGAGTTCTATGGATTTTGCAGAGAGAAAATTACAGGAAATTCTTTTGGCACGTTTTGAAAATGATGAGGATGCATTTTCTATCCAGAATCAGTCCGAAGTGTTAGAGGCAATGGAGGGAGTAAACGATACCATGTCCATGATGTTAGGAGGAATAGCAGCGATTTCCCTTGTGGTAGGGGGAATCGGGATTATGAATATCATGCTTGTGTCCGTGACGGAACGGACAAAAGAGATTGGTATCCGCAAGGCAATCGGAGCCGGCAAGGGCAGTATTATGCTGCAATTTCTTCTGGAAGCGGTTATTGTCAGTCTGTCAGGCTGCGTAACAGGTATCCTGTTTTCTTTTATAACGCTAAAGGTAATTGGAAACGTCATGGAATCTGCCATGAGCGTTTCCATGAATATCAGGGTGGCTTTGCTTTCCGTTATTTTTTCCGGGCTGATTGGGATTGTATTCGGACTGTATCCGGCGAACAAAGCAGCGAACAAGAAGCCGATAGATGCACTGCGCTACTCGGGATAGGGAGGCATACAGGAAGATGGTTGACCTGTTTGAGAAAGCGTGATATGTTATATAAATAGAAAGAAATAGGAAAATTGTAATAAATATCGTTTGGAGGAATGTATTATGACGTATGAAGAATTTTTTGCCAAGGTAAAAGAGAAATTTATGGATGCAGATGTATCAAACATCACAGAACATCTGGCGTATCAGTTTCATATCACAGGAGAGGCAGAGGGTATCTTTTATGTGGAAGTAAAAGAGGGGAAACTGTATGTGGAACCGTACGATTATCATGACAGGGATGCCGCGTTTACGGCTTCTGCAGAGAATTTGTTGAAAATTGCAGAGGGGAAACTGGACCCGATATTTGCAGTTACCATGAAGAAACTGAAGGTGGAGGGGAACATTGATAAGGCGTTAAAGCTCAAGGGAATGATTGACAGCAGAAAGAAGTAAGGTTATCTGGCAGATTTTTTATAGAGTATCATACCTATAACAGAAACAAGGATTTCTGTAATCGGGTATGAGAGCCAGACTCCTGTCAGTTCCAACACATAGCACAGAAAGAATGCCAGGGGGACGATAAGGAACAATCCTCTTGTCAGGGAGACCGCCTGTGCCGGCAGGGCTTTTTCTGTCGATGTAAAGTGCATGGACATTACAATATTAAAACCTGCAAATGGAATGGCGGTAAAGTATAGTTTCAGCCCGTGTACAGCGGTCTGTTGCAGTTGCGGATTCCTTTCGCTGTTAAAGAGCTGGACAATTGGTGTTGCATTTATCAAAAATACAAGATAAATGCAGCAGGACAGTGCGCCCACAGTAATCATTGCGTACGACAGTATCTTTTTTTGTTCTTCTTTGTTTCCATATCCATAGGCGCGGCTTGTGATGGGCTGTGTGCCTTGTGCAATTCCTGTATAGACTGATGTGACGATAAGTGACAGGTTGGCGACTACGCCATAAGCGGCAACGCCGGTGTTTCCCATTAGCCGGAGCATAAGGAAATTAAACACAATAATTACAATTCCCGAGGCCACTTCGGTTACAAGCGAGGGCAGGCCCAGGGAAAGGATAGTTTTGGTTAGATTAGGGCAAATTCCCAGTCTCCTTAGGTGAAAGTTGTTTTGTTTTGTGATCCAGTGTTTTGCCAGAATGCTCATACTTATGACAGGGGCAGCTCCAGTTGCCAGAACAGCTCCCAGAATACCCATCTGCATTGGAAATATAAAGATATAGTCTAGTATGATATTTGCCAGGCTTCCCAGTAGCATGGCGGTCATGGCAAGCCTGGGGCCGCCGTCATTTCGCACAAAGCAGATGAGGACGTCATTTAGCAGGAAAGCCGGGGCAAAAAGCAGGAGAACCTTCAGATAAGTCTTTGTCATATCGAAAATCGCGCTGTCAGCGCCCAATATGGATGTCAGTGTTTCAGAGAGAAAAACTCCCATTAGTACAAACACTATTGCAGAAGCTGCAACAAGGCAGATGACATTTGTAAATACATTGTCCGCCTGTCTGTAGTTTTTTTGTCCTCTGAAAATGGAGTACTTTGTTGCTCCGCCCATTCCAAGCATCAGACCGCTGCCGTGGATAAAACTATAGATTGGAATTGCAAGGTTGAGCGCGGCCAGTCCGTCTGCCCCCAATCCATTTGCAATAAAAAACGTGTCTGCAAGAATATAGCAGGACAGTCCTATCATACCGCATACATTGGAAGTGACATATTGGATAAAATTTTTAAGAATGTTGTTTTCTTTTTGCTGCATGATTTTCTTCCTCGGTTTGGTTTTTGCTTAGTAAATAAAAAATGCGTCAAACTTCCTATCTTCTAAGACCTACCGATAGAAAGCCTGGCGCATGATCTCCTTACCCGGTGGCAAAGAGTTGCGTTTGTTTTTATGACTATGTCATAATACACGAAAGAAAGCGGATTGTCAAGGGTTCTGAAAAAAAGGAGTTATTGATATGGGATTAGCTGAATTTGAACGTAGGAAGGATGAAAAAATAGACGGTGTGGTTTATAATATATCGCCTTCTCCCGGATACCAACATGGGATAATCAATAGTAATATTCATCCGGTTATAAAACAGGGATTGAAAAACAGCATATGTCTTGTGTCTATTGAGAATCTGGATTTTAAATACCATCCAGAAGAAAATGATGATATAGAGGACGAAGAATATAATGCAGAGACGGAGATAACACTTAGAGGATTCCCCCATATAAGAATGACGCTGGCGGAGGTTTTTGAGGGAGTGGATTGAAATATAATTTTTTTCAAAAACCGCACCGTCTTATGTTTCCCTCATACAATATTATAAGCACTTATAAGGAGAAGTTTATGGAAAGATTGATGGAAATCAACCACGTGGGCTATTCCTATCACACGATGCAGGGGGAGACTCCCGCGCTTCATAATATAAATTTCACGGTTCATAAAGGTGACTTTCTGGCAATTGTAGGTCCCAGCGGCTGCGGCAAATCCACCCTCCTTTCCCTTTTGGCAGGTCTGATAGAACCGGAACACGGTTCTATTTTGCTGTATGGGCAGAAATTGTTTGACAAAGCCGGGGGAACGATCGGCTACATGCTCCAGCACGACCATCTCTTGGAATGGCGCACAATTGAAAAAAATGTGATGCTTGGGCTGGAAATACAGAATAAGCTGACCCCGTCTGCAAAAGAGAAGGTCCTTGACATGCTAAAGACGTATGGGCTCTATAAGTTTAAGAATGCAAGGCCATCCCAACTCTCCGGCGGCATGCGGCAGCGTGCGGCATTGATCCGCACCCTGGCATTAGAACCAGAAATCCTGCTTTTGGATGAACCATTTTCTGCCCTGGATTACCAGACAAGGCTTACCGTAGGTGATGATATAGGTACGATTATAAAAAAGGAAAAGAAGACGGCCATTCTGGTAACACATGATTTATCTGAGGCCGTAAGCCTGGGCAGCCAGGTTCTTGTGTTGAGCAAACGTCCGGCAACGATTAAAAGCATTATTCCAATTTCTTTTCCAGAGAACATAAGTCCGCTGGAAAGAAGAAACTCTATTGAATTTAAAGATTATTTCAATAAGATATGGAAGGAGTTGAATGAAGATGAGTGAAGTTTCTCTTGCACAACAGAATTTTCTGCTTACCCACAAGAAACATCAGCGGATAGTCACTGTAAGCAGACTATGCATTTTTCTTCTTTTTCTCGGATTATGGGAGGGGGCAGCAAGGCTTGATATTATTGATTCTTTCTTTTTCAGCAGCCCTTCAAGAGTTATCCTGTGCGCATGGGATATGGTGCTGGACCATACGCTGTTTGTTCATGCGGGCATTACCTTATTTGAAACCATCGTCAGTTTTATCCTGGTAACAGTCTTTGCACTTATAACAACCATCATACTGTGGATGAATAAAAAGATTTCAGAGACGCTGGAGCCCTATCTGGTGATCCTAAACAGTCTGCCGAAATCAGCCCTTGCGCCGCTATTGATTGTATGGCTGGGGGCAAATTATAATACCATCATCATTACTGGCGTTTCCGTGGCAATTTTCGGCTCCATTTTAAGCCTGTATACCAGTTTCCAGTCCGTGGATCCGGAGAAAATCAAACTGATTCAGACATTAGGAGGGAAAAAATACCACATTCTTACAAAAGTGATTCTTCCGGCAAATATTCCAGCGCTGTATTCTCTCATGAAGGTCAATATCGGACTGTGCTTGGTGGGGGTCATTATCGGGGAATTTATTTCTTCCCGGCAGGGGCTGGGTTATCTGATTATTTACGGCAGCCAGGTTTTTAAACTTGACTTCGTCATTATGTCAATTGTCATCCTATGCCTGCTTGCATGGGGGCTTTACAGCCTGCTTATCTGTCTGGAAAAACGATATCTGAAACGTATGTCCTGAAAAAGTTTTGCTGGAACATTATGCTAGATTATGTGGAGAATGCGGCTGTCGGAAAATTGTGTTTAACATTTCCGGCAGCCGGTTCTATGTACAAAATTTTGATGTGGAGGATAACCTGCAGGTATTATGATTGATATTTCGTAATAAAAGATAATTTTTTAGTTGACAGATAGAAGTGGAGTTTTTATAATAAATGCGTAGTACATATCAACATGCAAAGGAAAGGAGGACAATTATGATTGCAAAATATTTAGAAAATTATTATTTGACAACTGGAAACAGAGAGAGGATTGTCCTTCGGTCAGCCTGTTGGTAAAAGTCACAGGATTATTTTATCTTATTCCGTTTTACTGCCGTATGGTATTTGACTGTGGACAATCCGTATCTCTAATTTGCGAAAAGGCACAGATGAGAGAGGATTATTATGAAAACAGTAAACGGAGTCTATACTTCTGCAAAAATATTCACAGACACAATAGAAGATTATGCTTTGGCACAGATCCGGCAGCTTTGCGATTTTCCAGCGTTTGAGGGGTGCAAAGTCCGGGTAATGCCGGACGTCCATCCCGGTAAGGTGGGAACCATAGGATTTACAGCGGTGATAGGCGATAAACTGCTCCCCAATGTGGTGGGCATTGATATTGGGTGCGGGATCACGGTTGCGAAACTGAAACAGAAAAGAATGGAGTTCCAGAAACTTGACACTGTAATCAGGGAGAATATTCCTTGTGGATATCAGATTAGGAAAACTGTACATAGGTTCGGCAGTACAGCGATGCTTTCTGATTTGAGGTGCAGCCGCCACATTCATGAGGAAAAGGCAAAGCTGAGCTTAGGGACGTTGGGAAGCGGTAATCATTTTATAGAAATCGACAGGGATGAAGAAGGATTTCTTTATGCCGTCATTCATTCGGGAAGCCGTCATCTGGGAAAAGAGGTGACGGAATACTATCTGCGCGAGGGACAAAAATATCTGAAATCTAAGGGAGAGGACATTCCTTATGAGCTGACATATCTGGAAGGATGTCTCATGGATGATTATGTCCATGACACGCAGATTTTACAGGAGTTTGCCAATCTCAACCGGAGTGTCATGTTAGACGAGATGGTTAAGGGAATGAAATGGAAAGTACAGGATATCTGCCACTCTGTTCACAATTATATTGAGGTTTCTACAGAGGGGAAAATCCTGCGCAAAGGAGCAGTATCAGCCAGAAAAGGAGAATTTGCAGCGATTCCCATCAATATGCGGGATGGGGTTCTGCTGGGAGAAGGACTTGGCAATGAAGAATGGAATTATTCTGCACCTCATGGCGCAGGGAGGCTGATAAAAAGGGAATATGTAAAAAGTAAATATACGGTCTCAGACTTCAAGGCAGAAATGAAGGGCATCCATTGTTCCTGCATTAGCAAAGACACGCTGGACGAAGCGCCGTTTGCATACCGGGGCGTGGATGAAATTGTGGAGCATATAAAGGAAACGGTACAGATTCAAAAGAGACTGTTTCCCGTCTATAATTTTAAGGCAGGGACCAAGTGATTCTATTGGGTGTGTGGGTTTGCAACGGAAGCATAAAAGGAAGGAAATTGAAATGGCGAGATACAGAGAGGTTCCCTGCAAATATTATATTGCGTTTGGGGATTGTAAAAAGGGCAGGGAAGCCTGCCATAAAACATACTGTCAGCATTGCGGAAAATATGAACCAAGGGCAAGGGTAAGGAGCATCAACCGCAAAAGGCAGTATAACGAAAAACAAAGATGTAAAGACAGTACGTGGTAAAGGGCATGGAAATGTTTTTTAAAAATCTTTTAGAAGAAATCAGGCTGTGATAAAATAAAAATATGATGGTTGGAGTATGTACGGAAAGGTGGAAGATATATGGCAAGGACAGTGGGAATCGGACATCAGGACTTCGAGAAGGTAAGGGAAAAAAACAATTTTTATATAGATAAAACGGACTTTATCAGGGAATGGTGGGAATCAGATGACGAAGTTACATTAATAACGCGTCCAAGGAGATTTGGAAAGACGCTGACTATGAGTATGGTAGAGAAATTTTTTTCCGTAGATTATGCGGACAGAGGAGAATTGTTTGAGGGATTGTCTCTTTGGGAGGAGGATAAGTATCGGAAGCTGCAAGGAACGTATCCAGTTATTTTCTTAAGTTTTGCGAATGTAAAGGAAACAACTTATCTGGAGGCCAGGAAAAAGATATGTTATATCCTTGAAACTTTGTATAATCGATATGATTTTTTGTTAAATGGAGATCTGCTTAATGAGAAGGAAAAGAAGTTTTTCAACAGTGTTTCCGTAGGCATGGAAGATTATGTGGCAGT
>CAPQSW010000001.1:156725-163347 GCA_948688495.1 uncultured Lachnospiraceae bacterium | reverse complement strand
TTTCCGCTTTAGGGGCATTGTCTGAGTATTTGTGCCGCTATTATGGGAAGAAAGTAATTATATTGCTGGATGAATACGATACCCCCATGCAGGAAGCTTATGTGAAGGGATTCTGGGATGAATTGGTATCGTTTACCAGAAGTATGTTTAACGCTGTTTTTAAGACAAATCCTTATCTGGAACGCGCTATTATGACTGGGATAATAAGGGTGAGTAAGGAGTCTATTTTTTCAGATTTGAACCATCTGGAAGTTATTACGACTACTTCGGAAAAATATGCAGAGTGTTTTGGGTTTACAGAGGAAGAAGTATTTGCGGCTCTGGATGAATATGGACTTTCAGAGCGGAAACAGGAAGTAAAAAGCTGGTATGACGGATTTACGTTTGGAAGCAGGATGGGCATTTATAATCCTTGGTCCATCATCAATTATCTGGATAAGAAAAGAATCGGGGTGTACTGGGCAAATACCAGCTCCAATAGCCTTGTTGGGAAACTTCTTCGGGAGGGAAACAAAGATACAAAGCAGAGCTTTGAAACTTTAATGCAGGGCGGGAGCCTGCAGATGGAACTGGATGAACAGATTGTATATAACCAGTTGTCCCAAAGAAAAAACGCCGTTTGGAGTCTTTTGCTTGCGAGCGGGTATTTAAAAGTGGCAGGAACAGAATATATAGAGCATACCGGGGAATGGCAGTACAGTCTGGTACTGACAAACAGGGAAGTGAAGATTATGTTTGAGCATATAATTCGGGACTGGTTTGGTAATGAAGAACCATACAATGATTTTGTCAAAGCCTTATTAAAAAATGATAAAAAAGCAATGAATTATTATATGAATAAGATTGCATTAGCAACATTTAGCTATTTTGATACTGGTAAGAAACCATCAGGGGAAGAACCAGAACGTTTTTATCACGGATTTGTGCTGGGGCTGATGATTGATTTGAATGACAGGTATATATTGACATCCAACAGGGAGAGCGGTTTTGGCAGGTATGATGTGATGCTGGAGCCGAAACGGCTGGAGGATGATGCAATAATTATAGAATTTAAGGTGCAGGACAGAGACGAGGAAAAAGAATTGCAGGACACGGTAAAAGCTGCATTGCAGCAGATAGACGACATGAAATATGAATCATTCCTTGTGGAAAAAGGAATGTCAAGAGAAAAAATCCGGAAATATGGATTTGCTTTTTGCGGGAAGAAGGTTCTGATTGGAGAAGGAAAAGGATGATAGGAAGAATAACAGTTCTTCATGGTTCTATAAAACTAGCACAGATTGTTATGGTTTGATGAGGGGATACCGGGCAGATGATAGTTATACTCAGGTAATAGAAGCAGCGGCAAGGCGGGAAGTCGGGCGGTTTTCGAGTATTATGAACAACACGGCTTATAATGAGGTTTACCTTGTATTTGTTTGGCAAAAACCTGTTACTTCTACTAATCCTGACGAAGGTTTTTGTATTCCGTATTGGAAATATATGGATGACGAAGATGTGTTAAACCGTATCGTAATTAAACCCCAAAATAGGACACCTTTTAAGTATGGAAGTAGAGAAGTATATAACGATGATGCAATTGAAGTAGTGAACCAACTTATCTCGGTGGTTGATGTGCTAATTGAAATCGGTGATGATACGCAGGATTGGGCAAAGAGAAAAGAGTGGCTCAATCGTGTGCTGAACGAACTTTGGACCGCGAGAGGGCCATATCCGGGATTTGCTTCAGTAATGGAGAGTCTTGGTCTTTATTCATTTGTTTCGTCATATATTGGGTTAACTTCTGATAAAGAAATGAAGAAATTCCGTCAGGAGGTTAGAGGATTCCTTGATGGTGACAGGGATGAAGTCAATGGATTGCCTATGGCGAAAGCTGATGCCAAAAGGATTAGACGAGAATATCAATTGCTTGATGATGGAATTGCAGATTTCCTGTTTGATACATTGGCGAGATTTGATATTCGTGCTGATTCGGATATGACTCTGATGATGTTATTCCGTTTTATAAAATAGATAATGGTGTCATACCTTCACCTGAATACGGAATAGATGAAATACTTGATTGTGGGTCAACAGAGCGTTTAAGAGCATTTTGCGTGGACGAGCTCAATAAAATAGCAGCGCATTCCTTTGGAAAAGCTGAATCAATTCTGCAAATAATCAACACAAGAATTGACAGACTGCCAGAGTGGAAACGATATGTTTACAGAATGAAGAACTTCGAAATCGACTCTGAAATTTGGAATGAAGCCCTTGTTCAGAAAAAAGATGCGAAGGGTGTTCTTTATCTGTATCTGAAAAATAATTATGAGGATGAGAGAACTGTTGAAGATGTATTGCGTACACTGGCGGATAGGCCGGACATTCAATTACACATGGCTATTACCCCTAATAAGTTTAAGAAAGGTTTACGTGTCGCTGGATCTCTATTAGAAAAAAAGGCGGCTTATTTTGATAGGAGATCCAAATCAGTTACCGCCTATTGGAAGGGGGCGGGTGTTTGCTGATACAATGGAATGGCTTAACGTTGAGTATCCCTCTAATGTTGGAACTCTGACGGACAATATTAGACAACTTGTAAATCGCGTCGAAGGTAATGGTCGTGGAATTCTTGACCTGGCTGATGTGTTCATTCAGGAGCATCATCAAATATCTGATGGAACAGAAGCAGCAAAACTAAAAGCTTCACAGGAAGAACTGTTCTCAAAGATTCTTGAGTACGGTAATGGTGATGTAGACAAAGACCTTGGCGTGTACTTCTGGACTGAGCAAGAAGAACTAGAAAGTTTGTTGACAGACGTAATGGTTCAAGATATGCAGGAGTATACAGATTTCGATATGTTATCTGGGGATGTTTCCTTTGATAAGTTATGGCAGCAGATGATTCGTGACGAAAATGGCGACAGTAATACAGAGGTTGTTCAGGTCATTTCACCTTATCGAGGAGAGTACTATGGTACAGATGCAATTAACCTATTGATGCAAAAAACCTTCAACTCGCATTGGAGCAAGAAGCAGTTGGATGGAATTGGATATTTCGATAAAGTCATTCAATTCAAAAATCGTCCCCAGTCTGATCCGGCTTATGCCTATAATGACTCTACCCGTAGAAATGAAAAGGCCTTCGATACAATTATGGTAAGAATCTTGGCCGGGATGAAGACGGAAAATATATCCCGGAGCAAAAGGTTCTTGATAATCTGGAGTTGGCATATGCAATCAGTGTCCATAAATCGCAGGGTTCTGAATTTGATTACGTGTATATTATTATTCCCCGCAGGGAGAGTCATTTGCTTTCGATGGAATTGTTATATACTGCAATCACTCGTGCGCAGAAAAAAGTGACTATTCTCTTGCAACAGGATATTGGAATCTTAACGACGTTAAGCCATGCAGAAAAATCGGCAGTAAGAAAGATAAATTCGTCTATATTTAAGTTCGAGCCGCTTCCTGATGATCTGCTCTATGCAGGTACAAACTGGTATGAATCAGGCAAGAAGATTTCTACATTATCACAATATTTTGTAAGGTCGAAATCCGAAGCTATAATAACTAATTTGCTGGTTGATAGAGAGATTCCGTTTAAATATGAGGAGCCTCTTTATGCCCCTGATGGAACGATGTTTTTACCGGATTTTACAGTTAAGTTCAAAGGTGAGGAATATTATTGGGAGCATGTAGGACTTATGAATGATCCTAAATACATGGCTCATTGGAATAAGAAGAAAGCCTGGTACGAAAAGCACTTCCCAGGTAAATTGCTCATTACCTACGAAGGAAATGCGCTTACAATAGATGCAGCGGCAATTATAGACCAGTACCAATGAGGAGTGAAACCATATGATTGATTTGCAGGACAAGAACACATTCGCAGGAACAGTTAAATTTCCGTTTCGCGATATGTATGGAAGAATATTGCGGGAATGTAGGACAGCGTGATGCTGTTGTCTGTCCGATGGATATTTTGGAGCAGATTGGTTTTAGTGGAGACGTTGAACAAACACAGCGTCTCTTTTTGCGTTTGTGAAAAAATTTTGGATAATGACAAAATCTGTCAGGGGCATTTGATAAGATAGGCGCATGACAGTCATAATATTGTAAATTTTACAAAAATTTCAATATAACGACAGTATGTGTCGTATCTGTAGAGTAAGATAAATCTGTGACGGAGGATGGGGAGAATGATTGGGACAGAAAAGGCAATCCGGATATTAAAAATGTATGAACTGATGCTTAATGGGAGGGAGATCCAGAAAGCGCCATTTTGTGTGGAATATGGTATAAGCGATCGTACATTTGACAGAGACATAAGGACAATCAGGCTGTTTCTCAGCGAGGAATACAGCGGGAGGGAGATCCAGTACAGCCCGGATAGAAAGAGTTATCAGATATCTGGGAGTTTGGAGAGTGGAGAACTGTCTCTTTTGGAATTGACAGTGATCATTAAGATACTCAAAAGTGAACAGGCATTGGAAAAAAGCGAGTTTGAAGAACTTGCAAAAAGCCTGCAATGTGTAACGGAAAGGGGTAAGAGTAAAGCAGTGAAAGAACTGATCCAGAATGAGGTCAGGCAGTACGAAGATAGGAAAGGGCAGAAAACTTTTTTGCAGATGTTTAGTGATTTGCTGGACTGTATTTCCAACCGCAATCCCATTCAATTGGAATTGAAAGAGGGAGGGCATGGGAAGAAAAAGGTTAAAATCTTTCCAGTTGCAGTAGAGTATCAGGATGCCGGATTTTATCTTCTCGGCTATCAGCCTGAGGAAGAACAGAGGCTTGCGGCATTTTTGCTGGATGAAATAGAATCTTTTCAAGTAACTTTTCAGAAATTCGATGGAACAGTTGCACAGATGTACAGTTATCATGCAGGAAGGCGCTTATTGGAGGATTCTGGGAGAAAGGCGCCAAATGTGAAAGAATGATAATTCAGTTTGTGAATGTCAGAATCTGTCATTGTCACTGTGTATAATATGCCTGTGAGTGGGGATATGATAAGTGGGATGACGGATTTATATATGAATTTCAGAGACAAAAAGAAAGGAAGAGAGACATGGGTGAAAATGTAAATAGGTTTTGCAAAATACTGTTTCCTACGGATGAAAAAAGTCAGGATGATTATGAAAAAAAGATACAAGAGGCCGTACAGAAGGTTTCCCGGCTGGCGGAGCATGGACAGAGCGGACAGATTGAGGATGAAGTAGAGGAAATACTAGATAAGGTGCAGATTCTTGCATTTATGGACGGTTACCAGTATGCAATTGCAGTGCTGGAGGAGGGGCTTATGAATATGAAATCGTAGGGATTACCTTATATTGCTGCTAATATTTGATATTTCGAAAAAATCTATCTTAACGCATGGAAGTATGATATAATTCATTGGGAAAGTGATTTTTGCGACAAAGGGAGAAGAACAGTTGGCTCAAACGATGTTTATGACTGAAGGGCGTGTGAAAAATGGGAGAAAAAACAAAGAATGCCATTATAGATATTTTGAAATCCGATGAAATCAAGGAATATTTTGAAGAATTATTACAGGGACAGACAAAAGAAATAGCCTATATCGTTGCTGAACGAGAGGATGAAAAGCAGTCGGACGAGTTAAGGATGGCAAAAGAAAGGTATGATGAGGAATATCAAAAGAGGCAGGAGGCAGAGAATGTCGTTACCAGAATTAACAGAGAGAAGGAAGAACTTCAGGGAAAGTATGAGCATTTGCTTAAAGATTGCAATGACCTGAAGGGAAAGCTTTTGTCTGCAAATGATGCGAATGGGCAATTAAAACAGCAAATAGATGATTTGGGGAAAAAGTACGCAGAGGCAGAACTGGAGGTACAGAAGCAGAGACAGAATTATCAAAATGATATTGGAACAATTCAAGATGCATTAAGGCGGTATGAGTCGAGGTATTCAGGTATTGATAAAGCCTTTTCAGCGTATTTAAGCTTGAGTGATGAGATAAAGCATCGGTTGAAGAATATATTCAGGGCAGAGAATTTGTTTGCATTTATGGCGTCAGCAAGTGAGTGGGATAATGTCGAGGGTGTGTGGGGCTTTGCGAAAAGAAGAATTATTGAGGACGAAGGCGATGATACTATAAAACTGGTGTTTTTGTTTCGGTTTTTATTTGATTCCTATTCTCAATTTTCAGACAGAGGTTCCTATGAGTTGATTAGCCCTGTTGCCGGGGAAAAATTTGACTCTGACAGGCACAGCATTAAGGGGATCAAAACAGATGGTTATATATCTGAGCTGCTGTTGGACGGCATTTATGATATTAATTCTGGAAAAGTAATATACAAGGCGGTTGTAGAGGTGCGATAAGGAGGTTCAAGTGGATACGATAACGGTAAATAATTATCCGGTAACAGAGGAAGAATTCAAAAAGTTTGTTCGTTGCAGGGTTGCCCCAATGTTTGATGATTTTGGGAGTTGTCTGCGAGAGTTTTTTGCGGAAATTCAAAAACTTGAAGGGACAAAACAGTCACTATATTTAAAAGAAAGAGATCTTTTTTTGAATCTGAAATTAAAGATAATCCTGCCTAACCTTGCGAAATATAAAGCAATGTGGGTAGAGTCGGATGTTTCTTTTTCAGAAGTTTTATCCAAGGCAGAACCATTGATT
>CAPQSW010000001.1:145455-156715 GCA_948688495.1 uncultured Lachnospiraceae bacterium | reverse complement strand
ATATTCAGAATTGCCGACATCATTACAATTAAGAGAAATTAGCGGTTTATTAATGGAAATATGTGATGCAGATACATATATTGCCTGTGTGGGTAGTAAAAATACAGAAAAAGAATATTGTTTTAAAGTGTCTAACAACAGATCTTTTCAAAAGGTTCCCGGTCATTCAACGTTGGTTATTCCAGTGGTGAATTTAAATTACACGACATTAGATGAGCTGTTGATGCGTTATCTGATTCCATTTAATATGTGTCCAAGCGGGTTGTCTGAGGATGCAAATTTCTTTTTTTCTGATCTGATTCAACTGTATAAGAAGTTTGGTGATAAAATGTTTAATTCAGAATTATTGATAGATACGTATTTTGAGAATCCGGATGACGAGCTCTTTCGATCGTTGCATTGGAAACTGGTTGATGTCCTGCGTCATTATTATGAGAAAAAATACATAGGAGAAGGTGTGATGGATAAAGAAGTATTATTGAATTGTGAAAAAGTCAGGGCTGATATAGATCCATACGAGGACAGGTTATTGACGGATCCAAACAGGGGACATTGGGATTTATGGTTAGGAGCCGATAATTCCCGGTATACGATAATGCTGGCAGATAATATGGTTGCCAGGAATCCCCTATGTGATATCAATGAGAATGGGGTCATTGCAATAGATTTTGGCACCAAAAGCACAGTGGTGGTCTATCAATCAGATATTGAGCATTCTTTGCCGATGGGAATCGGAGATGGAAATTTAAGCAAAGGACCATCGGAAAAAAGGTACGAAAATCCGACAGTGATGCATTTTGTCAATCTAAAGGAATTTTTGGCTGCTTATGAATCAAGAGCTGGAAGACCGAAGACAAGGTGGCAGGATTTAACTATTTCACATACAGCTATGGATCAATTTTCTAATAGCAAAAGCGAGGAATATTATGAATACTTACATCAGATAAAGCAATGGGCAGGCCAGAGGGAAAAACAGTTCAGGATTCAGTCACATGAGGGGGATACATATGTTTTGCCCGCTTTTTTGGATTTGGACGAAAAAGATTGGAATCCGATAGAGATTTATGCCTACTATATTGGCCTGTATATCAATAATATGAGAAAAGGTCATGGGATTTTCCTGGATTATTACCTGTCTTTTCCAGTGACATACGAGACAAAAATCAGAGAAAAGATTGTAAGGAGTTTTGAAAGGGGATTAAAAAAATCATTGCCTGCATCAATTGTAGAAAATGAGGAGGTGATGAAACGTTTTCATGTAAACGGTGAGATAAGCGAGCCTGCTGCGTATGCTGTGTGTGCATTGCAGGAGTATGCGTTTGAACCGGAGGATGATGAAGAGATATTCTATGGCATATTTGATTTTGGCGGGGGCACTACAGATTTCGATTTTGGATTGTGGAAGCAATCATCAAAGCGGCGCTATGATTATGCAATGGAGAACTTTGGCGCCGGAGGGGATGAATATCTTGGCGGAGAAAATCTCTTGGAGATGCTTGCCTTTGAGGTATTTAAGGAAAATCAGACGGTAATGAGGGAAAAAGGTTTTACCTTTACGCTTGCGCCAAAGTGCACAGAGTTCCTAGGTTCGGATTCACTGCTTGCAGATTCGCAGGAAGCCGAAAAAAATATGCATAACTTAATGGAGAGGATCAGGCCATACTGGGAAGTTCAGGATGTACAGGAGGAAGATGAAGAAGACGAGGTTGCTGAAACGGATGAAATAATACGTGAATCAGAAGCACAGGATGATAATATAAGATTTGTTGTTACATTATTTGATAAAGAGGGTAAGGATCATCCAAATGAAACGTTATATTTTAGTAAAATGAGACTAAATCGTTTGATTGAGGAACGAATCAGAGAGGGCGTCAATAATTTCTTTTCAGCGCTTACATTATCATACCAAAATGAGAAGGTAAAGAAGCCGGCAACTGTAAATATTCTCCTGGCGGGCAATTCCTGTAAGTCGCCGGTAGTGGAAAAGATTTTTGAGGAGGCAATTGTAGAACAGGAGTTGCAAATTAAAGAGAAATATAACATAACTGGGGATGTAGGAAAATTGTTCGAGATATTCCCACCGCTTGGGACAGAAGCCGCGTATAAAAAAATGGAGTCGCGGGGGCTTGCTGTTTGCAGAGATGATTTTGAAAAACCTACTGGGAAAACAGGGGTAGCTTTTGGTCTTATCCAATGCCGTTCCGGGGGGATAATTGAAAGAATAACAAATATCGGTTTAGGGGATGAGATACCATTTCAGTATTTTAT
This sequence comes from uncultured Lachnospiraceae bacterium, assembly GCA_948688495.1. Classification (GTDB taxonomy): domain Bacteria; phylum Bacillota; class Clostridia; order Lachnospirales; family Lachnospiraceae; genus Petralouisia. The sequence goes on along the minus strand of CAPQSW010000001.1, from coordinate 154,447 downwards.
TGGATGGAGATCAAAGAAAAAATTTGTTTTATTCAAAGACGAATCAAAGGTTACCAAATACAGAGGAAAGCCAGATTATAATATTTGGTACAAATTCATTGAGGCAGATGATTCTGTGTTTGATTTATACTATACAACATTGCCAGAGTGTGTAAGCGGTGAACTGCTGGTAGACGGAAATGCGGCAGTCAAGAGAGTGAGGTGTGATGTGGATGTTGTCGATGAAGCAGCGTTTGTGTACATCCGTGCGATAGATCCGCATACCTTAGAGTATGTTGTTGCAAAGGATGATGAAGTAGAAAATTCAATGCTTGGAAGCATAAGCAGAAAGGAATTATAAATACATGAAAGAGAATGAGTTTATTTTAGACCGGCTTTCTAATCCAGATGAACTATATCTAAAAACGGCAAGGAGTAAATGCATTGAGTGTCCAGAAGTTAAGCAGGGCATGACGATGGACTTTCTCGCGTTATACCGTGTGGATGAAGTTACTTTTGAGGACAAGTCCCCGAGAAAGGAAGCGCTTGAAAATGTGATTTCTGCTATGAGCATTGAGGGAGTCAATTTTGTGTATATTATCATTGGGGATGAAACGGGAGTTCGTTTTTATTATGGTGCTGCACGGGACTTTTCTTTTCAAAGGGAGCGTAAATTAGGGATTTCGGATATAGGGGGAAAAATATTAAAACCGAGCCTTCAGGGTAATTTTAGGGGAAGTGTCATTACAGAAGTTGAAGCGCGGGAAAGAAAGGAAATATTGGGAAGAATTGATTCCCTGAGTGAAGCTAAAATATTAGAAGGTGTTCCAGGTATCAATAAGGATGATGAAAAATTTCAGTCAGTAGACAGAATCATTGATGTGATGTTAGGAGATAGTTTTGCATTTATGCTGGTTGCCAGACCGTTTGCCAGCGGGGAGATTAATACCGTACAGAATGGAATATATCATCTTTATAATTTGATTTATCCAATCGGAAAGACTTCTGTGCAGGAAAGCATTGGTAAGAGCAAGGGGAAAAGCGAGTCCGAAACAAAAGGAATATCAACAACGGAGGGAGAGAGCCATTCTACTACGGAACAGACAGGCAGCAGCACATCCCAAAGCCATACAGACACAAAATCAAGTGGGACAAGCAAAGGAACTTCTTACAATTCTAATGGAGAAAAAACATCAAAGGGCGGATCAGAGGGAACAAATGAGAGTAAAGGAACTTCCGATGTAAAAGGGTCATCTGACAGCAAGAGCGAATCGAAAACGGAAGGTGATTCAAAATCGAAATCAGAAAGTGAATCGAAAACGGAATCGGAACAAAGTGGAAGCAACACAGGGAGCGCTACAACGTTAGAAGCCGTTAATAAGAAGGTGCAGGACTGGGTTAAATATATGGATGATGTGATTCTTCCGCGGCTGGATTATGGATTTGGGAAAGGACTGTTCGTGACATCCACCGTATTGTTAGGCAGCGATCCGGCATCTTTATTAAAACTGGAAAATACGATTCGTTCCGTGTATGGAGGCGAATCTGGGAATCGGATGCCGTTAAGGGCTTTTTCTGCTACAATAGAGGAAACAAAACTTTTGAAAAGAATGCAGATTCCACAGATACGATTAGAAAAGGAAATCAACGAGGATGAGCTGGATATTAGAACAGTGTGTTCCCAGCTATTTATGGAATCTAAGAAGGCTATGCTGGGGAACTGGATGTCATCCCAAGAAATCAGTCTGCTGGCGGGACTTCCCCAGAAAGAGGTAGTGGGCCTGTCCTTGAGGGAGGAAGTCGAATTTGGGCTGAATGTCAATTGCAAAATGGAAGATCCCATCTTGTTGGGACATCTGGTTCAGAGCGGTGTGGTTTTGAATGGAGAGAATGGCATATCAAATATTCCGGTGTATTTTGACAAAGACTATTTTGACAGGCATATTTTTGTGACAGGCGTAACCGGAGGCGGGAAGACAACTACCTGTCAGAAGCTTCTTATGGCAAGCAATAATAATTTTCTTGTGATTGAACCGGCGAAAACAGAGTATAGGGTTTTGGCAAGAGAAGATGTGCCGGATATGCTGGTATTTACATTAGGGAAAGAAAACGGCGCTCCATTCAGGCTGAATCCATTTGAATTTTTTGAAGGGGAAAATATAACGTCAAGGGTAGATATGATTAAAGCAAGTATGGAGGCTGCTTTTGACATGGAAGCAGCAATTCCCCAACTGTTAGAGACAGCTATCTATGAGTGCTATGAGGATAAGGGATGGGATATATCAACGAACAGAAATTGCAAATTTGAGAATCCGTTTGCAGACGGCGTATATTCATTTCCTACACTTGGCGATCTGGAAAGAAAGATTGAGAAGGTAGTGAAGGACCAGGGATTTGATGACAGACTGAGGGATGAATACATAGGCTCCATGAGGGCACGCCTTAAGGGGTTGACGATAGGAGCCAAGGGTCTGATGCTCAACACCCCAAGATCCATAGATTTTGTTGAATTGCTGGATAGAAAGGTTGTTCTTGAATTGGAATATATAAAAAGTGCATCAGAGAAATCCTTGATTATGGGATTGATCTTGTCTAATTTATCGGAGGCGATAAGGGTCAAATATAAAAAGAATGGAAAGAAACCAATCCAACATCTGACCCTTATCGAGGAGGCGCACCGACTGCTGAGCAAATATATGCCGGGAGACAGTATGAATAAAAAGCAGGGAGTTGAGATGTTTTCGGACATGCTTGCAGAGGTAAGGAAATATGGAGAATCTCTGATTATTGCAGACCAGATTCCCAATAAGCTGACACCGGAGGTTTTGAAAAATACAAATACTAAGATTGTCCACAAAATATTTGCACAGGATGACAAAGAGGCAATTGGCAATACAATGGCTCTTAAAGATGAGCAGAAAGAACACTTATCATACCTGTCCAGCGGACGGGCAATCATGATAAATCCAGGACTTTCTAAAGCTATTCAAGTTCAGATTCTGCAGACGAAAGAAAATGATACGAAACGGTCTCCGCTGGAGGATGATGTACTGAGGGATAAGATTGTAAAATACTATTGTAAGATTTATGCCAAAGGGGTTCTTCCAGGGCTGGAGCGGTTGACAGAGCCGCCAGATGAGGAACTTGTAAAGTTATACCTGGATTGTCTGCAACCCGACTCAAGGCTGGTAAAGGAATATTATAACTGCATTCACAGCAAAAAGATAACAGAGTCTTTTGATGCGGGAATTAAACGTTTGCAACAAGCATATGACTTTGGCACAGTGGTGAGACTCATTTGCCATTATTGCCATAGACGGGAATATCTGGTAGAACGTCCGGAAATATATGAGTATGCAAGGGAGCTGCTTCAGGAGATTTCAGAGACTGGTATCGAATATTCCGTTAAGGATTTTAAAAATCATCGGACTTTGGATGATACGTTAAAAAAAGGAGGATTTTAGTATGGGATTATTTGCATTTTTAAGTGCTGCCGTATCAACAGCAGCGAATTTTATTAGTGGAGCGGTCGCTACAATTGGAACAGCAATTGGTGGATTTGCAAAAAGTGCATTGAACCTTATTGCTGGGTTGCCGGGAATGGATTTGCATAATGTAATATCCACGGTTGCAAATATTATACATGCAGTTGTTGAATTTCTTGGAATTAATTCAGAGGAAGAACCGGAGGTTCTTGGGGCGAAGGCTGAGCAGAGTGACAAGAGCTTAGAAGATTTTGATAATGATGTGGAGGCTTACATAAAGTATCTGAAAGAAGAAGTGGATCTTGATAAGGAAAGATTTGACACACTTACGCCGGATGAAAAGCTTGGATGTAAAGCCATAGGTATGGCGTTGGAGACGAAAGCAGTAGAGGAGAAGATTGGCGGGGTGGATATACCACCGGAATGCCTTGCAACACTGGCTAAAATTCACGCAAGCGGAATTGATATTGAAGCAAAAGAATTAGTTACCATTATACAGGCGTTGAAAGAAAAAGGGATAACAAATTTGAATGATGTGGTCGAGTATTTAGAAGGAACGGGGCAGAGCGATAGGCTCAGGACAGGTGAGGCTCTTGATACTGCTTTAGGAGAGGGAGCAGAGGATAAGATTGACAAATTAAAAGACGCGGTACGCGGTTTTGAGGAGGAATAGGATAATGGGAATGATACAGACGATAAAAGTTATAAGTACAATTATAGATATAGCAAAGCCTGTTATTGAAACAGTTTCACCGAAACTGCAGGAGGGGATGAAGGATTTTGCGGAATGTTAGAGTTATCCGAAAAGTATCCGTCCATTGCTGGGTTTGCACAAATGATAGACAAAGCGGCAGATATAATGGGGGATATTTTATATGCTTTAGGGATAAGCGCTGATTCAGCGGATGTAATGGGGGTTAAAGCTGCGCAGGCAGATAAAGGAGTGAATGATTTTGATAATGTTGAGGAGTATATCTCTTATCTGAAAAATGAAATTGATCTGGACAAAGAGAAATTTGATGCACTTTCCGAGGGAGAAAGGGTCGCATATTCTATCACAGGTATGGCAATCGGAGCCGGAGCGATAAGCGAGAAATTAGGAATGGAAATTCCTGCAGATGTGGTAGAACTAATATCTCAAATTGCGGAGATAGGAAAAATTGCTGTGGAAGCAAAAGAAATTATATCTCTGGCAATAAGTTTGAAGGACAAGGGTGTTGATAATCTCTCAGATGTTTTAGATTGTGTGAAAGGGGAAGGCAAGTCTGACAGATTGAAAACAGGTGAAGCACTCGTAAATGCCTTGGATGAAGTTAATCCAGGAAAAGGAAATGACATTCTAAATGAAATTATTGACGAGATCAGGGGGTAGGATTTAGTGAATGTACGGAAATATTTGTTTTGGATGAATGATGTGGGAATTAAGACATACAAGGTGACTAAAAAGGGAACATTTGAATTATTAAAACCGGCGGGAAGAGAATCATATACGGATAAAGATTTAGAAAAGTTTTGTTCCTGGTTTCATAAAGAGGCGGCAATAACAGATGATGAATTTATAGATTTTTGTTTTTTGTCTGTTTCGCCTATAGAATCACCGCTATTTGATTACAACGTATCGACTAAGTCTTCCTGGGATAAACAAGAGATAAGTATTTTTTGTGATAAGTATATTGGCGTTGAGAACTATAAAATATATTATGAGGAAGATAAATGCTTTGTCTGCCAAAACGGAAATGTACTGGATAAAAAATCAATTAAAACATTGTATTTAAAATGCATACCAGAGTTTTCCATTGAAACAGAGGAAAGAATAGATCCTGGCTCGGAGGAAACCAGCCTGGTAAACAGATTTTTTATAGAGAAATTAAAAGAACTGGACGAAGGATAATGAAAAAAGAATCAAAAAATTACCGCATCCTGAACATATACATACGCCTGTGCGAAGGCCGCCTCCTCAACAAAAAGGAGGAAGCAGAGCGCTTTGGCGTCGATGAGCGTTCCATCCAGAGGGACATAGACGACATCCGGGCATTTTTGAACGACCGGTATGTAATGGATCAGGGAGACACCCGTACGATCGCGTATGACCGGGCAAAAAGAGGTTTTGTTATGAGGGGGGCGGAGGCGTCTGCGATGACAAACAGTGAGATCCTTGCCGTCTCAAAGATTTTGCTGGAGAGTCGTGCTTTTACCAAGAAAGAGCTAAAGTCAATTCTTGATAAGCTGGTAGAGGGATGTGTTCCCCTTAAGAACATGAAGCTTGTCAGTGAGCTGATCGCAAATGAGAAATATCACTATGTAGAGTTGAATCATAAGGAATATATACAGGACAAGCTGTGGGATATTGGCACAGACATACAGGAACGTAACCTTGTGGAGATCTGGTATGCAAGGGCAAATGCTCCCAGGGAATCTATTAAAAGGGTTATCGAACCGGTAGCGATACTTTTTTCGGAATACTATTTTTATTTGAATGCTTTTATTGTTGAGAAAGGGGAATCCGGCAAGTACGTTCATAAGTATGGTTATCCCGCTATTTTCAGGATTGACAGGATCAAGGATTATAAGCGTATGGGCGGGAAGTTTAAGGTTTCCTATGCGAACCGGTTTGAAGAAGGGGAGTTCCGCAAGAGAATCCAGTTCATGTATGCGGGGCAGTTGATGAGAATCAAGCTGAAATACTATGGGGATAATCCAGAGCCGGTTCTTGACCGTCTGCCGACGGCGCGTGTCGTAGAACAGTATGAGCATGAGTCCGTCATTGAAGCAGAGGTATATGGAAAAGGATGTGTGATGTGGCTGTTAAGCCAGGGGAATAATGTTGAGCTTCTCAGACCGGAGAGCTTACGCGAGGAAATGAAAAATACAATTTTGAAAATGCTGGAACGCTACCAATAGAAATGGGTGGATGAGATGGTAATAATAACCCGGAAAATGAGGAGGCGGTGGAAAATGAAAAGGGTTCCTGTATGGAAAAAATGTCCGGCATGTCATTTGACCTATGACTGGAATCCGGATATTGGTATATCTTCCTGTCCGTATTGCCATGGACAGGGAAAAGGGAAAAAAGGATTTCTGGGAAAAGTATTTGGTACGGATGAAAATGACAGCCGTAAAGCAGAAATTGATAAATGGTCCAATAGAGGGCAATGTATGTAAAAGGTCTGTTGACGAGTCTCATCAGCAGGCTTTTTATATTGTAGGAAGCTTGCTGATATTTGTCCGTTTTATTCTGAGAATGACATCGTGTGTCATGCTGATGATTTATAATGTGCTTAAATCTTTGAATAACAGAAACTTAATATTCGTTGTACCAGGATGTGAAAAAGCCATAAAAACGGCAGCGAGTGAAACGGAGGAGAAAAGAATGATAGCGGATTTATTTAAAAATGCGGGTTCCAGGATCGGAGATATTCTGAAAAATGTAGAGGCAGGAGAAGGAACAATGAAGGAAAACATGGATGATCTTTGCGATATCCTGGAGGCTGAAATATTAAAAAGCAAATGCACGGAAGAAGACAAGCAGGCGCTTTTAAAGAGGCTTAGAACTTTCTGCAATACAGAGACAAATATTATGCTTGTAGGCGCTACTGGCTGCGGCAAGAGTTCAACGATCAACGCGCTTTTTGCATCCGGGGAACAGACAGAAAAACGAAAATATGTTGAAGTTGCAAAGGTTGGAAGCAAGGCGGATCCAGAGACGCGGGATATTGAAAAATATAGAATCGGAAATCTCGTTCTTTGGGATACGCCGGGCCTTGGAGATGGAACAGAGAATGATGAGCATCATAAGGACGTGATCACAGAACTTTTAGAGGAGGAAGATGACGAGGGGAATGTATTGATTGATCTGGTGCTGGTTATTTTGGATGGATCAACAAGGGATCTTGGAACTTCCTATAAGATTTTGAATGATGTAATCATACCAAAGATGGGAGACGAAACTGGAAGAATCCTGGTTGCTTTGAACCAGGCGGATATTGCGATGAAAACAGGCAGGCATTGGGATTATGAGAAGAATGAGCCGGATGAAACGCTCATCCGTTTTCTGGATGAGAAGGTTACATCCATAAAAACACGTATCAAAGAAGATTCTGATATTGACGTGGAGCCGGTTTATTACTGCGCAGGTTATGAAGAAGCGTCTGGTGATGTGGTGCGGCCATATAATCTTTCCAAGCTTTTGTATTATATTTTAGAGGCAATGCCAGCGCAAAAGAGGGTGGCCGTTATGGAGGGAATCAATACGGATTCTGGAAATTATGAGTATCATGACGATGATATGGATTATAACGAGGAAGTGAAAGAAAGTTTTTATGATTCCTTTGATTATATTTCAGATGGCGTTGATACCGGAGCAGAAATTGGCGGTACGATTCTTGGAATACCGGGAGCGATTGTCGGGGCGTTTCTTGGCGGATTTGTCGGATGTGTCCGCAGTATTTTAGACGACATTTTCTAGTACAATGGATATTTCCAACTGTTGTGCGAGTGATTGCTTTGCGGAATATTCTGTGGCATGAGAGGGAGATTTTCTGTTGGAGAAGGGTGTGATTTTGTGTATGAGTTGATGAATGGCATGGATGGTCTTAATGGATTAATGAAATTTGGGAATCATTGGGTGGAGGCAGTTGGCGACTGCCCGAATCTTGAAATCCATGTGTCTCCTGACGATCCATTTTGGAAAACGATTTCCAGGAACAATTCCTGGAAATGCCAGCAAAGCATATTTTCCAGAAGGGTAAGGGTTATATCGCCTTCGAATGTCCAGATGGCGAATGGCAGCAGGCGTGCAATGCTTGAGAAAATGGGGAGGCTTGCGGACGGGGAATTTCTCAGACGGGGAGATATGATTGGCGTTTCACGGAATGGCTTATATGAGCATTATGCAATTTACATAGGAAAAGGAAGGGTCATCCATTATTGCGGCGCAGGCGCTGATTTTGGCGGAGAGGTTACCATACATGAAGCGCCGTTTTCGGAATTTTTGAAGGATTCAAAGACATTTTTCGTGGTGTGGTTTGATGAGGGCTGGCCAGTTAAAATCCGAAGTTCCACATCATTTCTCCAGTATGCCCCTCTGGATGTTTATGATGTAATGTTTCAGAGAAAGCAGCGCAGGGTATTTACCGCGGAGGAGACGGTGCAAAGGGCACAAAGCCGATTGGGAGAGGAAAACTATAATCCTGTTACGAATAACTGCGAGCATTTTGCCATGTGGTGCAGGACAGGGATTGCGGAATCCGGCCAGGTGAAAAAGATAATGAAAACTATAAATCTACATAGAGTAAGTTGATATTATATACTTACAAAAAAGTGGATGGTACAGGTTATGTCGTGGAAAATGATTTTGGAGCTGTAAATATGATAGATGGAGGTACATTTGGAGAAGATTTATTATTTGGCATTAAGGAGGAAACTGCGTGCAAACTGAAAACTTTCAAGGCAGTAGTGATTAAATATGAAGATTTTGAAGGGAATACCTGGGAAAATCCTTATTATTCTAATTGGTTAGAATTATATAA
>CAPQSW010000001.1:125950-145445 GCA_948688495.1 uncultured Lachnospiraceae bacterium | reverse complement strand
GAAATTATTAATATGGGTAGAGCCAATCAATATAAAGAGAAAAAATTAATGCCTTAAAACCTTTTGTATGGAATGCCAGAGCTTAATTCAATGTTGCGGAATTTACATGCATGTGCAGACGCTCTGAGGGTATCAGGAGAATCGAAATGAAACAATTTTTGGCGTGGAAATGGTCACGAACGAGGGTTTTGTGTTTTATTTTCTGTGTATTGTCAGCAATGAATATTTCATGCGGCACAGACCGCATGGATTTGCAGGAAAGCTTAAACAACAGAGCATTTCTTTTCAGATTGTCAGAAATAGAGCAAGAAGTATCCGAAAACTGCGCAAAGATTATTTCGGATAGAAGTGAGACAAAGGAAGTTTCTGCTAAGACGAAGGAAGTGTTAGCAATAGAACAAATACGGGAGATGGATGCCGGATCGGTTTTGGACATATCGCAGATAGAAGGGAGCCAGACGGATTTGCTGTTTTACAGTGAAGAACCAGGAGCGGAGGTACAACAGAGGATTATGGGGATTTCCTATCAGGAAAATGACAATATCTCCATAGGGGAACTGCGGTATCTCCGCGTGCTTTACGTAGGATTTGACGGGCAGACCCATATTGGGGAGCTTTTGGTCAACCAATCCATTGCAGAGGATGTGCTGGAAATCATGGCAGAGCTGTATGAAAATGGATATGCGATTGAGAAAATGGCGCTGGTGGATGATTACGGCGCAGATGACGAGCAGTCGATGGAGGATAATAATACATCTGCGTTTAATTACAGGGAAATCGCGGGTACAAGCCGGATGTCGCGCCACAGCCTGGGGCTTGCCATAGACATCAATCCAAGATATAATCCTTATATAAAACGAAAAAATAATGGGGAGACGGTGATAAGTCCCGTGAATGGTGCAGAGTATGCCGACCGCAGCCGGGAATTTGCGCATAAGATAGACGAAAATGACCTTTGTTATCGACTGTTTACAGAGCATGGGTTTACGTGGGGCGGAAGCTGGAACTCGGTGAAGGATTATCAGCATTTTGAAAAGTAATTCTGTTATTTTAGGGAAAAGTTTGTTATACTCTATGTGGAACTGCATGGAAATAGAATTCAGACCGTTTACGAAAAGGCAGGTGTTTGTGTTAGAGGTCTTATCTCCCGCTACAGAACAATATGACCGCTCGGAAAAGATGGAAATATACCGTCAGCAGGAGATTGAGGAATATTGGATTGTTGACTGGAGAAAAAGAGAAATTGAAATCTATGAATTAGATTATGAAGATGATACCCCCAAATATTTTTTATGGAAAAAGGTTACAGTAAATAATAAGGATGAATTTTAAATCATTCATTTTCCCAGCGTAACCATTACATTTGATGAGATATTTGAGGGGATATAGCAGCCTGGGCCCATCCCCTATGCCAGACATTGGGGAAACAGCAGAATGGAGGAAAACAGATGCAGATTTATATGCCAACGAATGTATACTTTGGAAGCAATTGTGTGGTGAATCACAGGAAAGAGCTTGCAGCTTTAGGAAATAAAGCGCTGCTTGTGACCGGAAGGCATTCTTCCCGGGTAAACGGTTCCCTGGAGGATGTGAAAAATGCCTTGCAGAAAGAAGAAAAAGGTTGTGTGGTTTTTGATGGAATTGAGGAAAACCCTTCCATTGAGACCGTGATGCAGGCGAGGGATTTGGGAATACGGGAAGGTGTGGATTTTGTCGTCGGGATTGGTGGAGGCTCCCCCATGGATGCGGCAAAGGCGATTGCTTTAATGATTGCAAATCCGGGGGAAAGCGAGGCTCTCTTATATGAGAAACGTGAGCTGCCGTCTTTGCCGGTGGCAGAAGTTCCGACAACGGCGGGCACTGGTTCTGAGGTGACGCCCTATGCGATTCTGACAATCCATGCCCGCAGGACGAAGCAGAGCATCAGCCATAAGATTTATCCCAGGCTGGCGCTCATAGACAGCCGTTATCTGAAAACGGCAAGTCTTAATACATTGATAGATACGGCGGTGGATGCGCTGGCGCATCTGATTGAGAGTTATCTGAACACCAATGCCAATGCTTATAACCGAATGTATTCTGAGAAGGGGTTGTCGCTGTTTTCGCAGATGCGGGAAGAACTTATGCAGTGCCGGCAGATGGACCGGGAGCCTGGATTGACGCTTTCCGATACGGTGTTTGACAAGCTGATGCAGATGGCTGCAGTGGCGGGTATGGCGATTACCCATACAGGCACTTCCTTACCGCATGGCCTCAGTTATCCGGTTACCTATGAGATGGGGGTTCCCCACGGCAGGGCAGTGGGAATTTTCCTGCCGGGATTTTTAAACTGTTATGAGGCGAAGGAGGATGTGCAGGCAGTACTGGATGGGATGGGTTTCGCAAGTGTGGAGAGTTTTACGGAATATCTGGATGAACTGCTGGGCAAGGTGGAGATTTCGGAGGACTTGTGGAAACAGGATGTTGAGATGATTATGGGAAATCAGGCCAAATTAAAGAATTACCCGTTCCCAATGGATGAGGATACCCTGTATCAATTCCGCAGATAGGAAATATCAGAGGATACAAAAAGCATGTAACAGTTTGGCGGACAGGGGGATACCATGAAACGCAATTATCAGAAAGAGATGGAACAGGAAATCGAGAAGCAGCAGTGTCAGGGGAGAGAACCGACGCTTTTACTGCACAGTTGCTGCGCGCCATGCAGCAGTTATGTCCTGGAATACCTGTCCCGGTATTTTGAGATTACAGTTCTCTACTACAATCCCAATATATACCCGCCTGAGGAATACTGGAAACGCGTCGGGGAGCAGCAAGACTTTATCCGGCGGTTTTCGGAGCATGTAGCCTCTTTTTGTTATCCCATTCATTTTATAGAGGGCGGTTTTGAACAGGACAGGTTTTACGCGCTTGTAAAAGGGCTGGAGGACGTTCCAGAGGGTGGCGAGCGTTGTTTTTTGTGTTATGAGATGAGGCTTAAGGAAGCGGCAGAGTATGCGAAGCGGCTGAATATGGATTATTTTACGACAACATTGTCCATCAGTCCCTTGAAAAATGCAGAAAAACTCAATGAAATTGGAGAAAAACTTGCAGAGGAGTATGGGATTTCCTATCTTAGTTCCGATTTCAAGAAGAAAAATGGATACAAGCGTTCCGTGGAACTCTCGAAGGAATACGGAATGTACCGCCAGGACTATTGTGGCTGCGTATTTTCCAAGCGGGAGAGAGAGCGGCGCTTATCCCAGGATATGTAAGAAAAGAGATTTTAACAGGAGGACAGATATGGCACAATTATGGGGCGGACGCTTTACGAAGGAGACAGACCAGCTGGTATACAATTTCAACGCGTCCATATCATTTGATAAGAAGTTTTACCGACAGGACATGGAGGGCAGCATCGCCCATGTAAAAATGCTCGGGAAACAGGGCATTTTGACCGAGCGGGAAACAGAAGATTTGGTGAAGGCGGTAAAAGATATTTTGCATGAGGTAGAGACCGGAGAGCTTACCATTTCCCATGAATACGAGGATATTCACAGCTTTGTGGAGGCGACCTTGATTGACCGTCTCGGTGATACCGGAAAGAAGCTGCATACCGGAAGAAGCCGGAATGACCAGGTCGCATTGGACATGCGTCTCTATACACGTCAGGAAGTGTTGGCAGTGGATGAACTGCTGGAGGAAATCTTACAGGTACTTTTAAAAGTTATGGAAGAACATGTGGATACATATATGCCGGGCTTTACACATTTACAGAAGGCGCAGCCGGTAACCCTGGCGCATCACCTTGGCGCATACTTTGAAATGTTCAAGCGCGACCGAGGGCGCATGCAGGATATTTACCGGAGGATGGATTACTGTCCGCTGGGTTCCGGCGCACTTGCAGGCACCACGTACGATTTGGACAGGTATTATACGGCGGATCTGCTGGGATTTGCGGGACCTGCCTTAAACAGCATGGATGGTGTATCGGACCGGGATTACCTGATTGAATTTCTCTCGGCGCTTTCCACGGTGATGATGCATTTGAGCCGGTTTTCCGAGGAAGTCATTATCTGGAACAGCAATGAATATCAGTTTGTGGAGATTGATGACGCCTACAGCACGGGAAGCAGCATTATGCCGCAGAAGAAGAATCCCGATATCGCAGAGCTGGTACGCGGCAAAACCGGGCGCGTTTACGGTGCCCTTGTCTCCCTTCTTACCACGATGAAGGGGATTCCGCTTGCCTACAACAAGGATATGCAGGAGGATAAGGAGCTGGCATTTGACGCCATGGATACCGTAAAAGGCTGTCTGGCGTTGTTTACCGGGATGCTGTCGACGATGAATTTTAACAAAGACAGGATGGAGGCAAGCGCCAAAAATGGCTTTACCAATGCCACAGACGCTGCGGATTATCTGGTAAATCATGGCGTGCCTTTTCGGGATGCCCATGGGATAGTGGGACAGATCGTCCTATATTGCATTGATAAGAATATTGCCATTGATGATATGAGCCTGGATGAGCTGAAAGCAATCAGCCCGGTGTTTGAGGAGGATATATTTGAGGCGGTGTCTATGGAGACTTGCGTAAGGAAGCGTCTGACTATCGGTGCGCCGGGGCAGGAAGCGATGAAGAAGGTTATTGCATTGGAGAAGGAATATCTTGCGCAGGATTGGAAAAATGAAATCCCGGATTGGGAAAAATCATTGATGAAATAACTTTCAGGTACTTTATGAGTAGGGATTTTCAGGGGTTTCCATGGATTCCCACGCGACATTAAGCCCGGATATTATACAGAATACACAGAATGAGGGATAATGTTCTGTGAAATTTGTAGAATATTCGGGGTTGCTTTTTGCCAAAAAATATATTAGTATATCTAACAGAAAAACAAACGTCCGTGCATGGCGGACAAGAAAAAGGAAGACTCCCCATAATTCTAAGGGGAGAGTGAGGAGATTAGAGATGAGTCAGAAATTAAGAGCAGGAATTCTTGGCGGAACAGGTATGGTAGGGCAGCGTTTTATTGCGTTATTGGAGGAGCATCCCTGGTTTGAGGTTACGACAATTGCAGCAAGCCCGCGTTCTGCTGGAAAGAGATATGAAGACGCCGTGGGAGGCCGTTGGAAGATGGATACTCCTATGCCGGAATCTGTGAAAGATATTGTCGTCATGAATGTGAATGAGGTGGAGGCGGTAGCCTCCAAGGTGGATTTTGTATTCAGCGCAGTCGATATGTCCAAGGAGGAGATTAAAGCCATTGAGGAAGCTTATGCAAGGACAGAGACGCCGGTAGTTTCTAACAACAGCGCGCACCGCTGGACGCCGGATGTCCCGATGGTTGTGCCGGAAATCAATGCAGAGCACATGAAAGTGATTGAGTTCCAGAAGAAGCGTCTGGGTACAGAGCGGGGATTTGTGGCGGTAAAGCCAAACTGTTCCATTCAGTCTTACGCACCAGTGCTGACTGCATGGATGGAGTTTGAGCCTTATGAAGTTGTGGCAACGACTTATCAGGCGATCTCAGGTGCCGGCAAGACCTTTAAGGACTGGCCGGAAATGGTGGGGAATGTCATCCCCTATATCGGTGGTGAAGAAGAAAAATCAGAGAAAGAGCCTTTACGGATTTGGGGAGAGATTAAGGATGGCGTGATTGTACCGGCAACATCCCCTGTGATTACTTGCCAGTGTGTTCGCGTTCCGGTGCTGAATGGACATACAGCTGCGGTATTTGTGAAATTTAAAAAGAAGCCTGATAAAGAGCAGTTGATTGAGAAATTGAAAAGCTTCAGCGGCGTGCCGCAGGAGCTTGGGCTTCCAAGTGCGCCGAAGCAATTTATCCAATATCTTGAAGAAGATAACCGTCCCCAGGTGACGGAGGATGTGGATTATGAAAATGGCATGGGCGTCAGCGTGGGACGTCTCAGGGAAGATACCGTGTATGACTGGAAGTTTATCGGTCTCTCCCACAATACCGTGCGCGGCGCTGCCGGCGGGGCAATCCTGTGTGCAGAGCTTTTGAAGGCACAGGGATATATTACAGCAAAATAGGGTAAAAGAATGAACCAGGCTGCTTCTTCGGAGGCAGCCTGATTTGCATTCCCGTAGCTATGCTATTGCGAAAAAAGTTAAATCGTGATAATATATAACCTAAGGAGGGACCCACGAAGTGGGAGGATGCCTTAGATTTATTGGAATTGCCAATAAAGTATATAATGTAAGGAGGGATTCTTACTATGATAGGAAGGAAGAAGGAATTGCAGTATTTGGAGCAGCTATACAGCCAGAGCGGGAATCAGATTCAGGTATTGTATAGCCGCGGGGAAAACCAGATGCAGGAGCTTGTGCAGGAATTTTGCCAGGGAAAGAAATGCTTTTATTATTATGCACCGGAAATATCAGCTAAGGCACAGAAACACAGGATGGGTCAGGAAATTGCAGAGCATTATCAAATAGTGTTGCAAGAGGAGAGCTATCATAACTATTTTAAACGGATTAAGAGTGGAAATGCCAGAAAGCTTGTGCTTGTAATAGAGGAATTCCAGCATATTCTCAAGAAAGATGAAGAATTTGCAGAAAGTATTTTTGATTTGCATGGAAAGAAACTTTATCCGGGACCAGTATTGATTCTTTTGTGCAGTACAGATATACCCTGGGTAGAACAGGAGATGCCTAAGGCGCTGGGAACGGGGATTAAGAAGATTTCCGGAAAGCGCAAGATTGAGGAATTAAATTTTTTTGTGGCTGCCACACAGTATTTTCCAGGGTATACATTCCGGCAGAAGGTGGAGGTATATGGAATACTCGGGGGCAAGCCGGAGTATTTGCTGAAATGGGACGTGGACAGAGATGTAAAGTATAATGTGTGTACGCATATTCTGTCAAAAAGTGGTTGTTTTCACAACAGCGCGGAGAGAATTATCCGCAGCCAGCTTCGGGAGCTGTCTGTGTACCATACAATTCTGGAATCTCTGGCGGGTGGAAGGCGGAAGTTGAACGAGCTTTATAAGGAAACCGGGTTTTCCAGGGCGAAGATTAGCGTCTACCTCAAAAATCTTATGGGATTTGATGTGGTGGAAAAAGTATCCTCTTTTGAGACCGGAGGATGGGAAAACGCCCAGAAAGGTCTATATCAAATCAAGGATACATTTATTAATTTCTGGTTTAAGTTTATATATCCTCATTTATCTGATTTATACCGTATGAAGGAAGAAGAATTTTATGACCGCTATATTGCAGGAGAGTTAGAAACATATCTGACCCCTTATTTTACAAAAGTATGTATGGAGTATTTGGAACTTCTGGATAGCGGGAATAAACTGCCCTTGCAAATTCATAAAATGGGAACCTGGGTTGGCAAAAAAGGAATGATTGATATTATTGCACAGAACAGTGTGAGGGAGAATTTAATCTGTCTCTGCAACTGGATGGAGCCAAGGATGACCTTCGAGATGTGCCAGCAGCTTTTTCGCAGTATGGAACAGGCAAGGGTTGCGGCAAATTATTACTATCTGTTCACTGCAAAAGCTTTTGATGAAAAGCTGGTGCGTATGGTGTCACAGGATTCACGTATCCTGTTAGTGGATATGAATAAGATTATATAGGAAAGCAGGATAGATTATGGCGAAAGCTTTATATATAGCAGAGAAGCCCAGCGTGGCAAGAGAGTTTGCCAAGGCATTAAAGCAGGAGTTTCAAAACCATGATGGGTATATGGAATCGCAGGAGGGGATTGTGACCTGGTGCGTGGGGCATCTTGTCACGATGAGTTATCCAGAGGCCTACGATGAAAAATATAAAAAATGGAGCCTTGCCACGCTCCCATTTATTCCAGAGGATTTTAAGTATGAAGTAATTCCGGGGGTGAAGAAACAGTACAAGATTGTGGCGGGGCTCTTAAACAGGCAGGATGTACATACAATTTATGTCTGTACGGACTCTGGACGGGAGGGCGAATACATATACCGTCTGGTGGAGCGTCAGGCACAGGTGAAGGGAAAGGAGCGCCGCAGGGTGTGGATAGATTCACAGACGGAAGAAGAAATCCTGCGGGGAATCCGGGAGGCGAAAGACCTTTCAGAATATGACAATCTCTGTGAGTCTGCATATCTGCGGGCAAAGGAAGATTACCTAATGGGAATTAATTTTTCCAGGCTTCTGTCGCTCAAATACGGCAATGCCATTTCCAGTTTTATGGGTACACGTTATACCGTTGTCAGCGTAGGCCGTGTTATGACCTGCGTGCTGGGCATGGTGGTACGCCGGGAGCGGGAGATACGGGAATTTGTAAAAACGCCATTTTACCGTGTGTTGAATAGCCTGGACATTCAGGGTAATACTGTGGAGGGGGAATGGCGCGCGGTGGAAGGTTCTCGTTATTTTCATTCTCCCAGGCTTTATAAAGAGAATGGCTTTAAAATCAAAGAGGATGCAGAGAAATTAATTTCTGATTTGAAAAATGGCAGAGCAGAAGGGGAATGGAAAGCCAAGGTGGAGACGATAGAGAAACGAAAAGAGACGAAGAATCCGCCGCTTCTTTACAATCTTGCGGAACTTCAAAATGATTGTTCACGGTTATTTAAAATCAGTCCCGACCAGACGCTGCAGATTGTGCAGGAATTATATGAGAAGAAGCTGGTAACTTATCCAAGGACGGACGCCCGGGTCTTATCTTCAGCAGTGGCAAAGGAAATACATAGGAATATCAGCGGACTTAGAAACATTCCTTCGGTCAGGACTTTTGCAGAGACAATTTTGGAGCAGGGAAGCTATAAGGGTATTGCGAAGACCCGCTATGTCAATGATAAACAGATTACCGACCATTATGCAATTATTCCCACCGGCCAGGGTCTATCGGCAGTCCGTACCCTGAGCCAGACAGCGCTTTATGTCTACGAGGCTTTGGTAAGACGTTTTCTGAGTATCTTCTGTCCGCCGGCAGTCTATCAGAAAATCAATCTCATAACCTCTATGGAGACGTTGGAGCAAGGGCGGGAGAAATTCTTTGCATCCTTTAAAATTCTTATAGAGCCAGGTTATCTTGAGGTTATGGAATATTCTTTCCGAAAGAAAAAGGCGGAGGATGCAAATGATAAGGAGAAGGACAATGCAAAGGATTGCGACATGAATTTTATGGAACAATTGTCCAAATTAAAAAAAGGCATGGATTTGACTGTAACGGCATTAAATATCAAGGAGGGGGAGACCTCACCGCCCAAGCGTTACAATTCCGGATCTATGATTCTTGCGATGGAGAATGCGGGGCAGTTGATTGAAGATGAGGAACTGCGCGCCCAGATTAAAGGGAGCGGAATCGGCACCAGCGCTACCCGTGCAGAAATTCTTAAAAAATTAATCAACAATAAATATCTTGCATTGAATAAAAAGACGCAGGTTATTACGCCAACGCTGCTCGGAGAAATGATTTATGATGTGGTAAATGCCTCCATACGTTCATTGTTAAATCCAGAATTAACAGCAAGCTGGGAAAAGGGACTTACCTACGTGGCAGAGGGAAGTATTTCGCCACAGGAATACATGGTAAAATTGGAACATTTTATCAAAAGCCGTACCAGCGGCGTGCTAAGTTTGAATAATCAATATATGCTGCGGGGCCATTTTAAACAGGCAGCAGCTTTTTATAAATCTTCTAAAAAAGAGAAAGAGAAAAAGAAAGGAAAATAAAAGTATGAAATCATGTGAAATCAGCAACTTGTACACGTTATCCGAAACGATAGCAGCAGAGCTCTTTGCGGGCCTGACCTATCCTTGGGAGGCACTTCCTAAAATCAGCGGTTTTATCTGTAAGCTTGGGGAATCCTTAGATCCGCAGAAATATGAAAAAAGGGCGGACAATATCTGGATTGCCAAAAATGCCAAGGTGGCGCCAACGGCAAGCATCAATGGGCCTGCGATTATTGACGAGGAGGCGGAAGTCCGCCACTGTGCGTTTATCCGTGGGAATGCAATTGTAGGAAAAGGAGCTGTGGTCGGCAATTCCACAGAATTGAAGAATGTGGTATTGTTCAATAAGGTGCAGGTGCCCCATTACAATTATGTGGGGGATGCCATTTTAGGCTATAAAGCGCATATGGGCGCCGGATCCATTACTTCAAATGTGAAATCTGACAAGACGTTAGTGGTGGTGAAGGATGGCAAAGAAGAAATTGCCACCGGCCTTAAGAAGTTTGGGGCCATGCTGGGAGATGAAGTGGAGGTAGGATGTAACAGTGTGTTAAATCCGGGAAGCGTAATTGGCCGTTGCAGCAATATTTATCCGTTGTCCATGGTACGCGGCGTGGTTCCTGCAAACTCCATTTACAAGAATAAGAATGAGGTTGTTGGTAAGCAGTAAAAGAATCATTAAATGATACAAAATGGCGGGATATTCTGCAGAAAGCTGTACCAGTGGCTTTAAGATATCCCGCCTGCATGTTTAAGTCCAAAATCTGTGCAGTTACTTCTGTTGCAATAAACACATGCACCTGTCTACGATTTGCCTGAGTTCATCATTTTCACGCTTTAAATCACGGAACAGATAGTCCATATATCCGGTATTAATCTCTGATAATACAATACTTTCTAATAATTCTATATAGTAGGGCGTCATTTTGGCATAATCCCACCAGAATTTTTCCAAATCATAGCGCACGCATTGGTGATCCCACGGTTTTGAACCTGCATAATGTATAATAACACTATGTTCTTTGGCCCAGGGATAATGGTATCCCATATTAAAAGTGGCCCTTGCTATAAGATTAAATTTCTTTGTGTCGACATATTTAATATTTTTCCAGAATGTATAATTGAGTAAATCCTGGTCATGGAACCTAAGATAGTCCTTTTTATCGGATGCCTGTGCCATAACCAATTGAAAACTGTTAATCTCACGTAATTTTTCGAGGTTGAACAGCAGTACCCCTGCATTGAAATAATGAAAATCCGGATGTTCCCTCAATTCGGCAAAGAGCTGTGAGCTGGCAACATACTGCACAGCAATTGCGGTCATGTCATGGCAGGCGATAAAGTATTTCCCCTCAAAATCCATCTCATAAAGTTCTTGCAAAGGCTGGTTCACGATCAAATCGACATCGAGATATAATATCCGGTCCAATTCTTTAGGCAGTAAGTCAGGTAATGCGAGGCGGAAATACGTTTCAATGGTGATTTTTTCACTAAAAGGAAGATCCTTAGGAAACATGGATTTCTCTATTCGGATAAAATGAAAATTCTGGTTATACTTTTCTATTAGATTTTTTATGCTGTCAATTTGTTCGTCATTAAAATCGGCAGATAAGAGGTAAATATTACATACCATACCAGAATCAGAGTTGTTTTCCAATAAAGATGTCAGCATTACGTATAAGTATTTTGCAAAGTTCTGGTTTGAAGCGACTGCGATATTCATAAATATATTCCTTCCTTAGTAAAGTATTAAATGCAGATAGTGTAATTCCACATTAAAATTTTATCATTTACAAAAAGACATGTCAATGAAATGGATTGACAAACACAGCCATATGTATTATTGTATTAAAGAGATAATACAATAAAAGGAGAAAAGATTATGCTGGAAATTCAGGAGTTGACAAAAAAATATGGAAAATATCTTGCGGTAAATCATGTGAGCTTTACAGTGCCAACTGGACAGGTGGGCATCCTGTTGGGTCCCAACGGAGCTGGAAAGTCTACGATTATTAAGAGTATTGCCGGTCTTCTGCGCTATCAGGGAGGTGTCGGCATTGAGCATATGCCTGCCAGAACGCTGGAGGCAAAGAGAATATTCGGCTACGTTCCAGAAGTGCCGGCAATGTTTGATTCATTAACCGTCCGCGAGCATATTGAATATATCCGACATGCCTATGATTCTGATATTACGGAGGAAGAAGTTGAACAGCTCCTTGTGCGTTTTGAACTGGATGATAAGCAAAAAAAACTGGGGCGTGAGCTTTCCAAGGGGATGATGCAGAAGGTAAGCATCTGCTGTGCCCTTGCCATCAAGCCGAAGGTTATTTTACTGGATGAGCCCATGGTCGGTCTGGATCCAGCAGCTATCAAGGAATTGAAGGAAGTGGTGTTGGAGCTCAAAGCACAGGGCACGACCGTGCTCATCAGTACCCATATGCTGGAGATGGTAAAGGACCTCTGGGATTTGGTATTTATTATGCAGAAAGGTGAGATTGTAGGTACGTTCAGCAGGGAGCAGGAAAAGGATGCGGACATTGAGGAATTATTCTTCCAGATTACGGAAGGCGGTGAATCTGAATGAGAGGCCTGATTTATCTCTACAAACGAACGGTTATCAACAGTGTGAAACGTGCGCTCAGGCGCCCAGTTACTTATTTCTGGCTCGTATTTGCTGCATGTTATCTGGCATTGATGGTGTTTGGATTCTCTACGATGATACAGGAAGCGAATTTTGATACGCCGGAAAATATTGTGACAATTCTCTCCATCATTATTTTTGCCATGATTCCAGGAAATATCATCAGCTATTCCAAGAGAAAGGGGCTTTTGTTCCGGCCGAGTGAGGTTCATTTTGTTTTTCAATCCCCGGTCAGTCCTAAGATGGTACTGATGTTTGAAGGTGTGAAATCATTTCTTGGAAATATAATTATCGGAATACTCATTGTTGTATGCGGTGGTCTGTGGTTTCATATTACAATTCCGAAGCTGCTTTTGTATTTCCTGTTTTTTGTGGTGTTTGAGAGTATTTTGGAGGCTTCGATTATTATTTTTTGTTTTGGAAACGAATACTTTGGCGAGAAATTCTTCAAGCGTCTGCCCATTGTCATGTATCTTTTTATGGCGGTAATCGCGGGAAGCGCTTTGTATAAGCTGATAAGTGGAACGCCTTCTTTTGAATTGGTTGGTGATTATTTTGCCATGCCGGTGATTCAGCTCGTACCCATTGTGGGGTGGAATGTTGCCGCAACCAGGCTGATATTCCTGGGACCGGATATGTTCAATCTGATCGGTACGGCACTGTATCTTATCTCTGTTATAGGAATGTTTGCATTTGCATGGAAAATGAAATGTACCGGAGAGTATTACGAGGATGCCATGAAGTTTGCAGATGATTACCAGAAGATGCGGGAGAATCAGAAAAAGGGAGTTGCCAATGTCCCGTGGAAGAGAAAGAATAAGCTGCGCGAGGCGTCAGTGGAATACAAAGGAACTTACGCGAAAGCAATTTATTTTCGGCAGTTGTTAGAATATAAGAAAAATCCAACCTTTATCTTTGGATGGAATACGCTGCTTTTTCTGGGACTGGGTGTTGCCATTGCAGTATTTGCCTGCCTCCATGATGTGACAGAGGAGTTTGGAGCTGCGAAAATATTTATCATTCCCGGAGTTGTAAGTTACATTACATTTATTTTCAGCGGTTATGCGACTAAGTGGTCAAAAGAGCTGGAAAATCCGTATACTTATTTGATACCGGACAGTCCCTTGAAGAAACTGTGGTATGCTACAAAGATTGAGCATATACGTGCCATTGTCGATGGGATTTTTATCACAGTCCCGGGTGCTGTGTTTCTTGGTATAGGACCGGTGCTGACCATCCTGACCGTGCTTTTGTATATCTGTCTCAATGCGAATCGCCTGTATTATAATATGCTTGCGGATGTCCTCATTGGAAACCTGTTTGGAAATATGGGACGCTCCCTTGTAAAAATGCTGCTGCAGTCAATTGCCATTGGATTTTCCATCGTGGCGGCAGTGCTCGGCGGGGTGTTCCTGGGTGTGGAGGCAGGATTCTTCCTTATGATTCTTATTATGGATGCCTTCACCTTTGCCGGAGCACTGCTTGCCTCTGTGTCATTTAACCGTATGGAGGTTATGGAATAGCCGGCCCTAAGGAAACCCGCAAAAGGAGGATCCCTTAGGGCGAAAAGTATCGTACGGCATAGCGATTATGTCATATATGTCCTAGTTTTTCGTCTGCACGGACCATAGGTCGGAATATCCGGAATAGCGGTTGGAGCCGGAAACTTTTACATAAGCCCGGACTTTGTAATAATAGGTTTTCTTGCCAGAAAGGCCAATGTCAGTATAGGAGCTGCCCGTTGTGGTTCCTACCAGCTTATAGGGGCCTTTCTTGGAAGTGGACCGGTAGAGGCGGTAGCCTTTCGCACCGTCTGTTTTCTTCCAGGAAATCTTTACCCTGTCCGTCGATATTCCGGTGACGGATTTGATTTCAGGTGCTTCCAGCCTTGGAGTGATACTTGTGACGGATGAAAACTTGGAATATGTTTTTACTTTATTTACGGTTCTGTAGGCACGTACTTTATAATAATAGGTTTTATTGGGCACAAGCCCCGTATTGGTGCAGCTTGAGACATTGCCTCCCGTAACCGTTTTGACTTTGGTGTATTTGCCTTTGTAAGAGCTTGCACGGTAAATCTGGTATCCCTGCGCGCCGTCTGCTTTCTTCCAGGAAAGTTTGACTTTGGTGGGAGATGAGGAGCTCACAGAACGTATAGACGGCTTTCCAAGGTTCGTTTTGGCCAGGACTACATTGCTGTAAGAAGAATTATAGTCCTTTTTTTTGACCGTTTTATAAGCCTTCACCCTGTAATAATAAGAGACGTTCGGTGAAATGCTGCTGTCCGCATAGCTTGTGGTGCCTGCGCCGTTTATGTTCTTGATTAGCTTGTAAGAGCCGGATGTCCCGGTTTTGCGGTAAACCTTGTAACCGGTCACGTTCTTTGTCTTATCCCACTTTATGGTTATCTTGCGGTAGGAGGATACGGACAGGGAGGAAATCTGGGGCGCCGTTATTTTAGTGCTGGCTTTGACTACGGCGGAATAAGGGGAGAATATTCCGATATCATTAAAGTACCGAAAGCTTCTGATTTTATAATAATAGGTCTTATTAATACCAACCTTGTCCGACCAGGAAACAGTTCCCCCGGAGTTAACCGTGGCAACCTGTTTAAACCCGGTATTCGGCTTGGTGGAACGGTAAATCTGGTATCCCTGTGCTCCGGGGATTTCCTGCCATTTCAGCATTATTTTGTCATAATTGGAAATGGAGGAACGAAGAACGGGGGATGCCAGGCTGTCTTTTGGCATCATGCAGGCAGCAGCAGGCATGTTGTTATAGATGGGGATGCGGAATATAAAGGAATTATTAATAACATTCATATTCGCATAACCTGTCCTTGCAGATTTGCCCTCGCTTTCCGCTGCCAGAAGGTTTTGCATGTATTGATGCCAGTACAGATTTCCGTCAGAGTTGTCCACATCAAACTTCTGCAGGTACAAGGTATTTTGTCCTATTTTGATATAATTGTTGCATACTTTTTGGGAGCCGCCGTACAGGGCGGCATAGCGAGTCGTCCAGCCCCCGGCTTTGGCCTCCTCAAGGCCGTTTCTTATAATCTCATCATAGGTTGCCCCGGATGCCTGGATATTGTAATAATTGTAATATCCCTCATAACCGGGATAAGTTCCGGAAATCAAAGGCGACGTCCCCTCGACGCCCTGTTCCTGCCGTACCCGGCTTGCCAGATGGTAGGGGCTGACATTTAATTCCCATCCAATATTCATAAAGTTCTGGGCATAGCTCAGGCCGTTCTCAAGCGTTGCATTTGCCATAAATGTGCCTTTGAGTATGGCCCTTACCCCGGATTCCGTATGGCAGGCAGAATTAAAGGAGAGCAGCTCAAACTGAAAGACTGCATCCTCATTCAAAAAATTTCTGGGATCCAGGTAATAGCGGACAATAGCCTCGCTGGCCTGCACCCAGTAAGGAGCGCTTAAAACCACATTGGACATTTTCCAGCTTTCCATGCAGTTTGAGGGAACCAGATTTCTTGCCGGGCTCATTTCCTGCTGGAGCACTGTATTCCAGTCCAGATTGGTATGAAAGGGTACAAATGTCCAGTTGGGATGTGCTGCGAGCAGTGATTGTATGTATGGGCGGTAGCTCGCCGGAAACGCGTTTAAATCTGTGCCGGCCCTTGCTGCACCGGAAAACGGCATGGGATTTTCGGATGCAGCGTTCCCCCATGTCTTTCTCCATTCGTTCAGCCCTTCATCGGCAGAAACCAGGTAATCATCCTCGATATATCCGCGGTATAAAATGCCGTTCACCATTACCTCTGCCTGGTACCAGATTCCGTCGTCCGCAAATGCTGCTCTAATCAGGCGTACCTGGTGTCCGGTCAGGATATTCACTATTGGTACAGAATCATATGAGGGAGATTCCATGACGTCATAGGAACCGCATTGATACAGCAGGGCGTAAACGTCGTGGTCGGCAGCAAGCGCGGCAAATGCTGTTTCTGCTTCCAGATATGCGTTAGCATCATCACCGGTAACCTGCTCACTTATCGGGTCTGGGGAAGATTCCTTGGCGGCAAGGACCTCAATGGGCCAATGCCATGTGAGCTGTTGGCAGAGCAGTACTGCTGCAAGAATAAGTGTTGTGATTTTTTTTGAGTTCATAATATCCACCTTCTTTATTTTATTTTGTCTTTTGCTTTTATTATATATTTAGTCAGGCGAAGAATCAAGCAACGCTTTTTTAGGGCGGCTGGCGGAACTGTTACACGTAACGTAACTAAATTTTCTATGGAAAACACTGGACTATTTAGACAAAATATGATTAAATATGCTTAGGTGTGGGAAAGATATCAGCCGTTGCCTGTGGTATAGGCTTGGAATGCAGAATACATAGATTATCTTTCTCACAGTAAAATTTGTATATGTTGAAAGGAGTCTTAAAATGATTTACACTAAGGAAGTCGAAAACATGTGTCCTGTAGCCAAGGGCGCAAAACATGAACCTGCTCCGATTCCGGAAGAAGGAAAATGGGTTCATTCCAAGAAAATTGAAGATATTTCCGGTTTTACACATGGCATAGGCTGGTGTGCACCACAGCAGGGTGCCTGTAAGCTTTCCCTGAATGTAAAAAATGGTGTAATTGAGGAAGCTTTGGTTGAGACCATCGGATGTTCCGGAATGACGCACTCCGCAGCTATGGCAGCAGAGATTTTACAGGGTAAGACGATTTTGGAAGCACTGAATACAGACCTTGTCTGTGATGCAATCAATACAGCTATGAGAGAGCTGTTCTTACAGATTGTATATGGACGTACCCAGAGTGCATTCTCTGACGACGGACTTGCAGTAGGAGCTGGTCTGGAAGACTTAGGAAAAGGGCTTCGTTCTCAGGTTGGAACTATGTACGCAACGAAAGAAAAGGGTGTTCGTTACCTGGAAATGGCAGAAGGTTATGTAACTGGTATTGCTTTGGATGAAGATAACGAAGTAATCGGATACCAGTTTGTAAGCCTTGGCAAAATGACTGACTTCATCAAAAAAGGCGATGATCCTAACACTGCTTGGGAGAAAGCAAAAGGACAGTATGGCCGCGTAGCGGATGCTGCTAAGATTATTGACCCGAGAGAACAGTAAGGAAAGGAGAACGAATACAATGGCTTTATTTGAATCATATGAGAGAAGAATTGACCAGATCAATTCTGTATTAAATAATTATGGAATCAGCTCCCTTGAAGAAGCTGAGAAAATTACCAAAGATGCAGGGCTTGATGTATACGAGCAGGTAAAGAAGATTCAGCCGATCTGTTTTGAAAACGCATGCTGGGCATACACCGTAGGTGCAGCAATTGCAATCAAAAAAGGCGCTAAGAGGGCAGCAGATGCAGCAGCAGCAATCGGAGAAGGCCTTCAGGCTTTCTGTATTCCAGGTTCCGTTGCAGACCACAGAAAAGTTGGACTGGGACACGGCAATCTTGGTAAGATGCTGTTAGAGGAAGAAACGGAATGTTTCTGCTTCCTGGCTGGACATGAGTCCTTCGCAGCAGCAGAGGGCGCTATCGGTATCGCTGAGAAGGCAAATAAGGTACGCCAGAAGCCTCTGCGCGTTATCTTAAATGGTCTTGGCAAAGATGCGGCACAGATTATTTCCCGTATTAACGGATTTACATTTGTAGAGACAAAGTATGACTATAAGGAAGCAAAACTGAATGTAGAATATGAGAAAGCATACTCCGATGGACTTCGCGCAACGGTTAAATGCTATGGTGCAGATGATGTTCAGGAAGGTGTTGCAATTATGCACCACGAAAACGTAGGTGTTTCCATCACTGGTAACTCCACCAATCCTACACGTTTCCAGCATCCGGTAGCAGGTACATATAAGAAGGAATGCAATGAGCAGGGTAAGAAATACTTCTCCGTTGCATCCGGCGGTGGTACGGGACGTACTCTTCATCCAGACAACATGGCAGCAGGACCGGCTTCCTACGGTATGACAGACACCATGGGACGCATGCACTCTGATGCACAGTTTGCAGGTTCTTCTTCTGTTCCGGCTCACGTAGAAATGATGGGCCTGATCGGAATGGGTAACAACCCAATGGTAGGAGCTACGGTTGCAGTGGCAGTTTCCGTTGAGGAAGCAGCGAAGGCTGGGAAGTTCTAGGGAAAACCTAGTAAAATCAATACTTCGAGGGCTATTGGAGGAATCTGATAGCCCTCTTTAATTTTTTGTTATAATCTAAAATTGTGTGAAAATTGTCTGAAGTCTACAAAACTTTTTGATTTAGACTTCAGAATAATTTAGACTTTATAGACTTGATATGCTATTATAGTTTTTATACATATCACTTTTTATATAAGGGGAAGCTGGAAAACTGGCACAACGAACATATGAGAATATAGGACAACCTATTGAACCATCGGAACTATCTGTTGCTGATTTTTTGGATAAATGGATTAAAAACGATTGCAAACTATCTTGCAAAGATGTTACTATGAAAGGATATGAGAAAAAAATTAGATTATATATTAAACCTTCCATCGGCGAATATAAATTAAAATCCATAGCTAGAGAGATACTTCAATCATTCATCACTAAAATGTTT
The DNA here is from genome assembly GCA_948688495.1 of uncultured Lachnospiraceae bacterium. Classification (GTDB taxonomy): domain Bacteria; phylum Bacillota; class Clostridia; order Lachnospirales; family Lachnospiraceae; genus Petralouisia. The sequence goes on along the minus strand of CAPQSW010000001.1, from coordinate 126,562 downwards.
CATGACGGTTTTTCGAGAAATACAATATCTTCAGTAAGGGGAATAATAACGAAGGCTTTTGATTATGCGGTTGACAATCGTTATATAGTTACATCACCAGCAATTTAAAATAAAAGAAAATTTTAAAAGATTTCCTGAAGGAACAACTGCATATATGCCTCTTATGCTTGCAAATATTCTTTTCGGATGTGAAAATAGATATTGACTATACAAGAAGATTACCATGAGGTCAGTGTCCAAAGAAATAGCGAGCATCGGATTGCTATAACCACAATCCTCAGAACAAATCTTTGAGATAAAAGTACAAAGATATCGAATAGTATGATATAATTTATGTGTTGCTCACCGACACCCGCAACAGGGAGGAGGTGTTTGCATGGAAGTTGTGATTTCTTTTTTAGTTGCTGTTTTGGCTGGTGTAGCCTGCCACTACATCATCAAATGGTTAGACAGTGACGATAAGAGCAACAACTAACCTAGTGGGTACTTTGCCACTATAAAAGAAAAGAAAAATCCCCAAACTGTGCTGCAACACGGTTTGGGGATTCACTTCTTGTCCGCATGGACTTGTGATTTCTTTTTGCCTATTGGCATTATAGCATATGCAAATTT
>CAPQSW010000001.1:111681-125940 GCA_948688495.1 uncultured Lachnospiraceae bacterium | reverse complement strand
TATTTGGTATCAATTAAGAGGAGTAAATTAAAAAATACCAACTAAGATGCATTTTAGTTTAACTATTTTCTGTAGTATTATTTCCATTTTGTGATACGGAAGATAGATTTCCTATATTTTGTGATGGAGTATCATATATAGAAACTGTTAAATCATCATCTGAATCGTTTTGATTATTTGAAATATTCGATACTTCAGAATTTAGTTCCTTGATCCTTTCAAGTTTTACCCTTTCAAGTTTATATTTTACAGCATCTATTTCATAATAATCAAAGTGTAATCAATAGTTTCTGTTATTATTGTGACCTCTACATATCAGACAGTCAATACACAGGCAACCGCTTTCTCTGTCCCTTAAAATGAAATTTTATTGTTTGAAGGAAATCACGGAATATAGGAGCGAAGCTGCATCGGTTAATTTTTCAAGTTTATGTACTTGCAAAAAATATCTGGCGTGATAAAATAAAAAGAAAAAGTATTAATGGGGATGGGTGGTGGAGATTATCAAAAATCAAGCACAAATCAAACGGAATAAAATAACTGCATTTTTGATCGGTGCGCTGTTGCTTATTGGATTTCTGGGTATGGCTATACCGGAAGGGATTCAGGCAGCAGAAAAACGGAGTGTAAAGGCAGCTTTCTTTCCTATGGATGGCTATCATATCAAAGAAGGCGATGGGAGCTATGACGGAATGGATGTCCAATATCTGGATGCCCTGTGTGAGTATGCGGACTGGAACGTGGAATATGTGGAATGTGACAGTTGGGATGAAGCGCTGTCATTGCTGTCAGAACAGAAAGTGGATCTGGTAGGTTCTGCACAGTTTTCGGAAGAACGGGCACAGATTTACCAGTATGCTTCGCTTCCGAGCGGGTATACCTTTGGCGCAATCGCAGCTAAGGGGGACAGCACATTGGCGTATGAGGATTTTCAGGCCATGAAAGACATTAATTTTGGCATGGTGGAGACGTATGTGCGCAAGGCCGAATTTCTGCAGTACATGAAAGATAATGGATTGAAAACCCCCCGGGTGAAGTATTACGAAACCACGGCAGACCTCTTGACAGCATTGGAGGATGGTGAAATTGATGCCTATATCCATACGTTCACGGAAGTCAGGGAGGGACACCGGCTGCTCGGTCGTTTTGCACCGATGCCTTTTTATTACATTACATATCAGGGGAATGATGATGTGCTGCGGGAACTGAACCAGGCGGTTGCAGATTTGAAAATCAGCCGGCCGGAGCTGGAAACGGAACTGATGAATAAATTTTATCAGAGCAGGCTGGACAAGACGGTCGTATTCACCACGGAGGAGAAATCATACATTGCAGACAAAGGAAAGATTCACGTAGGTTACCTTGATGGTTATTATCCATTTTCCTATGAGGATAATGGTGAGTGTAACGGGCTTGCACGGGAATTGCTGGATGCAGAATTAGGATTTGCGGGCTTGCAAATCCAGTATGAGAAGTATGACAGTCCGCAGGAAGCAAGGAACGCGCTCGAGGATGGTTCTGTAGATATTCTCTCTTATTGTACGGATACAAAGGAAGAATTGAGCGGATATGGTTTCCATATGATCAAAGAGTACGCAGAAATTCCGCTGGTTATAGCGATGAAGGAGGATAAGACGCTCGGTGAAATAAAAACCCTTGCAACGGTATCTTATCTGAGTTCAGATGCCGCCGCTGCTTTTGACATGGCGCAGGTAAATTTAAGAATTTATGATACACAGCAGGAATGTCTGGATGCCGTAGCAAAAGGCGTGGTGGATGCTGTATTGTGTGATGGTTATCTGTCAGAGTATCTGATGGGGACAGAAGTCTCTTACAGTAAAATGAAAATTAACAGTGTCCTAAGCAGAGAGCACAATATTTCCATTGCTGTCAGGGAAGACAGCACACAGCTTGCAGGAATACTGAACAAGACGATAGAGATGGTAGATGCCAGGACAGTCAGTGAATATATGCTCAAGAGCAATGTATATTCGCAGGTGAGCATTGAACGTTTTCTTCACAACCATAGCAGGGAATTTAATATCCTGCTGGTGGCGTTGATTGTAGTTATCCTTCTGGTAGCAGGCCATATGATAAAAGACGGCAGGAAAATCCAGAAACTGATGTACAAGGACATGGGTATGGATATCTGGAATCTGAATTATCTGATTTACCAGGGAGAGGCAAAGTTTTTGCCAAACCGCAAGGCGCAGCAGTATGCAGTTGTGTGCCTGAACATATCGCAGTTCCGTCGCTATAACGTTATATATGGATGGAATGCCGGGCAGAAGCTGTTAGAGACGGTTGCCCGGAATCTGGAGGCCGGTATAAATGAGAAGGATGAAATATGCGCAAGAAACCAGGGAGACCGTTTTGTGCTTCTCTTAAATTACCAGTCAGAGGAAGTATTCCTGGAAAGGTTAAGGGAGATGGAACAGAAGGTCGAGGATAACATATATCGGGAGACGGAAAACCATATGGCGCTTCAAATGGGTGTCTATCTGATCCCACAGGGAAGTTCAGATATGCGTGCAGCAGTAGATTATGCAACCCAGGCGCTGGAATTTATGAGGGACAGCCACCTGAGCGATGTTATGATTTATGACGGAACTTTAAAGGAGACATTAAAGCAGCGGCATGAGAGGGAAAAATTGTTAGAGTCTGTGGATATTGAGGAGAACTTTGCAGCCTACTATCAGGCGAAAGTAGACATCCGTACGGAGAAGATTGTCGGTGCGGAGGCGCTTGTGCGGTTTTTGGACCCTACGGCGGACGGTATGGTAAGGTCTCCAGGATTTTTCATACCCTATTATGAGCAGACTGGAAGGGTGACGGAAATTGACTTCTTTGTGCTGAACTGCGTCTGCCGGATGCTTCAGAGAAGAATCCAGGAGGGAAAACCAGTCGTTACTATCTCCTGCAATTTCTCCAGAATGCATTTTATCCGACCGGATTTTCCAGAACGGCTGGAGGAGGTTTTGGAGAAGTATCAGGTGCCAAAGGATCTGATTGAAGTGGAGATGACAGAGACAATTGTTGTGGAAGAACTGCAGCAGCAGATTGTGAAGCAGACGATTGATACACTGCGCAGCAAAGGCGTGCGTCTTTCGATTGATGATTTCGGTTCCGGGTATTCTTCACTTGGCATTTTTGAGCAGATACCGGCTTCAGTAATCAAGCTTGACCGCTCATTTTTGCTGAATCGCCAGGATAGAGGCCGCCAGGTCAAAATTATGAAGGGAATTGTGAATCTGGCAGAGGACTTGGAAGCGCAAATTGTGTGTGAAGGTGTTGAGACAGATAACGATGTAGAACTGATGCGGGAAATCGGAGCTTATGTGGCACAGGGATACCGTTATGCCAAGCCTGTACCGGAGGAAGTATTTGAGGAACGGCTGGATGGCAATAGATAACCAGGAATTTTTCTGATATAAAGTTATGCATGGAAGCCAGCTGCGCGGCTTTGCCGCTGTGCTGGCTTCATCAATGAATACTGCACAAACGATTAGGAGGTAAGCCGTAATGCTTTTAAAGGACATTACTATAGGGGAAAGCTGTATCATAGAAGACATAAATCTTCCATTTCAAATGGAGCAAAGGCTGCATGCACTTGGAATGACAAAAGATACAGTAATCTCTGTTCTAAATAGGAAAGGCAAGGGTATTATGATTATTAAATTGCGGGGTACCCGCCTGGCATTGGGATACAACATGACGAAAAATATTGCAGTAAGGAAGGCGGAATGAATACTATGGGCGAAAATCTTACCATTGGTTTTATAGGAAATCCAAATTGTGGGAAGACAACGTTATTTAATGCATATACTGGCGCAAATTTAAAAGTGGCAAACTGGCCGGGCGTAACGGTGGAGAAGGTTGAGGGGGCAATAAAGTCCCATGACCTTAACATCCGTCTTGTCGATTTACCCGGTACATACAGCCTGACCTCTTATACCATGGAGGAAATGGTTTCCCGGCAGTTCATTCTAAGTGATGAGGTGGATGTCATTATCAATGTGGCGGATGCATCTTCCCTTGAGAGGAATCTTTATCTTACACTACAGCTTTTAGAGCTGGGGAAACCTGTTGTCCTGGCTCTTAATATGATGGACATTGTAGAAAAGCGGGGTATGGAAATTGATTTGCACCGATTGCCGGAGATGCTCGGGATTCCGGTAATTCCGGTATCGGCGCGGAAACGTACGGGGCTGGAGTCTTTGTTGCATGCCGCGGCACATCATAAGGGATGTGCGGATCCGGACTGTCTCATTCATCACCATAAGAATGAGGCGCATCATATCCATGACCATCATTCCGAGTATGCGATGGTTTATTCGGATGAAATTGAAGATAAGATTGACCATGTTATGGTTGCGTTGGGGGAGAAATATCCCTCCCTGCAGAATTACCGCTGGCATGCAATCAAGCTGCTGGGGCAGGATAAGGAGGTTTGTGAAAAATATCCCATAGATTTGCCACAAATTACAGATAAAAACTATGAGACGCAGATTATAAATGAGAAATATGATTTCATCCAGGAAGTGATTGAAGAAGTACTGCTTCATAAGCAGCGGCAGGACAGATTTACCGAACGTGTGGATCAGGCATTGACGCATCACATTTGGGGGATTCCAATTTTCCTTGGAATTATGGCGGTTGTGTTCTTTCTGACGTTTACGGTAGGGGACTGGATGAAAGGGTATTTTGAGATAGGAATTGGTTTCTTATCTAATCTTGCCCAGCAGGGGCTTGCAGCAATTCACGCTGGTGAGGTTTTGGAATCGCTGGTTGTAGAAGGTATCATCGGTGGCGTAGGTACGATTGTTACTTTCCTGCCCAATATTTTTATCCTGTTCCTGGCGCTGGCTTTTCTGGAAGACAGCGGCTATATGGCGCGCGTGGCATATGTGATGGAGGGGCTCATGAGCAAGCTCGGACTCTCTGGCAAGGCATTTATTCCCATGCTGTTGGGATTTGGCTGTACAGTTCCAGCGATTATGGCGTCAAGGGCTTTGGAGAATAAGAGGGACCGCTATAAGGTCATGCTTGTGACGCCTTTTATGAGCTGTAATGCCCGGCTGACGATTTATATTCTGTTTTCAGAGATGTTTTTTGGGAAGAATGCTATGCTCGTTGCCTATTCTATGTACTTGATTGGCATTGTAGTTGCAATTTTAGTCTCCCTGAGCCTGCATTTGATTGACCGCAGAAAAAGTGAAAATTACCTCTTGATCGAATTGCCGGAATATAAGATGCCGGATACAAGGACGGTTGCAATCTATGTTTGGGAAAAAGTTAAGGATTATTTAGGGAAAGCGGGCACAACGATTTTCCTTGCGACGCTGATCATCTGGTTTTTGCTCAACTTTGGACTGCACGGTTATGCCCCGGATATGTCAGAGGGATTTGGGGCAATGGTAGGCAGATGGATGGTTCCGGTATTTGCACCCATCGGCCTGGGATTCTGGCAGATTACCGTGGCTTTGATTGCCGGTATATCTGCGAAGGAAGTAGTGGTGTCTAGTTGCGCGGTATTGTTTGGAATTGTGAATGCCAATTCCCCTACAGGTATGCAAGAGTTCTCTGCTGTGCTTACAGAGATAGGATTTGGTCCGCTGAATGCGTTCTGCCTGATGGTATTTTGCCTGCTTTACATTCCCTGTGCGGCTGCGCTTGCGACAGTCCACAAGGAATCGGGGAGCTGGGGGTGGACAGGATTTGTTGCAGCTTTCCAGTTGATTGTCGCATGGGTGGTTACGTTTGTTGTATATCAGGTTGGATTGCTGATTATGTAGAAAAGGGCGGCAAGGACGCCAGATTTCTATTTCAAGAAAAAGTGTACGAGTTTTTCATGGACGGTCTTGTAGGGCTGATACCGCATGGGAAGGTCAAGCCATGTTTTCTTGTCCAGGATGCTTTTGTTGTGGGAGAAGGTGAAAAATCCCTCTTTCCCGTGGTAGGAGCCCATGCCGCTCTCGCCAAACCCGCCAAATCCCAACTGGCTGGTGGCAAGGTGGATCACAGTATCATTGATGCACCCGCCGCCAAACCCGCAGTGGGAAGTGACTTTTCGGGCAATGCGTTTGTCGGATGTAAAGATATAGAGCGCCAGTGGATGGGGCATACTGTTTATTTTATGGATGGCATCGTCTATGGAATCGTAAGTCAGCACAGGAAGCAGTGGCCCGAATATTTCTTCTTTCATGACATTATCGGAAAAAGTTATATTATCCATAACCGTTGGCTCGAGGCGAAGTGTATTTTCGTCGCGCTGTCCGCCGTGGATGACCTTTTTTGTATCCATCAATCCTAATAGCCGTTTGAAATGTTTTTCATTGATTATCTTTCCGTAGTTTTCATTTTCCAGCGGATGGACACCGAACTGGAGCGTAATCTGTTTCTTGATTTCGGCAAGCAGCGCATCCTTGATAGAAGAGTCACAGTAAATATAATCAGGGGCTACGCAGGTCTGCCCGCAGTTTAAGAATTTTCCAAAGACAATTCGTTTTGCTGCCAGTTTAAGGTTCGCACTTTTCTCGACAATGCAGGGACTTTTGCCCCCAAGTTCCAGGGTAACAGGGGTAAGGTATTCCGATGCATGGCGCATAACCTCTTTTCCGACAGACTGGCTGCCGGTGAAAAAAATGTAATCAAAATGCTGGTTTAAAAGAGCGGTGTTTTCTGCACGTCCTCCGGTGACAACAGAGACATGGGCTTTGTCAAAGCATTCGCGGAGTATATCGTCAATGATTTGGCTGGTGTTGGGAGAATATGCGCTTGGCTTTACAACCGCAGTATTTCCGGCAGCTATGGCGTCCACCAGAGGTTCCAATGTGAGCAGAAAAGGATAATTCCAGGGACTCATAATCAATACAGTCCCATAGGGAGAAGGCTTTTTGAAGCTTCTGGAATGAAATTGTGAGAGAGGCGTATGCACGCGCTTTTCTCTTGCATAGGCGCGGATATGTTTTTGCATATAGCTGATTTCACTGAGTACCAGCCCGATTTCGCACATATAGCTCTCAAAATTGCTTTTGCCTAAATCCTTTGCAATGGCTTTTGCAATGTCTTTTTCCCTGTTATTAATACATGATTTTAATTTCTTTAAGGCTTGAATCCGCGCATCGATACGTAGAGTCGCGCCGGAATAGAAATAGTCTCTCTGCATCTTTACTATACGTTTTATTTCATTTTCTGTCATTGTTACATCCATCCTTAACTTTATTTATATATTTTCCTGTAATGCTTGTAAATAATTATGACTGTATCTTGTTTATTCCATAAGCAGATAGTAGAATTTTTCCAATTCTTTTGCATTCATAAGTACAGGAACCGGGTAGAGGGGATTTGCCTCCTTATCGGCATAGTGGGAGAGCTTTGGAATATCTGTTTCACGGATTTCTCCGATGGTGTCTCCAATGCCAAACCGTTTTTTCATATCACTTATCGCCTGGATAAATCTTGTGGCGGCTTCTTCATACGGTGTACCTTTCTCTGCGCTTCCAGCGGCCACGGCGAGCCGGGATAATTTTTTGTGGATACAGGGACCGTAGGATTCCAGTACAAATGGAAGAAGGACTGCGTTTGCCAGGCCGTGGGGTACGTTGTACTGTCCGCCCAGGGAGTGCGCTACTGCATGAACATATCCAACATAAGACTTGGTAAAGGCGCATCCGGCGTAAAAAGATGCTTTTAACATATTGCGCCTGGCTTCTATATCACTGCCGTTTTCGTAGGCCGCATCCAAGTTTTCAAATATCAGCTTTACGGCGAGCAATGCGTCTTTTCTGGTCCCAGCGGTCGTGGAGTTGCCGACATAGGCTTCAACTGCATGGGTCAGGGCGTCCATCCCGGTTGTGGCAGTGATAAACGGGGGAAGGCTTACCGTAACCTTTGGGTCCAGCACGGCGTATCTGGGAATTAATGGAAAATCATTAATGGCATATTTGTGCCGTGTCTCGGCATCCGTAATGACCGCCGCGAGGGTTGTCTCGCTCCCGGTTCCGGCAGTCGTCGGAATGGCAATCAGCAAAGGAAGTTTCTTATGTACTTTTAAGATCCCCTTCATCTGAGCAAGCGTTTGTTTTGGCTTGGCAATTTTCGCACCGACTGCTTTGGCACAGTCCATGCTGGAACCACCGCCAAATCCGATGATGGCGGTGCATGCTTCTAAGAGATAGAGTTCCACTGCCTCTGAGACGTTGGCGGTGGTGGGGTTGGCAACCGTTTTATCATAGACTGCATATTTTATACCGTTTGCCGAAAGCGTCTGTTCCAGGCGCGCGGTAAGGCCCAATTTGCGGATTCCGCTGTCAGTTATAATAAGAACGGCGTTGTGCTGGTGTTTTTTTAGAATATCTGGTATGCCTTTGATACTTTTGATAATTTTTGGCTTTCGGTAGGGGAGGAACGGAATGGCAATCTTAAATGCATTCTGAAATATCCTGCAGTAAATTTTTTTAAACGTATTCATTTGTTTCGCATCCTTTCTTAATAATTGTCTAATTCCGTGCATATCCGATTCAGGTTTTCGGAAATCTGAAATAGTACGCGGTAAAATATTTCACGTTCTTCTTGTGTGATTCCGTTTCCGCCTTTTTCTGTTGCACGGATAATCATATCGTTGACCTGCGCCGCGCATGTTCTGCCCTTGGAGGTCAATGCTGCTTTGGCACGGTATTTCTTGTCGTTTGCAGATTCATAGCGGATATAGCCATTTTGTGCAAGGTCGGACAGGATTCTTGAGATACCGGCCTTGTCTTCTTTACATATTTCGCACAAATCGGTAGCGGTCAGTCCATCGGGATGATTGGATAAATAGTACATGCACATGACATGGCTGCCTTTTAGTCCAATTTCTTTCATCCGACATTTTTTAATCCGCTGTATATTTTTGTATATCTGCGCAATGCCAATGGTCAGTTTTTCAAAACGGTCAATCATGAAAATCCTCGTTTCCTTTTATATGTTGATTTGTCAACAATAATGTCAAACAGAATATATCAGATGAAAGTTGATTTGTCAACAATAGAACTGTTACAAAAATGTTACGAATTTGCTTGTTTATGATTTGCAAAAATGATAGTATATGGTATAAGGAAGGTGAAATTTATGCATGCAGGAGCGATGTGTATATCGTGTATTTTATCGAAGGAAGAAAAATCCATCCGCCAGTTTGCGGATGAAGAAAAGAAATCAGAGTATATGCACCGGGTATTGGAGATTTTATATAAGTATGGACAGACGGAATCCTCACCGGGGCTTACGGAAAAGCTGGGGCAGTTGTATCAGGATTTTTGGGGAAGCGTTAAAGATTATACGGCGCAGAAACAAAAATATAACCAATTGTTACTTCATATGGAAGAAAAGATAGCACAGCAGATAAAGAAAGCCTCCGATCCGATGAAGGAATGCATTAAGTATGTCTGTGCGGCAAATTATATTGATTTTTCTGCAGTGGATGATGTCAATGAAGCTACACTGGAAGGATTATTGCAAAAGGCAGTTACCAAGAATATGCCGGAAGATGAGTATGAGAGATTTCGCGAAGATTTGCAGAATGCCCGGAGTTTAGTCTATCTGACAGATAACTGTGGTGAGATTGTACTGGATAAACTGTTTATCCAATACATAAAGGAAAGTTTTAAAAAGCTTTCAATTACTGTTATTGTAAGAGGCGGGAATGTCATCAATGATGCGACGATGGAGGACGCAGAGGAAGTCGGACTGACAAAGCTTGCGCCGTGTATGGGAAATGGGAACGCTGCGCCTGGAACGATTGTTTCAAGGTTGAGTGAAGAAGCAAGAACGGTAATTTATGGTGCAGATTTGATAATTTCGAAGGGACAGGGCAACTTTGAAAGCCTGTATGGAGAACAGCTCAATCCATATTACCTGTTCCTTTGTAAATGCGAGCTGTTCGTCCAGAGATTTGGGCTTGCGCAGTATGAATCTGTGTTTGTGCGCGAGGCGCGGATGGGAAAATGTCTATACATACCTTCTTAGCACGCGTTTTACCGATGACAGATATGATCCGCCAAATAAATTTAAGTGGTTCAAAAGATGGTAAAGGTTGTATAAGTCCCGACGGTCATGGTAGCCGGGCTGCAAGGGGGCTGCTTCCCGATAGGCGCTGTAAAAAGCTGGAGAGAAGCCGCCGAAAAGTTCCGTCATGGCAATATCAGCTTCCGCATGGCCGACATAGGAGGCTGGGTCAATGAGCCAGGCCCTGCCATCATTTCCGGTGAGGAAATTCCCAGACCATAAATCGCCGTGCAAAAGTGAAGGATGCTCCGGCTCTACGAGAAGGCTGTCCAGCCGTTCCAGTAATTTTGTGATTCGTTTTTGGTCAGCAGCATCAAAATAGTTAGCGGCAGACTGAAACTGCGGTTTCAGGCGGCAGTCGCGGAAAAAGGAAATCCAGCTGTCCCGCGGGGTGTTTATCTGTTTTCCAGCGCCAATATAGTTATCGTTTGGAAAGCCATAGTTCCCGCCTGGAACGAAGTCTGTGGTGGATGACTGGTGCATAGTGGCGAGCTGCCGGGCAAATGTTTCCCAATATTCGGGGATACGGTTAGTCCCGCTTATAAATTCCAGAAGCAAAAAGGAATATCCGGGCTTACGGTTTTCTGTTCCACTACAGAAAATGTGCGGTGTTTTGATACTGCCGGTCTGTGCAATGGCATTTAGTCCGGCAGCCTCCGCTGTGAAGAATGCAGAATTTTCCAGGGTGTTGGATTTCATAAAAATAGGCATGCCGTTTGACAATGTGAGACCATATGCTTCATTGATGTCACCGCCAAAGATTCTGTCAGTCTGTGTAATCTGCGTGCCTTTTCCGAAAAGGGAGGTCAACGCATTTTCTATAGAAGTAAAATGTGGTGGTGTAGTAAAAGCCATCTCGAATTTACGCTCCTTTATCGTATAAAAATAATTGTGCATGGGTAACTATATGTTGCGCAGCAATTCATTTTTATAATACTGCAATGGGGATAAAAAAGCAAGAAACGGAGGAATGACATGGCAAAGAAATGTCTGTCTGCAATGTGGGTGCTGGTATTACTGCTGGCATTGCTAAACATGGCAGAGATTGATAAGGATTCAAGAGCTGATATGCAGGTTGAGGAAGGCCGTGCCACTGTATTTACAAATGAACGCCAGCTTTATGTTGGTTCGGATGGTTATCTTGGGAAGGTTTTATCACAGGAGGACAAGCAGAGGCTGCGCTTGGCTTTTACGCTCAGAGAGAAAGAAATCTACACTTTTCTCCAGGGACCCAGATCGTGGGGAGAGGGTATTTCCTGGTCGGGAGAATGGGCTTCATTTAATATAGAAGGCAATCCTTTTGGCGGTTTCGGCTGCGGATTGTGTTGTCTGGCAAATATCTATGATACGTTGTCACCCTATGAGGTATCCCCCTGGGATATGTGTGAATATGCCATGAGTGTTACGGATTACGCTCCTGACGGCAGGGCAGGGGCTATTGACTGGGTATACATGAAACAGACATTGGAAATCTGCGGGTTTACCTGTGGCTTGTACCGTAAGCCGGATACCTATGAGGAGTTTAAAGTGCAGATGGAGGAAATGAAGTCTTCTATCGTCCTTATCAGCAGCAGTGAAGATGATACCTACTGGCAGGATATGCCGGGACATTATGTGAATATCTGGATGTACCAGGATGAGGATGAGACGGTATTTTTGTCAGAACCAGGGAATCCAGAGAATAACAGGAGCCGGATTCCACTCCGCTATATTTATGATGCATTGAAGACGGTGAGCAAGTATCAGTATCTGACGGTGGACGATTACTGGGAGGAGAGGAATCAGTGGAGGGCAGATGGTATTGATGAAATCTGGAACCGTCCGGCTGGCTGAGCTGTTACGGACTGATATGTAATTTACATCTAAGTATTGACAAAATGAGGGAATATGCTAAACTTATTAGTGGCGCGAAGAAGTAGAAAAGGAAGGTTTTGCACGTGGAGAGACAGGCATTATCAATTTTGGTAGAAAATACCCCGAATGTATTAAGCCATGTATCCGGGCTGTTCAGCCGGAGGGGATATAATATTGACAGCATATCGGCCGGTGTGACTGCAGATCCAAGATTTACAAGGATTACGATTGTTTCAAGCGGCGATAAGCTGATTTTAGAACAGATTGAAAAGCAGCTTGCCAAGCTGGAAGATGTCGTTGATATTAAGAAGCTCGAAAATGGCAATTCTGTATGCAGGGAGTTAATCCTGATTAAAATACGAGTGAAGAGTACAGAGCGGCAGGCAGTAATATCCCTGGCAGAGATTTTTAAGACCAAGATTGTGGATGTGACGAATGATTCCATGATGATTGAGCTGATTGGAAGCCAGAGTAAGCTGGATGCATTTCTGGAATTGTTGGAAGGCTACGAGATCCTGGAACTGGCGCGGACCGGCATTACAGGTCTGACAAGGGGATCTTCGGATGTCCGGATGTTCGATTAAAGGTTAACTATGCACATAGATGGGAATTTGCTTTGCAATTTCCTGTTTATCCGGCAGTCCACATAGAATTGCCGGAGAATCATAAATAAATTAGGAGGATAAAGAAATGGCAAAGATTTTTTATCAGGAAGATTGTAATCTTTCTTTATTAGACGGAAAGACAATCGCAGTTATCGGTTATGGAAGCCAGGGACATGCTCATGCGTTGAACTTAAAAGAATCCGGGTGTAATGTAATTATCGGTCTGTACAAGGGAAGTAAGTCCTGGGCAAAGGCTGAGGCACAGGGATTTGAAGTGTTCACTGCAGATGAGGCAGCAAAGAAAGCAGATATTATTATGATTCTTATCAATGATGAGCTGCAGGCAGATATGTATAAGAGGGATATTGAGCCGAATTTGGAGGCTGGAAATATGCTCATGTTTGCACATGGCTTTAATATTCATTTCGGAGCAATTGTTCCGCCTAAGGATGTAGACGTTACGATGATTGCACCTAAGGGACCGGGACATACGGTAAGAAGTGAATATCAGGCTGGCAAGGGTGTTCCCTGTCTGGTTGCAGTAGAGCAGGATGCTACTGGTAAGGCTCAGGATATTGCACTTGCATATGCATTGGGAATAGGCGGAGCAAGAGCAGGTGTTTTGGAGACAACTTTTAGGACAGAGACAGAGACCGACTTATTCGGTGAGCAGGCAGTTCTCTGCGGAGGTGTATGCGCGCTGATGCAGGCAGGTTTTGAGACATTGGTAGAGGCAGGATATGATCCAAGGAATGCATATTTTGAGTGTATCCATGAGATGAAATTAATCGTAGATTTAATTTATCAGTCTGGCTTTGAGGGAATGAGATATTCCATTTCCAACACTGCAGAATATGGAGATTATATCACAGGACCTAAGATTATTACAGATGATACGAAGAAGGCTATGAAAAGGATTTTGTCTGATATTCAGGATGGCTCTTTTGCCAAAGAGTTCCTGTTAGATATGTCTCCGGCAGGACGTCAGGTTCACTTTAAGGCAATGAGAAAGTTAGCCGCAGAGCATCCGTCCGAGGCAATCGGTAAAGAAGTTCGTAAGCTTTACAGTTGGAATAATGAGGAAGACAAGCTGATTAATAATTAAGGGATGCCTGTTTTATGACTGTGATAGTGAAAGACGAGGGCATTACAAAAACAGCATAATTAGCCGTGAGGAAATGAGGACTGCCATATCTTTTAGGAAGGTGGGTCCTCATTTTCGATTCGGCAAAAATCAATAAAATGCTTTAGGGATTTGGAAATTTTTATATTTTTGCTGTAGGCAAAGCCAATTTCACGTTTGTGAATCGGGTGTTTCAGGGGAATTTCCAATAATGCCCCAGTCTGCAGTTCTGTTTTAATAAAATCGCGGATAACACAGCCGACGCCAAGACTGGTTTTGGTCATTTCAATCAGTAAATCCAGATTGGAAACTTCAATGACATTGTGCAAAAGGATATGGTTTTTCTCGAAGTAGCTGTCAATGTACTGGCGGGTAATGTTTTCCTTGTCCAACAGCATAAGAGTGGAGCTTTGCAGAATGTGCTGGCGGTTTACGCCGCGTATCTGCAGGTTGCAAAGATAATCGTGCGTGGCAACAAAAATATCTTCAATTTCCTGTAATGGAAAGAAATTGATGTTTTTTTGATTATCCGGTTTTCCAATTAATCCGATATCCAGTTTGCCGTCTTCCAAAAGCTTTAGCGTGTGGTTGGTGGAATGGCAGGTAATGGAAATGTTTATATGTGGGTATTCT
>CAPQSW010000001.1:108457-111671 GCA_948688495.1 uncultured Lachnospiraceae bacterium | reverse complement strand
ATAAAATTTTTTAAATAAGGCAGAAGGATATATTTGCAGAGGGTAGAGCTGGCACCAATGGTCAGATTCCCAATCCCCAGTGCAACTGAGCGCCGCAGCCTGTCTTCTCCCAGCGTCAGCGTTTCAAAGGCAGATTTGACATGTGCATAGAGCAGCTCGCCTTCCGGTGTCAGTGTCACGCCCCGGGAACTGCGCTCAAAGAGCTGCACGCCCAGACTTTCTTCTAATTTGCGGATGGATTTGCTGATGGCAGGCTGGCTGATATACAGTTCCTTTGCTGCTTTGGATATATTTTGTTTATTTGCAACGACATAAAAAATTCGGTAAGAGGAAAGATTCTGATCCATGCGATTCTCCTTTTCTATCATTTTGCGGTTTGATTTTATGTCATGTTCTGTCTGAATAGTAATACTATAACCCAATATTATAATAATTATATTTATTATGTATTTCTATTATACTACGACCTATGTTAGAATTACAAGAGCAGGAAGGCAAATGCGAAGCATAGGAGGAAGCTTTCCGGCGATTTGGCAGGTGACGCGAAGCGATGCGTGCCGTTACATTGAAAAGGAGGATTAAAACATGGGAATGACAATGACACAGAAAATTCTTGCCGCAGCGGCGGGACTTGCAGAAGTGAAAGCAGGCCAGTTAATCGAAGCGGATTTGGATCTTGTTTTAGGAAATGATATCACCTCACCTGTAGCAATTCATGAAATGGATAAGTTTACCACGGATGGGGTGTTCCATAAGGACAAAATTGCGCTGGTCATGGATCATTTTGCACCGAACAAGGACATTAAGTCGGCGCAACATTGTAAATGTGTCCGTGAATTTGCCTGTAAACATGGAATTACAAATTATTTTGACGTGGGAGAGATGGGAATTGAGCATGCATTGCTTCCAGAACAGGGACTTACGGTAGCGGGAGATGTTATTATTGGCGCAGATTCCCATACGTGTACCTATGGTGCGCTGGGGGCATTCTCCACCGGCGTGGGAAGCACGGATATGGCGGCAGGAATGGCAACTGGAAAGGCATGGTTTAAAGTACCGTCTGCCATAAAGTTTCATATAGTCGGAAAACCTTCCAAGTGGGTCAGTGGAAAAGATGTGATTTTGCACATTATCGGAATGATAGGTGTGGATGGGGCGCTCTACAGGTCTTTAGAGTTTGTCGGAGAAGGAATCTGTAATCTTTCTATGGATGACCGTTTTACGATTGCTAACATGGCAATTGAAGCGGGAGCTAAAAATGGCATTTTTCCGGTAGATGAACTGGCAGAAAAGTATATGAAAGAGCACTCTAAGCGTTCCTACAAAATCTATGCGGCAGACGAGGATGCTGAATATGATGAGGAATACACGATAGACCTTGCAGCGTTAAAGCCTACGGTATCATTCCCGCATTTGCCGGAGAATACCAGGACAATTGATGAGGTCGGCGATGTTAAGATTGACCAGGTAGTTATCGGTTCCTGTACCAATGGACGTCTTGACGACCTTAGGACAGCGGCGGAGGTTTTGAAAGGGAAAAAGGTGGCAAAGGGAATCCGCTGTATTGTGATTCCTGCAACGCAGCGTATTTATTTGGAAGCAATGGACGAGGGATTGCTGAAGATATTTATTGAAGCAGGGGCAATTGTGAGCACGCCTACCTGTGGACCATGTCTGGGTGGTTACATGGGGATTTTGGCTGAGGGCGAGCGTTGCGTTTCTACTACGAACCGTAACTTTGTCGGACGCATGGGACATGTGGAGTCAGAAGTATATCTCGCAAGTCCGGCAGTAGCAGCGGCAAGTGCAATTACCGGTAAGATTTCAGCACCAGAGGAGTAAGGCAAATGCGAAGCATTTTTAGAAATGCCTTGCGACGACATGACAGGTGACGCGAAGCGGCGCGTGCCGCTACCTATTGAAAAGGAGGAAGGCAAATGAAAGCAAGTGGAGTAGTTTTTAAATATGGAGACAATGTAGATACGGACGTAATCATTCCCGCAAGATACCTAAATTCTTCCGATCCAAAGGAGTTGGCAACACATTGTATGGAGGATATTGACAAAGAGTTTGTAAATAAAGTAACCCCAGGGGATTTGATTGTCGCAGACAAGAATTTTGGCTGTGGGTCTTCCAGGGAGCATGCACCGATTGCCATCAAGGCGGCGGGAGTAAGCTGTGTGATAGCAGAAACATTTGCAAGGATATTTTACCGCAACGCCATAAATATTGGACTTCCCATCATTGAATGTCCAGAAGCTGCAAAAGGGATTGAGGCAGGGGATGAGGTGGAAGTGGATTTTGACAGCGGAATCATTACGAATAAGACCAAGGGAGCAACCTACCAGGGGCAGGCGTTCCCGGAATTTATGCAGAAGATTATCAAGTCCGAAGGGTTAATTAACTATATTAATAATAAGTAGAAGTGTATACAGGGGCTTACGCAGATTTTTTCATCAGTAACAGATAAGCATTCATCAATCCGCGGCAAGCCCCTTTAAATAATTCAGATATTTTTTGGAAATTTTAATTTGGCTGTAAATATCGGCATATTCTCTGGGAGAATAGCCTTCAATGTAATTTGTCTGGAAATTTTTGTTGATTCCGGATTGTTTTGCCAGGTCTACGGCTTTGTTGTAGGCGATGGCTGCGTTTTCTTCCTGACGGTAGGTTCCTACCGTATAAATTCCATTGATATGAATTTGAACTTTATATTTCACAATATTGTGCGAGGTGATTTTTGTCACCCCATAATAACGGTTGACTATAATAATATTAGAATAGCGTAAATCAAAAGGGTCTTCATTGGCAAAATAGTAATCACGTCCGGCGACTGCATAATTTTTGATGCCATAGCGGGAGAGAATGCTAATCTGCATACCATAGTCATTGACAAAAAGATGTCCCTGGCGGCGCATAATTTTGTGGCTGGAATAATAAAAAAGATCGTCAATATCAAATTTAAATTCTTCAAATGGGGAAAGATAATAGACAAAATAATTATTCCTCAAATAAATAGGATTTTTAAAATATATGTGGTTATCCCGAAAATTCAGCAAAGAAATCACCTTGTTAAAACTTAGAATAGTCGGTAGTGAGAAGACATCATCAATGGTTGTCGAAAAATCAGAAAGCAGATGTGAGGCTTCTAAGTATGCCTGATGCGCTTCCTGTTCTGATGAAAAGCTGCCTAGGGAAATATGTTTGTTGCAAA
>CAPQSW010000001.1:104472-108447 GCA_948688495.1 uncultured Lachnospiraceae bacterium | reverse complement strand
GTGATGTTCTCATGCATTTTTTGGAATGAAAATTACAAAAATAAGTATATCATAAAAAGCAGGAAAGGAAAACAATTATGTTAATCATTCAAAATCTGTTAAAACGAGCGTATTTGTGCATAAAAGGCATGGCAAAGAAACTATATAAGAGCTGTGCAGTTTGTGTTTCAGGGTTCACGGTTTTCACATTGGTTCTGACCAGTGAACAGAATTTCTATGGTGGGGGGAAAGTTGGAATAACGGTAGAACAAATAGCTTTTTCAGATATAGAAGAAAAGTTAAAAAGAGAGGGAAGCGAGGCGTCTTTCGTATTAGAAGGTAATTTGGGACTGGCATGCAGGGATTTCCTGGAGGAAACTCCAAAGCGTGTAAAAGAGGATGTACAGGCAGAAATCTCAAAGCATGAGGCCGCTGCAGTATGCGCCCAGATTGCACCCAAGGTCCAAAGTGAGATGCGTCTGGAACCAATTAATCCTTATGGGGAGATTTATGTTGCACAGGAAGATTATGATGCATTGTGCCGGATTGTACAGGCTGAGGCCGGAGGAGAGGATATTCAGGGAAAAGTGCTGGTAGCAGAGGTAGTCCTAAACAGAGTGCTTTCAGGAGATTTTGCGTCAACAGTGTATGATGTGGTTTTCGAACGTAACGGAGGCAGACCACAGTTTTCGCCAACGGTTGATGGCAGATATTATTCTGTTACGGTCACAGATGATACGATATCTGCTGTGGATCAGGCATTATATGGGGAAGACGTTTCCCAGGGTGCATTGTTCTTTTCCGCACGGAGCAAAGCAAATCCGAATGACATGGCATGGTTTGACAGCAACTTAAAGTGGCTGTTTGCCCATGGAGGCCATGAATTTTATACACTTCCCTAGTAGTTGTTGACAGGCAAAAGGAAAACTTTTATAATGAGGGGTGTTCCGCATAGGAACGCCCTATTGTTATTAAGAAGAAATAGACAGAAAGCAAAGGATGGAATGAGATATGTTATATGTGAGTACAAGAAACGCAGAGGAAAAGGTGACCGCTTCCCAGGCCGTATTAAAAGGGCTGGCAGAGAACGGCGGTTTGTTTGTGCCGGAGCAAATTCCAGCGCTGGACGTTCCGGTAGAAAAGCTTATAAGTATGAGTTATCAGGAAACGGCATATGAGGTGATGAAGCTTTTCCTTACGGATTATACCGAAGATGAGCTTAAAACGTGCATTCGGAATGCATATGATGGGAAATTCGATACAGATGAAATTGCACCGCTTGTTAAGGCGCAGGATGTCTCTTACCTGGAGCTTTTTCACGGAGCGACGATTGCGTTTAAGGATATGGCGCTTTCTATTTTGCCCCATCTTTTGATTACTGCAGCCAGGAAGAATCATGTCACAAATGATATTGTAATTCTGACGGCAACTTCGGGAGATACCGGAAAAGCGGCTCTGGCAGGTTTTGCAGGAGTGCAGGGAACAAAGATTATTGTATTCTATCCTAAGGACGGTGTAAGTCCAATACAGCAAAAGCAGATGGTAACCCAGAAAGGGGAGAATACATTTGTTGTAGGAATTAATGGAAATTTTGACCAGGCGCAGACCGGTGTAAAACAGATGTTTTCCGATGCAGCTCTGGCAAAGGAGCTAAAGGAAGCAGGTTATCAGTTTTCTTCTGCAAATTCCATCAATATTGGACGTCTAGTTCCCCAGATTGTATATTATGTGTATGCTTATGCCAAAATGGTCAAATCAGGAGAAATCAAAGATGGAGAGAGGTTAAATGTGGTAGTGCCAACCGGTAACTTTGGCAATATACTTGCTGCATTTTACGCAAAAAATATGGGCCTCCCAATTGGAAAACTGATTTGCGCATCCAACGAGAATAAGGTTTTATATGATTTCTTTACCACAGGCACTTATGATAAGAACAGGGAATTTATCCTTACATCTTCTCCGTCGATGGATATTCTTATTTCAAGCAATCTGGAGCGGTTGATTTACCGCATTGCAGGAGACAGCGCTGCAAAGAACCGGGAACTGATGAATGCCCTTAAGGAACGTGGAACATACAAGATTACAGAAGAAATGAGAGATCAGCTTGTGGACTTTTATGGCAATTATGCCAGCGAGGAGGAGACAGCAGAGGTAATCCGTAAGCTCTATGAGGATACCGGATATATTATAGATACACATACAGCAGTTGCAGCGGCTGTTTATAAGAAGTATCAGAAAGAAACCGGGGATAAGGCAAAGACAATCATTGCGTCTACGGCGAGTCCCTACAAATTTACCAGAAGCGTGATGACAGCGCTCAATGCAAAGTATGAAGGCAATCCGGACTTTGAGTTGATCGATGAACTGGAGGTGTTATCAAAAGTGAAAGTACCTCAGGCAATTGAGGAGATACGGACGGCTGAGGTATTACATAAGACCATATGTGAGGTGGAAGACATGGAACGTGTGGTGAAGGAGTTTTTAGGAGTGTAATCAATAAAAAGGAACAGCCAAAGATTCAGAAATATCTGAACTTTGGCTGTTCCTTTTTATCATCCGTCATATGGGGAATAACGGTGTCAGGTCATGCTATTCCTCCATCTTCTTAATAGACAGCAGGAAATTGATCGTTCCAAAAGAATACATGATAGGGAGCAGATAAAAGGAAAACCCCGTCTCAAGCAGTGTAGATTCATAGGTGCTGGGAGGGAGTAACTGTAATTCCATGGAAAAATCATTGGACATATTTACTGTGTACAGCCCGTTATGTAGGTTTAAGAAATCCTCTATGGAAGCACGTACATACTCATCAAATTCGTTGAATTCATCGTTTACATATCGGCTCGCAAAAGCGATGGCTGTATCCTGATCCATATCCAGGGCAGACAGGAAAGAAAAATTCCCCTCTGTTTCCTGTGCAATACAAAAAGTGGTCGGGACCTCTGGAAGTGTCATGACACTCAGAGTAGTGAAATCTTCACCGATAAAGCGCACCAGGTTATTAAACAGGAGCGTGAGATAGGAGAGTATATGTTCGGAGTGGGGAAGATCCTCCGGCAAATAGAAATCTGACAGAAGCTTATCCACCATTTGGTGTTGTTCTTCTATCAATTCCAAATCGTAAATTTCATAGACAGACTTATATTCTGTAATTAAATTCTCAAGATCCACATGTGTCAAAATACCCTGGTCAATTAAAATCTGTCCCAGAAGCATATAATCCGGAAGCTGGGTAGTCAAGAGATTATCCACTTGTCCTTCCGTAAGGTATCCGAGATTAACGGCGAGTTCACCGAACAGTTTATCAAAGTGGGTCTGAGTGATATAGACATCTTCTACCTCACTTGCTGACATGAAGCCGGAATGAATGGCAAGCGTGCCAAGTTTCTTGTGCGTGTTTGCCTGGACTTTCAGTGCTTCTATCAACTGTTCGGGAGTAATCACTCCCTTGTTAAGTAAAAAATTACCGAAAAACTGCGTATGCATAATGTTTATCTCCCTTCAAAGCGCGCTTTCAGAATATCAGCGATGCCAGAATTTGTATAAGGTTTTTGGACGAAGTCACGGGCTCCTTCCATAATAGCGTTTTTAAGCTGTGTCTGGGTACCAACCGAAGAAACAACAATAATATTTGCTTCCGGGTCAAATTCATGTATTTCATGGATTGCCTGTACCCCGTCTTTGATGGGCATGACAATATCTACAAAAACCAGTTCTGGCTTATGCTCTTTGTACAGATCAATGGCTTCCTGGCCATTAGAGGCTTCCAGAAAATTATTATGGCCATGTTGTACAAGAATGTCTTTTAACTGCTTGCGTGCAAGTATCGAATCATCACAGATGAGTATTTTAACATTTTCCATTCCTATCGCTCCTTGTAAATACAAATTTATAATCCTACTATATATAGTACACTAAGTAGACCAAAGATTCAATAATTTCTTTACAGAAATATTAATTGAAATCTTTTTTAACAACGGTTATAATAAATTATAA
>CAPQSW010000001.1:101506-104462 GCA_948688495.1 uncultured Lachnospiraceae bacterium | reverse complement strand
AAAATATGATTTAGGAAAGGAAAAATGTGATGTTAATAATATTTGATGCAGTTATTTTCATTTATGGCGTATATACGGTCTATTCTGCCATTAAAATGAAACAGACAGGGGAGCTAAGCAGTTTTTTTACTGGAGGGAGTACACAGCCAATCCGCGATGTACAGGGTTATATCAATTATATTTATGGAAGAACGATTGTGCTGGGGGCTGTAGCAGCGGTATTTGGCGTGGTTGGTTTTGTCAATGATTACAATATCATCCGGCTTCCGTATGTAATGAAAGCGCTGGTGGTATTATTTCTTACAGTTGTTATTTGGTTTACCATAAATATTAACCGTGCAAAAAGCCGTTTCTGGTAAGCGAATATCGCGCCGTCTGCCTTAGTAATCGTGTAAACAAAAGGTAAATAAATAGTTAAAATCATGCCTTTTTCAAGTTTTTTGTGGATTTTTCTTGAAAAATCATTTAGAATGAGGCTATCCAGATAAGCGGCAAATGCTAAGAAAGGAAGCAGCATTATGGATTATAAGGAATTGATTGCCCGTGCGGTAGAGGCAAAGCAGTCTGCTTATGTGCCTTATTCCCATTTTCGTGTGGGAGCAGCGCTTCTTACGACAAGCGGCAGGATATATACTGGCTGCAACGTGGAAAATGTAAGTTATTCAGCGACCAATTGTGCAGAACGTACAGCGGTATACAAGGCGGTATCCGAAGGAGAACGCCAATTCACGGCGATAGCGGTGAATGGTGATAATAAGGATTATCTGCCTCCCTGCGGAATATGCAGGCAGGTGTTGGCGGAATTTTGCGATTTAGACACTTTTCAGGTGATTCTGGCCAACGACGAAGAAGACTATCAGATCGTAACTTTGGACAAACTGCTTCCAGGTGCCTTTTCCATAGAAAACCTAAAGCCGGAGAGTTTCAAAAGAAAAGATTGACAAAAAAATCACAACAGGCTATTCTAGTACAATGAATAATAAGTAATTGAGGCAGTCAGAATATATGCCGGTCGTTTTATTCTTTGTACCAGGTAACATAAATCATAAAAAGGAGGGTCAAATATGGTAAGGAATTTACGGAACGGACAAATATACATAGACGGTAAAGTCAAGACTTAGTACGCATTTTCAGATACAAGCGTTCTGTGGAAGAACACTTGTAAAAGAATGGCAGGGAAATTGTATATTTTTATAAGTGTTTATAAGGATAAGGACAGATTTGAGGATTGGATATGAAAAAGATAAATAAAAAGATTATAATAGTAGTTACACTTTGCATGATGCTGTTGTCAGCAGCTTTTCTGAATGGGGGGAAAGCGCAGGCAGCAGGGAATTATACAATCAGGATTAATAAAGCGACGAATGTAGTGACCGTATACAGCAATGGGGCGCCCTATAAGGCGTTTGTATGTTCCACAGGGAATGCAACACCGATTGGAACTTTCCGTACCAGCCAGAAACTGCGCTGGCATGTACTGGATGGTCCTAGTTATGGCCAGTATTGTACGCGTATTGTAAACGGCGTACTGTTTCATTCCGTATGGTACTATGCGAATGGGGACTATGCTTCCCAGTCTTACGTTCAGTACAATAAGCTTGGGACAACAGCCAGCCATGGCTGCGTGCGCCTGACGGTGGCGGACGCCAAGTGGATTTATGAGAACTGCCCGCTGGGCACTGCTGTGACCATATTCTGGGGATCAGCCAATGACGATCCATTGGGCAAGCCGGAGGCAATCAAGATACCGGCGCAGTATGGAAGCCGGGGATGGGACCCTACAGACCCAAGGGCTGGCAATCCCTACAGTTCCCTCATGCCTTCAGTCAGCGTGGCTGGAGCACAGACACAGATTGAGTATGGAGGTACTTTCACCCCCTATGCAGGCATTGCGGGATTTGATTCCCTGGGGAATAATATCAGCCACAGGCTGACTTACAGCGGTCAGGTAAATACATGGCAGCTCGGCAGTTATCCGGTGACATATTTTGTCACAGACGCGTTGGGAAGAACCGCCAGCGGAACGGTAACTTACCAGGTAGTGGATAACAAATATGCAGTTATAAAGGGTGTGAAGAAGTCACAGAAAAAGGAATACAATTCCACATTAAAGCTGAAGAAGAATGTAAAAGCCTATACAGTTGATAAAAAGAGTCTAACAAGTAAAATCAAGATTAAAGTAATTTATCCTAACAGCAAAAAGGAGAGGACATACAGCAAAAGCACGATCAGGCTAAAGAAGCTGGGAACATACAAGTTTAATTACTATGTTACCAATCCAAATAACAATCTGGTAACAAAGGTAACAGCCAAGGTAGTCGTAAAAGATACCAAGAAGCCCAAGCTCACCGGGGTTTCCAAGAAAAAGACGTATGAATATAATTCTACCAAGAATTTGAGATCAAAGATCAAAGCAAAACTGGTATCTGGAAAGAGTATGACGTCAAAGATTGTCGTGAAGGTAAAAGCTCCCGGATCCAAAAAATATATCAGAATTTCGACAAAAAGAAGTAAGAAATTTAAGTTTACAAAGACCGGGACGTACCGGATAGAGTATTCTGTTGCCAATCCATATAACAAGAAAGCTGTGGCAAAGGCGATAACCGTTATCACAGTGAAGGATACAAAGGCACCGAAATTACTGGGTGTAACGGCGACAAGGACATTAAATTGCAATGATATCCTGAATCTGAAGACAGGCGTAACTGCGAAATTACTATCAGGAAAAAGTGTAACATCAAAGATTATCATTAAGGTAAAGGTGCCGGGAGCAAATAATTTTGTGACATTGACGGCTGAAAGTTACCAGAAGTACTGCTTTAATAAGGCAGGAGTTTATACAGTGGAATACTCTGTGGCAAACCCCAACAATCCCAAGGCGGTTACAAGACAAACCATGACAGTTACCGTGATGGCAGGTCAGGTTTCGCCGGATGATCCAGTCACGCCGGATAAT
>CAPQSW010000001.1:0-101496 GCA_948688495.1 uncultured Lachnospiraceae bacterium | reverse complement strand
ACAAAAGGCAGTTTGGAAATTTATGTGACTTCAACATGAATTTAACATTAATTTTTAGTTGCGGTCTGGGGCATAATAGAGTATAATCAGATTAGTTAAGAAAGTATTCCTGGGATGTTCGATACCCTGCTATTTTGAACCTACATTTACGTTTATGGGATTCCTATATTGCCAATTGGATGTCAGGCCGTCAATACGCAGCGGAAGGCAGAAGAAAGGTTGCGGTTACCCACCTAGCTTGGCTAGGAGTCAAAATCGCAGGAAACGGCATTTTGGGGTACTTTTCAGAATAAATATGAAAGATACAAAAGATCTTTACAAAAGAGGACCCGCGCATAATTTACCAAAGATTTGCAAGGTACGAAGGATAGACGAAGAACACCAAAGAATCGAAAAGAACCAAAGATAAATTACAAAAGAGGAAAGGCTGCTTTGGAGAAAGGCAGCCTTTCTGTCTTAGTCCTCAAAGTAATAAAATCAGCCGTTACCTACATGGGACAACGGCAAAGAATGGAATTATATCTGCATGAAAAGAATATTTTTTCAAAATAAGGAAAACTATGCTTCCAGAGGCCGCTCATTGGGATTTCTGGGAGGTTTAAAAAGAGGTATAGCAGTTATGCTTTTTCTGCTTCTGCTGGTTTTGGCTATCTGGTTTATCCGTGCTGCAGGCACTGCGCAGGTGATTACGGAATACAGCAGTGAACATGTGGCGCTGGCGGAACTTCCTTCACAGATGAGTTTTACATATTATGGTGAGGATGAGTGGGAAGAAAAATTAAAAGAATTTTTTCATAAGAAGGATTTGAATGGCAAACTGACCTATGGGAAGTTAAAGGTGCTGTTAGAGCAGCTTTCCGTACAGGATTACATAACATATCAGGATGAGATGTTCTTTCGGGCAGTTCCACGTGCCATGTGGAATGAAGTATATGAGCAGATTCTGGACCTTTTAGATACCATGAATAAAGTTTCGGCGGTCAATCTGGTATTTCTTAATGAAGATGAAGGGGAACATGTTCCCCAGGAATGTCTGACACAGGAAGGCAGTTTTCAGGTGGCAGACGGAGTCAATTATTTCCATCATTATGACATGTACCAGGTATACGTGGCAGAGGAGCGGATTATCGGCGTAGCCAGTGAATGTAAGGCAAAGCTGACGCTTAAGAATGTGTTTATTCATGATGCACAGGAGGAAAAGGCGGAGATTCTCTATGAGAAGCAAAGGATATCCCTGGATATTACGGGTCTTCATGAAAAGATAACAGATACCATCTGCGACATAGAGTGGAAGGACAACAAGGTAGCGGGGATTTATAAGAAGGAAGATAAGATTACCGGCACGGTCTTAAGATTTGATGAGGAACAGATTGAAATTTCCGGTTATGGAATCCTTGATTACAGTGGCAAGCTAAAAGTATATAAGACTTACGGAACGGTGGAGGAACTTGACGAGACAAAGCTTGTGATTGGCAATCTCAAAGCTGATTTTGTAGTTGCGGGGAAACAAGTCTGTGGAGTTATTTTGCATGAGCCTGCAACAATAGAGAATATCCGCGTGCTTCTCCTGAATGCTGAAAACGGACGGTATCATGAAGCGCCAATTCTGGCCGCTGATACGGAAGGAACCGTGACTGCCGGGAAAAAGGAGGAGATTTTGCAGCCGGACCAGCCATTAAAGTTGGCAGAGTTATTTGATGAAGAAGTGGATTATGTAAAGATATCGTTAAAGAATGAGGGGGGCAAGATATATTTTGCAGATGATCAGGGACAGCATACATCGTTAGGCTATCATGGGACGATGGAAATCCGAAAATATCCCGAAGGTTATGGCGTGGTGAACGAGCTTCCGTTAGAGAAATACCTGTGTGGCGTGGTGCCCAGCGAAATGCCGGCAGGCTATGAGCGTGATGCGCTCTGTGTCCAGGCGGTCTGTGCCAGAAGTTATGCCTGCATTCAGCTCATGCGCGGGGATTACGCGGCTCTTGGAGCGCATGTGGATGACAGTACCAGCTATCAGGTATACAACAAACAGGAGGAGAATGAGAAGACCAATCTTGCGGTGGAGGATACAGTGGGAGAAGTCATCAAATATCAGGGGGAGATTGCCGAAGCGTATTATTTTTCCACTTCCTGCGGATATTCTGGAAGTATGGATGTGTGGAATGAGGAAAGCAAGCCTTCCCAGGGCTACCTGCAGGGAATATCGCTGCTCTCGGATGGAAGCGAGCCGGATATTTCAGATGAGGATAAGTTTGCAGAGTTTATCAAAAATCAGGAGATAGATGCCTATGACAGCGACAGCCCTTATTTCCGGTGGACCGCAGAGCTTTCCCTGAAAGAGAAAAAAGATGATATGAACCATGCCATCGCGGCGAGGTTTGACGCAAACGCACAGAATGTAATGATTACAAAGCAAGACGGTACGGGTGGTACGGGAGCGGATTTGGCAGGATTTGGCGTGCCACAGCAGCTTACCGTAAAGGAGCGGTGTGCGTCCGGGGCCATAAAGCAGCTTGCCATAACCTATGAGAAGGGAAGTGTTACGCTGTTTTCTGAATATAATGTGCGCTATGTGCTTGGGCTTGCAGCAACCAAGGTGACGGATAAGAATAAAGAGCCGGTAGATATGGCTTTGCTGCCGAGTGCATATTGCAGTATTCAGCCGGTAGAGAATGGATTTGTCCTGTATGGCGGCGGATACGGACATGGAATTGGCATGAGCCAGAATGGCGCAAACGGTATGGCAAAGGCAGGCATAAATTATGTAGATATTCTTATGAAGTTTTATCATGACATTTCCATTGAAAATATATATAACGAGGACGAGTGATGGTTTGGAGAATAATTGCAGCAGCAAGGATTTTTGTAGAAAAATGCAAAAAAGACAATATCAGTGCATTTGCGGCGCAGTCAGCATTTTTTATCGTGCTGTCCTTAATTCCGTTTATCATACTTTTAATTTCCCTGGTGCAGTATACGCCAGTGACGGAGGGAATGATTCTTAATATGATCAATAAGGTTATGCCCGACTATATTTCTCCTTTTTTGATTGGGATCATCCATGAGATGTACCACAATTCCGTCGGTCTTGTATCTGTTGCCGCCGTGGTGGCAGTGTGGTCAGCCGCTAAGGGAATCCAGTATCTGATGGGAGGGCTTAACAGTGTGTATGATATTGAGGAAACAAGAAACTGGATTTTTCTGCGTTTGCGGGCGAGCCTTTATACGCTGCTGTTAGTCATTGCCATTGTGGCTTCCCTGACACTGATGGTATTCGGCAACAGCCTGCAGTACCTGATTGTGCAGTATCTGCCGTTTGTAGCCAATATCACCTTTGGTATTTTAAAGAGGCGTTCCCTGATTCTTCTGGCAATTCTTATCCTGTTTTTTGCAGTCCTCTTTAAGATGCTGCCGAATCGCAGGGCGACGTTCAGAAGCCAGATTCCGGGAAGTGTGATGGCAGCCCTGGGCTGGTCGCTTCTGTCCTTTGGAATTTCTATTTATGTGGATTACTTTCATGGTTTTTCCATGTATGGCAGCCTGACAACAATTATATTGGTGATGCTGTGGCTGTATTTTGGAATTTATATTTTACTGGTGTGTGCAGAATTTAACAGTATTTATGAAGAATACCAGGTGAGGAAAGAAAATTAAAAAACACTTGCAGTTTAGAAAAACTCATGTTAGAATAGTACCCGATAATAATTTAAAGGCGAAGAAGGTGTCAGTAGAGACCTGCACTGCTTACAGAGAGAGAGGATCGTTGGCTGTAAATCCTCTTAGGAAAGACAGGAATCGAATTTCCCGCTGGAGCCGCATATCTGAACATAAGATTATACTCACGGCCGATGAAATCTGTAGTGGGTATCGCGCCAGTTGCAACCGCAAAGTGGTATATGAGTAGGATATGACGTTTTTGCACGTTACGCAAGAGTGAGTGTCCAAGGAGAAATGATCTTGGAAATCGGGGTGGTACCGCGGAAGATTTCGTCCCTATGCTTATGCATAGGGACTTCATTTTTTATGTAGAAAAGGAGAAAAATTATGAAGGAAAAATTAGAGCAGATTAAGGCGAATGCAATCCGTGAAATCCAAAGTTCTGACGGGCTTGCAAAATTAAATGATGTAAGAGTTGCATTCCTGGGCAAGAAAGGAGAACTGACTGCCGTATTAAAAGGTATGAAGGATGTGCTTCCAGAGGAACGTCCGATGGTGGGGCAGCTTGTGAATGAGACCAGAGAGAGCATTGAGAAGCTGATCGAGGAGACAAAAGCGAAATTAGAGGCCGCTGAACGTGACCTCAAATTAAAGCAGGAGGTCATTGACGTTACGTTGCCTGCCAAGAAAAATAAAGTAGGACACCGTCACCCCAATACCATTGCCTTAGAGGAGGTAGAGAATATCTTTATTGGTATGGGCTATGAAGTAGTGGAAGGTCCTGAAGTGGAGTACGATTATTATAATTTTGAGGCGTTGAATATTCCCGCAAACCATCCGGCAAAGGATGAACAGGATACATTTTATATCAATAACGAGATTGTCCTGAGAACGCAGACTTCACCGGTGCAGGTGCGCCAGATGGAAATGGGCAAACTTCCTATCCGGATGATTGCACCCGGACGGGTATTCCGGTCCGATGAGGTAGACGCCACACACTCCCCGTCGTTCCATCAGATTGAGGGGCTTGTCATAGATAAGGATATTACGTTTGCAGATTTGAAAGGAACGCTTGCAGAATTTGCCAAAGAATTGTTTGGCGAAGATACCAAGGTAAAATTCCGTCCCCACCACTTTCCATTTACAGAGCCAAGCGCTGAGGTGGATGTGACCTGTTTTAAATGCGGCGGCAAGGGATGCCGGTTCTGCAAAGGTTCTGGCTGGATCGAGATATTGGGCTGCGGTATGGTGCATCCAAGGGTTCTTAAAATGAGCGGCATTGACCCGGAGGAATACAGCGGATTTGCTTTTGGCGTGGGCTTGGAGCGTATTGCATTGCTCAAATATGAGATTGACGATATGCGCCTCTTATATGAAAATGACGACCGTTTTTTGAGACAGTTTTAGATAGAAATTTAGAGAAGAAAGGATGGAATAAAATATGAATACATCATTATCATGGATGAAAGCCTATATCCCGGATTTGGATGTGACGGCTCAGGAATATATGGACGCAATGACGCTTTCCGGATCTAAGGTGGAAGGGTTTGAAAAATTAGACGCAGATTTGGAAAATATTGTGGTAGGGCAGATTACAAAGATAGAGAAACATAAAGATGCAGACAAGCTGGTTGTGTGTCAGGTAAATGTAGGGGCCGGAGAAGATATTCAGATTGTGACCGGTGCACCCAATGTAGAGGAAGGACAGAAAGTGCCTGTTGTGCTGGACGGCGGACGCGTGGCAGGCGGACATGATGGCAAGAAGACGCCGGGCGGCATTAAGATTAAGAAGGGTAAGCTAAGGGGAGTGCCCTCCAACGGCATGATGTGCTCCATTGAGGAGCTTGGCTCTACAAAGGATATGTACCCGGAAGCGCCGGAAAACGGCATTTACATTTTTGAGGATGATGTGACAGTTGGGGAAAGCGCCATCAAAGCGCTGGGGCTTGACGATGTGGTGTTTGAATATGAGATTACGTCGAACCGTGTGGACTGTTTCGGGGTGCTGGGCCTTGCAAGGGAAGCAGCGGCAACTTTTGGCAAAGAGTACAGACCTCCGGTAGTGACAGAGACTGGAAACAGTGAAGATGTAAATGATTATGTCAAAGTTACGGTAAAAGATGCAGAACTCTGCCCAAGATACTGTGCCAGAGTAGTGAAAAATATTAAGATTGCGCCTTCACCTAAATGGATGCAGCGTCGTCTTGCTTCCCACGGTATTCGTCCGATTAATAATATCGTAGATATTACCAACTATGTGATGGAGGAATACGGACAGCCGATGCACGCTTACGATTTGGATACGATTGCAGGGAAAGAGATTATCGTGCGCCGTGCAGATAAAGGCGAGAAATTCGTAACTTTGGATGGACAGGAGCGCACGATGGATGATTCTGTCCTGATGATTTGTGATGGAGAAAAAGCAGTAGGTATTGCAGGAATCATGGGAGGGGAAAATTCCATGATTACCGACCATGTACAGACAATGCTCTTTGAGGCGGCATGTTTTGACGGCACGAATATCCGGCTGTCCAGCAAGAAAGTCGGGCTGCGTACCGATGCTTCCGGTAAGTTTGAGAAGGGCTTAGACCCTAACAACGCCATAGATGCCATTAACCGTGCCTGCCAATTGATTGAAGAACTGGGCGCCGGGGAAGTCATCGGCGGCGTCGTGGATGTCTACGGCAAGGTAAAAGAGGGCAGAAGGATTCCTTTTGACGATAAGAAAGTAAATCGTCTGCTGGGAACAGACATTTCCAAGGAAACCATGCTTGGCTATTTTGGGAAGATTGACCTTGGTTACGATGATGTTAAGGATGAGGTGATTGTTCCATCATGGAGGCAGGATCTGGAATGTCTTGCAGACATGGCGGAGGAAGTGGCAAGATTTTATGGGTATGATAATATCCCGACTTCCCTGCCGAGCGGCGAGGCAACCACCGGAAAACTTTCTTTTAAGCTTAAGGTGGAAGCTGTAGCGAGGGATACGGCAGAATTTTGCGGATTCAGCCAGGGAATGACTTATTCCTTTGAGAGTCCCAAAGTATTCGATAAATTATTGATTCCGGTGGAGGACGATTTGAGGAAGGTGGTTGTTATATCCAATCCCCTGGGAGAAGACTTCAGTATTATGCGTACGATTCCTTTAAATGGTATGCTGACTTCGCTTGCCACCAATTACAACCGGAGAAATAAAAATGTGCGTCTCTATGAGCTTGGGAATATCTATCTGCCGAAGCAGATACCGGTGACAGAGCTGCCGGAAGAACGGATGCAGTTTACGCTGGGGATGTATGGAGATGGAGATTTCTATACGATGAAAGGCGTTGTGGAGGAATTTTTTGACAAAGTGGGACTTCATGGCAAGGAGACTTATGATCCTGAAGCGGGAAAACCTTTCCTTCATCCTGGAAGGCAGGCCAATATCATCTATGAGGGCAAAGTGGCAGGGTATCTGGGAGAGATCCATCCCCAGGTTGCCGATAATTATTCCATCAAAGAGCGCGTCTATGTGGCGGTTATTGATATGCCAGAAGTCGTATCGCTGGCAAACTTTGACCGAAAGTACCAGGGGATTGCAAAGTATCCGGCAGTAAGCAGGGATATCAGTATGGTAATGCCGAAAGGTATTCTTGTAGGAGAAGTGGAAAAAGTGTTCGATACGAAAGGCGGGCAATATCTGGAAAGTTATGAACTGTTTGATATTTATGAGGGCACACAGATTAAAGCGGGATTTAAATCTGTGGCTTATTCCCTGACTTTCCGCGCAAAAGACAAGACTTTGGAGGAAGCGGATTATGCGCCCGCAATGAATAAAATTTTGAAATCATTAGAAGAAATGGGAATTGAGCTCAGAAAGTAGGCAAGGAAAGAAAGCAAGGGTATTTATGGACGTAAAAGACTTTTATTATCATCTTCCAGAGGAACTGATCGCACAGGATCCGCTTGAGGACCGCTCATCTTCCCGCCTGTTGGTATTAAAACGGGATACTGGAGACTTAGAGCATAGACATTTTTCAGAGATTATCGATTACCTGAATCCGGGGGACTGTCTGGTTATCAATAATACGAAGGTCATTCCGGCACGGCTGTTTGGTGTGAAAGAAGGGACACAGGGAAAGATTGAAATCCTTCTGCTTAAGCGCAGGGAGAATGATATTTGGGAAACGCTGGTGAAGCCTGGAAAGAAGGCAAAGCCGGGTACACGGATTTTATTTGGAGATGGGCTGCTGACGGGAGAGGTCATAGATATCGTAGAGGATGGCAACCGTTTGATTAAGTTTTGTTATGAGGGAATTTTTGAGGAAATTTTAGACCGGCTGGGGCAGATGCCCCTGCCTCCCTATATCACCCATCAGTTGAAAGACAAGAACCGTTATCAGACGGTCTATGCAAAATATGATGGTTCCGCGGCGGCGCCTACGGCGGGACTGCATTTTACACCTGAGCTTTTGGACGAAATCCGGGCGAAAGGGATATGGGTTGCAGAGGTGACCCTGCATGTGGGACTTGGGACTTTTCGCCCAGTCAAAGTTCATAATATTGAGGAACACCATATGCATTCCGAGTACTATGAACTGAATGAGGCGGCGGCAAAGACGATCAACGATACAAAACGAAGGGGAGGGAGGGTAATCTGTGTGGGAACCACAAGCTGTCGTACCGTAGAATCTGTGGCTGCAAGGTTTGGAAAAGAATCTGCCGAAGACGGAATTAGGGTGAAGCCGTGTAGTGGATGGACGGATATTTTTATTTATCCGGGCTGCCAGTTTCAAATCACGGATGCTTTGATTACCAATTTCCATCTGCCGGAGTCAACGTTAGTGATGCTTGTGTCTGCGCTTGCAGGAAGGGAGCACGTTCTACATGCGTATGAGGCGGCAGTAGAGCAGAGATACCGGTTTTTCAGCTTTGGGGATGCGATGCTGATTTTATAAATGTAATCTGTATATGAGAGTAGAAGGAGAGACTGAAAGATGGTTCGTCAATACCAAGAAGAGAACGTGTATGAGGCACTTCAAAAACGTTTTCATTTTCTGTTTGAGGAATTTGAAAACATTTATGTTTCTTTCAGTGGGGGGAAAGACAGCGGATTGCTGTTAAATCTTTTATTGGATTTTAAACGCGAGCATTACCCAAAACGTTTAATTGGTCTGTTCCATCAGGATTTTGAAGCACAGTATACCATGACAACAGAATATGTGGAAGAAACTTTTCAGCGGCTGGAGCATGAGGTAGATCCTTACTGGGTCTGCCTTCCGATGGCAACCAGGACTGCGGTCAGCAGTTATGAGATGTACTGGTATCCGTGGGATGACATGAAGCGGGATATCTGGGTGCGTCCCATGCCGGATCACCCTTATGTCATTAAACTGCCGGATCCTTTTCACCATTACCGTTATAAGATGCCGCAGGAGGCTCTGGCAAAGCAGTTTGGCAGGTTTTATAAGGAGCGGCATGCAAATAGAAAGACGGTATGCCTGCTTGGAATGCGTGCAGAAGAATCCATGCAGCGTTACAGCGGATTTCTTAACCGGAAATATGGTTATATGGACCAATGCTGGATTACCAAGCAGTTTAAGGATGTCTGGTCCGCTTCCCCGCTCTATGACTGGACAAACAGTGATGTGTGGGTGGCAAACTATAAATTCGGTTATGAATATAATAAGCTGTATGATTTATATTATAAGGCAGGTTTGAAACCCAGCCAGATGAGGGTGGCATCGCCGTTTAATGATTATGCGAAAGACAGCCTGAATCTGTACCGTGTGATAGATCCGCAAATCTGGACAAAGCTGGTCGGCAGGGTACAGGGGGCTAATTTCAGCTCCATTTATGCGCGTACGAAGGCGATGGGATACCGGAATATCTCGCTCCCGGAAGGACATACATGGGAATCTTATACCAAATTTCTGTTAGACACCCTTCCTGTGAGAATCCGCAACAATTATGTCAAGAAATTTCAGACATCCATCCGGTTCTGGCATGAGACGGGAGGGGGGCTGCCCGAGGAGGCCATTCAGGAATTGATGGACCGGGGGTACCACATCCGCAGAAACGGCGTGTCAAATTATACGCTCAATAAGAATTCACGGGTAGTATTTATTGGAAAGATTCCAGACCATACGGATGACATTAAGTCTACCAAGGACATTCCAAGCTGGAAACGGATGTGCTTTTGCATTTTAAAAAATGACCATATCTGCCGGTTTATGGGATTTGGCTTATCAAAAAAAGAACGGGAACAAATTGATATCATCCGAAAAAAATACGGAGGGTTTATAGATGAGTGAGAAAAAGTTCAAAAGTCCAGCTTATGAGGTAATTGCAGTGCCAATCGAGAAAATTATACCCAATACATATAATCCAAACGCAGTTGCGCCGCCGGAAATGCGCTTGTTGTATGACAGCATCAAGGAGGATGGTTATACCATGCCAATTGTCTGTTATTACTCCCAGGCGCATGATTACTATGTGATTGTAGACGGTTTCCACCGTTACCGGATTATGTTAGAGCACAAGGATATTTATAAGCGGGAGAATGGGATGCTTCCAGTAACTGTCATTGATAAACCCCTTTCCAACCGGATGGCAAGCACGATACGGCATAACCGGGCACGTGGTACGCATGATGTGGATTTGATGAGTAATATTGTAAAAGAGCTTCATACGATTGGGCGTTCAGATGCCTGGATATCCAAACATATGGGGATGAGCCGGGATGAGATTCTGCGTTTAAAGCAGATTACCGGGTTAACGGAGCTTTTTCGTGACGTCAAATTCGGGCAGGCATGGAAACCCATGGAGGAAGAAGGAGAAAAGTAATTCTCCTTCTTTTTGGTAAGCGATGAAGTAGAAACTTAGGACTCTTGGTGCAGCCGTAAAAGTAAAATGAAGTCGGGAGGAGAACAGACGTATGAGAAAAGCGATATTTTTTGATATTGACGGAACCATCTGGGATAACAGCCAGTGGATTCCAGACAGCACAAGGGAAGCGTTCGTTAGGATGAAAGAGCGCGGACATTACCTGTTTATCAGTAGTGGCAGAACGAGGGTGTTTATTCCAGATACGGAGCTTCTTCCCCTTGGGTTTGACGGTATACTGGCGGGTTGCGGCACTTATGGGGAATTTCAGCAGGAAGTAAAATTTTATCATTCTATTCCACATGAAAAAATCCTGCGCGTGAATGATTTTCTGCGGAGTATGGATGCAGCTTACGTTTTTGAGGGCAGGAGATTCCTTTACCTGGATGAGGAACGTTTCCCCAGGGAATCCCCATTTCCGAAGCAGCTAAGGGAAAGTATAGGAGAGAATCTTATTGCGGTCACCGGTAATGAAGATAAGCTTGAGGTAAGCAAGTTCTGTGCAAATTATCTGGAGGATACCAAAAAACAGAAGGAGCTTGAGCACGTGCTGGAACCGGATTTTACCGTCATACACAGAGGCGGGAATTTTATGGAGATTGTGCCGAAAGGGTTTAATAAGGCCACAGGGATACGGGAAATTTGCCGGATTCTTGGAATTGCGCATGAGGATACCTACTCTTTTGGCGACAGCACGAATGATCTTGACATGTTAGAATATACAGCACATTCAGTTGCTATGGGGGATGGCATGCAGCAGGCGAAGGATACGGCGGAATATGTGACAACAGCGCTTAAAGAAGATGGCATATACAAAGCTTGTGAGCATTATGGATTGATTTAATAAAATTTTTAGAATGTTTAAGATTTGCAATATTGACAAATACTGGAAAAAAGAATAGCATGAACGGAAAACGATAGAAAAGAGAGGAAGATATGGGAAAGATAATAAAATATCTAGGTGAACACAAGGCGTCAGTATTTGCTATATTTTTGCTGTTGGTTGTTCAGGCATTCTGTGATTTATCGCTTCCCCAGTATATGTCTGATATTGTGGATATAGGAATCCAGCAAAGCGGAATTGAATATGCTGTTCCACAAAAGATACGAAAAGAGACATTGGAGGGCCTGTGCCTGTTCCTGTCAGAAAGGGATGCGTCAAAGCTTCAGGAGTCTTATCAGGAACAGGACAATGGCATATTTGTTCTGAACAACCTGGATAAACATAAGATGGAAGCATTAGAGGAAATACTTGGCATGCCTATGGTGGTCATGTCTGTCATGACTGAGGAGACAGGCATGGAAATCAGTGAGCTGAGGACTTTATTGGACAGCGGGCAGATCACAGGGGAATCGATGCAGCAGGCGAAGGAAGCTGTACAGGCGAAAATGGGGGATGGCAGTGAGTCCATGGTCTCCCAGCGGGCGCGGCTTATGGTCAGGAAAGAATACGAAGCGCTGGGTTATGATATGGTTGATTACCAGAACCGTTATATGATGCGCACTGGTGGAAAAATGTTAGCCATATCAATTATCATGATGCTTGCCTCTATTCTTGTGGGATTCTTTGCTTCCAGGACTTCCGCAAAGATTGGAATGACATTAAGAGGCAGGGTATTTCAAAAGGTTGTGCAGTTTTCCAGTAATGAGATAGAGCAGTTTTCTACGGCGTCTCTGATAACCAGGAGCACCAACGATATCCAGCAGGTACAGATGGTATCGGTGATACTCCTGCGCATGGTTTTGTATGCGCCGATTATCGGTATTGGGGGTGTAATAAAAGTTTCCGGCACCAAGACAGGAATGGGCTGGATTATTGGTATTGCTGTAGGAAGTATTATATTGCTGGTAGGCGGGCTGATGGCGGTTA
Source organism: uncultured Lachnospiraceae bacterium (assembly GCA_948688495.1). Taxonomy (GTDB): domain Bacteria; phylum Bacillota; class Clostridia; order Lachnospirales; family Lachnospiraceae; genus Petralouisia. Next base: position 89,102 of record CAPQSW010000001.1, on the reverse strand, counting down.
CCATGCCAAAATTTAAGAAAATGCAGACGCTGGTGGACCGTTTGAATCTTGTTTCCCGGGAGATTTTAACGGGAATACCAGTTATCCGGGCGTTTTCCCGGGAGAAGTTTGAGGAGGAACGTTTTGCAGATGCAAATAGAAATCTGATGAAAACACAGCTTTTTACCAGCAGGGTAATGTCTATGATGATGCCGGCAATGATGTTGATTATGAACTGCATTACGGTGATGATTGTCTGGTTCGGTGCCAAGGGTGTGGACCTTGGCAATCTTCAGGTGGGGGATATGATGGCATTTATTACTTATACCATGCAGATTGTCATGGCGTTTCTGATGATTACAATGGTATCTGTTATGCTTCCGCGGGCAGGTGTTGCAGCAGAGCGTATAGAGGAAGTAATTCGCACAGATGGTACAATCTTAGACCCCAAAGAACCTATGGACGACAGCAAGGCAAACTGGCATGGGGAAGTGGTGTTTGAGGATGTTTCCTTCCGTTATCCCGGAGCAGACGAAGATGCGGTCAGCCATATTTCTTTCCGGGCAAAGCCGGGACAGACGACAGCGATTATCGGAAGTACCGGATGTGGAAAATCTACAGTGCTGAATCTCATACCCAGATTTTATGATGTCACAGAGGGAAGGATTACCATGGACGGTGTGGATATCCGAATGATGAGCCAGAGGAATCTTCGTGACCTTATCGGCTATGTTCCACAGAAGGGAGTGCTGTTTTCAGGAACAATTGCTTCCAATATCGGATTTGCGGGAGGGGTTACACAGGAGCAGGTTGAGGAGGCAGCGAGGATTGCCCAGGCGCAGGAATTTATTTTAGATAAGGAAGAACAGTTTGACAGTCCAATTGCCCAAGGGGGTACAAATGTATCTGGCGGGCAGAAGCAGAGGCTTTCCATTGCCAGGGCAATTGCCAAAGATCCGAAAGTATACCTTTTTGACGACAGCTTTTCTGCATTGGACTATAAAACGGATGTAACACTCAGGAAAGCTTTGGGAGAGAAGACAAAGGATGCATCTGTCATTATTGTGGCGCAGCGGATTAGCACTATCCTGCATGCAGATCAGATTATTGTTCTGGAAGATGGTACAGTTTCAGGCATGGGGACGCATCAGGAACTGATGGAAAGCTGTGAGACTTATCAGGAAATTGCAAGATCCCAGCTTTCGGAACAGGAGCTTGCAAATCAAGGAGGTGTCAGCCGATGAGTGAACATAGAAGACCAGCAAAAATGGGGCGGGGTCACGGGCATGGTCCAGGGCATGGTCCCGGAGGAATGATGCCGGGAGAGAAAGCGAAGAATTTTAAGGGAACGGCCAGAAAGCTGTTGCAATATATGGGAAGATATAAAATGGGTGTCTTTACCGTGTTGATTTTCGCAGTGGCTTCTACGGTGTTTGCCATTACAGGCCCTAAGATACTAGGAAATGCAACCACAGAGCTTTTCAAAGGGCTGGTGGCCAAGGTATCAGGCAATGGTGCAATCGACTTTGGCAGGATTGGTGAGATTTTATTGTTTCTTCTGGCAATTTATTTATTTAGCGCATTCTGTTCTTTTATCCAGAGCTATATTATGACTGGAATTACCCAGAAGATATGTTTTCGTTTCCGCGAAGATATTTCAACAAAGATCAACCGCATGCCAATGAAATATTTTGAGTCCAGGACCGTTGGAGAGGTGCTTTCGAGAATTACCAATGATGTCGATACTCTGGGGCAGGGCTTAAACCAAAGTATTACGCAGTTGATTACCTCAGTTACCACATTGATCGGGATTCTTTTGATGATGCTCAGTATCAGTCCTGCAATGACACTGATTGCCCTTGTAATCCTGCCGGTGTCCGGTATGCTGATTGCTATTGTGGTGAAATTTTCCCAGAAATATTTTGTGGCGCAGCAGGAATACCTGGGCAGGATCAATGGTCAGATCGAAGAAGTATACAGCGGCCATAATATTGTGAAAGCTTTTAATAAAGAAGAAGATGTGCAGGAGGAATTTGATGGAACGAATCATGTTCTATTCCAGTCCGCATGGAAATCCCAGTTCTTATCCGGTATGATGCAGCCGATTATGAGTTTTGTGGGAAATCTTGGATATGTGGCAGTGGCGGTTGTGGGCGGTATGCTTGCCATCCGCAGCGTAATAGAAGTAGGGGAAATTCAGTCCTTCATCCAGTATGTACGCCAGTTTACCCAGCCCATCGCGCAGGTGGCTCAGGTATCAAATATGCTGCAGGCAACCGCGGCTGCGGCAGAGCGTGTCTTTGAATTTTTGGAGGAGGAAGAAGAAACACCTGTAGAGCAGCCGGCAGAAATTGCAAAAATGGAGGGAAGTGTATCTTTTGAACATGTGAAGTTTGGCTATGAGAAAGAGAAGATTATTATTCATGATTTTAACTGTGAGGTAAAGCCAGGGCAGATGGTGGCGATTGTGGGCCCTACCGGGGCAGGAAAGACGACGATGGTAAAACTGCTGATGCGTTTTTACGATGTGCTTGGAGGCAGTATCCGCGTGGATGGTAACGATTTGCGGCAATTTGACCGTAGTAAGCTCAGGGAAAATTTTGGTATGGTATTACAGGATACCTGGCTGTTCAAGGGGACTATCATGGAAAATATCCGTTATGGCAGGCTGGACGCAACGGATGAGGAGGTCATTGCGGCGGCAAAAGCGGCCCATGCCCACCGTTTCATCTCCACACTGCCCGGCGGTTACCAGATGGAGCTTAATGAGGACGCCAGCAATGTATCGCAGGGACAGAAACAGCTGTTGACAATTGCCAGGGCTATCCTTGCAGACAATCCAATTCTAATTTTGGATGAGGCGACTTCTTCTGTAGATACAAGAACTGAGGAACGGATACAAAAGGCGATGAATAACCTTATGAAAGGAAGAACGAGTTTTGTGATTGCCCACCGTCTTTCCACAATTAAGGATGCAGATTTGATCCTGGTGATGAGGGATGGGGATATTATTGAGCAGGGAGATCACAAAACGCTGCTGGCAGAGGGCGGGTTCTATGCAGAACTGTATAATTCCCAGTTCGATGTGGCGTAATATTAAAATAAAGAAATAATGGTAAAGGGTGTAGACAAAGACGAAAATAGCTGATACCATAAGAATGGCTTGTAAATCCAAAGTAAATTTATCTCTGTGGGGTGATGTTGGGTTATGGACATAGCGTTTTTAGGGCTGGGGATATTTGCAATCGGCATGATTGTTATTGCGTTGCTGCTTCTGCTCAAGGAGGACGGCTCAAGTGAGCAGAAGCTCATGCAGTATTTTTTGTTGGGTTCACTGGTGCAGAACGCTGGGTATCTGTTGGAGTTGACGGCAGCCGGGATGGATGCTGCCATTGTAGCCGTTAAGATGCAGTATCTGGGTTCCCTCACAGTTCCAATCAGCTATTGCTATTTTATGTTCAGTTACTGTTACAAGAAAAAGCCATTGCTGATGCTGAATTTTTTAAAGATCGTAGACATATTTATTTTGGGACTGGTGTTTACCTGTGACGTACATAATATTTACTATCGTCAGATTAGATGGAGCGTGACTGCGGACGGGCACGGCTATCTGACATTGAGTTATGGATGGGGATACTGGGTTTTTCTGTTGTGCGGTATGGGTCTGCCCTATGCCTTATCTATCTATGTGCTGATTCGAGCCTGTGTGAAGCATCCGGAGTATGCTGCGGAGCGGAAGTACAGGCTGATTCTGATACTCTCTTTTCTGCCTGTAGTGGCGCTTATTTCTTACAGTATGAAGCTGACTTACATATATGATCCGACGCCTGCCACGCTGGGTGTCATTTTATCAATTGTGGTAATTCTGATTTGGGGCAGAAAGGTTTATGATTTTGGAGGGCTGGCTGCTGGGATTTTGCTTAACAGCATGAGCGATGGTGTGATTGCATTGGATGAGCAGAAAAGGATTGTCAGCTACAATCCTGCAGCAACAGGTATTTTTCCCGATTTGTGCAGCCGTATGTTGGGAAGGAAAATTCGGGAACTCAGAGGATTTCCGCAGGATATGTTGGATGGGGATGCGAGGGAAGATTTTTGTATCAATCAATCGTTTTATCAGGGACATGTAGAGCAGATTCCAGATAGGTTTGGAAGAAACAGGGGGTATGTCCTTTTAATTTTGGATATAACAGAGACAAGGAATTATATTGAAGAAATTAAACGTGTGCGGGAACAGGCGGAGCAGGCGAATATTGCCAAAAGCGCGTTTCTCGCGAATATGTCCCATGAGATACGCACGCCTATGAACGCGATTGTGGGACTGAGCGATGTCATTATGGACGAGAGCAGGGGGCGTAAGGTATACGAGTATGCCCGTGATATCAAGTCATCTTCCAATAATCTTTTGATGTTGATCAACGATATTCTTGATTTGTCCAAAGTGGAAGCGGGCAAGATGGAACTGGTGATGACGGAATACCATGTGAAAACGCTTGTTAACGGAGTGCTGAATATGCTGGATATAATGGCTTCACGGCGTGGACTGAGGCTGCAGAGTGAATTTGACATGTCTATTCCCTGCCGTTATCAGGGAGATGAGGGCAGGATTAAGCAGATTCTGATAAATATTATAAACAATGCCCTCAAATTTACAAAGGAGGGATATGTCAGGGTTTCAGTTGCCGGCGTGCCGGGAGAGGCAGACGATATGGAATGCCTGTCATTTCGGATAGAGGATACAGGATGTGGTATCCGCAAAGAAGACCTGGAGAAGATATTTGAAAATTTCAGGCAGGTTGATTCTAAAAGAAACCGCAGTGTGGAAGGAACCGGGTTGGGGCTTTCCATCACAAAGCACCTGGTGGAATTGATGGAAGGGACCATTGAGGTTGACAGCGTTTACAGTGAGGGAACAGTTTTTACTGTGAAGATTCCACAGCGAATCATGGATAGAAGACCGCTTATGGAGGTCCCAGAGGCGGATGTCATCAGAGAAGACAAATTAGAGCCGTTTACAGTGGAAGGGTATCGTGTACTGGTAGTGGACGATAATGTGATTAACAGGAAAGTAGCGAGGATTTTCCTGCAGTCCTATGGATTTGAAATAGATGAGGCCGGCAGCGGCAGGGAGGCCATAGAGTTTGTCCATCAGAAGCTATATGATATTATTTTTATGGATCACATGATGCCCAAGATGGATGGAATAGAGACAGTACAAATTATTCGGACAGAGTGCGGTGAAAATGGTACGAAACCGGTGGTCATCGCCCTGACTGCTAATGTTGTGGGAGACGTCAGGGAAATGTTTCTTACCAATGGATTTCAGGATTTTATTGCCAAACCAATAGACAGAAAAATGCTGCATAAAATTCTGCGGAAGTGGATTCCTGAGGAAAAGAGGAATGCAGGCGGAAGGAGTGCAGCGGGTGTGGCACCGGGACAAGCAAGAAATGTGGAGTTTAAAGATATTTTTATTGAAGGAATTGATACGGATGAGCTGGTGGAGCGTTATTCAGGAAGTGTTGAGGATTACCGGTCGTTGTTAGACCTCTATTGCCTGGATGGAAAACGCAAGCTCGTATTTTTGCGTGAATTGTGGGAAAAGGGCGATTATAAAACGTATGGCATAGAGGTTCATGCGCTAAAGAGCGCTTCTGCCAATATAGGTGCCATGAAGCTCTCAAAGACTGCCAGGGAGCAGGAAGGGGCAGCTGCCAGGGGGGACAGGACATTCGTTGACAGCCATGTGGAGCAGCTTTTGGAAGAATATGAAGAACAGATTGGACATATCAGAGAGTTTTTGGCAAAAGATGGTGGATCAGAGGAAAGGGGATGCGAGAGTGGAAACCAGGTAGAAAAAACAGTTCTGTTACAGGAAATCAGGGAGGCGCTAAAGAGCCTGGAACATTTCCGTGCGAAGCAGTGCGCAGCCAAAATAGAGAATATTTTGCAGTATTGTCTTTCCAATGAGGTAAAACAAAAGCTTATGGAAATTAAGGAACAGCTCAGGCTGTATGAGGATGATGCGGCGGAGCAGTTGCTTGGAAAATTAATAGAACAAATAGAAAAGGAGGATTTGTAACAAATGGGTAAGAAACAAATATTGGCGGTGGATGATAATAGTATCAGTCTTGCGACGATTGAGCAGGAACTGGAGGGAGATTACGAAGTTATTCCACTGAATTCCGGCGTTCGTGCGTTACAGTATCTAAAAAAAGAGCCTCAGAAGCCAGATTTGATTCTTTTGGATATTCAGATGGCGATTAAGGATGGCATTGAGACACTCAAGGAAATCCGCGAGATTAAGGAATGCCAGGATATTCCGGTAATTATGCTTACATCAAATGCAGATAAGCAGATGGTCCTTCAAAGTTCGAAGTATAAAATTTATGATTATGTGTTAAAACCGTTTAAAAAACAGGAGTTGAGCGGACGGGTTGACGCCGCCCTAAAGAAAATATCTGGGGAACCGCTGTCGCAAAGGGTTGCGGATGGAGCGCGCAGCCTCTTGGAAATGGAACAGACGGGGAGGAACTAACCGTTTAAAAACAAATAAAGAGGAGCAGGAGAACGTGAACAAAGATTGTAAAGTCATCAAAAAGGATGGAACAAAGGAAGAATTTGACGTACAGAAGGTGGTTGTCGCAGTGAATAAGTCTGCGTATCGCGCGCTGATTAAGTTCACAGATGAGGAACTGAAGTTTATCTGTCAGTTTGTTGAGGAAAAAGTAGATTCTATGGGGCTTCGTGAGATTAAGATTGCCCAGATGCATAATATTGTGGAGGGGGCCCTGGAGAAAGTCAATCCTGAGGTAGCAAAAAGTTACCGCGATTACCGCAATTACAAACAGGATTTTGTGCAGATGTTAGACGAGGTTTATAAGAAAAGCCAGTCGATTATGTATATCGGGGATAAGGAGAATTCCAATACGGACAGTGCACTTGTGTCTACCAAGCGGAGTCTCATTTTTAATCAATTGAATAAAGAGTTGTACCAGAAATTTTTTATGACGACAGAGGAGATTCAGGCATGCAGGGACGGATACATATATGTGCATGATATGTCGGCAAGGCGTGATACTATGAATTGCTGTCTGTTTGATGTAGAAAATGTGCTGCGCGGCGGTTTTGAGATGGGGAATCTGTGGTATAATGAGCCCAAAACGCTTGATGTTGCTTTTGATGTCATAGGGGACATTGTATTGAGCGCTGCAAGCCAGCAGTATGGCGGATTTACTGTGCCGAGTGTGGAGAAAATCTTAGAGCCTTATGCAGAGAAGTCTTATGTGAGATATAAAAAGCGTTATCTGGATTTGGGACTGGGCGAGGAACGTGCAAAGGAGGAGACCATTAAGGATATAGAAAGGGACTTTGAGCAAGGGGTTCAGGGATGGGAGTACAAGTTTAATTCCGTATCGTCAAGCCGTGGGGATTATCCTTTTATTACGATGACATTTGGCACAGGAACCGGACGGTTTGCAAGGATGGCTTCAGCTGCCATGCTGAATGTGCGCAGAAAAGGGCAGGGCAAGGCAGAGTGTAAGAAGCCGGTATTGTTCCCCAAATTGGTGTTTTTGTATGACGAGAATCTTCATGGACCGGGAAAAGAATTGGAAGATATCTTTGAAACGGGGATTGAATGCTCGAGAAAGACGATGTATCCAGACTGGCTGAGCCTGACTGGTAAAGGTTACATTGCCAGTATGTATAAGCGGTATGGTGAGATTATCAGCCCGATGGGGTGCCGTGCATTTCTATCTCCCTGGTATGAGAGAGGCGGCATGAATCCGGCGGACGACAAGGACCATCCCGTATTTGTCGGAAGATTTAATATTGGTGTAGTCAGTCTGCATTTACCCATGATTTTGGCAAAATCCAGGCAGGAGGGCAGGGATTTTTATGAGGTTTTGGATTACTATCTGGAACTGATACGCCAGCTTCATATCCGTACATATGCCTACCTGGGAGAAATGAGGGCAAGTACGAATCCACTTGCTTACTGTGAGGGTGGATTTTATGGCGGCCATCTGGGCATCCATGACAAGATAAAGCCTTTGCTTAGGGCAGCGACAGCATCTTTTGGGATTACGGCATTTAATGAGCTGCAGCAGTTATACAACGGCAAATCTTTGGTGGAAGACGGACAGTTTGCCATTGAAGTGTTAGAGCATATCAATGAAAAGATTAATGAATATAAACAGGAAGATGGAAACCTCTACGCCATCTATGCAACGCCGGCGGAGAATCTCTGCGGTCTGCAGGTCAAGCAGTTCCGCGAAAAATATGGCATTGTGGAGAATGTCTCTGACAGGGAATACGTAAGCAATGGCTTCCATTGCCATGTAACGGAGGACATTACGCCTATCCAGAAACAGGATTTGGAGTATCGATTCTGGGAACTGAGCAACGGTGGGAAAATCCAGTATGTTAAATATCCCATTGACTATAACAGGGATGCAGTAAAGACGCTGGTGCGCCGTGCAATGGAGATGGGATTTTATGAGGGAGTGAATCTGTCGCTTGCCTACTGTGACGATTGTGGCCATCAGGAGCTGGAGATGGACGTCTGTCCGAAATGCGGCAGCAGGAACCTCACCAAGATTGACAGGATGAACGGTTACCTGTCCTATTCCCGGGTTAAAGGTGATACACGCCTGAATGAAGCGAAGATGGCTGAGATTGCAGAACGTAAGAGTATGTGAGGAGGAAGGCAAATTAGGGATGAGATACCATGATATAACAAAGGATGATATGCTCAACGGTGACGGACTTCGCACGGTCTTATGGGTATCCGGCTGTTCCCATTGCTGCAGGGATTGCCAAAATCCCATCACCTGGGATCCGAACGGAGGACTCTTATTTGATGCGAGTGCGAAGGAAGAATTGTTTCAGGAGATTTCTAAGGACTACATATCCGGGGTTACGTTAAGCGGTGGTGATCCCCTGTATTTTGGAAATCGTCTGGATGTCTTGAAGCTCGTAAAAGAAATCCGGGGATTGTTTCCAGCTAAGACCATCTGGATGTACACTGGCTTTGTTTGGGAGGCAGTTTCAGGGTTGGAGATTATGAAATACCTGGATGTTTTGGTGGATGGGGAATTTATTGCAGAACAGAAAGATACACAGCTATACTGGCGTGGGAGCACGAATCAGCGTGTGATTGATGTTCCATCTTCGTTGCGGACGGGAAATGTAGTGCTTCATTGTGCATAATGTATAAATATATTGACAAGAACGGATAAAAAGAGGATAATTGTACTATAGAATTGATGGTTAGGGGATGGAGAGATGAGTAAAACAAAAGAAATCAACAGTAGGGGAACCGGGAATAAGGGAGTAAAAAGCCTAGCGATTATGGTGGTTATGGTGGTGTTTCTATTGATTGCATTAGCCGCCGTTTGTCTTGGAGGCATTGGGATATTCTTCTTACGTCAGTCAATGAGCCAGTCTGCCAGTGAGTATGAGATGACCAAGAGTGAGGATTATAAGACCGAGATTAAATCGCAGGTACAGTCAGCAATTTCCCTGGTACAAGGATTTTATGACAGGGCACAGGCTGGCAGCATGACGGAAGAGGAAGCAAAAAGCCAGGCGTTAGAAGCTGTCAGGAGTATGCGTTACCGGGATGACGGTTCGGGTTATATGTGGGTTGACGGAGAGGATTGTACTTTGCTCATGCATCCGATCCTGCCAGAGCAGGAGGGAAGCAACCGGTACGATCTGACAGACCAGGACGGGGTGAAGATTACCCAGAATATCGTAGCATCTGCAGATGCGGGTGGCGGCTACAATGAGTTTCAGTTTACAAAGGCAGATGGAGTCACCGTTGCGCCGAAGGTAGCCTATTCTCAGAAATTCGAGCCCTGGGGCTGGGTGATTACTACTGGTAATTATGTGGATGACATGAATGAGGAAATCGCCGTTACCAGAAAAAAAATCAGCGGCCAGTTCCGGCAAATGATTATATTTTTTGCGGTTGCGGTTGTAGTGGTGCTGGTGATTTCCTTCGTTGTATCCCTGTTTTTTGGAAAAAGGCTGACAAGAGGGATTCAGCGGGTCGAAGGAAATTTAAGGAAGACGGCGGAAGGAGATCTGTCTTACGAGATAGATCCAAGGCTCACAAACAGGGCAGACGAGATTGGAAAGATTGCACGTTCCCTGGAGGGAGTAAAGGATTCACTGGCGGAAATGATAGGGAACATAAGTGAGTCAGGAGGCCAGTTAAAGAACAGCAGTGAGAAGTTCGGGGAGAAGTTTGAGGAGATAACCAACAGCATACAGAATGTGAATACAGCAATCGAGGAGCTTGCGCTGGGAGCGACAAACCAGGCTTCAGAGACAGAGACCGTCAATGGCAAGATTATCGAGCTGGGCAATGTCATCGAGACAGAAAAGCAGGATGTGATCAAGCTGGAGGAATCTGTTTCTACCATGATGGAATGCTCCGCAGAGGCTTCTGAGAGTATTAACCTATTATATAAGATTACGGATATTACCATTGAAGCAATCGATACGGTATATGAACAGACCAACAGAAATAACGAATCGGCGGAGAATATCAATAAGGCAGTTGAAATTATAAAAGGGCTGGCAGAACAGACGAATTTATTGTCGTTAAATGCCAGTATAGAAGCTGCACGTGCCGGCGAGGCTGGCAGGGGATTTGCCGTTGTGGCAGAGGAAATACGGAATCTTGCGGAGGAATCTGCCGGCAGTGCTCAGGAGATTGAGGGTATTGTAAAGGAACTTACCGGTAATGTGGCAATTTCTGTAGACAACATGCAGGTGGTGTCTAAAAATGTCCAGGAGCAGCAGGCGCGCTTAGAGGAAACACGGCAGGCATTTGATCATCTCTACGAGGAGATAAGGATGGTGGAGGATGTGACCAAAGAGATTGGCGGGCAGACGGATGTACTGAATTCCCTAAAACAGCTGGTGGCAGATTCTGTTAACAATCTGGCGAGCATAGTGCAGGAAAATGCTGCATCTACGGAGGAGACCAGCGCAAGCATGCAGCTTGTTGCAGAGGGGATCGAGGAATGCAGCAAGGATACCAGGTCTTTAGTAGAGCTGAGTAAACGGCAGAATGAGGAGACAATGAAGTTTAAGTTATAGGCATCTTATAACCGTTACAATACATACAGGGCATACTGCATGGGCAGTATGCCCTTTGTGGGTGCATGGAATTTGCAAACAGTTCACATTAATCTCTTGACATTTCTTTTTCAAGCCCTTATAGTATTCCTGAAAGATAATACTATAGAAAGAGCGTGTAATTATGGAAGAAAAGAAACTGGTGGAATATCTTGTGTCTTTTGGACTGACGGGGCAGGAGGCGTCCGTTTACCTGGAGTTATACCGCTCAGGGACCAGTAATGGCTATGAACTGGCAAAGAAAACAGGAATTTCCCGCTCGAATGTATACAAAGCGCTGGAAGGGTTGTCGGACAAAGGTGCAGCGTATGTCAGCGAGGGTTCTTCCCGGAAGTATACGGCAGTGGAGGTGTTAGAATTTTGCCAGAATAAAATTAACAGCCTTATACGAAAGCAGGAGTTTTTGTCAGAACATATGCCGAAAGAGAAAGAAAATGTCGAAGGGTATGTTACGATTGTTTCCGACGAGCATATAGGGGACAAGATTCGCAATATGCTTGCGAAAGCCAAAAAGAGGGTATATCTGTCCATGTCTGCCTCATTACTCATAAAATTTGAGGACGAATTGCGGGAACTGGCAGAGAGGAATATTAAGGTGGTGATCCTGACAGCATTTCCACGGGGCATGGATGACAGGCCGGAACTGCTTTCTGGTAAAGGAAAGGGAATCAAAATCTATATAACTTCTGATAAGAAGAATCAGATTGGAATTATTACAGATTCCAAGTATGTGCTCAGCGGAGAACTGGGAAAGGGAAAGGACAGCACCTGTCTGTATTCCGGACAGCCAAATTTTGTACAGGTGTTTAAAGATTCCATGAAAAATGAAATCCGTCTGCTGGAGCTTGAGGGTAAGAAAGGAGCATAAAGATGAAGAAAGAACCATTTGTAACGAACGAACAACTGAAAAAAATTGTAAAAGAGTATCCAACACCGTTTCATCTCTATGATGAGAGAGGGATTCGAGAGAATGCACAGGCGTTAAAAGAGGCGTTTTCCTGGAATAAGGGATTTAAAGAGTATTTTGCAGTTAAGGCAACGCCCAATCCGTTTTTGATAAATATTCTAAAAGAATGCGGCTGCGGGTGCGACTGTTCTTCCCTGACAGAGCTGATGCTTGCGGACGCGCTGCACTTTGAGGGAGAGAATATTATGTTTTCCTCCAATACCACGCCTGCGGAGGAATTTCAATTTGCAGATGAGATTGGCGCAATTATCAATCTGGATGATTTTACGCATATTGATTTTCTGGAAAAAACGATTGGACATATTCCAGAGACAATCAGCTGCCGTTACAATCCAGGCGGTGTATTCAAGATCAGCAACAGCATTATGGACAACCCCGGAGATGCGAAATATGGATTTACCACAGAGCAGCTCTTTGAAGGATTCAAGGTGTTAAAGGAAAAGGGGGCGAGACATTTTGGTATTCATGCATTTTTGGCGAGCAATACCGTGACGAACGACTATTATCCAACCTTGGCAAAGACATTGTTTGAAACAGCCGTGAAATTAAAGGAGGAGACAGGGGCGGATATCCGCTTTATCAATCTTTCCGGTGGAATTGGCATTCCTTACCGTCCAGGCGAGGAGCCGAACAATATTCGCGTGATCGGTGAGGGAGTACGCAAAGTGTACGAGGAAGTGCTGGTTCCGGCTGGAATGGGAGATATAGCCATTTATGCAGAGCTGGGACGCTTTATGATGGGACCTTATGGCTGTCTGGTAACCAAGGCCATCCATGAGAAACATACCCATAAAGAATACATCGGCTGTGATGCATGTGCGGTTAACCTGATGCGTCCTGCCATGTATGGCGCGTACCACCACATTACGGTTATGGGCAAGGACAACAGCGTATGCGACCACAAATACGATATTACCGGTTCCCTATGTGAGAATAACGATAAATTTGCAATTGACCGGATGCTGCCGAAGATTGACATGGGAGACCTTTTGGTCATCCATGATACGGGTGCACATGGCTTTTCGATGGGATATAATTACAACGGAAAGCTGAAATCAGCGGAAATTCTTCTAAAGGAGGACGGCAGTACGCAGCTCATCCGCCGTGCAGAGACACCAAAAGATTATTTTGCCACATTTGACTGTTTTGATATTTTAAAAGATATGAAGGAAAGATAGGGAGGTTTTGTGATGATTGAGCGCAGGGATATTTTGTCGCTCCCCTATCTAAAAAAGGCTGCCTTTACCGGAAGCTATGAGGGCATGCGCTTTAAGTTTGCTTCCGTAAAGAAAGAACTGCCGCCGGTCGAGGGTGAAGAAAACGGGGGGGAGGTACAGGTGTTAGAGATTGCTGTGTGGGAGGGACCTTATGGCATCGATTTTTTGAACGAATTGTGGACTTCTGGCAAGGAGAAATGGAAATCTGCGGGGGACAGGTGGTAAATTATCCTTGAATGTTAAACATTATAATGCTAAAATCAGATTAAAAAGGAGGAGGGTTTTTATGAATGGGAAGAAGCTATTTTCGAAAAAAGTGATGTCGGGGCTGTTAGCGTTGATGCTGATGGTATCTGGTGCAGTGTCTGTACCCTTGACCGCGCATGCAGAAGGATGGCTCGATTATGCAGAAGAATTAAATCTTGGGGCTGCTGTCATGGATTCCATAAAAGAGAAGGATTATCGCGGCGGTATTGAGGGAACGGCGGGAGACAGCCTGTATTATTGGAAAATATATGAATTTTCCATGCCGCAGGACGGTTTGCTTGATATGTATCTGGAATCGGAAGAAGGAGCGTATCTTAGCGTTGCCTCTGCTTATGATGGATTTGCCATCTTTGACAGTGAAGAACCAGATGATTTGGTTTGGCGCTCCTGCAAGGAAGATTGCAAAGTTAAGAAAAATTTCAGTTCTGCACGGGCGATGTATTATGGCTCTGCACTGATTTCACTAAGCGAGGGCGATTATTATTTTGCCATAAGACAGCAGAAGACATATGACAGCCAGTATTATCTTACCTTGAGCTATCAGAAGCCAACGATAAATGTATCTTCCATCTCTTTAAGCCGCAAGAGGGTTGAGATGAAAGATGGAGAGCAAAAGACACTGAGGGCTGCAGTTCTGCCAAGCAATGCGACGGATAAATCGGTTGAGTGGAGCTCGTCAGAGCCGTCAGTGGCCACGGTAAGTACGAAAGGTGTTATAACTGGTCTGGCTGCTGGTAAAACGACCATTACCGTAGCTTCTGCAGACGGAGAAATATCCGCTGAGTGTGAAGTGACCGTTACATGTAACCATAAATACCAGACAACCATTACTCCGGCCAGTTCAAAGAAAAATGGGCAGAAGGCAGTCAAGTGCTCCAAATGCAAAGATAAGACAACCACCAAAATCTATGCGGCTAAGGACATAAATTTATCTAAGACATCTTATTCCAGGACGGGAAGGGCAAATAAGCCTTCTGTTACAGTGAAGAATAGCAAAGGGAAAACTCTAAAAGCCGGCAGGGATTATACGGTAACTTATCCCAGCAGCACGGAGAATGTAGGGAAATATTCTGTAGCGGTTAAATTAAAAGGGAATTACACCGGAACGGTAAAGAAAACGTTTACCGTCATTCCAAAATCCACATCCATAACAAAGCTGAAGTCTAAAAAGAAAAGTTTTACGGTAACATGGAAGAAGCAGACAGATCAGAGTACGGGTTACGAGGTTTCCTATTCTACAAGCAGCAGATTTTCAAAAGGAAGCACTGCCACAATTACTATAGATAAAAATACTACAGTTTCAAAAAAGGTATCCAAGCTGGCGAGAGGGAAAATATATTATGTCAGGGTCCGCGCTTATACCAGCACAGGACTCGGTAAGAAAGGGAAGGCTATTTATTCTGAATGGTCTAAGGTAAAGGCTATTGTTGTAAAGTAGTGCAGGGTAATAGAATAAATGAAAGCAGTTATTATTCCTTTGGTGGAAGAATAAAAACAGGGACCGGCACACTGATTTTTCGTGTGACGGTCCTTTTACCGCACAAAATAGCGCGGAACCTAAACCCTTGTGGTTAGATTTCGCGCTATAAACTGCCGGTGATGGGACTTGAACCCATACGTTGTTGCCAACAACAGATTTTGAGTCTGCCTCGTCTGCCAATTCCGACACACCGGCATTTGCGGGTTACTCACCCGAACAAATGATATTCTATCATATAGATGATAAAAATGCAAGAGTTTTTTTGACAAATGTATGTCAGATGATTATACTGTAAATGAAATTATTGTTATTTACCAATACTACAAAGAATAAGAAAAGAGGAAAAAGAATGAAGAAAACAATCAATGCCCCGAAGGCACCAGCAGTAGTAGGACCTTATGTACATGCAGTAGAAGCAGGCGGGCTTATTTTTACATCCGGTCAGTTGGGATTGATTCCTGAAAGCGGTATTCTGCCGGAAGGCGTGGAGGCACAGACACACCAGAGCCTGAAAAACCTTGCCATTGTGTTAGAGGAGGCAGGCAGCGACCTTGGGCATGTGGTGAAGACTACTGTATTCTTAGATGACATCAATGACTTTGCCAAGGTAAATGAGGTTTATGCCCAGTATTTCCAGGGAAAGGCCCCTGCGCGTTCCTGTGTAGAGGTGGCAAAGCTTCCCAAGGGCGGGCTTGTAGAGATTGAAGTAATTGCTGTAAAAAGGGATTAGACTGAGCGTCAGATAAATAATGAAAGGAGCGTATGGCGGATGTCAGGGATATCGGGCAGAATAGAAGAACTTCGCCGGGAAATGAAAGCGTGTGGGATTGATATGTATATCATTCCCACCTCGGATTTTCACGAATCGGAGTATGTGGGAGAATACTTCAAGGCAAGGAGTTACATGACAGGGTTTACAGGATCGGCAGGAACCGCAGTCATTACGCAGGAGGAAGCCGGACTGTGGACGGATGGCAGGTATTTTATCCAGGCAGAAAGAGAGCTTTTCGGCAGCCCGGTAACGCTCTACCGTATGGGGGAAGAAGGTGTGCCGACAGTCAAGGAATATGTGGGGGAAAATCTGAAAGAGGGCGGCTGTCTGGGATTTGACGGCAGGGTTATAAATGCCGGGGCTGGTGAGGAGTACGCAAGGATTGCTGCAGAAAAAGGGGGGAGTATTGCAGCCGGGGAAGATTTGGTGGGTAGAATCTGGAACGAGCGTCCGCCATTTCCTGAGAATCCTATATTTATCCTGGAAGAAAAATATACGGGAGAGCGTACAGCGGGCAAGTTGCACAGAGTTAGGAAGAAGATGAAAGAAAAAGGGGCAGATGTCCATATTCTTACGTCTTTGTATGATATTGCCTGGCTTTTCAATATCCGTGGAAGAGATATTGTACATGTCCCGGTAGTGATGTCTTTTGCAGCAATTACGCAGAAAGAAAGTATCTGGTTTGTCCGTCATAAGGTACTTAACCCTGAAATCTGCAGATATTGTACCGAAAATGAGATTTCAATCCGTGATTATGAGGATATTTATGATTATGCAAGAAGTATTTCGAAAGATAAGAAAGTGCTTTTGGATAAGGGGATTGTCAATTACCGTATTTATAACAGCCTGAAAGCGGAAACTATCGAGGGACCGAATCCCACGCAGATGATGAAGGCGGTCAAGAATGAGACGGAGCTTTCTAATATCCGCAATGCGCACGTCAAGGATGGCGTCGCATTTACAAAGTTTATGTACTGGCTCAAAACCCATATTGGGAAAGAGGAAATAACAGAGGTTTCTGCGGCCAGGTATCTGGAAAACTGTAGAAGGGAACAGGAATTATTTGCAGATTTGAGTTTTGATACAATCAGCGCTTATGGGGAACATGCCGCAATGATGCATTATTCTGCGACGCCTGAGACAGATGTATTGCTAAAGCCCGAAGGGTTTCTTTTGGTGGATTCCGGCGGACATTACCTGGACGGGAGTACGGACATTACGCGGACACTGGCATTGGGAGCGTTGACCCGCGAGCAGAAGCTTTACTTTACCACAGTATGCCGCGGTAATCTCAATCTGGCATCGGCGAAATTTCTTCATGGCTGCAGGGGAACCAATCTGGACATCCTGGCGCGTGAACCGCTGTGGATGATGGGACTGGATTACAGATGTGGAACGGGACATGGCATCGGCTATTTTCTGAATGTCCATGAAGGGCCGAATGCCTTCCGATGGCGTCATGTGTCCGATGGGAATAGCGATTGTGTGCTGGAAGAAGGCATGGTGACAACGGATGAACCGGGGATTTATCTGGAAGGGAACTATGGAATCCGTACGGAAAATGAGCTTGTCTGCAGGAAGGCGGAAAAGAATGAGTATGGACAGTTCATGGAGTTTGAGATTATTACTTACGCGCCGATTGATTTAGATGCGATTCTTCCAGAAGAAATGACGGCGGCGGAGCGAGGGTTTCTAAATGCATACCATAAGATGGTGTATGAGAAAATTTCTCCATTTTTAGATGAGGCAGAGAGAATGTGGCTTAAGGAATATACCAGGGAGATATTATAATCAAAAATTTTTGCTTTTAAAACTTTTCCATATGGTGTAAAATAGAAGTGATATGATGTTATTATGAGACGGGGGACCGGACAATTATGAGTGAAAAAATAGTTTTGATTGACGGGCACAGTATTTTAAACCGGGCATTTTTTGGGATTCCGGATTTGACGAATTCAGAGGGGCTTCATACGAACGCCGTATATGGATTTTTAAATATCATGTTTAAGATTCTGGAGGAAGAAAAGCCTGAATATCTGATTGTGGCATTTGATGTGCATGCACCGACTTTCCGTCATAAGATGTATGCGGAGTATAAGGGGACGAGAAAGCCCATGGCAGAGGAACTGCGCCAGCAGGTTCCGGTAATCAAGGAAGTATTGACGGCGATGGGCATTGCCATCCTGGAAAAAGAAGGATATGAGGCGGATGACATTCTGGGAACACTGGCAAAGCGCAGCGAACAGGAAGGATTGGAAGTGTCCCTGGTATCGGGTGACCGCGACCTTCTCCAGCTTGCCAGCGAACATATTAAGATTCGGATTCCCAAGACCAAGCGTACAGGAACAGAGATTGAGGACTATTATGCCAAAGATGTAAAAGAAAAATATCAGGTGACACCTGAGGAATTTATAGATGTCAAAGCATTGATGGGAGACAGCGCAGACAATATTCCAGGTGTGCCGGGAATTGGGGAGAAGACGGCGACCAGCCTGATTGCAGCGTATGGAAGCATTGAGAATGCTTAT
This sequence comes from uncultured Lachnospiraceae bacterium, assembly GCA_948688495.1. GTDB lineage: Bacteria > Bacillota > Clostridia > Lachnospirales > Lachnospiraceae > Petralouisia. Next base: position 70,738 of record CAPQSW010000001.1, on the reverse strand, counting down.
GAACATATTGATGAGGTAAAGCCTCCCAGGGCGCAGAATAATTTAAGAGAACATTATGATATGGCAAAGATGAGCAAGACGCTTGCCACGATTGAGGTGCATGCACCGGTTGCCTATCAGATCAGCCAGGCAGCGCTTGGAAATCTCTTTACACCGGAAGCGTATGTTTGGATGAAGAAGCTTGAATTTAAAAATATGCTTGGGCGTTTTTCTATGGAAGCGCCAGAGAATCCCTTGGAAGAACAATTTCGATTGATTACGGACAGGCAGGAAGCGGACATATTGTTTGCAGAGGCAAAAGAATCTGGCCGTGCGGGCTTTTGTCTTCTGGCAGACAGGGAGCTGCTGGGAGCAGCCGTTGCATATAGTGAGGAACGTATCTGCCTTGTCCTGGCAGGGGGCAATATCACTGGGGAGTACCTCATTGCAGAGACAGAAAGCCTGATAGAGCAGGTGGATGTGGCGGCAACCTTTGATTTGAAATCACAGCTTTCCTTTCTGTCAGTCTCAGAGAGTGGGCAGGGGCACGCTTTTGATGTGTTGATCGGAGCCTATCTTTTAAATCCTCTGAAAAATGATTATATGTATGATGACATTGCCAAGGAACATCTCGATTTGTTGGTGCCCTCAAAACAGGACCTGTTGGGGAAACTGTCTGTGGGACAGGCAGCAGCCGACAAGCAGCAGGAAGTGTGCCAGTACGCATGCTGGTTGGCCTATGTTTCTTTTGCGGCTGCAGAGGTGTTGCGGGACAAATTAGAAAAAAGCGGAATGTGGAAGCTGTACCGTGAAATTGAAATGCCTCTGGTGTATACACTTTATGAGATGGAGCGCGAAGGCGTAATGGTAAATGCCGCCCAGTTGAAATCCTACGGGGAGGAACTTGCGGGAAGGATTGTGGAGCTGGAACAGGAGATCTATCAGGATGCTGGGGAGGAATTTAATATCAATTCGCCCAAGCAGTTAGGCGTCATTCTTTTTGAAAAACTGAAGATGCCTTATGGCAAGAAGACGAAGACCGGATACTCTACGGCGGCAGATGTGCTGGAAAAATTGGCGGGTGAATATCCACTGGTTTCCAAGATATTGGAATACCGCCAGCTTACAAAATTAAAATCTACGTATGCAGACGGCCTTGCGAATTTTATTGGAGAGGATGGCAGGATACATTCCCGTTTCCATCAGACAATTACGGCTACCGGCAGAATCAGCAGTACGGAGCCGAATCTGCAGAATATTCCCATCCGCATGGAATTGGGACGGCAAATCCGCAAGGTATTTATTCCCAGGGAGGGTTGTGTGTTGATTGATGCAGACTATTCCCAGATAGAGCTGCGCGTACTTGCCCACATGTCAGAGGATGCAAATTTGATAAAGGCTTACCAGGAGGCACAGGATATCCACAGAATAACAGCGGCCCAGGTATTTGACGTTCCCTTTGCGGAGGTCACTTCCCTGCAGCGGAGAAATGCCAAAGCGGTTAATTTTGGTATTGTATATGGAATCAGTTCATTTGGGCTGAGTCAGGATTTGAGCATTACTACGAAGGAGGCGTCTCAATATATTGAATCTTATTTTGAGACATATCCGGGAGTAAAGCGGTTCTTAGACAGACAGGTGCAGCAGGCAAAAGAACAGGGATATGTCACAACCATGTTTGGTAGGAAAAGGCCGGTGCCGGAGCTGTCTTCCAGCAATTATATGCAGCGTTCTTTTGGAGAACGTGTGGCGATGAACTCGCCGATACAGGGGACTGCAGCGGACATTATTAAGATTGCCATGGTACGGGTGAGTAAGTCCCTGCGGGATGCAGGTTTAAAGTCCAGGTTAATCCTTCAGGTGCACGATGAACTGCTGATTGAGGCTTCTGAAGATGAAATCCGTCAGGTAGAGGATATTTTAAAAGAAAATATGGAAATGGCAGCGGAGCTTTCCGTAAAGCTGGAAATAGATATGAAGCAGGGCAAAGACTGGTATGAGGCACATTGACGAACATATTAAGCACATGAGAAAAGAGGAGTAGGATTATGCAGGTGATTGGAATTACCGGCGGAGTGGGAGCAGGAAAATCCGCCATATTAGAATATCTGGAAGAAAATTACAGGGTAAAGAATCTGGAAGCGGACCGGATTGCCGAGAAGCTGATGGAGCCGGGAACGGAGTGTTATGACAAGCTCCTGAAATTCCTGCCAGTCAATATCTACAACGAGGACGAAACGATTAACCGGTCGGCGCTGGCCGAGGAGCTGTTTAAATCCCCAAAGCTTCGGCAGGACGTAAATAAGGTGGTCCACCCGGCAGTTAAGGCTTATATACAGGAGCGGATTGAAGAACAGCGCCAGATGCGGATTCTTGATTTTGTTATTATTGAAGCAGCGTTATTGATTGAAGACCGTTACGATAAGATTTGTGATGAAATCTGGTATGTCTATGCCACAGAGGAGAATAGAAAGCATCGCCTTTTGGAGTCGCGTCAGTATTCACCGGAGAAAATCAAGCAAATGTTTCAAAGCCAGATGTCAGAAGAAGAATACCGGAGCCATTGCCAGGTAGTGATTGACAATAATGGCACAAAGGAACAGACATTTTATCAGGTTGCGCAGATCATTAAGGGTAAAGGAGAAGGTGTATTGATGGAAGAACAGCAGATTGAGGGGATTCCTCTGGTATTCGGTCTGGATATTGGAACCCGTAACGTGGTAGGAACGGTAGGTTACCGCCAAGAGGAGGAATTTTTTGTGTTAGCCCAGTATGTAAAAGAGCATGAGACGCGTTCCATGCTGGATGGGCAGATACATGATATTGGGCGTGTGGGCCGGACAATTAACACCGTGAAAAAGGAACTGGAAGGGCAGCTTCAGATTGAATTGAACGACGTATGTATTGCGGCTGCCGGACGTGTGCTCAAAACGGTGACCACAACAGTGAGTTACGAATTTGAGGAGGAGCGCGTAGTTACCGGTGAAGATATCCACACTTTGGATCTTCTGGGTATTGAGAAAGCACAGAAAATTTTAAATGAAAATAACGATACAAAGTTTAAATTCTATTGTGTCGGCTATTCCGTGGTGAAATATTATCTGAACGGAGACATATTTTCTAACTTGGAGAACCACAAGGCAGAGGAGATCAGTGAAGACATCATTGTTACATTCCTGCCAGAGGACGTTGTAGACGGCTTATATTCTGCGGTGGGAATTGCGGGACTGAAAGTGGCGAATATGACGTTGGAGCCTATTGCCGCGATTAATGTGGCAATTCCTGAAACATTCCGTATGCTGAATATTGCATTGGTGGATATAGGGGCAGGAACGAGTGATATTTCCGTAACAAAGGATGGCAGCATCATTGCTTATGGTATGATCCCGAGTGCTGGGGATGAGCTGACAGAACTTTTGGTACAGCATTATCTGGTGGATTTCAAGACTGCGGAGTATATCAAGCTTCAGTCGGGCCTGGAAGAAGAAATCGAATACGAAGATATTATGATGATTAAGCATACGATTACTGCTGAGGAGGTCTGGCAGCTGCTTAAGCCGCTGGTGGACGATCTGGCAGACAGTATTGCCGCAAAGATTAAGGAACTCAACGGTGGAGATACGGTCAGCGCAACCTTTGTAGTCGGTGGAGGCGGGAAGATTCATGGATTTATTGAGCATCTTTCCTTTCAGCTTGGCCTGCCTCAGGAGCGTGTGGCACTGCGCGGGGAAGAAGTATTGCAGGAGATTCACTTTGAACAGCAGGACATCCGCAAGGATCCCCTGCTTGTGACTCCGATCGGCATCTGCCTGAACTATTATGACCAGAAGAATAATTTCATTTTTGTACGTTTTAACGGGGAGAGGATCAAGCTTTATGACAATGACAAGCTGACGATTGTGGACGCGGCATTGCAGGCAGGTTTCCCGAATGAACAGTTATTCCCGCGACGCGGCAAGGAAATTAATTTTACAGTTAATGATAAAAAACGGATTGCCCGCGGTGAGGCGGGAGAGTCGGCAGTTGTCCGGGTGAATGGACATCTTGCCAATATCAATGCGCCTCTGGAGCCGAACAGTGAAATTACGATCGAACCCTCCACACAGGGAAGCGATGCAGTATGCCGTCTGGAAGACCTGGAAGAATATGGCAAATCCATGCTGAACTTTGAGGTAAACGGACATCCGGTTTCCTGTCCGAAATTCGCAGAAGTTAATGGTATTCTGGAGATGCCCGATTATGAAATCAAAGAGAATGACCGGATAGAAATGCGCAGTTATTACACCGTGTCTCAGATTATAGAGTTTATGGATGTGGAAATTGACATGGAGAAGGAAATTCTTGTAAACAATAAGCCGGCAGATTTGGAAACGCTGGTATATGAGAATTTTTCCATTGAATGGACGGTACAGGCATTCCGCACGCCTCAATCGGAAATAGAGAAGCAGGATAAGTCAAAGGCACAGACAGAATCCAGTGAGGTTTCAAAGAAACCGGCAGTGGTTACCAGGGAGAAATCTAATTTGCAGAAAAAGCTTGATGCGCTGCGTAATGTAGATGGATCTTACCGGGGACCGGAGCGTGAACTGACCCAGGAAGAGTTGGAAGAAAAATTCATAAAAGAACAAAAAGCGACAGAGAATGACATCCGTCCTACCATTATTGAGAGGGCGGAACAGCGCGCTGCAAAACGGGCAGCCGCAAGGCAGGCAGGTGTGGAGCTCCATATAACAGTAAATAAGATGCCGGTGACATTGACCGGGAAGATGACGTATGTATTTGTAGATGTATTCGATGTGATTGGATTCGATGTGAGTGCAGGAAATGGGAGAAATATTGTCACATTGCTGAATGGGGAAACACCTTCTTATACGGCGGGACTCAAGGAGGGCGATGTCCTTGATATACATTGGGAGGACTGACAGGACATGAGACTATGCAGCATTGCAAGCGGAAGCAGCGGGAATTGTATCTTTGCGGCTTCCGATAGCACGAATATAATAATTGATGCCGGAATCAGCGGCAAGCGGGTGACAGGCGGGCTTTGTGATATTGGGTACGACGTACGAGATATGGCGGGTATTCTGGTGACCCATGAGCATTCGGACCATATCAGCGGTCTTGGTGTAATTTCCAGGCGTTATGGACTCCCCATATATACGACCAAAGGTACGAAAGAGGCAATCCTGAATTGTAAAAGCGTTGGGGAAATTCCGGCGGAGCTGTTTCATGAAATACAGCCGGATGTTGAGTTTTCCATTGGGGACATTACCATCAATCCTGTTTCCATTTCGCATGATGCAGCAGAGCCCACTGCATTCGTGATGAGGCAGGGAAAGAAATCTCTGGGAGTGATGACAGACCTTGGAAGATATGATGGATATATAATAGAAAAACTACAGAATCTGGATGTGCTGTTTTTGGAGGCAAACCATGATGTACATATGCTTGAGGTTGGAAATTATCCATACTATTTGAAACGGCGGATACTTGGGGACAGGGGACATTTATCCAACGAGCTGTCAGGGCAGCTTTTGGGAGAAGTGCTTCATGATAGTTTTAAGACGGTAGTTCTTGGGCATCTGAGCAGAGAAAATAACTATGAAAGGCTTGCCTATGAAACGGTGCGTCTGGAAATTGACATGGCGGATAACCCTTATCATGCAGGGGATTTCCCAATCCATGTTGCCAAGCGGGACGAAATATCGGATATGATTGAGTTTTAGAAAATCCTTGCAAAGCAATCAAAGATATTTTATGATTAAACGGTAAAAGACACATGAAGTATGTCATTGGAGGTAAAGTTCATGGAAAGAAAAGCAGACAGAACAATCATTACGGTGGTGGGAAAAGATACTGTGGGAATTATTGCGAAGGTTTGTACATATCTCTCGGACCACCAGATCAATGTGTTAGATATCAGCCAGACGATTGTGCAGGATTTTTTTAACATGATGATGATTGCAGATATGAAGAACGCAGATAAACCTTTTGACCAGTGTGCCAGCGATTTAAGGCTGCTGGGGGAGGAGATCGGCGTGAATATCAAATGCCAGCGGGAAGAAATATTTAATAAAATGCACAGGATTTAAGGAGTGGCCGAATGATAAATATCTGGGAAGTAAATGAAACCAACAAAATGATTGAACAGGAAAATCTGGATGTGCGTACCATTACGCTGGGAATCAGTCTGCTGGACTGCATGGATTCGGATTTGCAGAAATTAAATGATAACATTTATACAAAGATTACGAAAGTTGCAGCAAAGCTTGTGGAAACGGGAGAGGAGATTGAGCGGGGATACTGTATTCCGATTGTGAATAAGCGGATTTCAGTGACGCCTATTTCCCTGATTGGACAGGCGGCATGCAAGACGCCGGAAGATTTTGTGACAATTGCAAAGACTTTGGATGAAGCGGCAAAGACAGTAGGAGTGAATTTTATCGGAGGATATTCCGCGCTGGTATCTAAGGGGATGACAGAAGGGGATAAGAACCTAATTTGTTCGATACCCCAGGCATTGGCAAGGACAGAGCGCGTGTGCAGCTCCGTTAATGTGGGTTCTACGAAGACTGGAATTGACATGGACGCTGTCAAACTGATGGGAGAAATTGTTTTAAAGACGGCAGAATATACAAAAGAGAATGATTCCTTGGGTTGTGCGAAGCTGGTGGTGTTCTGCAATGCGCCGGATGACAATCCCTTTATGGCAGGGGCGTTTCATGGGGTGACAGAAGCAGATGCCATTATCAATGTAGGAGTTTCCGGTCCAGGCGTTGTAAAAAAAGCATTGGAACAGGTGCGGGGGGCCGATTTTGAGACGTTATGTGAGACCATTAAGAAGACGGCGTTTAAGATTACCCGTGTGGGACAGTTAGTGGCACAGGAGGCAAGCAGAAGACTTGGCGTTCCCTTTGGGATTATTGACCTTTCTCTGGCACCGACACCGGCAATCGGCGATTCCGTAGCGGAAATTTTAGAAGAGATCGGTCTGGAATACGCAGGGGCGCCGGGAACGACAGCAGCGCTTGCATTGTTAAATGACCAGGTAAAGAAAGGCGGCATTATGGCATCTTCCTATGTGGGAGGATTAAGCGGCGCATTTATTCCGGTCAGTGAGGATCAAGGGATGATCGATGCTATTGAGGCGGGCGCATTGACATTGGAGAAATTGGAAGCAATGACCTGTGTATGTTCTGTTGGGCTTGATATGATTGCAATACCGGGGGATGTACCAGCAACGACGATTTCCGGCATTATTGCAGACGAGATGGCAATTGGAATGATTAACCAAAAAACAACCGCCGTACGGCTGATTCCAGTTATTGGCAAGGGAATTGGGGAGACGGTAGAGTTTGGGGGACTGCTGGGGCATGCGCCAGTCATGCAGGTCAATCGATACGGATGTGATGCCTTTATCAACCGTAAGGGCAGAATTCCTGCACCGGTCCACAGCTTCAAGAATTGATTTACTTGTGTATTGGGAAACAGTATGGTATGATAAAAATACAGTATGAGAAAAAGTACCGGAGGTGGAATCTTTGAACGAGAGAGAAGATTACCTGGACAAATTGTTACGGGGAGTGGAAGATGAATCAGAGATAAAAGAGGATGACGATTTTTTTAGTGATTTTGGAAGCTCTGTTTCTGATGATGAAGAAGATGATTTTCTAAAGGCGTTTGAAAACAGCAGGTCAGCCTCGAAAGGAAAGTCACCATCCCCCAATGGAGATGATTTGGACTTTGACCTGGATGATATTGATAACATTGTCAGCAATATAAAGAATGGTACGCTGGATGACTTAGATGCAGCTGGAAGTTTGGATGACAGTGGAGATTTATCGATTGAGGAATCCCTGAAGAGTTTTGAGGAAGATGATTTCGGATTGAATGATGTCGGAGCGGGGTATGCGGAGCTTGATGCCAAAGATGAGTCAGAATCAGATTTTGAAGTGAATACGTTAGACGAAGGGAAAGATACGGATTACGGTACAGGAGAGGCTAATCAGGAACTGCTGGATATGCTTTCTGGAATAGGGGAAGATAGTACGGCTAATGAGGAATCTTTGGACAGTTTTTCTTCCGAAAGTGATGACAATTTTTCGGATGAGGATTTTGTAAATAATCTGGGGGAAGATTTCAAGGAAGATCTGGGAGCCGATTCTGGGGATTCAGATATGGAAAGCCTAGCACGTCAGCTGGAGGATCTTGGCCTTCAAAACATGGATGTCCCAAGTGATGCCGCAGAGCAGGAAGAAGATGTTTCCCGGGAAGAACCAAAGGAAAAGAAAGAAAAGAAAAGTAAGAAAGGCAAGAAGAATAAGAAGTCAAAAGGAAATGAAGCAAAGGACAAAAAGGAGCAGGGCTTTTTTGGACGTATGGGCACGCTCCTGTTTGGCGAGGATGATAAAGTTATAGATGCTTCTGACCCTGAGAGCCTTTCAGAGGAAGATAAGGCGGATTTAAAGAAAATAGAAGACGACGAAGCCGCGAAAGAAAAACAGAAAAAAGAAAAGGCAGAACAGAAAGAGGAACAAAAGGAACAGAAGAAAAAGGAAAAGGAAGAAAAGAAAGCTTTAAAGAGCAAGGAAAAGGAAGAAAAAAAGGCAAAGAAGGATAAAGAAAAGGCTGAGAAAGCGCAGAAGAAAAAAGATATGAAGGTTGTTGAGCGCAGTAAGCCGCTTCCCAAGGGACCGGTGGTGCTCATTATGCTGGTAGGAATTTCTTTGGTTATCCTTATTAATCTTTTGAGCAGCCAAGTAGGGTATATGATCAGCATTTCCCAGGCACAGGAATATTATGATCACGGAGATTATGTGAAGGCTTACAGCTGTTTTACGCAGGGTGAGAAAGTGAAAGAGGTGGATGAGGAGCTTTTCAATAAGACAAGGCTTACGGCTTACCTGCAGCAGCAGCTTAACAGCTACCGGGTATATAAGAAGCAGAAAATGTACGCGGAGGCATTGAGTTCACTGATAGTTGGTGTTGGTAGATATGACAAGAATGCGAATGAGGCCGCAGCGTCAGGAGCTGCAGTAGAATATGATAAGATGCTGGCAAGCGTGGAGAAATCATTGAAGAAGGAATACAGCATGACCCTGGATGAAGCGAGGGAATTGTATGGCATTCGGGACAAAGAAGAATTTACGCTGGAAATATACAAAATCATAGATTCTCTCGGTCTTAGTACAGAGGAGTGATAGGATGATAGCAATCATTGATTATGATGCAGGCAACCTCAAAAGCGTAGAGAAAGCTTTGAATTATCTGGGAGAGGAGACTACTGTCACCAGAGAGCGTAAAGCTATTCTGGCAGCAGATAAAGTAATTCTTCCGGGTGTAGGTGCCTTCGGGGAAGCCATGGAGCGTCTTAGGCAGTACGAACTTGATAAGGTGATTCGTGAAACTGTTGACAAAGGGACGCCATTTCTTGGCGTTTGTCTGGGACTTCAGCTTTTGTTTGCTGGGAGCGAAGAAAACGGCGGGGTGGAAGGCTTACATATTTTGGATGGCAGGATTGTAAGAATTCCCAGCCAGCCGGGGCTCAAAATACCGCATATTGGCTGGAACTCCCTGCATTTACAGAATCAGGGACGACTTTTTGAAGGAATAGAGGAAGGGGCATTTGTCTATTTTGTACATTCCTATTATCTGAAAGCGGAAAAGGAAGATATAGTGAAGGCATCTGCTGAATATGGCGTACAGATTCATGCATCTGTGGAACAGGGAAATGTATTTGCCTGCCAGTTCCATCCAGAGAAAAGCAGCGGTGTTGGTCTTAGAATACTTCAGAATTTTACAAGAACAGGGGAGGTGTAAGCATGTTTACCAAGCGGATTATTCCCTGTCTGGATGTACACGGTGGACGTGTAGTCAAAGGTGTTAATTTTGTTAATCTAAAGGATGCCGGTGACCCGGTGGCTGTGGCGGCAGCCTATGACAAGGCTGGTGCGGATGAAGTAGTATTTTTGGATATTACAGCATCCTCGGATGCGAGGAATACGGTTGTGGATATGGTGCGCAAAGTAGCAGAGACTGTTTTTATACCATTTACGGTGGGCGGAGGTATCCGCACGGTGGAGGATTTTAAGGCATTGCTTAGAGAAGGTGCAGATAAGATATCCATCAATTCTTCCGCAATCAATACGCCGAGGCTGATCAGTGATGCGGCAGACAAATTTGGCAGTCAGTGTGTGGTAGTTGCAATTGATGCCAAGCGCAGAACTGACGGCGAAGGCTGGAATGTATATAAGAATGGCGGCAGGGTTGATACCGGGCTGGATGCCGTGGAATGGGCGATGCAGGCCGACCGCATGGGGGCAGGTGAGATTTTGCTTACCAGCATGGACTGCGACGGTACGAAAGCCGGCTATGATATAGAACTGACCAGGACGATAGCGGATCACGTGTCAGTTCCGGTAATCGCTTCCGGCGGTGCAGGTACAAAGGAACATTTTTATGAGGCGTTGACAGAAGGCGGTGCAGAAGCAGCATTGGCTGCATCACTGTTTCACTATAAAGAACTGGAAATTTTAGAATTAAAAGAATATTTAGCGCAACGCGGCGTGCCGGTTCGGAATTTGTCCTAAGGTTTATTATCGGCAGAGATGAAGTAAAATCTTAGGGCTCTTAAAATAGCCAAGGAAGTACTTAAGAAGGAGTGGATGCCTGTGGGAATGCTTAAAAATGACTGGGTAGAGGCAATTGGCGGAGAATTTAAAAAGCCTTACTATGCCAGTCTTTATAAATTTGTAAAAGAGGAGTATAGTACCAGGATTATCTATCCTCCGGCAGATGATATTTTTAATGCTATGCATCTGACGCCTCTTAGCCAGGTGAAAGTGCTGATTTTAGGGCAGGACCCATATCACAATGAGGGCCAGGCACATGGGCTCTGTTTTTCTGTAAGACCTGAGGTGGATATTCCACCTTCCCTGGAGAATATTTATAAAGAGCTTCATGATGATTTGGGATGTGAGATTCCCAACAATGGTTATCTTGTGAAGTGGGCGAAACAGGGGGTTTTGATGTTAAACACGGTATTAACTGTCCGGGCGCACCAGGCATTTTCTCATCAGGGACATGGCTGGGAGCAGTTTACAGATGCAATTATCCATGCAGTCAATGCTGTGGAACGTCCGGTTGTCTATATGTTATGGGGGAAGCCGGCACAGAGTAAGATTCCGATGCTGGATAATCCCAAACACCTGATTTTAAAGGCGCCGCATCCGAGTCCGTTGTCAGCATATCGGGGATTTTTTGGATGCCGGCATTTCAGTCAGGCGAATGATTTCCTAAAGGCAAATGGCATAGAGCCAATTGACTGGCAGATAGAGTAACGATTGATAAAATCATTTTCGTTTTAAATTTCGTAAACTTGCAAAAAGATAAATCTAGTGTTACAATGATATCCATAACATAAGAAAGGATATAAGATAAGGTGCAAAAGGAAGATTTTTTTTTAAAACAAATTGATGAATTTAAGGAAAAGGCGAAATATCTTCAGAGCTTGTTAACAACAAAAGAGAGTAAAGTAGAAGAACTTGAGGGTGTACTGGAGGCAAAGGAAGAAAAGGCAAAAGAGCTTCAGGGCATCCTGGATGGACACAAAGAGGAATCAGATAGAATAACACAGGGCGTAAAAGATCAGGTTGATGCGTTAATTTCACGTGTGGATGCGCAGATGCGAGTGATGGATGAGGCGATAAGCAACGAGATTAATACGCTGCAGGAACAGATCTCAGAACAGGTTGTAGAGATAAACAGTAACTCCAGACAGGGAATGGCTGAGCTGGATAAGAAGATTCAGGATTTTTCACAGTCTGCGACAGAACAACTGGAGAAGCAGACAGATTCCATGAAAGTAATGCTGGAAGGCTCTATGAAAGAGACTCTGGAACAGATTTCTACTGAATTGGCAAAGATGAGTGCTGATGTAGAAAAAGTGGCAGATGCTGTGAAGGACAACAGCGGAAATGAGCAGAAGCTGGAGGAAGTAAAAACAGAGCTTGGGGAGAAGATTCACCGGGAGAATGTCAAATGTTACCGGAACATCCAGACATTGCTGGAGGAACTGGAGAATAAGATCGAGCATGTGGAAGTGGGCACGCAGAGCATGAAAGTGATTAAGAGTTACTTTGGAGTGTTAATTATTCTTGGTATTGTGAATTTTGGAGGTATTATTGCAATAATTGCCCATATGTTCGGGTTCTTTTAGGAGATAACCGTGAGGGAAGATGTTTTTTATCATAAGCAGGAATGGAAGCCGGGGAATATGCTTTATCCTTTGCCCGCAGTTATGGTGAGCGTAGCAGATAAGAAGGGTTGTGACAATATCATTACCGTAGCATGGACGGGAACGGTTTGTACCAATCCGCCTATGGTATATATTTCTATAAGGCCAGAGCGCTATTCTTATGGTATGATAGCGCAGACCAAAGAGTTTGTCATCAATCTTACAACCAGGAAACTGGCATATGCGACAGATTATTGTGGCGTAAAATCTGGCAGGGATGTGGATAAATTTAAGTCCCTTGGGTTAACCAGGCAGAAGGCCTCTAAGGTTATACCGCCCCTGATAGGTGAAAGTCCGGTCAATATTGAATGTAAGGTAAGCCAATGTGTACCGCTTGGTTCCCATCACATGTTTTTGGCAGAGGTGGTGGCGGTACACGCCTCACAAGCGTATATGGATGAAGCAGGGAAGTTTCATCTAGAGCAGGCCGAACCGATAGTGTATTCCCATGGTACGTATTTTGCATTGCAGGATATTTTGGGAACTTTCGGTTATAGTGTAAAGAAAAAGAAATGATAATGATTGTGGAGATATAATTAAGAAAAGTGGTGAAGACATTGGAACAGGCATCGTTATTTGATAATATGAAATTCTGTGCAGTATGCCACAGAAGCCTTCCGGAAAAATATGAAGAGGAATTATGTCCGGTTTGTCAGGAGAATCAGTTGTTTTCGGAAGTGAAAGAGTACATACGCTCCAAGGATGTGACAGAGTATCAGGTTGCAGAGCATTTTAATATACCAAGGCTATTGGTAAAGAAGTGGATTGCAGAGGGAAGGGTTGAATACAAAGAACAGGAACAGAGGATGGTAAACCTGCACTGTTCTATGTGTGGTGCAACAATTACCTTTGGAACGCTCTGCCAGAAATGTTACCGTGAAAAATACCATACCACTACAGGGTTTATGCCATTGCAGCTGGGAGAAAAGAGCAAGATGCGCTTTTTGGAAAAAGACAGTTCAGATGATTCGGATTAAACTTCCGGTAACGGGGTTGAAAGCATATAAGAAATTGTTCAGAAAAAGGACAGAGGAAGAAGGTTAAGATTACAAAGTAATTGAAATCAGGACCGTACGCTTTGGAATACAGCGTGCGGTCCTTCTTATACAAAGAATTACACAGGACATTATACTGGGTATACGAAAATATATCAGTTTATCAGTAAGTCCATCAGATAACCGTATACATCTTCATGCCGGGCTTTCCAGTTGGCGCAGATTGCCTGGGCTTCGGCTTTGGACCTGGCTGTAATCGTAAGGTCAATCAGGGGGTGGCTGCGTTCTTTAATCTGGCAGCGCGCGGCAAATTCCTGTGAGGTAGTCTTATAATAGTCTGCAATTATGGAAGTTTCCTGCCGCAGTTTCATGTTATTTTCAGCAAAATAATCTAGAACATCCGTCTTAATGGCGTCGGAGATTTTGTCTGGAAAATAGGAGAGCGTTTCTCTCCCAGCAGGGGTGATATAGTAATGGGTGTTGTTGTGTGTAGATTCCGTGCGCATCAGTCCTGCGTCGATTAATTCACTGATTGCCTGCTGGATGGTGAAATAGGTCGTGTAATCCTTATCCAGCATAAAGTTGGAAATCTGTGTATTGGTCAAAGGAAAGTCTGCTTTATCGAGCATATATAAAATTGTCAGCTTGTATTGTGTCAGTGCTTCTGCCATGGGCGTTGCTCCTTATCTGGTAATTTATAGACGGATTCGGTATCAGTTTGAATGTTCGTTTCGTATTTATAAAATTTCCCCTGCCAGGTATTACGTGTTTTGAGGGTGTGCGCTATCTGATTTAGGACACTGCGCTTGGCTTGGCTCCAAAGGGGAGCCAGCAACAGGTCTTTTGGACCATCTCCGGTAAGACGGTGGATGGTAATTGTCTCAGGCAGCCGTTCCAGGCAGTCAGCAATCAACTCGCAGTATTCATCCTGTGAAAGCAGAGGAAACGGGGAAGTCGTGTATAAGCGGCCCAAATCGGTATCAGATAAAACATGCAGAAGCTGCAGTTTTATACCGAAAATGCCAAGGCTTCCCACGTAGCGGACGGTCTCTAACATCTGCTCCCTTGTCTCCCCAGGAAGACCAAGAATCACATGGACGATTACCGGAATATGAAGGTGCGTAAGGGAGCGGACCGCTTTATGAAAACAATCCAGTGAAAACCCGCTGCGGATGAAACGGCTGGTGTCCGGGTGGATTGTCTGCAGGCCAAGCTCGATCCAGATGGGTTTTATCTGGTTTAATTCTGCCAGTAGGTCTAATATCTCCGCAGGGAGGCAGTCAGGGCGTGTGGCAATTGATAAAATGACCACATCTTCATCCATAACTGCCTCAGTAAAAATCTTTCTTAGATAATCTACCGGGGCATAAGTATTGGTATATGCCTGAAAGTAGGCGATAAACTTTCGGCAGTTTCTTTTGCGGCGGATTTGTTCTTTGGCGTCTGTAAGCTGGGCAGTGATAGGTTTGCTGCCTTGCTGTGCAAAATCCCCACTGCCTGCTGCGCTGCAGAAAATGCATCCATGACTGCCTAATGTGCCGTCACGGTTTGGACAGGTCATGCCGCCATTTAGAGCCAGACGGTAGACTTTTTCACCGAAAGTCTTTTTTAAATAATAATCTATGGAATAGTAGCGTTTTTCATTCCACATGCTGTTTTCCTGGAATGTGGGATTTGACCGCCTGACTTACCGCCTGCGCAACTCTGGGGTCAAATGCCTCCGGCATAATAAAATCTTCGCTTAGCTGATCTTCGGATACCAGCCCGGCAATGGCTTTTGCCGCGGCGAGTTTCATCTCCTCCGTAATCTGTAAGGCGCGTCCTTCCAAAGCTCCTTTGAAAATGCCCGGAAAGGCGATTACATTGTTGACCTGGTTGGGGAAGTCGCTGCGTCCAGTGCCGACAACCCTGGCCCCGGCGGCCTTTGCCACATCCGGCATAATCTCAGGAACCGGATTTGCCATGGCAAATATAATAGCATCCCTGTTCATGGAGGATACCATTTCAGCGGTCACAATCCCAGGTGCGGAAACACCTACGAAAATGTCGGCATCTTTCAGGGCGTCCGCAAGGGTTCCAGTTTTGTGATCCAGGTTTGTAACCTCAGCCATGTTTTGCTGCATCCAGTTTAAATCAGGATAATCCTTTCCGATGATACCCAGCCGGTCGCACATGGTTATATCAGGAAAACCGTAAGTGAGGAGAAGCTTTGTTATGGCAATTCCAGCAGAGCCGGCGCCGTTAACCACTACCCGGCAGTTTTCCTTTTCTTTTCCGACAACTTTAAGGGCATTGATGATTCCGGCAAGCACTACAATGGCTGTCCCATGCTGGTCATCATGGAAGACCGGGATGGAAAGCGTCTCTTTGAGCCGTTGTTCAATTTCAAAACAGCGGGGGGCGGAGATGTCTTCCAGATTGATGCCACCAAAACCGGGGGCAATATATGTGACAGCTTTGATTATTTCTTCGGTATCCTGTGTATCCAGGCAGATAGGGACAGCATTGATGTCACCAAATTCCTTAAACAGTACGCATTTTCCTTCCATAACCGGCATGGCGGCATAGGGACCGATGTTGCCAAGGCCAAGTACGGCGCTTCCGTCAGAGACGACGGCAACCGTGTTGGCTTTCATCGTATAAACATAGGCTGTTTCAGGATTTGCGGCGATAAGCTTGCAGGGTTCAGCGACACCGGGGGTGTAAGCGATGGATAAGTCTTCGCGTGATGTTACTGGGGATTTTGCGACAGTCTCCAGTTTGCCATTCCATTCTTTATGTAAGAAAATTGCTTTTTCCTGTGTGGTCATAATAAATCGCTCCTTTTTCTCATTCTTCCAAGTAAATTGTATATAGCGTTACTGTTCTCATCATAGCATGAAAAAAATTGCAAATCAAGAAAAAAGGGCTTCCTATTTATAAAAAGATAGTGTATAATAAATCCATTACGGAAGTATAATTTCTGTGCATGAAGTCGTTGTCTGCTCTGACATAGATTCCCAATTATGACAGTAAAAGGAGAAATGTATGAGAGAAAAATATGAGAGTTTATCGGTAGCTGTATTAAGAGATGTGGCAAAATCCAGAGGGTTAAAGCATCTTTCAGGACTAAAGAAAAGCCAGCTGGTGGAGCTGATGCTTGAGGAAGATAAGAAGGATGCGATGAAGGAATCAAATACAGAGGGGAAGATAGAAAAGAAGACGGAAGGAAAAACAACCGGGAGTACAGAAAAGAAAACGGAAGGAAAGCCAGCCGAGGGGACGGAAGGGAAGTCAACAGGAAGAACGGCAGGAAAGGCTGAGGACAAGCAGGTACGGACGATAGAGCAAAAGCAGGAGCCAAGGAGTATACAGAACAGGGAGAGCAGGGGAGAGCATGGTGACAGGATTGTTAAGGGAGAACGTGCAGAATCCGGTGAACGGCAGGAACGGAAATCCAGCAAAATCATTACAGCGGACGGTATAGAGATTGATAATCCTGAGTTAGACAGCGGAATCAGCGCGCATGGAATTTTAGAGGTTATGCCGGATGGATACGGTTTTATCCGGTGTGAGAATTACCTTCCAGGGGAGAATGACGTATACGTCTCACCTTCCCAGATTCGCAGATTTGGGTTGAAGACAGGTGATATCATCCAGGGAAACACCAGAATTAAGACACAGCAGGAGAAGTTCAGTGCGCTTTTATACATTCGCAGCATCAATGGCTGTCATCCTTCTGAAATTTTGCGCCGTCCGAATTTTGAAGATTTGACGCCGATTTTCCCAAATGAGCGTATCCGGCTTGAGACGGACCGCAACGCAGTTGCCATGCGTATCATGGATGTGGTTTCACCGATTGGAAAGGGACAGAGGGGAATGATAGTATCACCGCCCAAGGCAGGAAAGACTACCCTGCTGAAACAGGTGGCAAAGGCAGTGACAAGGAATCATCCACAGATGCATTTGATCATACTTCTTATCGATGAGCGTCCGGAGGAAGTGACGGATATCAAAGAGGCAATTGAAGGGAGAAATGTCGAGGTTATCTACTCTACGTTTGATGAACTTCCAGAACATCACAAACGAGTATCCGAAATGGTAATTGAGCGTGCAAGGCGTTTGGTGGAACATGGGCAGGATGTCATGATCTTGTTAGACAGTATTACCCGGCTGGCGCGGGCGTATAATCTGATTGTCCCGCCAAGTGGAAGGACATTATCCGGCGGAATTGACCCGGCAGCCTTACATATGCCGAAGCGCTTTTTCGGGGCTGCAAGGAATATGCGTGAGGGAGGAAGCATTACGATTCTGGCAACAGCGTTAGTAGATACTGGAAGCCGTATGGATGATGTGATCTATGAAGAATTTAAAGGGACTGGAAACATGGAATTGATTCTGGATCGTAAGCTTTCGGAACGGCGTATTTTCCCAGCTGTAGATATTACAAAATCGGGAACGCGCAGGGAGGATCTGCTCCTTAATCGGGAGGAACAGGAGGCAGTGGAGGTTATGCGCCGCGCAATCAATGGCATGCGCGCAGACGAAGCGGTAGAGAATATTTTGAATCTTTTTGTGAGGACGAATAATAACCGTGAATTCTGTCAGGTTGTAAAAAAGACGAAGTTAGTATAAAAAAATTAAAAATAGGCTTGCTTCTATAGGAAATATATGTTACAATAACAACGCTGTTGCGTAGGTAATAGCACAAACAAGAGAATTTGTAAAGCTGGCGTGATACTTATGGCAGATTTCATCAGCCATAAGTATAAAATAGAGTGTAAAGAGGTGAAAACATGAAAGAAGGAATCCATCCGGTATATCATCAGGCAACCGTAACTTGCAACTGTGGAAATACGTTTGTGACAGGATCTACCAAAGAAGATATTCACGTTGAAATCTGTTCTAAGTGCCATCCATTCTATACTGGACAGCAGAAGGCAGCTCAGGCTCGTGGACGTATTGATAAGTTTAATCGTAAGTATGGCATGAACAATCAGTAATGTTGGAGTTCGATTTGAACCAAAAGAGGATGTCTTTTTCGTTGGACATCCTCTCTTTTCCTGTATGGAAACTTTTATGTGACTAAAGCAACTGCGTGCAGCGGGCTGTTTGGAGAGGAAGTGGGAAGGTTGGCCTATTCTGGAATTGGCGGTCAGGCCGTTATGGAAGGCGTGATGATGAAATATGAGGATACATACGCCGTAGCCGTGCGTAAACCGGATCATGACATCGTAGTGGAGAAGAAAGATTATCCTGGAATATGCAAAAATGAGACATTAAAGAATCTGATATTTGTGCGTGGTATTATTAATTTCGTGGACTCTATGGTATTGGGGTTGTCAACCCTGACATATTCTGCTTCTTTTTTTGAGGAAGAAGACAAGAAAGGGGAGACTGTACAGGGAAATGAAAAGAAAGAAAAGGCGGAAATGGGATTTACGATTATTTTGTCCCTGTTGCTTGCAGTGGCAATTTTTATGGTTCTGCCTTTTTATGTGTCACTGTTTTTCCAGAGATATATTCAGTCTGAGACACTTGTGATTCTTGTGGAAGGGGTGCTGCGTCTTTTCATATTCCTTGGATATATTCTGCTAATCTCCCAAATGGAGGATATTAAGCGGGTATTTATGTACCATGGCGCAGAACATAAATGTATCAATTGCATTGAGCATGGGTTGGACTTGACAGTGCCCAATGTAAAGCGCAGTTCCAGGGAACATAAACGCTGTGGGACAAGTTTCCTGTTTTTTGTGGTAATCATTACGATCATAGCAACCATGTTTATCCGTGTAGATTCCAGGATTCTCAGGCTGGTGCTTCGGATTGCAATTATTCCGCTGGTTGCTGGGATTTCCTATGAATTTATCCGTCTGGCAGGCAGGAGCGACAATCCGATTTTCAATGCGCTTAGCAGACCGGGGTTATGGCTGCAGAAGCTGACAACCAGAGAGCCGGACGAGGAAATGATTGAGGTCGGGATTGCTTCTGTGGAAGCGGTGTTTGACTGGAAAGGTTATGTAGATACCGTGAGAGAGAGGGAGACAACATGACATTGGAAGGTGCATTGGAGTATGGAAAAGAGGTTTTGCAGAAAGCAGATGTTTCGGAATACGAATTAGATGCATGGTATCTTATGGAGTATGCCTGCAAGATGGATAAAAGCTGGTATTATCTGCATAAGAATGAAGAAATGGAAAAAGAGAAATTTCTGGAATATAAACTTTTGTTAAAGAAGCGGGCAGAGCGGGTGCCATTGCAGTATATTACTGGCTGTCAGGAATTTATGGGTCTGGAGTTCAAGGTGAACTCCCATGTGCTGATTCCGCGTCAGGACACGGAGACATTAGTGGAGGAAGCCGCAAAGGTATTAGAGCCAGGTATGGAGGTTTTAGACCTTTGTACAGGTTCCGGCTGTGTAATTATCAGTCTGTTGAAGCACAAACAGGTAATCGGAACGGCCAGCGATGTTTCCAAACAGGCGCTTTTGATTGCAAAAGAGAATGCGAGAAATAATCAGGTAGAGGTTCAATTGATACGAAGTGATTTATTTCAGAATATTACAGGAAAGTATGATATGATCATCGCCAATCCGCCTTATATTCCCACAGGCGTCATTGCAGAACTGATGCCGGAGGTGAGAAGTTTTGAACCAGTGGAAGCGCTGGACGGCGGGGAGGATGGTTTGGATTTTTATCGGGAAATTGTAGGAAAGGGCGGGCAGTTTTTGAAATCCAACGGCTATCTTTGCCTGGAAATCGGTCATGACCAGGGAGGCAGAGTAGCATTTCTTATGGAGGAAAACGGTTACCGGAATGTGAGGGTGATAAAAGACCTTGCCGGAAATGACAGGGTCGTCCGCGGGAATTTGCCGTCAGTGAAATAGATAGAGGAGGAAGGCAGATATGTTTGATAAGTTAGAAGATATTCTTCTGCGTTTTGAAGAAATTATGAATCAGCTCAGTGAACCTGGTGTGGCGAATGATGCCAGCCGTTTCCGTAAGTTAATGAAGGAACAAAGCGATCTTGCACCGATTGTAGAGGCATATAAAGAATATAAGCAGGCCAACCAGAATATTGAGGATTCCCTTGCCATGCTGGATGAGGAAAGTGACGAGGAAATGCGTGAGCTTGCTAAGGAGGAATTGAATGAATCCAGAAGTAAGGTGGAAGAACTGGAAGGACGGTTGAAGATACTTCTTCTGCCGAAAGACCCCAATGATGACAAGAATGTAATTGTAGAAATACGTGCAGGTGCAGGCGGGGATGAGGCAGCATTATTTGCAGCAGAAATCTATCGCATGTATGTACATTTTGC
Organism: uncultured Lachnospiraceae bacterium; assembly: GCA_948688495.1. Lineage (GTDB taxonomy): Bacteria > Bacillota > Clostridia > Lachnospirales > Lachnospiraceae > Petralouisia. Next base: position 50,172 of record CAPQSW010000001.1, on the reverse strand, counting down.
GGAGAGCCACCGCTGGAAGGTGGAAACGATGGAATGTGAGGAAATCGGTATTGGCGGCATGAAGAATGTCACGTTTATGATTACGGGACAGGGGGCTTATTCCGTCATGAAATATGAATCTGGTGTGCACCGTGTGCAGCGTGTGCCAGAGACTGAGTCTGGCGGGCGTATCCATACCTCCACCATTACGGTTGCAGTTATGCCGGAAGCGGAGGATGTGGATGTTGTTATTGATGAGAAGGATATTCGGATTGACGTTATGCGTGCCTCTGGGAACGGCGGTCAGTGCGTCAATACCACGGACTCAGCAGTCCGCCTGACCCATTACCCCACAGGGATTGTCATTTACAGCCAGACAGAGAAGTCACAGTTGCAGAACAAAGAGAAAGCGTTTGCCCTGCTCCGCGCAAAGCTCTATGATATGGAGTGTCAGAAGCAGCATGATGCGGAGGCAGAGGCGAGAAGAAGCCAGATAGGGACGGGAGACCGTTCGGAGAAAATCCGTACCTATAACTTCCCGCAGGGGCGTGTCACGGACCACCGCATCAACCTGACGTTGTATAAGCTGGATAAGGTGATGGACGGTGATATTCAGGAGATTGTAGACGCATGTATTGCAGCCGACCAGGCGGCGAAGCTAAGCAGCTTCGAAGATAAGCCCTGAAAGCCTTGATTTTAAACATTTTTGGTGAAATGGCACAATTTCTTGCCTGTTTTTTGTAGAGCTTAGACACTTCACCAGCATAATAAGTTCATAGCAAGGAATAAGTTTGCTCTTTTACTTTGATTTTCTGGGGCATAAGATAAATTTCAAAGGAAACCGGAGGAAATGGGATGGGAAGGACAAAGAGAATGCTGGCAGTAGTGCTGGCAATGGTGATGGTGTTTGCAGGACTGCCGATGTATGGCATAGAGGTAAGGGCGGCAGAATCTTTGACAGAAGGGGATTATGAATATGAAGTGAATGAAGATGGAAACAGTGTGACAATTACAAAGTATACTGGGGGTGGCGGAGATGTCACAATTCCATCGGAAATTGATGGAAAGAAAGTGACAGAATTGGGGGAGCAGGCATTTTCTTGGTGCGAAAGCATAACAGGAATAACACTTCCGAGGGGGTTGGAGAATATTGGGAGTGATGCATTTTCGATGTGCAGAAATCTGATGAGAATAATACTTCCGGAGAAGATGGAAAATATAGGAAATAGGGCATTTTATGATTGTCAAAAATTGACAAACATCAGCATTCCAGATGGACTGAAAAGTATCGGGAAATATGCATTTTCTTGGTGCACTAGCCTGACAGATATTAGTATTCCAAAGGGAGTGGAAAGTATCGGAACTGGAGCGTTCCAATATTGTTTTAGTTTAACAAATCTGGAAGTGGATTCTAATAATTCCAATTACTTATCCGAGGATGGCATATTATATGATAAAAGTAAAGAAATATTGCTTTGTTGTGTTAATGGGAAATCAGGGAGTATAGATGTCCCAGAGGGAGTAAAAAGGATAGAGGATGGTGCATTTTGTAGTTGTGCTAACATCACAAGTATTATAATCCCGGCAGGAGTTACGAATATTGGCAAGGAAGTATTTGTTGATTGTAGAGGATTGGAAAAATTGGTGGTAAACCCTGGCAACGCTAATTATCTGTCAGAAGATGATATATTATATGATAGGTGTAAGGCAATATTACTTTGCTGTCCTAGCAAAAAATCAGGAAACCTAGTGATTCCGGAGGGAATAACGAGTATCGGGGAAAATGCATTTTCTTATAGCGAACTGACCAATGTAACAATTCCGGAGGGAGTGACGAGCATCGGAGAAAGTGCATTTTTTTGCAGTAGACTGGAAAATGTAAGCATTCCAAAAGGAATGAAAACTATCGGGGAATCTGCATTTTCTAATAGCAAATTGACAAATGTGAACATTCCAGAAGGGGTGGAAAGCATAGGCAATGCAGCGTTTTCTGATTGTAGCAGTCTGAGAAATATCAGTATTCCCAAAGGGGTGATAAATATCGGATGTCAAGCATTTTTACTGTGTAGTAGTTTAAGAAGCATTGTTATTCCGGAGGGGATAACAAGCATAGAGAGGGAAACATTTTCCGGCTGCAGCAGTCTGAGAGGTATTGTCATTCCAGAAGAAGTTGTAAGGATAGAGGATGATGCATTTTGCGGCTGTGATAACCTAACAATCTATGGTAAGAAAAGTTCATATGCTCAGAATTATGCAAATGAAAAGAATATTCAATTTTCAATAGAGGAGATGCCTGAGTTCAAACTCCCAATTTCTCTTTGTCAGGTTACAATCAGTCCGACATTTATCGTCTATAACGGGAAACCCCAGACACCGTCAGTAGCAGTGATGGATGTAGATACATTACTGACAGAAGGTATAGATTACACTGTTGAGTATAGTGATAATATCAACGTAGGAACAGCGAAGGTGACTGTAACTGGCAAAGGTAATTATACAGGCAGTAAGACTGTAAACTTTACAATTACTAAGACAGGGCAGGATTCATCCATTACCTGTAAGAAGACATTGTATAAAGTCGCATATGGCGCAAAACCTTTTAAAATCAATGCGATGTCTAAGAGTAGGCTGACGTTTACAAGCGCAAAACCGAAGATTGTTTCCGTTGATAAGAATACTGGAAAGGTAACAATCAAGGGGACTGGAGTTGCAGCCATAACCGTTAAGGCTGGAACTAAGTCTGTGAAGGTAACCGTCAAAGTAAGCCCGAAAAAGCAGACTGTAAAATCGGTAAAAGCATCAAATGGTAAGAAGTTAACGGTAAAATGGGCAAAAGATAAGATGGCATCGGGGTATCAGGTGCAGATAAGCGCTGCCAAGAATTTCAAGAAGGATGTGAAATCAAAAAATGTGTCAAGGACTTCTTATACTTTCACAAAGCTGAAAACAGGCAAGAAATATTATGTGAGGGTGCGCAGTTATAAGAAATCTGGCAAAGAAACACTGTATGGTGAATGGAGTAAGGTAAAGCAGAGCAGAGCAGTGGGGTATTTTGGATGAAACAGTTTATTTTAAATATGAATGCGAAATATCAGAGTCCGCGGCCCATATGAAAAGTGTATGGACTGCGGACTCGCTTTGATTATTTCAGGGTATAAGTTGTCTCATTTACGGTAATGGAATCAATCTCAGCGGTATCTACCAGGCGGTTGAATACAAAGGTAAGGCTGTTATCCAGACCGCCGCAGACATAGCTTGAATTATCAATTTCTGTTTCGCAGGAGTGTAGGCCATCACGCGCCTGATCCGTTATTACATAGTTTGTACCGTCTTTGTAGTTAATTGCCGTGTAATATACACTGTAGGGGTCATAGGCTTTTTCCTCAGTCAATCCAAGCCCGGTCGTCATGTCAATCTTTAGTGACAGCGGTGAGACTGCAGCGCATCCATTCTCCGGGTTTGTGTATTCTATAGTTTCCACTTGTTGTTTGAGTGGGATGGAAATACTTTCAGCGACAATTTCGTTTGATAAATCTTCTTGTGCGTTGCCTTCATTAGCAGACAGTTCCTTACGGGTGCAGGGATATTTTTCTGTCTCCAGTGTGAGGCTGCCGCTTCCGTCGCCCCATGTCATGGTCATGTAATAATAGCAGTATAATTTGTCGCTGGTTGATTTTTCCAGGTCAACAAAAATGCTTCCGCTGCATTCTTTAAAGCCAAAATAGAAATCAGCATCGTCCGAGAAATCCGCGCCTTTGGCCTCATTATTGAGCTGGCTGTAATTGAGGGCGTTCACGCCGCCTTCCCTTTCTAAAGTAAATTCCACAACTGCCGCATTGCCGTCTGTGACAGAAGAAAGGATTGTCAAAGTCGTATCACCAAACTGTTTTACAATTGGTTCAAAGGAAACGTTATCACCGATCAATTCCTCTGCTTTTTGCGGGTCAACTGCCTCATAATCGCGCTGTGGATAGGTTACGGTATAGGAAGTCCCTTTTTCTGCCTCAAAGACGACCTCATCATGGGAGGCAACATTGCCCTTGCCAAAGTTTCCCCATATACGGTTCCAAAATTCTCCGCCTGTAGCGGCGTTGGCAGCGATAGGGGTTACGACAAGGATGAGGCATGCAGCAACGGCAATTCTGGCAAAATGCATGCCGTGAAAGGGAAGGGTGCTCTTTTTGTATTCTTTTAACGCTGCGCGTTTCTTTGCCTTGTATTCGTCAGAAAACTTGTGTTCTTCATTCAGTTTATCAAAAGTTTCAATGGAAATATTAAGAGATTTTGGATTCATACTGTGTTCCTCCTTCTATAATTGTTTTCAGCATAATTTTTGCCCGTTCAAAACGTTTTCTTACATTTGGTTCCGTGATGCCTAATTCCCTGGCGGTTTCCTTGTAGGATAAATTTTTGACTGCCAGGCATCTGACAACAGCATAATATTTAGGCGGCAGGCTGGAAATCAGATCCTCAAGGGAATCGTCATCCTGTGGTTTGCCCGGAAATACCTGTTCCTCAAGGAGATCATCTTTGTCGGAAAGATACATAATTTCCTGCTCTCTTTGTTTTTTCTTGTAGGTAGTGATGGAAGAATGTTTGATAACAGTGATCAGATAGCGTTTGCAGTCGTCTGATTTCACATCTTCAAAATATATTCCGCCTTTCATCAGCTTTAGGAAAGCTTCATGTACCGCATCCTCAGCCAGCCCGGTATCGCGGAGTATACTGTATGCAATTTGATACATTTTCTGTTCATACAGTTTGTAACATTTTTCAATGAACTTAACTAAAGACCGTCCATCATGCATTGTATTCAACTCCTTTCCAAAATTGTAAAGCAGCAACCGTACGTATTGTGCTTTCACTAATAATAACCATTGAAAAGTCTGTTTTGTGACAAATTATAAAAAAAACTTTGAGGAATATCAACGAGAAGTTCTTAAAAAAATCTTAATTCACATTATTTCCATTGTAACGGAAAGATTCTTGTGCTATAATGCAATCTGATAATGTGTGGAAAACTATAAGCCAAGATTTTGTGTAAAGGTATTAGACAAAACACAAAACTTAGCGTCAACAAGAGTAAAAGGTGGTTCATATGAGCGAAAAAGTAAAAGAACTTTTCTATCGTTACCGGCATGGATGGATATTATCCTATCTGATTATCTATCAGATGTGGTTTATTTATGTGGAGCGCACAGTGACCAGACGTTTCCATATCGTACATACCGCAGTGGACGATTATATTCCTTTTGTGGAAATATTTATTGTTCCCTATCTTTTGTGGTTTGGGTATGTGGCGATTGCGATTGCCTGGTTCTTTTTCAAGGATGTGCAGGATTACTATAAGCTTTGTATATTTTTGTTTGTGGGCATGACGGTGTTCCTTGTTATATCAACCATATACCCGAATGGGCATTACCTTCGTCCAAGGGTATTTGAGAGAGATAATATATTTATTTCGATGGTCAAAGGTCTGTATATGATTGACACTCCTACGAATCTATTTCCAAGTATCCATGTGTATAATTCCATTGGTATACATCTGGCAGTTATGCACAGTGAGAAGCTGAAGGAGAGAAAGTGGGTTAGGAGAGGTTCTTTCATAATGATGCTTTTAATTATTGCCTCTACAATGTTTTTGAAGCAGCATTCTGTGTTTGACGTGGTTACCGGATGTGTGATGGCGCTGGTAATGTATACGCTGGTATATGCAAGAAGCTGGCAGTTTGGCAGAGAGCATGTGTATGAAGGAGAGTATAGCAGGAAGCGCAGATACAGAGAGGGCTAAAAATTGACCAAAGAGGTAAAACCGGACATTTCGTGCCGAGGTCAAAGAAGTAAACAGAAAGGATAGAAAGTATGTTAGAAGAATTAAGGAATTTAGGTGTTGATGTTGATGAAGGATTAAAACGTCTGGCAAATAATGAGGCATTTTACAAGAAAATGCTGGGCTCTATGCAGGCTATGCTGGAGAAGACACCAGTAGACCCGGATTTTGATGCCAATGACTATCAGGGAGTCATTGAAAATGCACATGCCATCAAGGGGGCAACCGGGAATTTATCGCTGACGCCGCTGTATAAGGCTTATACGGACATTGTGGATTTGCTGCGCCAGGGGAATCCAGAGGAGGCAAGGAAGATTCTGGTTGATATTCTTCCGGTACAGGCTCAGATTATTGATGTCATCAATAAATATAAATAAGAAGTTTTTTGATAAGTTACATATTTTCTGTTTTTTCACGATATAATGGAGTAAATGTGAAAACAGGAGCAGATGATATGTGCGGAATAGCAGGATTTTATCATAGAGAAAAGGATTATGAGGAGGATGGGACATATTATCGTTCCATCCTTGTTGCTATGCATGAAGAACTGCATCGGAGGGGACCGGATGATGCGGGAATTTATCTGAGCGGCCAGTGCGGGTTGTCTCACAGCCGTCTTTCCATCATTGATTTGTCCGGCGGGCATCAGCCTATGGTGCGAGAACAGAAAGGGCGTTGCTGTGCCATAGCGTATAATGGCGAGCTTTATAATGCGAAGGAATTGCGCAGGGATTTGGAAGATAAGGGATGGCGTTTTGAGACTTCCTGTGATACGGAAGTTATTTTACTGGGTTTTATGGAATATGGTGAAGAAATCGCTGCAAGGCTTAATGGCATTTTTGCGTTTGCCATTTTGGATGAAGGGAAAGATATGGTGTATCTGTTCCGCGACCCCATGGGTGTGAAGCCTTTGTTTTATATGAAGAAAGGGGAGGAACTGATTTTTGCCTCTGAGCTGAAGGGGATTTTGGCGCACCCGTCAGTGACGGCGGAGCTTGACAGGGACGGATTAAATGAGGTTTTTGGCATCGGGCCGGCGAGAAGCGCGGGATGCGGCGTGTTCCGGGGAATGCGGGAGGTATGCCCAGGGGAGTATGTTACTTATGGAAAAAAGCGGGCGTTACAGAGAAAGACTTACTGGCGTCTTAATAGTTATCCTCATCCAGATAGTTATGAGAGGACGGTTGAGACTGTTTCCGAGCTGGTGCAGGACGCCATTCGCCGTCAGATGGTATCGGATGTGCCGATTTGTACGTTTTTGTCTGGCGGCGTGGACAGCAGCCTTGTATCTGCCGTGTGTGCAGCGGAATTAAAGAAGCAGGGGAAAAGGCTTACAACATTTTCTTTTGATTTCGTGGATAATCAGAAGAATTTTAAGGCAAATGCATTCCAACCTGCCCAGGATAGGCCATATGTGGAAGAAATGGTGAAGTATATTGGCTCAGAACATCATTTCCTGGAGTGTGACAATGACAATCAGATTAAGATGTTGTTTGAATCTGTGAAGGCACATGACCTGCCGGCGATGGCGGATGTGGATTCTTCCATGCTTTATTTCTGTTCTCTGGTAAGCAAAAGCCATAAGGTGACTTTGACTGGGGAATGTGCGGATGAGATTTTCGGGGGTTATCCCTGGTTTCACAAGAAAGAGTGTTTTGAAGCGGATACTTTTCCCTGGACGATGGATCTTGCCCCGAGGAAAGAACTGCTTGCAGACGAATTTCTGGACTATCTGCGCATGGATGAATATGTAAGGGAAAGTTATCAGAAATCCATTGCAGAGACGCCGAGATGCCAGGAGGACAGCCCGCAGGAGGCGAGACGGCGGGAAATTTCTTGGCTGAATCTCAGATGGTTTATGCAGACGTTGTTGAACCGTATGGACCGTACCAGCATGTACAGCGGGTTGGAAGCGAGGGTTCCTTTTGCAGATACCAGAATCGTTCAATATGTATGGAATGTACCCTGGGAGATGAAAGCGAAAGACGGCGTGGTGAAAAATCTGCTCCGTCAGTCTGGCAGGGGAATTTTGCCGGATGATGTGCTGTTTCGCAGAAAATCCCCGTATCCTAAGACCTATGACCCGCGTTATGAGAATCTATTGAAGGGAAAGATGCGTGAAATGCTGCTGGATGGCAATGCCCCGGTATTGCAGTTTCTGAACAAAGATAAAGTAGAAGCATTTCTGGCGCGTCCTTCGGATTATGGGAGGCCCTGGTATGGACAGTTGATGGCGGGGCCGCAGATGCTTGCGTATCTGATTCAGGTCAATGCCTGGATGGAAAAGTATGAAATAAAAGTACGCGGAAATTGATAGAGGAACAAGATGGCAACAGTTCAGCCAGCCGAAGTAAGTTGGCTGAACTGTTGTTTAATTTATTAACAAAGTATAAATTCTCAATTTTCTATTGACAATAAATTTTGATAGTGCTATCTTAGATACATGGATGTTAGCACTCTTAAAAGTTGAGTGCTAACAATCGAAATAGGAAGGAAGATTGTGATGCAGGAATTGGACGAACGGAAAACCAAAATTTTAAACGCTATTATCCGCAATTACCTGGATACAGGCGAACCGGTAGGTTCCAGGACAATTTCCAAATATTCAGATTTGAATCTGAGTTCTGCAACAATCCGTAATGAGATGTCAGATTTGGAGGAGTTGGGCTATATCTTACAGCCACATACCTCTGCCGGCAGAATTCCTTCTGATAAGGGCTACCGCTTCTATGTAGACAACCTGATTGTGGAAAAAGACCGGGAAGTCACAGAGATGAAGGAGTTTATGATTGAACATACGGAGCGTATGGAGCAGGTTTTGCAGCAGGTGGCAAAAGTCTTAGCGACGAATACGAACTATACGGCGATGATAACGGCTCCCTCCTATCAGCGGAACAAGGTAAAGTTTTTACAGCTTTCACAGGTGGATGAGGAACAGCTTCTGGCTGTTATTGTGACAGAGGGTAATCTGGTAAAGAATAAGATGATTTCTACCAGGGAAGCCTTAGATAATGAAACTTTGCTGAAGCTGAATATCTTGTTGAACAGTGGATTGAATGGGTTGTCAGCAGACCAGATTAATCTGGCAACGATAGCAAGGCTCAAAGAGCAGGCGGGAATACACAGCAACATTGTGAGTGATGTCTTAGATGCGTTGGCCGGAGCCTTTCAGGAGGATGAAGACCTGGAAGTTTATACCAGCGGTACGACTAACATATTGAAATATCCGGAATTGAGCGATTCACAGAAGGCAAGTGAATTGTTAAATGCTTTTGAAGAGAAAAAGCAACTGGTCACTCTGGTAAATGAGACGCTGTCCTCAGAAGAACAGACCGGGATTCAGGTATATATTGGAGACGAATCACCTATCCAGAATATGAAAGACTGCAGTGTAGTGACGGCCACATATCAGATTGGTGATGGAATGCAGGGGACGATCGGAATTATTGGACCCAAGCGAATGGATTATGAGAATGTTATGGACAATCTAAAGACTTTGAAAACACAATTAGATGCCGTATTTCAAAAAAAGAAAGATAAATAAGCAAGCAGAGAGGTGAGCAGATATGGAAGCTACAGAGAATAAAGACGTAGATACAAAGGCAGAGGATATGGAAGATGTGGATGGTATAAAAGAAAATGCAGAATCAGAAGATGCACAGAATCCAGAAGAAAATTTAGAAAGCTCGGAAGAAACAGATACATCTTCCCAGACAGAGGAAACCGGGAGCAAAGAAGCAGGGGCAGAAGACGGTTCAGTAGAAGAAAATGCCCAGGATGAGAAAAAGGGATTATTTAAGAAGAAAAATAAGAAGGATAAGCAGGAAGAAAAGATTGCTGAGCTGAATGACCGTGTTCAGCGGCAAATGGCAGAATTTGATAACTTCCGCAAGCGGACAGAGAAGGAAAAGGCCCAGATGTTTGAGGTGGGTGCTAAGAGTATCATTGAGAAAATCCTTCCTGTAGTAGATAATTTTGAAAGAGGTTTATCCGCTGTTCCTGATGATGCAAAGGACGATCCTTTTGTAGAAGGAATGGATAAAATATATAAGCAGCTTATGACAGAACTGGAGAATCTGGAGGTAAAACCGATTGAAGCTGTGGGAACGGAGTTTAATCCTGAGTTCCACAATGCAGTTATGCAGGTGGAGAGTGATGAATTTGAATCCGGTATCGTGGCACAAGAGCTTCAAAGAGGTTATATGTACCGGGATAGTGTGGTAAGACACAGTATGGTAGCAGTAGTTCAGTAGGATACTGCGCAGCCAGCGATGGGGTTGGCGCGTGAGTGAAACTAGATAATAATCAATTTTTAAGGAGGTCTCTATTATGAGCAAGATTATTGGTATCGATTTAGGAACAACAAACAGCTGTGTGGCAGTTATGGAAGGTGGTAAGCCAGTGGTTATCGCCAATACAGAAGGAGCAAGAACAACACCGTCTGTTGTTGCGTTTACAAAGACCGGTGAGCGTCTTGTGGGTGAGCCTGCAAAGCGTCAGGCAGTCACCAATGCAGAAAAGACCATTTCTTCCATTAAGAGGGAGATGGGAACAGAGAGCAAGAAAGCGATCGACGACAAGAAATATTCCCCACAGGAAATTTCTGCTATGATTCTGCAGAAGTTAAAAGCAGATGCAGAGAATTATCTGGGTGAGAAAGTGACAGAAGCGGTAATTACTGTTCCGGCATATTTCAATGATGCACAGCGTCAGGCAACCAAGGATGCAGGCAAGATTGCCGGGCTGGATGTGAAGCGTATCATCAACGAGCCTACGGCAGCAGCTTTGGCGTATGGCCTTGACAATGAAAAAGAACAGAAAATTATGGTATATGACTTAGGCGGTGGTACCTTCGATGTATCTATCATTGAGATTGGCGAGGGTGTTATTGAAGTATTATCGACTTCAGGAGATAACCGTCTGGGCGGTGACGATTTTGACCAGAAGATTACAGACTATATGCTGGCAGAGTTCAAGAAGACGGAGGGGATTGACCTCTCAACTGATAAGATGGCATTACAGAGATTGAAAGAAGCAGCAGAAAAAGCCAAGAAAGAGCTTTCTTCCGCAACGACAACCAATATCAATCTTCCATTTATCACAGCAACTGCGGAGGGTCCCAAGCATTTTGACATGAACCTGACAAGGGCTAAATTTGATGAACTGACACATGATTTGGTAGAGCGCACAGCAGTTCCAGTACAGAACGCATTGAAGGATGCAGGACTTACCGCTTCCGAGCTGGGCCAGGTGCTTTTGGTAGGTGGTTCTACACGTATCCCGGCTGTACAGGATAAAGTAAAGCAGTTGACTGGGAAAGATCCAAGCAAGTCCCTGAATCCGGATGAGTGCGTGGCATTGGGAGCGTCTATCCAGGGTGGTAAACTTGCCGGAGATGCAGGTGCAGGTGAGATCCTTCTTCTGGATGTAACACCATTATCCCTGTCTATTGAGACAATGGGTGGTGTTGCTACCAGGTTGATTGAGCGAAATACAACCATTCCGACCAAGCACAGTCAGATTTTCTCAACGGCGGCAGATAACCAGACAGCCGTTGACATCAATGTTGTACAAGGTGAGCGTCAGTTTGTAAGAGATAACAAATCCTTAGGACAGTTCCGTCTGGATGGCATTCCGCCTGCAAGGCGCGGCGTACCTCAGATTGAAGTTACCTTTGACATTGATGCGAACGGTATCGTAAACGTATCGGCGAAAGACCTGGGGACTGGAAAAGAGCAGCATATTACGATTACGGCAGGTTCCAATATGTCTGAAGACGACATTAATAAGGCTGTCAAGGAGGCAGCGGAGTTTGAGGCACAGGATAAGAAGCGTAAGGAAGCTATTGATACCAGAAACGATGCTGATTCCTTTGTATTCCAGACAGAGAAAGCGCTTGAAGAAGTAGGCGCTAATATAGATGCGGCAGACAAGTCAGCAGTAGAGGCAGATTTGAATGCATTAAAGGCTATGGTTGAGGCTCATCCCAATGCGGAGGAGATGACAGATGACCAGGTTGGCGAGATGAAGGCAGCCAAAGAGAAGCTTATGGAGAGTGCACAGAAAGTATTTGCAAAGATGTATGAGAATGCACAGGCAGCCCAGGGAGCCCAAGGTGCAGGTCCTGACATGGGAGATGCATCTTACAGCAGTGCAGATGATGATGTGGTGGACGCAGATTATAAGGAAGTGTGATTGTGAGTACTTAGTGAGGTGTTTTCGAACTTAGTACGTACGTCGTTACCTGCAACTTGGCGAGGTGTTTTCGAGCCTGGTGCAGCGTAACTACCTTATAACTACCTTGGGGCACGAAGCGGTTGGTTTTCACAATTACCTGGTAGAATCTGAAAAAAAGGGAGTTTGTCATGGCAGAGCAGAAAAGAGATTATTATGAGGTCCTGGGTGTTGACAGGAATGCAGATGATGCAGCAATCAAGAAAGCATACCGTGCACTTGCAAAAAAGTATCATCCCGATATGAACCCGGGGGATGCAGAGGCAGAAAAGAAATTTAAAGAGGCATCTGAGGCATATGCGGTGCTGAGTGATGCAGATAAGAGACGCCAGTACGACCAGTTCGGCCATGCTGCCTTTGAAGGCGGCATGGGAGGCGGCGGGGGATTTGATTTCTCCGGCATGGATATGGGCGATATATTTGGCGATATATTCGGCGATTTGTTTGGTGGAGGGCGAAGGCGTTCCTCTGCCAGCAATGGTCCCATGAAGGGGGCAAATCTGCGGGCAGCAGTGCGCATTACCTTTGAGGAGGCTGCTTTTGGCTGTGAGAAAGAGATTGAGATTACGTTAAAGGACGAGTGTCAGACCTGTCATACGACTGGCGCCAAACCAGGAACCAGCCCGGAGACCTGTACGAAGTGCGGAGGCAAAGGCAAGGTGGTCTATACCCAGCAGTCTTTCCTTGGTATGGTGCAGAATGTACAGACCTGTCCAGAGTGTCGTGGAACTGGTAAAATTATCAAAGACAAGTGCCCGGACTGTCACGGAACAGGATACATTGCGAAGCGTAAAAAGATCAAAGTGTCTATTCCGGCAGGAATCGACAATGGTCAAAGCGTTCGTATCCGGGATAGGGGAGAGCCGGGTACCAATGGCGGACCAAGAGGAGATTTGCTGGTAGAGGTAAATGTCAGCAGGCATCCGATTTTCCAGCGTCAGGATATGAATATTTATTCGACGGCTCCGATTTCATTTGCCCAGGCAGCATTGGGCGGCGAGGTAAGAATCAGCACCATTGACGGTGATATTCTGTACGATGTGAAGCCGGGAACACAGACAGACACCAGGATTCGTCTCAAAGGCAAGGGAATCCCATCCCTGCGCAATTCTTCTGTACGTGGTGACCACTATGTTACGCTTGTGGTGCAGGTGCCTACGAATCTCAACGGAGAGGCAAAGGAGGCGCTTCGCAGGTTTGACGAGGTAAGCGGGCAGTCTTTGAAAAAGCAGGACGGCGCAGCAGGCGCAGAGAAGAAGAAAAAGGGATTTATGGGAAAGATAAAAGAAACATTCGAAGATATGTAAAGACAGGCTGTATTCTGTGGGACGTCGCAGGGTACAGCTTTTTATCTTAGCAGGCGGGTTTGCTCACTTTACTTTCTTATAAGAAAATCCAGTTGTGGCGGGGTTTTGGATATGAAAAGAGGCGATATATAATTCAAATCATATATAAATTTTTTTTTGACATTAAATTCAACAATTTTTTTGGCATTATTATGTAACTTCGCAAAGTCAAATGAAAATATTTATTATTAGCAGAAAAAAAGATATACGGGGAGTGGAAAACGTAAAGTTTGATGGCAATAAATTTCAGGTAAAAGATGAAAATGATTTAAAGAATCTTTTATATGGTATTGAGCAGAGATTGTATACTACCCCTGTTACAAATAAAAAAATGTGTGCGAGCGCTGTTAGGGCAGTGGGAAATTAATATATAGTTTGTTATTTTGGAATGTAAGGAATAAAGAAGATTGAGAAGACTGCCAAGAAAAATAGAGGGATAACAACCAAGATAGAGGCAGACTGCTAAAACAGGGAACAGGATATGGAAAACCTTTTCCTTGTCAATCCACCTTTCCTATTATATAATAGGGGGAGTATAATAACCAAAATGCAGATAAGGAGGCAGCACATGAAGAAGAAACGTATATGGTCACTGTTATTGGTTCTATTTCTGACAATGGGCTTTGTGCAGACGCCGGTTTTGGCAGAAGCAGCCGCTGTTCAGACAGAGAGCGTAACCTTAACGGATGAAAACCGCTATAATCCGGAATATTATGAAGAACCGGAGGCAGCTTACCCGCTTGCAGGCAAATCGATATCACGGGCGGCAAGGACACAGCAGACGTTGGAGGAGTATATTGTTGCAGCATTAGAGAATTTCGAGGAAACAATTGATGTATCTGCTTATAATGTCTCTAGGGAGACGGCATATGAGGAATATTTTAGAATTTTAAATAATAATCCGCAGTTGTTTTATGTAGCAGGCAAATGCGGCATTTCAGCATATCAGGGGGCAAGCACCATTCTCTCTTATAAGGTGACATATCTCTACAATAAAGAGACAGCCATCCAGATGTGTGAGGAGTTGGAAGCAGCTGCAGAGCAGGCAGTTGCGCAGGTGGACACCTCCCTGAATGATTATGAGCAGGCGCTTATCGTACACGATTATCTGGTGCAGAACTGTGAATATGACTATGAGAATTACCAGAATAACCGGGTTCCGGACATTTCCCATACGGCGTATGGTTCCCTGGTTAACAGAATGGCTGTGTGCGACGGCTATTCGGATGCATTTTCCTATATCATGGAACAAAAGCTTGGCATTTCCTGTGATGTGGTGAGCAGCCAGGCTATGGCACATGCATGGAATATGATTGAGATTGGCGGCAAATGGTATCACGTCGATGCTACCTGGGACGACCCGACGGGAGACAATATCGGGCGGGTGGTACATAATTATTTCCTGCTCAGCAGCAGCAAAATATCGGACAGTGAGCATAAACATATTTCCTGGAATGAGCTCCATGTGGCAGATTCTACTACTTATGACAATGCATTCTGGTCAAAAATTACCTCTGCAATCTGTCGCAATAATGGGTCATGGTATTATTCCAAATATCAGGAGGATGAGAATGATGTGACAATGCAGCAGGCGGTAAAGCTTGTGAAGAAGGATGAGCTTTTAAGCGGTAGTGAGGAACCTGTATTTTCCACATCAGTCTGGACGACTGGAGACGGGCGATATTATACTTCGAGCTATATGTATCTTGCAAAAGCAGACGGTAAGATTTATTTTAATACACCAACAGATATTCGTCAGATCATGGAAGATGGGAGTGTTAAGACAATTTACACGCCGCAGGATCTTTCTGATAAGTTGATTTACGGTTTCACTGTCCGGGGAAATGAATTGTGGTATGCACCGCAGAATGAGCCTTTATATGAAGGATATCAGCAGGATATCCATAAATATACGCTTCAGACAGTAACCGGAATCTCAGCGGCAGATGTGACGGGGACTTATACCGGGCAGCCATTTACGATTACGGTAGAGGGATTAAAGCCGGGAGATGTTGTACAGTACAAAGATGCAAATGGAATGTATCAGTCCGTCCAACCGGAGATGGTTGATGCGGGCACTTATGAAGTCTCCTACAAGGTGGAGCGAAATGGATATATTAGCTTTTATGGAAAAGCATCTGTGGCAATCGGGCAGGCAGACCCAGACTATGAGATACCTTTGGGACTTACGGCAAGCAGTGGAAGTACCTTGGAAGATGTGCAGCTTCCGACAGGATTTACCTGGCAGGAGCCGGATACATTGTTGCGTGAAACAGGTTCTCAGACTTATACAGCTGACTTTACTCCGGCTGACACTAAGAATTACCGTACAGTCAGTGTGAGGATTACATTGGAGGTGACGTGTCCTGGACATCAGTATGCAACTGAGGTTACGAAGGAACCCACTGAGACAGAGAAGGGGGAGGCAGTTTTCACCTGTATTTTCTGCGGACACAGTTATACGGAAGAAATCGACGAGATGCCTGAGGAAATCACAGGAATTACTGTTGCAAATGTAGCAGGCGTCTATACCGGGCGGCCGTATACGATTACAGTGGAGGGGACACAGTCAGGAGATATTGTGCAGTATGCTTTGAAAAATGACACAGATGTGGTATATCGGATGGAGCAGCCAGAGATGGTGAATGCAGGAACGTATGAAGTATGGTATAAGGTAATGAGGGTAGGATTCCAGGCATTTACGGGAAGCGTGAAGGTAGAAATCGCGCGTGTCAATCCGCAATATACTGTTCCACAGAACCTGAAAGGAACCAGTGGAACAACGCTTGCGTCAATAGAATTGCCGGATGGATTTCTATGGCAGACAGACCAGGCTACAAAGTTAAGCAAAGAAGGATACAATAAATTTTATGTGATATACATACCAGAGGATCAGGTAAATTACCAGCCGGTTAAGGATATTGAGGTGTCGGTAGAAGTAAAATGTCCGGGTCATCAGTATAGATATGTAGTGACGAAGAAGCCTACGGAAACACAGAAGGGATTAAAGACATATACCTGCAAATTGTGTGGAAAAATCTATACAGAAGACATTGCCATGATTTCTCCAGAAAGACCGGCAGGGGTGTCGGGCCTGAAAGTGACGAAACAGACAGATAAGTCTCTGTCATTTGCCTGGAAAAGTGTATCGGGTGTCAGTTACCGTCTAATGCTCTATCAGGGAAGTAAGGTGGTTTCTACCAAATATGTCACAGCAGGCAGCTGCAAATATACGAAATTAAAACCGGGGACAATTTATACCCTGCGGGTTACGCCCTACCGCGTTGTCAATGGGAAGAATGTTTATGCAGCCGCTACTGGAAGTGCTAAGACGGCGACAGCGCCGGTAAAGGCAAAGCTAAGCAAGGCAAAGAGAACTGGAAAAAATAAGGTGAAACTGACATGGAAGAAAGTAAGCGGCGCCAGTGGTTATGAGATTTACATGAAAACCGGGAACGGCAAGTATAAAAAGATAAAGATCGTAGGAAACGCCAAGACGCTTTCCTTTACAAAATCAGGGCTGAGTAAGAAAAAATCCTACAGCTTCCGGATACGTGCTTATACGAAGGTAGATAGGAATAAGGTTTACGGAGCATACAGTAACGTGAAAAAAGTAAAGTAGCACACATACAAAGGGGGAAAAAGGATGGATCAGCCGAAGCGGCAGATGGGGAGGGTAATCCGGGAGCCAATGCCAGAAAATCTTCAATCAAAGCTGCTGCACAGGGAACGGCAGCAGCTTGAAGAAGACAGGCGCAGATTCAAGCAGGAGAAACAGGAGTTTCACCGGAGACAGGAAATGGAAAAAAAGCGCATGGCGGAAGAAAAGAACCTGTTTCAGATGAAATGGAAGATTTTGGAGGGGGAGTTGCAGAATCTTGCCCGGGAGAAAGAGGATATTGAGCGTGAAAAGAAACGTTATTTTCAGGGGGAAAGAAGACGTCAGGCGAAGAAAACAGCAGAGGTGTATCCAGAGGAGCAGATGTTTTTTTCTGGTGTCGATAATATGCAGGCGTTGAAGAAGCGGTATAAAGAGCTTACAAAGATATACCATCCAGATAACATGGCGGGGGATACAGCCACCCTGCAGGTCATCAACCAGGCTTATGACAAACTCAAAAAACAGTTCAGAACGTAGGAGCAATAGATATGAAATGGAAACAGTACACAATTCACACGACGACCCAGGCGGAAGACTTTGTCAGCAGTATGCTGGCAGATTTGGGCATAGAGGGCGTTCAGATAGAAGACAATATTCCTTTATCAGCAGAAGATAAGGAAAGATTGTATATTGACATTTTACCTGAACTGCCACCGGATGAAGGGCTTGCGCAGATCAGTTTTTTTCTGGATGCGGGGACGGAGCATGAGGACCTTCTTGCGCAGGTAAAGAAGGAGCTTGAGGATCTTAGGATGTTCACGGACGTGGGAAGTGCAAAGATAACCCAGAGAGAGACAGAAGATAAAGACTGGATAAACAACTGGAAACAATATTTTAAATCTTTTGTGATTGATGATATACTGATTAAACCGACCTGGGAGGAAGAGACGCAGGGAGGAAATTACCGTTGTACCATTGAGATTGATCCAGGGACCTCTTTTGGAACTGGAAAGCATGAGACGACCCAGCTTTGTATCCGGCAGTTGGACAAGCATATAAGGCGGGGAGACCGGGTGCTTGATGTGGGCTGTGGAAGCGGTATTTTATCGCTGGCAGCTTTAAAGCTGGGTGCGGGTGAAGTTGTCGGAATCGATATAGACCCTCTGTGCATGGAAGCGTCGATGGACAATATGAGGATCAATCACCTGCCCATGGAGCAGTGCAGTTTTTATCAGGGTAATTTGATTGATGATTCAAAGTTACAGGAGAAAGTCGGAGGGGATTATGATATTGTAGTGGCAAATATTCTTGCAGATATCATAATCCCCCTGACGCCGGTAATCCCGGATCATGTCAAGAAAGGCGGTATCTATATTACCAGTGGAATTATTGATTTTAAAGAAGAAGCAGTGAAAGAATCACTTCTGGAAGCAGGCTTTGAGATCTTGGAAGTCTGCCATCAGGGGGAATGGGTCAGCATTACTGCCCGAAAATAGTACAGGAGTAAGAAAATGTTTCAATTTTTTGTAGAGCCACACCAGATTCAGGGAAAGGAAATTATTATCACAGGCAGTGATGTTAACCATATGAAAAATGTTCTCCGCATGCGCGGGGGGGAGGAAGTCCGCATCAGCGATAATACGGGAAGGGATTTTTATTGCGCCATCAACAGAATTGAGAATGAAAAAATTTCCCTTACGGTGCAAAGAGAGGCGGAGGGTACAGAACCTTCCCTTAAAATCACTTTATTCCAGGGGCTTCCCAAGGGTGATAAGATGGAAATGGTCATCCAGAAGGCTGTGGAGCTTGGCGTGTCTGAGATTATTCCGGTTGCCATGAAGCATTGTGTGGTGAAGCTTGATGAGAAACGGGCCAAGGCGAAACAGGCGAGATGGCAGGCGATTGCAGAGAGTGCAGCCAAACAATCAAAACGCAGTATCATTCCCATTGTAGGAATGCCGATGGGATTTGCACAGGCGGCGGAATATGCAAAAAAATTAGACATACGGATTCTGCCTTATGAGAACCAACGGGGGATGGCACATACCAGGGAAGTGTTTGGCAACATTAGAAAAGGTGCATCTGTCGGAATTTTTATAGGACCGGAGGGGGGATATGATTCCGCGGAAATTGCTCTGGCAAAGGATGATATGGAGATGGTATCCTTAGGAAGCCGTATTCTGCGCACAGAGACGGCAGGTTTATGTGCACTTTCCATGCTGCAGTATGCTGTGGAAGATTAGTGTATAGAAAGTGAAAGCGAGGGGCGATACATTATGATAGGAGGAAGTTATGGAAGCATATTTTGATAATTCTTCGACAACGCGCTGCAGTCAGGAGGCGAAAGAGCTTATGTTGCGCGCATTGGCGGAGGATTATGGAAACCCATCTTCTTTACATGGGAAGGGAATGGAAGCAGAAAGTTATATCCGGGATGCAAAGGCAAAAATCAGTAAGACCATGAAGGTCAGAGAATCAGAATTGATTTTCACTTCCGGAGGAACCGAGTCCAACAATCTTGCCATTCTGGGGGCAGCTATGGCAAATAAGCGCAGCGGAATGCATCTTGTCACTACAAAAGTGGAGCATCCGGCGGTATCGTCGCCTATGAAATTTTTGGAGGAACAGGGATTTACAGTGACTTACCTGGATGTGGACCAGGACGGAATTATCTCTTTGGAGGAGCTTAAGAATGCTGTGACGGATGAGACTATTCTCGTATCCATCATGTATGTGAATAATGAAATAGGCGCAGTAGAGCCGATTGCGGAGGCTGCACAGATTATAAAGAAGAAAAATCCTGGGGCGCTGTTCCATGTAGATGCGATCCAGGCGTATGGGAAATATGTAATTTACCCTGCCAAATTAGGGATTGATATGCTCTCGGTCAGCGGCCATAAGATTCACGGTCCGAAGGGGATCGGATTTTTGTATGTAAAAGAGAAGACAAAGCTAAAGCCGTTAATTTATGGGGGAGGTCAGCAGAAAAATATGCGCTCCGGTACAGAGAACGTACCGGGAATAGCCGGACTGGGCCAGGCCGCACAGGAGGCATATCATGGGTTTCCTGACAAGCAGGAGCAATTATACCGGCTGAAAGAAGCATTTATTCAGGGGCTGAAAGACCAGGAATGGGCGCATATCAACGGAAAGACGGGGAGGGAAAGTGCGCCCCACATTGTAAGCCTAAGCGTAGACGGTGTCCGCAGTGAAGTGTTGCTCCATGCGCTGGAGGATAGGGGGATTTATGTGTCGGCAGGAAGCGCGTGCGCTTCGAATAAGCCCGCAAAGAGTGCGACGCTTCTGGCAATTGGTGTTTCAAGGGAGTATCTGGACTCCACGGTCCGGATTAGTTTCTGTCCAGGGAATACGTTGGAAGAAGTGGAATATTGTGTTGCAAATTTGAAAGAACTGGTGCCCATGCTGGCAAAATATACCAGGCATTAGAAAGGAAAACTATGTTTAAAGCGTTTTTGATAAAATATGGAGAGATTGGAATTAAGGGGAAGAACCGTCATTTATTTGAAGATGCGCTGGTACGACAGATAAAATATGCGTTAAAGCCCGTGGAAGGGGAATTTCTAATCAGCAAAGAGCAGGGGCGCATTTATATTGAAGCACTGACAGAATATGATTATGATGAGGCATTGGAGAATTTAAAACATGTTTTTGGTATAGTGGGAATCTGTCCGGTGATGCTCACAGAAGACGAAGGATTTGACAAATTGGCAGAAGATGTGATAAATTATCTGGACAAGCGCTATCTGGACAAACACATGACCTTTAAGGTCAATACCCGGCGGGCAAGGAAAAGTTATCCTATGCCGTCTATGGAAGTAAATGCAGCTCTTGGTGAGAAGATTCTTAATGCATTTCCAGATATGACGGTGGATGTCCATAATCCCGACGTTCTTGTAAACGTTGAAATTCGTGGGAAAATAAATATTTATTCCGATATTATTCCAGGACCTGGTGGAATGCCGGTAGGGACCAATGGCAAAGGAATGCTGCTTTTGTCCGGCGGCATTGACAGTCCGGTTGCAGGTTACATGATTGCAAAGCGCGGAGTGAAGATTGACGCTGTTTATTTTCATGCGCCGCCTTACACCAGTGAGCGCGCCAAACAGAAGGTTGTAGATTTGGCAAGGATTGTTTCAAAATATACCGGGCCAATTTATCTGAAAGTAGTGAATTTTACCGATATACAGATGTATATTTATGAGAAGTGTCCCCATGATGAGCTTACCATCATCATGCGGCGTTATATGATGCGGATTGCGGAGTATTTTGCCAGGGAAACGGAATCTCTCGGTCTGATTACGGGGGAGAGTATCGGACAGGTGGCGAGCCAGACAATGCAGTCTTTAGCTTCCACAGATGAGGTCTGCACGATGCCGGTGTACCGCCCGCTGATTGGCTTTGACAAGCAGGAAATCATTGAGCTCTCCAAGAAGATTGGAACATTTGAGACTTCCATCCTTCCGTACGAGGATTGCTGTACAATTTTTGTGGCGAAGCATCCCGTTACAAAGCCGAGCCTAAAGGTAATCAGGCGTTCTGAGACACATCTCAAGGAACAAATTGACGAGATGGTGAAGACTGCCATTGAGACGGCAGAGACCATAATCGTAAAGGCTGATGATTAAGGCATTCCGTCCAATTGCGCTTTGGTGCATAAAAGTACCCCCATGACTGTTCATGGGGGATGTATCGTAGTGTGAAAAGATTAAACCAGATATGGTTTGATTACTTCCATAACTTCTTCCTTGCCTTCTTCCGCATGGATTTTTAAATCGATGGGTTTGGACAAGTCAAGGCTGAAGATACCCATAATGGATTTTGCATCAATCACATATCTTCCGGAAATTAAATCAAAGTCAAAGTCAAACTGGGTAATGGCATTCACGAAAGATTTTACTTTGTCGATGGAATTTAAAGAAATTTGTACTTCTATCATTATAAAAGCCTCCTTCATATATTTTGTGTTTGTTTTAATATCCATTATAGTATCGTTTTTTATGGAAAAAGTCAATAACACCATAGCCAATTTAAGGAAGAAAAGTATAGTGTTTTTCGGCAGTTTGCTGCCAGAACAGAGAAAGGTATGGAACTTGGAATGAAAAAGGCAGCATTACACAATCTTGGATGTAAGGTAAACGCATATGAGACAGAGAGCATGCAGCAGCTTTTAGAACAGTCTGGGTATGAGATTGTGTCCTTTGAAGATGAGGCGGATGTTTATGTAATCAACACCTGTTCCGTTACAAATATTGCGGACCGCAAGTCGAGGCAGATGCTGCACCGCGCCAAAAAGAGAAATCCAGACAGTGTTGTGGTTGCCGCGGGCTGTTATGTGCAGACAGCCAGGGAGCAGCTCAAAGAAGATGATGCAGTGGATATTCTGATCGGAAATAATAAAAAGCATGAGCTTCCAGGATTGTTGGAGCGCTTTTTTACAGAACGGAAAAAAGGTCTGTCAGCGGTAGGAGACATTGCCGGGGATGCCACGTATGAATCTTTGTCGGTCAGCCGCACAGCGGAGCACACCAGGGCGTTTATTAAGGTTCAGGACGGGTGCAACCAGTTTTGTAGTTACTGCATTATTCCCTATGCAAGAGGACGGGTCAGGAGCAGGGAGATTCCTAAAGTGGTGAAAGAAATAGAAATGCTTGCCGCAAACGGTTATCAGGAAGTTGTATTGACTGGAATACATTTAAGCTCCTATGGCGTGGATTTGGGTACGAATCTTCTGCAGTTGATTGAGGAAGTTCATAAAGTAGCGGGAATTGCACGGATTCGCCTTGGTTCTTTGGAGCCTAAAATTATAACAGAAGAATTTGTCCGGCGGCTGTCAGAATTACCCAAAATCTGCCCGCATTTCCATTTGTCCCTGCAAAGCGGCTGCGATGAAACCTTGCGGCGTATGAATCGCAAATATACCTGCCGGGAGTATGAGGAAGGCTGTAAGCTGTTAAGGAAGTATTTTAATCATCCGGCGATTACTACAGATGTGATTGTGGGATTTCCGGGAGAGACAGAGGAAGAATTTGAGATTACGAGGAAGTTTTTGAGGCAGATTGGATTTTTTGAAATCCATATTTTTAAATATTCCAGACGAAAAGGCACCCGGGCTGCAGAAATGGATCATCAGGTACCAGAGGATGTTAAGCAGGTGCGCAGTGAGACGCTCTTTCATGACCTTGTACCTATGAATGAGGAATTTTTGAAATGGTATATTGGAAGGACAGCGGAGGTATTGATGGAAGAACGGGTTTTCTTTGGCGAAGTGGAATATTTTCTTGGACATACGAAAGAATATGTAAAAATAGCTGTTCCCACTTCAGGTTGTCCGCAGGAAAACCTCGAGAACAGGCTGGTACACGGCAAGGTAGTTTCCAGACTGAAAGAGCATGTTTTACAGATGGAAAACGTTTTAGAAGAAAAATCTTGAGTTTTCCGAACATTTGTATTAGAATAGTGAAAAGGAAGATTTATTAGAACGAAAGAGCAAAATAAGGGCGTGGAAAAATGCAGGATAAAAACAATACTCAATTTTTTAAAGTGGAGAAGGAGCAGAAGATACATGTAAATGATATTTTGGAAATTGTTTACAGTGCACTGCGGGAAAAAGGCTACAATCCGGTGAATCAGATTGTCGGGTATATCATGTCTGGAGATCCCACTTACATTACCAGCCACAAGAATGCCAGAAGCCTCATTATGAAAGTAGAACGTGATGAATTGGTAGAGGAGATCTTACGCCAGTATATTAGGAATAATTTCTGGGAATAGGAGGCAGAGCATGCGGATTATGGGCTTAGATTTTGGATCTAAGACGGTGGGTGTTGCAGTGAGTGATGCGCTGCTCGTGACGGCACAAGGGGTAGAGACCATTCCCAGAAAATCACCCGGGAAGCTCAGGCAGACGCTTGCAAGAGTAGAGGAACTGATAAGAGAGTACCAGGTAGAAAGTATTGTACTTGGCTTTCCTAAGAACATGAACAATACGCAGGGCGAACGGTGTGTAAAGACGCTGGAATTTAAGGAAATGCTAGAGAGGCGGAGTGGACTTGAGATAGTATTATGGGACGAGCGTCTTACCACGGTGGCGGCAGAGCGGACGTTGATGGAGAGTGGAGTGCGCAGAGAAGCACGGAAGGACTATGTAGATAAGATTGCAGCTGCGTTGATATTGCAGAGCTATCTGGATGCACAGACATTTGAGAAAGAGCAGGATGACGGAAGCGAATTGTAAAGGAAAATAATATGGAAAAAGTGACATTTCAGTCTCCCCAGGATGGCGAGGCTTTAGAATTTTATGTAATGGAGGAGACTAAAATCAATGGGATAAGCTATCTTCTCGTTACGGAGGAAGAAGACGGCGATTGTGATGCGTTTATCTTAAAACGGCTGTCACAGGACGAGGAAGAAGATGCAGTTTATGAAATGGTAGAATCTGAGGAAGAACTGGAAGATATATCCAGAATTTTCTCAGAAATGCTAGAAGACGTGGACATAACCATGTAAGACAATGTATGAAACGAGGTGCAATTTGAAGAAACAGAACAACTCAAAATTGAAAATCATTCCATTGGGAGGATTAGAACAGATTGGAATGAACATTACTGCCTTTGAATATGAAGACAGTATTATTGTAGTGGATTGTGGATTATCGTTCCCGGAAGATGATATGCTGGGAATTGATCTGGTAATCCCGGATGTGACCTATCTCAAGGATAATATTGATAAAGTAAAAGGTTTTTTTATTACGCATGGGCATGAAGACCATATCGGGGCGATTCCCTATGTGCTCCGCGACATTAACGTACCGATTTATGCAACCAAGCTGACAATTGGCATTATTGATAATAAGCTGCGTGAGCATAATATGATTACCAAGGTAAAACGTAAGGTAGTGAAATACGGACAGCATATCAATTTAGGATGTTTCCGCGTGGAGTTTATCAAGACGAACCACAGTATCCAGGATGCGGCAGCTCTTGCTATTTATTCACCGGCAGGGATTGTTGTGCACACGGGAGACTTTAAGGTGGATTATACACCAGTATTTGGAGATGCCATTGATTTACAGCGGTTTGGAGAGATTGGAAAGAAAGGTGTGCTGGCATTGATGTGCGACAGTACAAATTCCGAGCGCCCGGGCTTTACAAATTCTGAGCGTACAGTAGGAAAGACCTTTGACAATATATTTGCAGATCATAAAAACACGCGTATCATTATCGCGACATTTGCGTCCAATGTAGACCGCGTGCAGCAGATTATCAATTCTGCATATAAGTTTGGCAGAAAGGTTGTCGTAGAGGGGCGGAGTATGGTGAATATTATTTCTACCGCTACGGAGCTGGGGTATCTGCAGATTCCGGAGAATACGCTGATTGATATTGAACAGTTAAAGAATTATCCGGATGAGCAGACGGTACTGATTACGACTGGAAGCCAGGGGGAATCCATGGCTGCATTGTCCAGGATGGCAGCGAATCTGCACAAAAAAGTTACCATTAAGCCGGGGGATACGATTATATTCAGTTCGAATCCAATTCCTGGTAATGAGAAAGCAGTTTCTAATGTTATCAATGAGCTGTTTATGAAGGGGGCAGAAGTTATTTTCCAGGATGCCCATGTGTCCGGCCATGCGTGCCGGGAGGAAATTAAGCTCATTTATTCGCTGGTAAAGCCCAAATATGCAATTCCAGTACATGGGGAATATAAGCATCTAAAGGCGCAGGCATCCATTGCCCGCGAACTTGGATACAGCAAGGAGAACATATTTATTCTGTCTTCCGGGAATGTGCTGGAGCTTGATGAAAATGAGGCGAAAGTGACAGGTAATGTTCCGGTAGGGGATATCCTGGTAGACGGACTTGGCGTAGGAGACGTTGGGAATATCGTACTGCGTGACCGTCAGCATCTGGCAGAAGATGGCATTATTATTGTGGTAATGACTTTGGAATCCGGCAGTGGACAGGTACTTGCCGGTCCGGATATTGTCAGCCGCGGCTTCGTCTATGTCAGGGGGGCAGAGAGCCTGATGGATGAGGCAAAACAGGTATTGGATGATGTGATGGAGTACTGTATGGGAAGAAATATCACAGACTGGGGCAAGATTAAGACTGAGGTGAAGGATGAGCTTAGTGAGTTTGTCTGGAAGAAAACAAAGCGCAGGCCTATGATAATGCCGATTATTATGGAAGTTTAATGTAGTCCGCTGATGTTGATAAACGAAAGCAAGAGGTTATTATGGATCGGATAGGCGAATGTATAGGTAATTTAGTGGAGGCTGTCAAGGACAGCCAGGAATACAAGGAATATCAGAGGGTGCGGGAACTGATTCACCAGGAACCGGAAAAAGAGCGGGCAGTTAACGAATTTCGCAGACGGAACTTTGAACTGCATAAATGCCGGAATGTGGATTTGTATGCAGAAATGGACCGTTTGGAAGGAGAATTTGCCCCATTGCGTGCACAACCGTATGTCAATGAATATCTGGCGGCAGAGCTTGCCGTATGTCGTATGGTACAGCGTATCAATTACAGTTTAATGATGGAAATTGAATTTGATCTGGGATTTGAGGCATAGGGGATAAAACCATGGGAAAAAGCAGGATTGTATTGAACATTGTAGGCAGCATATTGAGCACTTCTATCCTGATTCTAATTGTGATTGTGGTTCTAAGAGCCGGCAAGTCAGCCTATGATCTGGGGTACCGCATATTTACGGAGCCTGCTATGGAGGAAGCTCCGGGACAGGATGTGACGGTACGGGTGGAGAAAGGAATGACTTCACTGGAGCTGGGAAATCTCTTAGAGGATAAGAAACTGGTAGACAACGGAGTGCTGTTTATGATTCAGTTAAAGGTGTTAGGGTATGACGATAGGCAGAAAGAGGGAACCTATACACTGAATACCTCCCAGACTGCAAAGGAAATGATGCAGGTCATTGCGGATGAGGATATCGAGGAAGTTGAAGAATGATAATAGAAGAACGTTTGAGCACATATATCAACTCTCTGGACTGCGGGAATCCCCCATTTTTGACAGAATTAGAAGAAGACTCACATAGGAATTATGTGCCGGTCATCCGACGGGAAACGCAGAACCTTTTGAAACTCCTGCTTGCCATGAACCACCCAAAGCGTATTTTGGAGGTGGGGACTGCAGTAGGATTTTCCGCATTGTTGATGGAATATTACAATCCAGCAGACTGTAAGATTACTACAATAGAGAATTATGCAAAAAGGATTCCCATTGCCCGGGAAAATTTTAGACGCGCTGGGAAAGAGAATGTGATACAATTATTAGAAGGTGATGCGGCCGAGGTGATGAGGGATCTGACGGAAGAATATGATTTTATCTTCATGGATGCGGCAAAAGGACAGTACATCCATTTCCTTCCAGAAGCATTGCGCCTTTTGCGGCCAGGCGGTATACTGGTTTCTGACAACGTGTTGCAGGATGGTGATATTCTGGAATCTCATTTTGCTGTAACAAGAAGAAACCGTACGATCCACAAACGGATGCGTGAGTATCTGTATGAGCTGACCCACAGGGATGAGCTGGTAACTTCCGTGCTTCCTGTCGGGGATGGGATCACGATTACTCTAAGGAGGAACCTATGAAAAAACCAGAACTTCTTGTACCGGCAAGCAGCCTTGAGGTGCTAAAGATTGCCGTGATTTTTGGCGCAGACGCTGTGTATATTGGCGGGGAATCTTTTGGCCTTCGGGCAAAAGCAAAGAATTTTTCCACGGAAGATATGCGCATCGGAATTGCGTTTGCCCATGCACATGGCGTAAAGGTCTATGTGACAGCTAATATTTTGGCACATAATGCCGATCTTGCCGGAGTGGGGGATTACTTTAAGGAATTAAGCGAGTTAAAACCCGATGCACTGATTATTTCCGACCCTGGGGTGTTTTCCATTGCAAGGGAAATCTGTCCAGAGATTGAGGTGCATATTTCTACCCAGGCAAATAATACAAATTACGGCACATATCAATTTTGGCACAGGCTGGGGGCCAGACGCGTAGTTTCTGCAAGGGAACTGTCCCTGCAGGAGATAGCAGATATCCGTAAGAACATACCGCAGGATCTGGAGATAGAGACATTCATCCACGGTGCCATGTGTATTTCATATTCAGGAAGATGTCTGTTAAGCAATTATTTTACCGGGCGTGATGCCAATCAGGGGGCCTGTACCCATCCCTGCCGATGGAAATATGCAGTGGTGGAGGAGACGAGACCTGGAGAATATATGCCGGTTTATGAGAATGAAAGAGGGACTTATATTTTTAATTCCAAGGATTTGTGTATGATTGAATATATCCCCCAACTTGTTCAGGCGGGGATTGACAGCTTTAAAATAGAAGGAAGGATGAAGACAGCCCTTTATGTGGCGACAGTTGCAAGAACTTACCGGAGAGCCATTGATGATTATTTTGAATCCAGGGAAAAATATGAGAATAATATGCCCTGGTATTTAGAGCAGATTGTGGGCTGTACCTATCGGCAGTTTACGACTGGATTTTTCTTTGGGAAGCCGGATGAAAATACTCAGATTTACGATAACAATACTTATGTAAAAGAATATACGTACCTGGGGATTGTAGGGAGCAATAGTGAGAAAGGTTATCGTATCGAACAGCGGAATAAGTTTTCTGTGGGGGAGGAAATTGAGGTTATGAAGCCGGGTGGAGAGAACCAGGCGGTAACGGTGAAGTCAATCCGGGATGAGGAAGGCAGGGAGATGGAATCGGCGCCGCATCCCAAGCAAATATTATATATTGATGTAGGACAGCCGTTGGCAGAATATGATATTTTGCGCAGGCATGAAAAGGAGGAGCAGGCAGATGAGTAAGGACAAATACGTAGCATATGTAGGGACATACACCCATGGAAGCAGTGTTGGCATCCATATTTATGATATGGATGTGGAAGCGGGGAAATTAACGGAACGGAAAGTAGTTCCTATAAGTAACCCTTCGGATTTGACTGTTTCTGCCGATGGGAGATTTCTTTATTCCATAGCGGACGAAGGCGTAGCGGCATTCCGCATTTTAGAGGATGGGGATTTGGAACCCATCAATGAGGAGTGGATTGGCGGCATGCGTGGATGTTATGTGTCTGTGGACAAAGAGAACCGTTATTTGTTTGTGGGTGGTTACCATGACGGACGTGTGACCATGATGCGGCTGAATGAGGATGGCAGCATTGCTGGGATTGCAGACGGTATTTTCCATACAGGCATGGGGAGGAGCATTGCAGAACATAATTACCGCCCCCATGTAAATTGTGTAGAGCTGACGCCCTGGGAGAGGTATCTGTGCGCCGTGGACGGCGGGCTGGACCATGTAAAAATCTATCAGATTGACTACGAAAAAGGGAAACTGAAGCTGGCCGACATTATCCGATCTCCACTGGATTCTTCCCCACGTATGATTCGGTTTAGTAAAAAGGGTGACTATGCGTATGTACTGTGTGAGGAGAGTAATGAGATCAATGTATATCGGTATGAATGTGCCAAAGAGGGTCCGATATTCGAGGACGTACAGACAGTTCCGACCGTAAATAAAGAAGATAAGCGCAACAGCGCTGCGTCAGGAATGGAAATCAGCCCAGATGGAAAATATCTGTTCTGTTCCAATGCCGGGAGCAATTCTGTGAGAATTTATGAAATTAATGAAGAAAGCGGAGAATTGACAGAGGTGTGCGAATCAAAGATTAGCGGGGATTATCCCAAGACGCTGGCAATTTTCCCGGATGGCAGGCATTTTGTCAGTCTGAATCATGATACGAATGAGATTACGACTTTTAAGGTAGATTTCGACAAGAAGTATTTTCTTATGATGGAGAAACCCATCTCTATTGACCAGCCGAATTGCATACACATCCATAAACTGGTGTAAAATGATGGAGAAGCTTAAACTCCAAGAGATAGTCTGTTTTTGAAGAAAAGATATTGTCCTGTAGCTAATATTAGTATAGGGCAATATCTTTTTATAATATGCACACCCGTGTGAACGGAATGACGCTTTGTTTGCTTTTCTGGCACAACTGATTTTTGGCTCGCATGACACAAAAGTTTTAAATCTTTTAAATCCAGAACAGATATATTTGGTCGATAAAGATGAGGATGGGGCAGCATATTCTAGTATAGTTTTTCTAGGTGTTCCATTTTCGTTCCCATATTTTCCAACATCAAATCCAAAATCGTCAGTGCTGTCATACACTCCACCACGACAACAGCCCGCGGTACGATAATTGGGTCATGACGACCATGAATGGAGATATCAATATCCTCCCGGGATTTATTTACTGTTTGCTGTATGGATGCAATCGATGGGGTAGGCTTGAATGCAGCACGGTAGATAATCGGGGCGCCGTTGCTGATTCCGCCTAGAATGCCGCCAGCATGGTTGCTTCCAAATGTAACCATGTTATCTTTCATACGCAGAGTGTCATTGTTTTCTGAGCCCTTGGAAGATGCAGCCGCAAAGCCGGCGCCTATTTCAAAGCCCTTGACCGCGCCGATGGAGAAAATTGCTTTTGCCAGGTTTGCATCGAGCTTGTCAAACACCGGTTCCCCGATACCTGCCGGAACGCCAGTGATAATTCCTTCCACAATTCCACCGGCAGAGTCAGAATGTCTCATGCATTCTTCCAGATATTCCTGTGCTTTTTCGGAGGAAGCAATGTCCGGCATATAGAGAGGGTTTGCAAGGATATGTTCCTGTAATTTTGTAAGGGAGCAGCAGTTATTCTGTTCTATAGCTGCCAGTAAATCATCTGCGCTTTGTGGAATGACGACCGGGCCGATGGCACGGGAATATGTCAGGAAAGAAAGTCCAAGTTTATTTAAAACTTTTATGGCAATTGCGCCTGCAGCAACCCGTCCAATTGTCTCACGCCCGGAGGAACGTCCGCCGCCCCGATAGTCCCGGAAACC
The DNA here is from genome assembly GCA_948688495.1 of uncultured Lachnospiraceae bacterium. Classification (GTDB taxonomy): domain Bacteria; phylum Bacillota; class Clostridia; order Lachnospirales; family Lachnospiraceae; genus Petralouisia. The sequence continues at coordinate 19,220 of CAPQSW010000001.1, read as the reverse complement.
ATATTTTTTGTCAAAGGTATAATCTGCATGTCCCGGTCGGTAATAGTTGGCAATATCCCCGTAATCACGAGAACGCTGATCTTCATTAAATACAACCAGGCTAATTGGCGTTCCGGTAGTATGTCCTTCAAAAACGCCGGAGAGGATTTCCACGTGGTCGCCTTCTTTACGCTGGGTAGAGTAGCGGGACTGTCCGGGTTTCCTGCGGTCTAAAAATTTCTGTATATCGGATTCCTCAAGGGGAAGCCCTGCGGGACAGCCATCCACGACAACGCCGATGCCTTTTCCGTGGGATTCGCCCCAGGTAGTAATCTGAAAATGTTTTCCAAGTGTTGAACCAGCCATAATAATCTCCTTCTCATAAGTACGTACTAATATCATTATAGTCAATATCAGTGGGAATGAAAAGTATTTTTTACTTGAGAAACAAAAATGAATCTGTTATACTGTTCGATTATAGCAGAAAGGAAGTATTTTATGTATAGATTATTAAAACAGGAAGGCATGGCAAAACGCGGGGAATTTCAGACGGTACACGGAACTATTCAGACCCCGGTATTTATGAATGTTGGGACTGTGGCTGCAATCAAGGGCGCCGTATCCACACAGGATTTGCAGGAAATCGGCACACAGGTACAGCTTTCCAACACATATCATCTTCATGTGCGTCCGGGGGATGAAGTGGTAAAGAAGTTGGGAGGACTTCATAAGTTTATGGCATGGGACAAGCCTATTCTCACTGATTCCGGTGGATTTCAGGTGTTTTCCCTCGCAAAGCTCAGAAAGATTAAGGAGGAGGGCGTGTATTTCAATTCCCATATTGATGGGAAGAAGATTTTCATGGGACCTGAGGAGAGTATGCAGATACAGTCCAATCTTGCCTCGACAATTGCCATGGCATTTGATGAGTGTCCCTCAAGTGTGGCGGAACGTTCTTATGTGGAGGCTTCTGTGGCACGGACGACTAGATGGCTTAGGCGCTGTAAAAAGGAGATGAAGCGTCTTAATGGGTTGGAGACAACCATCAACAGACAGCAGATGTTATTTGGTATCAATCAGGGAGCAGTTTTTGATGACATTCGTATAGAACATGCCAAGGCAATTGCAGAGCTGGAATTGGATGGGTATGCGATCGGAGGGCTTGCAGTGGGGGAAAGCCATGAGGAGATGTACCATATTCTGGATGTGACTGTGCCGCATCTGCCGGTAGATAAACCTACGTATCTGATGGGTGTGGGAACACCAGCCAATATCTTAGAGGGCGTGGAGCGCGGCGTGGACTTTTTTGACTGTGTGTATCCTAGCCGAAATGGACGTCATGGCCATGTATATACCAATAGTGGGAAATTAAACCTTTTCAACCAGAAGTACGCATTAGATGACAGGCCGATTGAGGAGAATTGCCAATGTCCGGCGTGCAGGCATTACAGCAGGGCATATATCCGTCATCTGCTCAAGGCAAAGGAAATGTTGGGGATGCGGCTTTGCGTGCTTCATAACCTGTATTTTTATAATACGATGATGGCGGAGATAAGGGATGCTTTGGATGAGGGAAGATTCCATTCGTATAAGAAGGAGAAGCTGGAGCGGATGGCTGCTGGCTGAACTGATACAAAAAAATCTTAGAAAACACTTGCCCTCGTGTGTCATTTTGTGTAAAATAGTATAAGCGTGTAAATTTTAGCTGGAAACAGTGGTTTAGAAAAGCAGAAAAGCAGGAGGAAAGAATATGTCTATTTTAGCAGCAGAAGCCGGAAGCATGTCTGGTTTTTCATTGATTTGGATTGTAGTAATGCTGGTAGCTCTTTATTTTATGATGATCCGTCCACAGCAAAAGGAGACAAAGCGGAAGAATGCCATGCTATCAGAGCTTGCGGTAGGTGATACGATTCTGACAACGAGTGGATTTTATGGAACAATCATTGATATTACGGAAGACACCATTATTGTCGAGTTCGGAAGCAACAAAAACTGTCGTATCCCGATGCAGAAGTCTGCCATTGCCATGGTAGAAAAGCCGGAAGATGCGGTGGAAAAAGAAAGTAAGTAAAAGTGCTCCGCAACTTGTTGCGGAGTTTCGCTTTGAGGAGGAAGGCAAATGCGAAGCATTTCTCTCATGCCTTCCGACGACATGGCAGGTGGCGCTTTGCGACGCGTGCCGATACCGCTTAAAAGGAGGAAGTTATGGATTATAAAGTTGGAGTGATTTCCGGAGATGGAATCGGTCCGGAAATCGTAAGGGAAGCGAAGAAGGTATTGGATAAGGTAGGAGAAGTCTTTGGACATTCTTTTTCCTATGATGAGATTTTAATGGGCGGAGTTTCCATTGATGCTGTGGGAGTACCTCTGACAGATGAGGCGATTGCGCAGGCGAAGGAAGCAGATGCAGTGCTGATGGGATCGATTGGGGGCAATACAAGCACATCTCCCTGGTATAAGCTCCCAGCGAATCTAAGGCCGGAGGCAGGGCTTTTGAAGCTGCGCAAGTCCTTGAATCTGTTTGCCAATTTAAGACCGGCTTACCTGTATGGGGAACTGCGGGCAGCGTGTCCTTTGCGGGATGATATTATCGGGGACGGTTTTGATATGATGATTATGCGGGAACTGACCGGAGGACTGTATTTTGGAGACCGTCGGACCGAAGAACAAGACGGCGTGATGACGGCGGTAGATACGCTTACTTACAATGAAAATGAGATCCGAAGGATTGCAAAGCGGGGATTTGACATTGCCATGAAGCGCAGAAAGAAAGTGACCAGCGTAGATAAGGCAAATGTGCTGGATTCTTCCAGGCTCTGGCGTAAAGTAGTAGAGGAAGTGGCAAAGGATTATAAAGAAGTTACTTTAGAACATATGCTGGTAGATAACTGTGCGATGCAGTTAGTGAAAGATCCGGGGCAGTTTGATGTGATTTTGACAGAGAATATGTTTGGTGATATATTATCAGATGAAGCGAGCATGGTGACCGGTTCCATTGGAATGCTGTCATCCGCGAGCTTAAATGATACTAAGTTTGGCTTGTATGAACCAAGTGGCGGTTCCGCGCCAGATATTGCAGGTAAGGGGATTGCAAATCCGATTGCTACAATTTTGAGTGCGGCAATGATGCTGCGGTATTCCTTTGACCTGGACCGTGAAGCAGATGCCGTAGAAGAAGCGGTCAGACAGGTATTGAAAGAGCAGTACCGGACAGTTGATATTATGCCCCAGGAGGAGGCGGAGAAAGAATCCGTTACCCAGGTGGGAACTGCTCAAATGGGAGATTTGATTGCAGATAAGATAAGGTAGAAAGCGAGGAACTAAGATATGCAGCTGACAGGAGCACAGATTGTTATTGAATGTTTAAAAGAGCAAGGTGTGGATACTGTCTTTGGTTATCCAGGAGGAGCCATTTTAAATGTATATGATGAGTTATATAAGCATAGTCATGAAATTAAGCATGTGCTGACCTCTCATGAGCAGGGGGCGAGCCATGCGGCAGACGGTTATGCCCGGGCAACTGGGAAGGTGGGTGTCTGTTTTGCTACCTCGGGTCCGGGGGCAACCAATCTGGTTACTGGAATTGCCACCGCCTATATGGATTCTGTTCCAATGGTGGCGCTGACTTGTAACGTAGGGGTTTCCCTCTTAGGGAAAGACAGTTTCCAGGAGATTGATATAGCAGGGATTACTACGCCAATTACAAAACATAATTTTATTGTAAAGGATGTTACCAAACTTGCGGAAACGATCCGGCGTGCATTTCGGATTGCACAGAAAGGCAGACCAGGACCGGTGCTTGTGGATATTCCAAAAGATGTTACGTCCAATAAGGCAGAATTTGAGCCTATGGTGCCTGTAGCCGAAGAACGCTATTTTAAGGATATCACAGAGGAAGCAGTGGCGTGTGCAGTGAAGATGATTCGCAAATCCAAAAAACCATATCTGTTTGTGGGAGGCGGTGCGGTTATCTCAGGTGCAAGCCAGGAGCTTCTGGAATTTGTAGAGAAAATTCAGGCTCCGGTAGCGGATTCCCTGATGGGGAAGGGAGCTTTTGACGGAAACCATAAATTATATACTGGCATGCTGGGGATGCATGGGACGAAGACATCAAATTATGGCGTCAGTGAGTGTGATCTTCTGATTGCAGTGGGTGTCCGCTTTAGTGACCGTGTGACTGGAAATGCCAGGAAATTTGCTAGAAATGCAAAAATTCTGCAATTTGATATTGATCCGGCAGAAATTAATAAAAATATCATCACGGATGCCCATATCATCGGTGACATCAAAGAAATTCTGGCGCGGCTGAACCAGGAGATTGAACAGCAGGAGCATCAGGAATGGATTGCCCATATTATGGAATATAAGGGTAAATACCCTTTGAGATACCCAGAGGAAGGCCTGAGCGGTCCCTATATCATAGAAGAAATATACAGGCAGACCAAGGGGGATGCCATCATAGTGACCGAAGTCGGCCAGCACCAGATGTGGGCGGCGCAGTTTTATAAATATAGGCAGCCGCGTACGCTGATTTCATCTGGAGGCTTAGGAACGATGGGATACGGCCTCGGCGCAGCCATTGGGGCGCAGATGGCAAAACCTGATAAACAGGTAGTCAACATTGCCGGAGACGGCTGTTTCCGCATGAATATGAATGAGATGGCCACAGCGGTACGCCAGAAACTGCCGATGATTCAGGTGGTAGTCAATAATCATGTATTGGGTATGGTACGCCAGTGGCAGACATTATTCTATGAACAGCATTATTCCGCTACCGTGTTAAATGACAGCGTTGATTTTGTGAAGCTGGCGGAAGCGATGGGCGCAACGGCTTACCGTGCAGCTACGCAGGAAGAATTTGCAGAAGCGTTTGCAAGGGCACTTGACAGTAATATGCCGGTATTGATTGATTGTATCATCGACAGTGATGATAAGGTGTGGCCAATGGTGGCGCCGGGCAATGCAATCGATCAGGCATTTGACGAAGGAGATATTAGAGGAGGAAGGTAAATGCGAAGCATTTCTATCATGCCTTCCGACGACATGGCAGGTGATGCGAAGCAGCGCGTGCCGATACCTATAAAATTAAGGAGGAAAAGTAATGAGCAGAGTTTATAATTTTTCCGCAGGACCGGCAGTCCTGCCAGAAGAGGTTTTACGCGAAGCAGCAGAGGAGATGATGGATTATAAGGGAAGCGGCATGTCCGTGATGGAGATGAGCCATCGCTCCAAAGTGTATGATGGAATTATCAAAGAGGCAGAGGCGGATTTGCGGGAGCTGATGAATATCCCGGATAATTACAAGGTACTGTTCCTGCAGGGCGGGGCTTCCCAGCAGTTTGCCATGATTCCCATGAACCTGATGAAGAATAAGAAGGCAGCCTATATTGTCACCGGACAGTGGGCAAAGAAAGCATTTCAGGAAGCGCAGAATTATGGGGAGGCCGTAAAGGTGGCGTCCTCAGAGGACGAAACTTTCTCCTATATTCCGGACTGTTCTGATTTGGATATCCCAGAGGACGCAGACTATGTATACATCTGTGAGAACAATACCATTTATGGTACAAAGTATAAGACATTGCCGAACACGAAGGGCCACACGCTGGTAGCGGATGTATCTTCCTGTTTCCTGTCTGAGCCGGTAGACGTATCAAAATACGGCATTATTTATGGCGGCGTACAGAAGAATATCGGGCCGGCAGGCGTAGTCATTGTCATTATCCGCGAGGACCTGATTACAGAAGATACCTTACCGGGAACGCCGACCATGCTCAAGTATAAAACGCATGCAGACGCGGATTCCCTTTACAATACACCGCCTGCTTATGGCATTTATGTCTGCGGCAAGGTCTTTAAATGGCTGAAAAAAATGGGCGGTCTTGACGCAATGAAGAAGCGCAATGAGGAGAAGGCCAAAATTCTCTATGATTTCTTAGATGAGAGCAAAATGTTCAAAGGAACCGTGAGAAAAGAAGACCGTTCCCTGATGAATGTGCCGTTTGTAACCGGAGACAAGGATCTGGATGCGAAGTTTGTCAAAGAGGCAGAAGCGGCAGGGTTTGTGAACCTCAAGGGACACAGGACTGTTGGCGGTATGCGTGCAAGTATTTACAATGCAATGCCGAAGGAAGGCGTTGAGAAATTAGTTGAGTTTATGAAAAAGTTTGAAAAGGAGAATTAAGATGTTTAAGTATCATTGCTTAAATCCTATTGCCAATGTGGGTTTGGATTTATTTGGCGGGGATTATACAAAGACAGATGAAATGAAAGACGCGCAGGCAGTGCTGGTACGCAGTGCAGCCATGCATGATTTAGAGCTTCCTGAAAATCTCGATGCAGTTGCAAGGGCAGGGGCAGGAGTCAACAATATTCCCCTTGATAAATGTGCAGATCAGGGAATTGTGGTATTCAATACGCCTGGCGCGAATGCCAATGGTGTAAAAGAGCTGGTGTTTGCAGGAATGTTGTTAGCGTCCCGTGACATTATCGGCGGTATTAACTGGGTATTGGAGAATAAAGACAGTGAGACGGTTGGAAAAGATGCAGAGAAGGCAAAGAAGGCTTTTGCAGGCTGTGAGATTGCGGGTAAGAAATTAGGAATTATCGGGCTTGGAGCTATCGGTGTTAAAGTGGCAAATGCAGCTACGAAGCTGGGCATGGATGTATATGGCTATGATCCCTTCATCTCTGTCAATGCGGCATGGAATTTGTCAAGGTATGTAAAGCATATCAATAACCTGGAGGATATTTACCGTGAATGTGATTATATTACCATTCATGTGCCTCTGTTGGAGGATACAAAGAAGATGCTGAATAAAGAAGCGTTTGCAATGATGAAAGAGGGCGTAGTAATCCTGAACTTTGCAAGGGATCTTTTAGTAGATGAGGAGGCAGTCCTTTGTGCAATCAAGGAAGGAAAGGTTAAAAAATACGTCTCTGATTTTGCAAACAGCACTACGGCTGGCAAAGAGGGGTGTATCGTAATCCCGCATCTTGGGGCTTCTACAGAGGAGTCTGAGGATAACTGTGCACAGATGGCAGTCCGTGAGGTTATGGATTATCTTGAGAATGGAAATATCCATAATTCTGTAAATTATCCAAATTGTGATATGGGTATCTGTTCAACAGCAGGACGTGTGGCAGTACTTCATAAGAATGTAAAGGGACTCATTGGAAAATACACGGCAGTTATGGGGAATAATAATATTAACATTTCTGATATGACGAATAAGAGCCGTGGGGACTATGCATATTCCCTGCTGGACATTGACTCTCCGGTGACCGATGCAGCCGTTGAGCAGCTCAAAGGAATCGAAGGGGTATTGAAGGTAAGGGTGATTAAATAGAAGTGTTTTTCTATTCAGAACGCTAAGCCACAGTTTCACCTGTGGCTTAGGGGGTTATCACCCTCATAAAGAGAAAAGATTAGAATTTTTCAAATTCATTTGAAAACTCTAATCTTTTCTTTCTTTGGCGTTGTGAACTGTAATTAATATTTATTATTATAATGCTGAAGGATGATATTGAGGGAACGGTATTCCTCCATCAACTGCTGATAAGTAGCATAGATTTCAGAACAAGACTGCTGCGTATTCTCAATAATCTTATCAAAGGATGTTTCCAGTGTTCGAAGTATTTTGTCATCCATGTGGCAGCGATAGTATTTCTCACGCAATGACGCCTGAAGCCTGGGATGGTGGCAGTAAGAGACATTCATTTCCTGAGACAGAGAATTGCTCATTAAATAGGACAGCGCTACAACCTCCGCTGCGGGGGCAGGTGAAAAGCTTAGCGGCTGTTCATTGTCCCAGCACTTTAGCAGAAGGAAAGAATCTTCGATAATATTTAAAATATTTTTGTCCACATTTCCAGAAAGGATTTGTCTGGTAATGTCCAATATGGAATCATCATATAGTTGCCTTAGGTAATTGTCATAATCTTTTGAGGCAGTCAGCGGCGTGGACAAAGAGACCTTGCCGACGTTATGCAGCAATGCCGCAGATTCAATATGATTGCGGGAATGCACAGGCAATTTTAAGGCACCTGCAATGTTTTTACTCAGGTGAACGGCATAATCTGTATGTAATGCTGTGTATTCACTCCTAAAATCCACAGAAAAGGTAAGTGTCAGAAGATACTTATAGGTCTGGTCCTTCATGAACTTTGCCTGCTGTTTGATGTAATCGGTGACTTCAGCCTGGTATTCCATGGACTCTATGTGTTCCAGGATATGGTGCTTTTCCTGTGAGGTCCAAAACCAGCGAATATCAGCAGGATAGAATGTACGGCCGCTGTACTGTTCTAAAAAATCGGACAGTCCGCCTGAGGTATTCTGCACACAAAATATGTCAATCCGGTCAGCAAGATAAATAAGCTTTGCAATATCCCGATGGTAATTGCTGATAGGGACAGAATAGTACTGTGCGTTACAGTGATGGTGGTATAAGATAATATCTGCATACTGTGGAAGCGGAGAAAATGTCTTAAACAAAAGATGTCCAAAGACAGAATGTTCCATGGTGTCACCGGTATCAAAACTCAGCATGGAATCAATTTCGTTGTCTTTGTATGCACCAATGTCATGAAGGAGTCCCAGCATAAAAATATCATGTTTTTCCTGCATGGTATACCGTCTGGTTTCTTCTAACATTTTCATGAGAATGTACGCGACACGTTCCCCGTGGCTGATGAGGCGTGAATCCACATGTCGGAATGAGCGACAGATAATATCCACGATGTTAGTAAGTTGAGGTTTGTTCATATTGCCACCCCCATTTCCCGATAATAAAAAATACTATTTGCTTTTGTTATGGTAACTATACTATAATTATAGTATAGTTCAAATGAAGTGTCAATTCAGGATAGTGAATGTAAAGGAGAAAAAATGTGGTGGAATTTTACAGTTTTATCATTACAAAGCTGCCTTCTGGCAAAAGCTGATACAAAACCTAAAACAGATAATCTGGCGGAGCTGGAAGAAATGCAGAGAATGGCGAGCCCAGGAGTATTGAAGGGGTATCTTGAGGAGATGGTTCCTATGCTTGTGGACTTTGCATTGCGCGTAGCGTTTGCACTTTTTATTTATCTTATCGGGAAGAAAATAATCCGATGGATTCGCAAAATTATCAAGAGGGCGCTGGAGAAATCTGCGGCAGATGAAGGTCTCTGCCAGTTTTTAGATTCAGCGGCGAAAATTTTTTTGTACATTGTCCTTGCTATGGCGGTGGTTAACCAGTTGGGAATTGCGACAACTTCCGTGGTGGCAGTGTTAGGTTCGGCAGGGCTTACTTTGGGACTTGCTTTGCAGGGAAGCCTTTCCAACTTTGCCGGAGGCGTGTTGATTTTATTGTTTAAACCATTTAAAGTCGGGGACTATATAATTGAGGATACCCACAAGAATGAGGGAACCGTGACAGAGATTCAAATTTTCTATACAAAGCTCCTTACGGTAGATAACAAGACAGTGGTAATACCCAATGGGACACTTGCCAACTCCAGCCTTACCGATGTGACGCATCAGGACAGGCGCAGAGTAGACCTCTATGTAGGGATTTCCTATGACTCGGACATAAGGCAGGCAAAGGAGATTTTACGAGAAATTGCCGAGGAAGATCCGGCAAGGCTTGCCGAGGAAGATACGGTAGTATTTGTAGATTCTTTGGAGGACAGCAGCGTTCGGCTGGGGCTGCGGTTTTATACACCAACCTCTGAATACTGGAATGCAAAGTGGAGGGTGACGGAGGAGATTAAGGTGAGGTTTGATGAAAATGAGATTGAAATTCCATACAACCAGCTTACGGTATCACTAAAAAATGACTAAAAACCAGTAGAAAGGATATAGGATGATGAATTTAAGCAAGTGTACGGCATATGAAGTAATTGAGGAAAAGAAACTGGATGATATTAAATCAATGGGCTGCCTGCTCCGCCACAAAAAGAGCGGGGCGAGAATCAGCCTGATTTCTAATGATGATGAGAACAAGGTGTTTTACATTGGATTTCGGACTCCATCTTTAGACAGTACCGGAGCGGCACATATTTTAGAGCATTCTGTGCTGTGCGGCTCTGAAAAATTTCCAGTGAAGGACCCCTTTGTGGAGCTGGTGAAAAGTTCGCTGAATACGTTTTTAAATGCCATGACTTATCCGGATAAGACGATTTATCCCGTGGCAAGCTGTAACGATAAAGATTTTAAGAATCTGATGGAGGTATATTTGGACGCCGTTTTCTATCCAGATATTTACCGGCACAAAGAAATCTTTTGTCAGGAGGGTTGGCATTATGAGATGGAAGGTTTGGATGCGCCCCTTGTCATCAACGGGGTGGTGTACAATGAGATGAAGGGGGCGTTTTCTTCCCCGGACGAAGTGTTAAGCCGGGAGATTATGAGCAGCCTCTATCCCGACACGTCCTACGCCTTTGAGTCGGGCGGTGACCCGGAGGCGATTCCAAATCTCAGCTATGAGCAGTTTTTGGAGTTCCATAAGAAATATTACCATCCCGCAAATTCTTATATTTATCTGTATGGCGACATGGACATGGAGGAAAGGCTGAACTGGCTTGATCAGGAATATCTTGGCAAATTTGATGCTATCAAAGTGGATTCAGGGATAAAAGAGCAGAAGTCTTTTGATAAAATGCGTGAAGTGGAGATTTCCTATAACATTGCAAGCGGGGAAACTTTGGAGGACAATACGTACCTTTCGTATAATGTGAGTACCGGGAATATTCTGGATAAGACTTTATATGTGGCATTCGATATTCTGGATTATGCACTGCTTTCCGCGCCGGGAGCGCCACTCAAGCAGGCACTTTTGGATGCAAAAATAGGAAAGGACATTATGGCGTCTTTCGATAATTACAGCCTGCAGCCTATGTTGTCCATTGTGGCAAAGAACAGTAATCTGAATCGAAAGGAAGAATTTATAGAAATTATACAGCGCGTGCTCAAAGAGCAGGTGGAGAAGGGGATCAACAGGAAATCTTTGCTGGCTGGGCTGAACAGCTTTGAGTTCCGTTACCGGGAGGCAGATTACGGGCGCTTTCCCAAGGGATTGTTGTTTGGCATCAAATGTCTGGACAGCTGGCTTTACGACGACAGCAAACCGTTCCTGCATTTAGAAGGGCTTGAAGTGATTGAATTTCTAAGAAAACAAGTGGAGAACGGATATTTTGAAAAGCTTGTACAGGAGTATTTATTGGACAATGTTCACACTGCCGTGGTCATTGCAAAGCCGGAGTATGGATTGAATGCAAAGCGGGAAGAAGCGCTGGCGGAGAAACTTGCCAAATACAAAGAATCCCTGAGCGAAAAAGAGCGTCAGGAGATTGTGGATTTCACCCACCATCTGCGGAAGTACCAGGAAGAACCGTCCTCACCGGAGGATATGGATAAGCTTCCGGCGCTTACAAGACAGGACATCAAGAAAGAGGGGGAAAAGCTTTCGATACGGGAGAAATATGTGGATGATACGCTGCTTTTATGCCATGATATTGACACGAATGGAATTGCATATTTTAGCCTGATGTTTGATGTGACAGATATCTCAGAGGATAAGATTCCCTACCTGGGTATCTTGAAATCTGTCTTGGGTTATGTAGATACGAAATCCTATACATTCCCGGAGCTTGCCAATGAGATCAATCTGCACACCGGAGGGATTTTCAGCAGTATCGGCATTTACCCGCATGTGGAAAAAGGCAGTATTTCCCTCAAATATGAGGTGAAAGCAAAGACGCTTTACCATGAGATTCCAAAGACAATGGAAATCATACGTGAAATTATATCTGCGAGCAATTTTCATAAGCAGGAGAGGCTTTATGAGATTATTGCGGAGCTCAAATCGAGGCTTCAGATGGCACTAAGCTCTGCAGGAAATTCGATTTCCTCCATGCGCGCCATGTCTTATTTCTCGGACAGCGCCATGTATACGGATATGACCCAGGGGATTGCGTTTTACCAGCTTGTGAAGGATATTGAGGAACATTTTGAGGACAAAAAAGATGCATTGAGTCAGATCTTAGAGGAGCTTGTGCAGGAGATTTTCTGCAGGGAGAATTTGATGGTCAGCATCGGTGCACAGCCTCAGGGCATGGAACTGCTTGAGAAGGAAATTGCCGGATTGAAGACCGTTGTGCATGACAGGGATGCTCAGACGGAGCGAAAGCCATTAAAGCTTGAAAAGAAAAACGAAGGTTTTCTGGACGCTTCCCAGGTGCAGTATGTATCCCGGGCGGGGAATTTCCGTAAAGAGGGTTATAAGTACACCGGGGTATTGCGGATTTTAAATGTGCTGCTCAGTTATGATTATCTGTGGCTGAATATCCGTGTCAAGGGCGGCGCTTACGGCTGCATGAGCGGCTTTACGCGCACAGGGGATGGCTATTTCACTTCTTACCGCGATCCGCATCTTGGCAGGACCAATGAGGTCTACGAGGGAATCCCAAAATATCTGGAGCAGTTTACGGCAGAGGAAAAGGAGATGACAAAGTATATCATAGGAACGTTCAGTACGGTGGACGCACCGCTGACGCCGTCGGCAAAAACTGTGCGCAGCGCCACGGCCTACCTTACAGGTGTGACTGATGAAATGCTGCAAAGGGAGCGCGAGGAGACCTTACATGCTGACCAGGAGGATATACGGAAGCTTGCCGGCATTGTGCGTGCTGTGTTAAAGGAGGATGCGCTTTGCGTAATTGGAAATGAGGAGAAACTCAACCAGGAGAAAAAACTGTTTAAAGAGCTGAAGAATTTATACTAAAGATGCATTTATAGCAAAGGAGAATTGAATGGAAGAAGGTTTGAAATCAGGCTTTGTGACATTGATTGGCAGGCCGAATGTTGGAAAATCCACATTGATGAATCGATTGATTGGGCAGAAAATTGCCATTACCTCGAAAAAGCCCCAGACTACGAGAAACCGTATTCAGACCGTATACACAGACGAGGAGCGGGGGCAGATTGTATTCCTCGACACGCCGGGGATCCATAAAGCAAAGAATAAGCTGGGGGAATATATGGTAAATGTGGCAGAGCGCACGTTGCAGGAGGTAGACGTGATTCTCTGGCTGGTGGAGCCGAGTAATTTTATTGGAGCCGGGGAACGTCACATTTTAGACAAGTTAAGGCGGGTAAATACGCCGGTAATCCTTATTATCAACAAAACGGATACAGTGAAGAAGGAAGAAGTTTTTTCCTACATTGATACTTACCGCAAAGAATATGATTTTGCAGAAATTGTGCCCCTTTCAGCATTGCGCGGGGAGAACACAGAGATTTTGCCGGATTTGATTTTTCGCTATCTGCCCTATGGCCCGATGTTTTATGATGAAGATACGATTACAGACCAGCCCGAGCGGCAGATTGTTGCAGAGATTATCCGGGAGAAATCGCTTCATGCCTTGGAGGAGGAGATTCCCCATGGAATAGCCGTTACGATTGAGCGGATGAAAGCGCGCGGAAAGGGAGGACTTGTGGATATTGATGCAACGATTGTCTGTGAGCGCGAGTCCCATAAGGGAATCATTATCGGAAAGGGCGGCAGCATGTTAAAGAAAATCGGCACAAACGCCCGCTTTGAGATTGAGCGGCTGTTAGACAGCAAGGTGAATTTAAAACTTTGGGTGAAGGTCAAAAAAGACTGGCGGGACAGTGATTTTTTGATTAAAAACTTTGGTTATCGGGAAGATGAAGGAAGATAAAAAATATACCAGATTTTTTCTGGTATATGGACATGTGGACAGGACACCCTAATAAGGATGAACAGAAGAACAGGGGGATTCCACATGATAGAGCAGGAATGGAAGAAATTTGCAAGTACGGGAAGTATTCATGATTACTTAAACTACAAAAGCCATCAGGAGGCGGAGGGAATCTATGGAGATGCCACAGGCGCTATGCTGGCTGGCAGAAATTCCGCAAACAGGAGTGTGAAGGGATATGGCGCAGACCATAGCGCTGACGGGCATGGTGTTATCAGCAGTCCCGGTTGGAGAATATGATAAGAGGATAGTGCTTTTGACGAAAGAAAGAGGAAAGATTTCGGCTTTTGCACGCGGGGCGCGTCGCCCGAACAGCCCGCTGATTGCAGCCAGCAATCCTTTTTCTTTCGGAACATTTGAAGCCTATGAGGGACGCAGTTCCTATACAATTGTGAAAGCAGATATATCTAATTATTTCAGAGAGCTGGCAGCAGATTCTGAGGGTGCTTATTATGGCTTTTATTTTATGGAGATTGCAGATTACTACGCCAGGGAGAATACGGATGAGATACATATGCTAAAGCTTCTGTATCAGTCATTGCGGGCCCTTATGAGTCCAAATCTCGATAACCGCCTGGTGCGGCGTATTTTTGAATTGAAAGCTATGGTGGTGAATGGGGAATATCCGAATGTGTTCTCATGTCCCAAATGCGGCAAAGAAGAAGGGCTGCAATATTTTCACGTGGAGAGCGGCGGGACTGTCTGCGAGGCATGCGGCAGCAAGATGACGGGGGGCAGGAAGCTGGATAAATCTACCCTTTACACTCTCCAGTACATTATTACATCAAAAGTTGAAAAACTTTTTACATTCAAGGTTTCATGCGGGGTGCTTAATGATCTGGCACAGATTATGGATGAGTATATGGCATTTTACATAGATAAGGAGTTTCATGCCCTGCAGGTGCTGAAGGAAAATGAGGGATTTGCACAGAGGTTAAAAATCTACGGTTGCAATAAATGATGGAAAAGGGTATAATATGTGAGGTTCGCGTTAAAACGTTGAGGAGGTTAGCATATGAAAAAAGTAATTTCTATCAGCTTAGTCTGTCTGTTGGCAGCCGGATTATTTAGTGCATGCGGAGACTCTTTGGTAGCAGATCGTGATACGGTGTACGTGCAGAAAAAAGGAAAAGTGATTTGTGCGGCTATTTCAGATTTTGACAAGGATTATTATGATGCAGAAGAACTTAAGAGTTATGTAGAGGAGAGAGTTCAGAAGTATCAGGAGGAACATGGAAAGAACAGTGTAGAGATTGATGAATTTACCGTAGAGGATAAAGTGGCGAAGCTTTATATGAAATATAAAGACTGCGACTCTTATCAGGATTTTAATGAGGTAACGCTGTTTAGCGGGACTGTGCCTCAGGCATTGGCGGCAGGTTATACGTTTAATACAGAATTTACCCAGATAGAAAATGGGGAGGCATCGGGAAGCGTAGAGAATACCACAGTTATGGACAGTAACTATAAAGTGGTAATTCTGAGCGAGAAAATAGATGTGAAGGTAGACGGAGAGATACAGTATTTATCATCTGATTTTACGACAATCAAAGCCAAGGATACGGTTTCCATTGAGATTCCAGAGGAAGAAGGGGATGGTGCAGAGTTGTCCCTGGTATATGTTGTGTATAAATAAAAATAAAGACCGGCATAATTTTTTAGAAACAGTAAAGAAATTTAAACACATGAAATATAATCTGAGCATATGGATGACAGAAAGAGAGAGGTGGCGCTATGGAAAAGACTATGGAAAAGATCGTGGCATTGGCGAAGGCAAGAGGTTTTGTATATCCAGGGTCCGAGATTTACGGCGGGCTTGCGAATACCTGGGATTATGGAAATCTTGGTGTAGAGCTGAAGAATAATGTAAAGAAAGCATGGTGGCAGAAATTTGTCATGGAAAATCCATACAACGTGGGAGTAGACTGTGCGATTCTTATGAACCCGCAGACATGGGTGGCTTCCGGGCATCTGGGCGGCTTCTCTGACCCGTTGATGGATTGTAAGGAGTGCCATGAGCGTTTCCGGGCAGATAAGATTATCGAGGATTTTGCGGAGGAGAAGGGTATTACACTAGAATCTACTGTGGACGGATGGAGTCAGGAGGAGATGATGAAGTTTATTGAGGAGCATCAGATTCCCTGTCCGACCTGCGGAAAACATAATTTTACGGATATCCGTCAATTTAACCTGATGTTCAAAACCTTCCAGGGGGTTACAGAGGATGCGAAGAATACCGTATATCTGCGTCCAGAGACAGCGCAGGGTATTTTTGTCAACTTCAAGAACGTTCAGAGGACTTCACGTAAGAAAGTGCCGTTCGGCATCTGCCAAATCGGGAAATCGTTCCGTAACGAGATTACCCCGGGTAACTTTACCTTCCGGACCAGGGAATTTGAGCAAATGGAACTGGAGTTCTTCTGTGCGCCCGGAACCGATTTGGAATGGTTTCAGTACTGGAGAGGCTTCTGCCGTGACTGGCTTCTTAGTCTTGGCATGAAGGAGGAGGAGCTCCGCCTGCGTGACCATGACCCGGCAGAGCTGGCATTTTATAGTAAAGCTACTACAGACTTTGAATTTTTATTCCCGTTTGGATGGGGAGAGCTGTGGGGAATTGCAGACCGTACAGACTATGATTTGACACAGCATCAGAATACCTCTGGACAGGATATGAGCTATTTTGATGATGAGAAGAAGGAAAAATACATTCCTTATGTTATTGAGCCGTCTCTGGGCGCTGACCGCGTAGTGCTTGCCTTCCTTTGCGCAGCATACGACGAGGAGAATATTGGCACAGAGGAGAAGCCGGATATGAGGACGGTGCTTCATTTCCATCCGGCGCTGGCTCCAGTGAAAATTGGTGTACTGCGTTACATACGATTTTGAATCAGAAAATGACGGCGCGGTAACCGTGCGTGACCGTGACAGCATGGAACAGGAACGCATCAAAATAGAGGAATTGGATGCATATTTTGCAGATAAGTTTGATTTTTAGAAAAATATGGAAAAATATATTGCCAAGTAGTAAAAGTATGTTACAATAAATATGTGTGCTTCGGCATGCAGGAAACATCAATTATGAGTTGTATAGGAGGAATTCAAATGGCAAACAAATGGGTTTATCTCTTCAAAGAGGGAAATGCAGACATGCGTGAGCTCCTTGGAGGAAAAGGCGCGAACCTTGCTGAAATGACCAGCTTAGGTCTCCCGGTACCACAGGGTTTCACAATCACGACAGAGGCTTGTACTCAGTATTATGAGGATGGACGTCAGATTAACGAAGAAATCCAGGGTCAGATCAATGAGTACATTGGTAAGATGGAGGAAATTACAGGTAAGAAGTTTGGAGATAACAAAAATCCGCTTTTGGTATCTGTCCGTTCCGGTGCAAGAGCTTCCATGCCTGGTATGATGGACACCATCTTGAATTTGGGTCTTAATGAGACCGTTGTTAATACAATTGCAGAACAGTCTAACAATCCACGTTGGGCATGGGACTGCTACAGAAGATTTATCCAGATGTATTCCGACGTAGTAATGGAAGTTGGAAAGAAATATTTTGAAGAATTGATTGATAAGATGAAAGCTGAGAGAGGCGTAACACAGGACGTAGAGCTTACGGCCGATGATCTCAAAGAGCTTGCATCACAGTTTAAGGCCGAATATAAAGAGAAGATTGGCGAGGACTTCCCGGATGATCCGAGGGAGCAGTTGATGGGAGCAGTAAAGGCAGTCTTCCGTTCCTGGGACAACCCGCGTGCGAACGTATACCGTCGTGACAACGACATTCCTTATTCCTGGGGTACAGCAGTAAACGTACAGAGTATGGCATTTGGTAACATGGGAGATGACTGTGGTACAGGTGTTGCATTTACGCGCGACCCGGCTACTGGTGAGAGGAAGCTTATGGGTGAGTTCCTCACCAATGCACAGGGCGAGGATGTAGTTGCAGGTGTGCGTACGCCTATGCCGATTGCGCAGATGGAAGAAAAATTCCCGGAAGCATTCAAACAATTTAAAGAAGTATGTGCGACACTTGAGAATCATTACAGGGATATGCAGGATATGGAGTTTACCGTTGAGCATGGCAAACTGTATATGCTTCAGACACGTAATGGTAAGAGAACTGCACAGGCAGCGCTCAAAATTGCCTGTGATCTGGTAGACGAGGGTATGAGAAGCGAGGAAGAGGCAGTTGCAATGATTGAGCCTCGTAATCTGGATACCTTACTGCATCCGCAGTTTGACGCGGCTGCACTCAAAGCGGCTACTCCGGTTGGAAAAGGACTTGGAGCGTCGCCGGGAGCTGCCTGTGGTAAGATTGTGTTTACAGCAGATGACGCTGTGGCATGGGCAGAAAGAGGAGAGAAAGTCGTATTGGTTCGTCTTGAGACTTCACCGGAAGATATCACCGGCATGAAGGCAGCACAGGGCATATTAACAGTGCGCGGTGGTATGACCAGCCATGCAGCCGTTGTTGCACGCGGTATGGGAGAATGCTGTGTATCTGGCTGCGGAGACATCAATATGGACGAGGAGAATAAGAAGTTTACCTTAGCTGGAAAAGAGTATCATGAAGGAGACCCGATTTCTATTGATGGAACGACAGGTAATATTTATGATGGCATCATTCCTACGGTTGATGCGACGATTGCTGGTGAGTTTGGACGAATCATGGGATGGGCTGATAAATATAGGACCTTAAAAGTACGTACCAATGCAGATACACCGGCAGATGCTAAGAAAGCACGCGAGCTTGGAGCAGAGGGTATTGGACTTTGCCGTACAGAGCATATGTTCTTTGAGGAAGACAGAATCGCAGCATTCCGCGAGATGATTTGTGCAGATACAGTCGAGGAGCGGGAGGCAGCATTGGACAAGATTCTTCCCTATCAGCAGAGCGATTTTGAGAAATTATACGAAGCTCTGGAAGGAAATCCTGTTACTATCCGTTTCCTGGATCCGCCACTGCATGAGTTTGTTCCGACGGAAGAAGCTGATATTAAGAAGCTGGCAGATGCACAGGGCAAACCGGTAGAGAGTATCAAGGCATTGATTGATTCCCTGCACGAGTTCAATCCGATGATGGGACATCGCGGATGCCGTCTGGCAGTTACTTACCCTGAGATTGCCAAAATGCAGACAAGTGCAGTAATCCGTGCAGCCATCAATGTAAAGAAGGCGCATGCTGATTGGGCGCTCAAGCCGGAAATTATGATTCCGTTAATTGGCGATATTAAAGAATTGAAGTACGTCAAGAAAGTAGTGGTTGAGACTGCAGATGCAGAAATCGCTGCCGCAGGTGCGGACTTAGAATATGAAGTAGGTACAATGATTGAGATTCCAAGGGCTGCCCTTACTGCAGATGAAATTGCCAAAGAAGCTGATTTCTTCTGTTTCGGCACCAATGACCTGACACAGATGACCTTTGGTTTCTCACGTGATGATGCAGGTAAGTTCCTGAACGCATATTACGATGC